>CP033051.1:1447500-2377500 GCA_003667865.1 Rossellomorea marisflavi | reverse complement strand
GAACGCCCTATCTCTAGGGTTGGCAGAGGATGTCAAGACCTGGTAAGGTTCTTCGCGTTGCTTCGAATTAAACCACATGCTCCACCGCTTGTGCGGGCCCCCGTCAATTCCTTTGAGTTTCAGTCTTGCGACCGTACTCCCCAGGCGGAGTGCTTAATGCGTTAGCTGCAGCACTGAAGGGCGGAAACCCTCCAACACTTAGCACTCATCGTTTACGGCGTGGACTACCAGGGTATCTAATCCTGTTTGCTCCCCACGCTTTCGCGCCTCAGCGTCAGTTACAGACCAGAAAGCCGCCTTCGCCACTGGTGTTCCTCCACATCTCTACGCATTTCACCGCTACACGTGGAATTCCGCTTTCCTCTTCTGCACTCAAGTTCCCCAGTTTCCAATGACCCTCCACGGTTGAGCCGTGGGCTTTCACATCAGACTTAAGGAACCGCCTGCGCGCGCTTTACGCCCAATAATTCCGGACAACGCTTGCCACCTACGTATTACCGCGGCTGCTGGCACGTAGTTAGCCGTGGCTTTCTGGTTAGGTACCGTCAAGGTACCGCCCTATTCGAACGGTACTTGTTCTTCCCTAACAACAGAGTTTTACGATCCGAAAACCTTCTTCACTCACGCGGCGTTGCTCCGTCAGACTTTCGTCCATTGCGGAAGATTCCCTACTGCTGCCTCCCGTAGGAGTCTGGGCCGTGTCTCAGTCCCAGTGTGGCCGATCACCCTCTCAGGTCGGCTACGCATCGTCGCCTTGGTGAGCCGTTACCTCACCAACTAGCTAATGCGCCGCGGGTCCATCTGTAAGTGATAGCCGAAGCCATCTTTCCACCTTTCCTCATGCGAGGAAAGGAATTATCCGGTATTAGCCCCGGTTTCCCGGAGTTATCCCAGTCTTACAGGCAGGTTACCCACGTGTTACTCACCCGTCCGCCGCTAACGAAAGGGAGCAAGCTCCCTTTCGTCCGCTCGACTTGCATGTATTAGGCACGCCGCCAGCGTTCGTCCTGAGCCAGGATCAAACTCTCCGAAAAAAGTTTGACTTGCTCATTTGTTGAATCTAGTTCAACTTGTTTTGTAAGACTATGTCTTACGTATAAAAGATTTAACGTTGACGTTTTGTTTTGTTCAGTTTTCAAGGTTCAAATATTTCTTTTGCAGATCACTCGTTTGAGCGACTTTATTAATATAACACAAACTTTCAATTGGAGTCAATAACCTTTTGAAGTTTTTTTAGTCACTGCTGTTCGATAACACTGTCGTTCAGCAGTGACGTTTTATATCATAACAAGTTAAGATTAAGAAGTCAACAACAAAATAATATATTAAAATAACTTTAACCATTCACTTGATAATACCGGTGATATACTCCTTGCCCCTTTGTTTCAACATTTACTATATTAATAAGGCTCCTTTGTGTTAGATATTCAATTAGCATTGCTAGATCTACTGAGTAATATTTCCCCTCTGGATGATCTAAGATCTCCTGAAAACTCCACTGTTCTTTAGATTTAATAATTTTCAACAAGTGTTCAGAGCCAATTTTCATTTTACTACTAATTAGAAACTCAATAGCTAAGAAAAGAAGTTCAAGTCTCTTATCTATATTCTCATCACTATTCACTAACTCTTCATATAACTTATAAATCTCTGGTTCAATTTGTTTCACTTGATTCCAAACTGTAACTTCCGGATGGAAACCATTCTCAATAACTGAAAGTCTTGCAAGGTGATGCAACGAATGAATAATATGATTATAAGCATCTAAATAATGTTTATCCTCAAAGAAAACTTTCCCATCAACATAGCGACGAATTAGCTTAGCAAATTCAAGACCCATTTTCACCTTTCTACCATAGAACGGAAAATCCTTGAGTTCTGTTTTCAAATCAGCAATATATTCATTGCGATCAAATAGGATTTTTCCATTTAGAAACCAATCGATTACCCTTCTATTTGTTCCTAACAAAATCCATTCTTTTAACTGATCTTGATCTACTATATGTAACCCTGCTTTTTGATCTTTATATGTGTAGTGCTTTATATATACCGGTTGTTCAGCATCCTTAACCACAATGAAAAGAATGACATCAAACGTATCTGTAATTGAATTTAATTTATTCTTATAATCAATTAGTAGAACTCCTAATGTATTCGCATGACTTGCTCGCTCTTGGTAAATAGGACGTAATATATCCTCCATAAATAGAATTCCTCCAGAAAATATTGGTTGTTTACTACTTCGACAGTGACAATAAATATCCTTCTATATAATTAGTCAATTTTCGACAAAATCCTTTTTTCTATAATTTTTGTTATACCCCGTTTACATTCTATTCACTCATTTCCCTCCGAATATGGTATAGTATTTTTCTAGGAGGGACAAATATGGCTAAGAAATATTCTAGTAAAATAAATAAAATCCGCACATTTGCGTTGAGCTTGATATTTATCGGCTTCATTATTATGTATGTCGGCTTATACTTTCGTGAAAACCCAATTATTATGACGTTCTTTATGCTTCTAGGTTTTCTAGGTATTATAGGAAGTACTGTTGTGTATTTTTGGATTGGAATGCTCTCAACAAAAGCGGTTCAGGTTACATGTCCTAACTGCGGCAAAGTTACAAAGGTACTAGGTCGTGTAGATATGTGCATGTATTGTAATGAACCTCTTACACTAGACCCTGATTTAGAGGGGAAAGAGTTTGATGAGGGTTATAATAAGAAGAAGTTTGAAAAGTAAACAATATTAAAAAGACGGTTCTTCTATTTGAAGAACCGTCTTTTTAATGAGATTTATTAGAGCAATCTGAACATGTTCCGTAGATTTCCATTCTGTGACTTTTCACTTGAAAGCCTGTAACATGAGATGCTAAGTGCTCTACTTCATCTAAACCAGGATAGCTGAAGTCAACTATTTTCCCGCATAAATCACAAATAACGTGATAGTGTTCAGTTGTTACAAAGTCAAACCTACTTGAAGCATCACCATATGTTAATTCCTTTACTAGACCAACTTCACGGAAAACACGTAAATTATTATATACAGTTGCCACACTCATATTTGGAAATTTCCCTTCTAGAGCCTTATAAATATCATCAGCTGTAGGGTGTGCCATAGTAGATATTAGATACTCTAAAATCGCATGACGCTGCGGAGTAATACGTACTCCAGTCTCCTTTAGCGTTGAGATTGCCTCTTTTAATTGTACATCTGACATCGTCATGCACCTCTTTTCCATAAATATTATCACTTTATAATCTTTATAAATAGTGTACTAACGAAAAGGCTATTTTGTCAATTCCTCTACTCATGTAAGTTGTGTTCCTTCTCACCTAGCTCTTGATTAACAAATCGAGCAGCAACGAATAAAAAATCAGATAAGCGATTTAAATAAGAAAGTACTAAAGGATTCACTTCCTCCTCTATTGAAACTGCTTCTCTTTCTGCTCTTCTTACAATAGTTCTTGCAGTATGAAAGGCAGCACCAGCAGGATGACCTCCCGGAAGGATGAAATTCTTTAAAGGAGTAAGTTTTCCATCTAGAAAATCAATTTCTTCTTCCAGTTCTTGAATAGATTGATTTGTAACAGTCCACTTTACTTCTTTCCCAGCTGGAGTAGCCAGTTCAGCTCCAACATGAAACAGCTGCGTCTGTACTTTATGGAAAAAACCTGCGAACCGCTCCTTGTCTCCAAAAAATTCTGCCTTTAAATAACTCATTCCTAAACCAATCATCGAGTTTGCTTCATCACAAGTTCCATATGCATTCACTCTTTTGTCTGATTTTGATACTCGACTACCATACACTAATGACGTTGTACCCTTATCTCCAGTTTTCGTATAGATCTTCATCTTAATACCCCTTCTCTACATCAATTACATTAATAAAATGATTCTCTTTATTAATATATGTATTTAAGTTCTGTTTAAAAATGTCTAAAGCACGCGGCTGATAATTCTTTGTAATACTTGAGATATGTGGCGTGACAGTAATTCCATCCATACTCCAAAACTGATGGTCCTTTGGTAGCGGCTCTTCTCTAAATACGTCTAAGTAAGCATGGTCAATTTTCTTTTCTTGTATAGCTTTTAAAAGAACTTCTTCATCTACTAAATCTCCCCGACCTATATTGATGAATACAGCACTTTGCTTCATCTTGTTAAAATGGGAATCTGTTAACAAATATTTTGTTTCATTCGTACTAGGCAGTACAGAAATTATAAAATCCGCTTTATTTAAAACATCATCAATTGCTGAAATGGTTAAAACCTGATCAACGTTTTCAACTTCTTTCCCAGAACGGTTTACACCGATAACGTTCATGTTAAAAGCTTTCGCTAACCTAGCAAGCTCTCCTCCAATAGCACCTGCCCCTAGAATAAGGACTGTCTTTCCATACAGTTCAGACATTGGTAATCTTCTACTCCAATTTTGCTGTTCTTCTTGTTTTTTTATTGATGTAAAGTTTTTAACATGTTGAAGCATTAAACCTAATGTAAACTCTGCCATAGGGACTTTATGTATTCCTTTAGCGTTTGTCACAAGAATGTTTTTTGCCTTTATGGCTTTAAAAGGCATTTTTTCTAATCCTGCAGAAGCAACCATAATCCACTTCAGCTTCTCTGCACGTTTAATTTGTTCATCTGTAAGATCCTCACCATACGTTACAATAATTTCGGCATCCTGTAGTTTATCCTGTTCGTCAGCAATTCTTTTAACATATGAAAATGTACAGTTTGGAAATTGATTCTCGATATCTTCTACTAAGTATGGTACTGGCTCAAACGTAAAAAGGATATTCATTGTAAGCGCTCCCCTTGTTTTTGTATATATTTTACCATCGGATTTGGGAATTGGATATTAGAAAGCTGAGTGTGTTAATCAGTCTCTTTTAAAAACGACCGCTACTTTCCGCTCCAGGTGCTTGCTTTCCGCGGGGCGGGAGTCAAGCACCTGGAGCGGAAAGTAGCTCTGAGCTTATATAAAATGCAGTTTAACAAATCCGAAATAAAATACTAGTTACTATGCTCACTTAATAAGCATCTCAATATAAATTCACTTACAGTCAATGATATTTCCCCTATAAAAAAGAGGACTGCACACATAAGCAAGTTCACTTATGTCACAGTCCTTATAACGAGACTTATATGAGGAGGTATGCCCTACTTTACAATATGTACATAGAGCAAAAGTGAATGGACAAAAGCCTCCCCAAAAGAAAAATGGTCATGCACCTAGATGATCTTGAATATACTCTAACGCCTCTTCAACATGCCCTTTCACTTTCACCTTTCTCCATTCCTTTACGATATTTCCTTCTGTGTCAATGATAAAGGTAGATCGTTCAATTCCCATATACTCTTTACCAAAGTTCTTTTTAAGCTTCCACACGTCAAGTTCTTCTGCAAGCTTATGATCCTCATCAACAAGAAGCAAGAATGGAAGTCCATGTTTGTCCACAAATTTCTCGTGTTTGTCCAATGGATCCGGCGAAACACCTAGAATAACGGCATTAACATCTTCAAAGCTTTCGTGATGATCTCTGAAATCACATGCTTCTGTTGTACAACCTGGTGTCATATCTTTTGGATAAAAGTATAATACGATGTTCTTTCCTTTATAATCTCGTAATCGAACAGTTTCACCATTACTTGCCATCAGTTCCATATCAAGAGCAGATTTCGTTAGTTCGACTGACATATGCTTTCCCTCCATATAAACGGTTTTATATGTGTAGCGTATCGAAATCTGTAATGAAATACAAATTATAGTGTTTTTTCTGATTGATCATTTAAAAAGATTGACTTCACTACAAAAGCTGCAGGTATCGTATACCCTAACCATGCTTCAACTAAAGCAATCCCTCGCCCTATACCAATGGGCGTTACATCACCATAGCCTACGGAGAAAAGCGTTATCCCGCTAAAATACATTGACGTAAAAAAGTGATCAGCATAATCTCCATCAACAAGCTGGTCATTCTCTTTTAAAATGTGGAATCCTTCCATTTCTAATAAAAGAAATACTAATCCAAAGCCTAGCATAATCGTCACATAGCATAGCCCCAGGTAGAGAAAATTACGCATAGATAGCTGATGTTCTCTTGTTTCTGAGGGAAAAAACAGACCCTTCAAGCTCATGAAAATACATAGAATAATACAAAAAAGAATCAAATAGAGCATTGTCCTATCCTCATTTCCTTGCTTGTCTTTCTATCTTTACGCGGAAAATGAGAAAAACATGCTTTAGTTTCCTGCACCTCGGTACTTTTTTACTCCTTCATTCCAGAGAAATACAGACAAGCAGAAAAAGAGAATTCCCATAACCGGAGTTAGGAATGAATAAACGTACCAGTCGGATTTATTCAGAAAGTAGGCAGCAGGATAAACCCCTACAAATGCAAACGGTAAAATCCATGTTAGAACAAATCGGATAACCCCGTTATAAATATCAACAGGATATCTTCCATAATTTCCAATGTTGTACATCATGGGCATAATGGAGGTTTTTGAATCTGACCAAAAGCTGATACTAGCAATCATCACAAATATTCCTGCATACACGAGAGCTCCACCGAGAACCAAAATAATAAACACCAGTGGATCAAACCATGAAATATCAAGATCTAAACGATTGCCCGCATAAAACATGACAACGATACCCGTAACCACCCCGAACAATGACTCTAGTTCCATTCGTTCAAGAATCACTTGAAACAAACTATGAATGGGTCTTGTAAGGATTCGATCAAATTCCCCTTTTACAATATAACGATCATTAAAATCCCATATATTAAAGAACGAAGAGAAAATGGCATACGGCACTAGGAAAAATCCATAAATAAAGATAATCTCATCACGGCTCCACCCACTCAAGAATTGGGTATGTCCGAATACAACTAAAATAAATATTAAATTAACTGCCTGAAACAATAAATCAGACACTATTTCTACTAGTAAATCGATTCGATACTGAAGCCTCGTTTTCATATACTGGGCGACATACCGACTAAACATTTCAAGGTAAAACATCTGTCACCCTCCTTGGATAATCATTTGTTTTCGAGCAAAATACCAGAGAATTTGTATGGGAATAAGAAGGAGCACTGACCAAAACACTTGCATTAAAATGGCTTGTGTGACCGCATTTCCAACAATTCCTTCTGTAAAAATCATGCTTGGTACATAGCTAATACTTTGAAAAGGGAGATATCCCATAATATCTTGAGCCCATAAAGGAAAGAAATGAATCGGCAATAATAGTCCAGAGAATAGATCAATTACAACCCTCTTTGCACGAATTAAGCCATCATTATTAAAAAGAAAGAATGTCGTAATACCTGTTAGTAAATTAATTTGAGTATTAATAATAAAACTAAAAATAATAGATAATGCAAAGAATAACCAAGTTTGTAAATTTACAGATACTTGTAAAGGAAAGATAAAGCTAACGATAATCATTCCAGGGAAAGAAAAGAATAGAAGACGAAAAATGCCCTCACCTAACCCCTGCATCGTTTTCATCCCGAGATAGTTATAAGGACGTATTAGTTCAACTGCCACTTTTCCTTCCTTAATTTCCGTTGCGATTTCTCGGTCAATATTATTAAAGTAAAAAGCTCTTGCCATCCATGAGATTGCGATATATGTCGTCATTTGAATGACGGATAGACCTTCTATATCTTCTTTCCCACCGTAAATAGCCTGCCATAAAAAATAATAAGCACCGATATTAATACTATAAATTAAAATGCCACTATAATAATTTGTTCGATAAGCAAGCATCATTAAAAAACGAATGCGAATCATCTCGATATACTTAGCCAAGATTGTCACTTCCTTTTATCAGCAGGATCTTAGTCATTACGAAACAGATCCCTTTTCATATATATTTCGGATAATTTCCTCTGTCGTGATTTCTTGAATTTTCATATCCTTTACTTTAAAGGCTGTAACGACCAAACCAATTAACTTCGAGATTTTTTCTTCATCAGCATCAATCATTGCTTTATAGATTTGGTTCTCTTCATCAAACGACCACTCAACAGAGGCTTCTCGCGTCACATGATATAAATGCTCCATGCTAATTTCCTCTAAAAACTGAAAGTGAATCTCTTTTTGGTCTCCCCAGTTATTCTTTAATTGTTTAAGAGCACCATCATAGATAATACTTCCTTCATCTAACATGATAACTCTTTCACACAAGGCTTCGATGTCGGTTAAATCATGAGTAGTTAATAGAATCGTTGTATTATATTTTTCATTGATTTCTTTTAGAAATTGACGGATTTTTAGCTTTACAAGAACATCTAATCCGATTGTCGGTTCATCTAAAAATAGTAGAGGTGGGTTGTGGACTAAAGCTGCTGCTAATTCACATCTCATTCTTTGTCCTAAAGAAAGCTTTCGCACTGGTTTATCTAATAAAGGTCCAATACCTAGTGTTTCAATTACGTGATCCATGTGTTCCTTATATTGTTGATCAGGTACTTTGTATACTTTCTTTAGTAATTGAAATGATTCTTGTACTGCAATATCCCACCAAAGCTGTGATCGTTGTCCGAATACAACGCCAATCGTTTGTACAAATTTCTCTCGGTTTTTGTGGGGGTTCATTCCATTAACTGTTAGCTCACCTGCTGTAGGTGTTAGAATTCCAGTTAACATTTTAATAGTTGTAGATTTGCCCGCTCCGTTTTCTCCTATATAGCCAACCATTTCTCCTTGTTTCACGTTAAAATGGATATCATTTACCGCAGATATCACTTTATAATTTCTTGTAAATAAGTCCCGGAAGGCCCCTTTTAAACCGTTTCTGCTTGAGAACGATTTAAACTCTTTCCTTAGTCCCTTCACTTCTATGGCATTCATATCTGTTCCTCCTATTTGTTAGCCAGTTTTACCACCGACTATTTTAACACATCTCGGTAAAATATTTAGGTTCCGAGATTTGTTTCTTATCCTTCTCAACCTTTGGTTTGCCCTTTTAGATACCACATACTACAATAAGAACGAACATTAACTTTAGGAGGAAAAGTATGAACTTCACCAGATCTGAAGAAATACATAAAGAAGCACTAGAACATATCGTCGGAGGGGTCAATAGCCCGTCACGTTCTTATAAAGCCGTAGGCGGTGGAGCACCAGTTGCCATGAAAAAATCTAAAGGAGCATACTTCTGGGATGTCGATGGTAACAAATATATTGATTATCTTGCTGCCTATGGTCCGATTATTACAGGCCATGCACATCCACATATTACGAATGCTATTATGCAAGCTGCTGAAAATGGAATCTTATACGGTACACCTACAGAGCACGAAGTTACATTTGCAAAAATGCTGAAAGAAGCAATGCCTTCACTAGAGAAGGTTCGATTTGTTAATTCAGGGACAGAAGCAGTGATGACAACAATTCGTGTTGCTAGAGCCTACACAGGACGAGACAAGATTATTAAATTTGCCGGCTGTTACCACGGTCATTCAGACCTAGTATTAGTTGCAGCAGGATCTGGTCCATCAACGCTTGGTACACCTGACTCAGCCGGAGTACCTAAGAGTATTGCGCAAGAGGTGATTACAGTACCGTTTAATGACATTGAACCTTTTAAGGAAGCAATGGATAAATGGGGAGATGAAATTGCGGGCGTTCTTGTTGAACCTATCGTTGGAAACTTCGGAATCGTAGAGCCATTTGAAGGCTTCTTAGAGCAAGTAAACGAGATATCTCATGCTAAAGGCGCTCTTGTTATTTACGATGAAGTGATTACAGCATTCCGATTCATGTATGGTGGCGCTCAAGATATGCTGAATGTAAAGCCAGACTTAACCGCATTAGGCAAAATCATCGGTGGTGGACTTCCAATCGGTGCATATGGTGGTAGAGTTGATATTATGGAAAAGGTTGCGCCATTAGGCCCTGCTTACCAAGCTGGAACAATGGCTGGAAACCCAGCATCTATTCAATCCGGAATTGCCTGTTTAGAAGTCTTGAAGCGAGATGGAGTTTATGAGGAAATGGACCGTCTCGGGAAAATTTTAGAAGAAGGAATTCTTCAAGCAGCAGAAAAATACAGTACTCCAATTACAATTAACCGATTAAAAGGAGCGCTAACTGTTTATTTCACAAGAGAACGAGTCGTGAATTATGAGCAGGCTGAAGCAACAGATGGAGAAATGTTTGCTCGCTTCTTTAAGCTAATGCTAAATCAAGGAGTTAACCTTGCACCTTCTAAATATGAAGCATGGTTCTTAACAACAGAGCATACGGAAGAAGACATTCAAATTACGCTAGCTGCAGTTGAGAAGGCATTCTCTCAGCTACATACGGAATTTTGTGCTGGCTATGAAAAATAAACTTGCTTTTTTCTATCATTGTTAGCTATAGGGAACGGTGCTTTAGTTATCAGTAATACTCTAAATGACTCAATATTTAAGTGGGTATTAGTAATGATTGGTATTGTATTAAATCTTACTAGTGCCATTGCTCTAATGTTGCATGCCCAAACTCAAAGAACTCAGTAGTCAATTTATTCATTTTAAAACCAGAAGATATGAATAGTAACATAAGTCCATAATCACTTAAATGTTTTCAACGGCCTATATTCGGAAATAAATGAATATAGGTCTTTACTATTTCTACTTCTTCATGTAATTTCAATGAGTAGTGAAAATATTCTATTGTAATGTATAAGAGAGGGTTTTGTAATGAAACTTGGTGCGCGCATCCTGAAAACGGGGATTGCGATTGTTTTAGCTTTATTTGTATCTGAGCTACTAGAACTGCCATCACCGGTCTTTGCTGCCATTGCTGCAGTTTTTGCTGTTCAGCCGACAATTTATCGATCCTATTTAACCGTTATTGAACAAATTCAAGCTAATCTTATTGGGGCATTTATCGCAATTAGCTTTGTATTATTATTTGGAAGTCATGTTGTCATTGTTGGCCTCGCAGCCATCATTACAATTTCAATTATTATTAAGCTCAAACTAGAAAATACGATTGGACTTGCACTAGTAACATTAATTGCGATCATGGAAGTACAAAATGAAGACTTTATACAGTTTTCACTTATTCGCTTTGCAACCATTATGATTGGGGTATTTGCATCCTTTTTAATTAACCTTGTATTTCTTCCTCCAAAGTATGAAACAAAGCTTTATCATAAATTGGATTCCTCAACAGAAGAAATTCTAAAATGGATTCGTCTAAGTACAAGACATGCAAGTGAATTTCATCTATTAAAAAAAGACTTAGAGAGATTGAAAGAAAACCTTATTAAAGTAGACCAAATATATCTGCTCTATAAAGAAGAACGGAATTATTTTAAAGCATCTACACTAGCTAAGAATCGTAAACTCGTCATTTACAGACAAATGATGTCAACTACACATAGAAGTTTAGAAATTTTAAAAAGAATTACACGATTTGAAAATGATATTGCTCATTTACCTGAAGAGGTTCAATCTGTAATAAATGATCAATTAAATAGTTTGACAACCTATCACGAACAGCTTCTATTAAAGTTTATTGGTAAAATGCAAACTGTTTCTACAGATCCACATTACTCTAATGACTACACAGGTCGTAAGGAGCTATTAGAAAGTTTTCTTTCAGAGGTACAGGTTCATTATAAGGATCAAGACTTTGAGACCTTCCATCTATTGCATATCTTTTCAGCGATATTTGATTATGACGAACAGCTTCGTCATCTTGAAACATTAATCACTAGCTTTCAGTCCTATCATAAGGATGAGAATGAAATCAGTATCCAAGAGACAGAAATGTAAAAAAACCGTCTAGGGGTTCCCCTTAGACGGTTTTTAATTTTTCATTTTCGGATCGAGAGCATCACGCAATCCATCTCCCATAAGATTGAAGCCTAATACCGTTAACATGATTGCCAACCCTGGAAAAATCATCGTCCATGGTGCCTGGGTCATAAATTGGCGGGCATCTGATAACATTTTCCCCCACTCTGGATCGGGTGCTTGTGCTCCAAGGCCAAGAAAGCCTAATGCAGCTGCTTCAATAATCGCGGTTGCAATAGCTAATGTACCCTGAACAATAATCGGCGCAACACTATTCGGAAGAATATGACTAATAAGGATTCGTCTATCACTCATCCCAATAGCCTTTGCCGCCATCACATACTCCTCTTCCTTTACACTCAACACGCGCGATCGAATCAATCGTCCAAAGTTCGGAATGTTAATAATTGCGATAGCAATCAAAGCATTTCTAAGGGACGGACCTAGTGCTGCAACAACTGCAATAGCTAATAGAATACTAGGAAAGGCAAGTAAGATATCAAAGATACGTGAAATGATGGTATCAACCCACCGCCCATAATAGCCAGCTACTATTCCTAATAGGCTTCCTACGACTGCTGATCCCACAACAGCGAAGAATCCAACTGTTAAAGAGATTCTAGCACCATGCATGATTCTGGATAAAATATCGCGGCCAAAGTCATCTGTTCCAAGCCAATGCTCAGCTGAAGGAGGCTGGAGCCTTTTCTCTAACATCTGTTCATTAATGCCTTGGGGCGCAATAAAAGGTGCTGTGAAAGCAATGATAATAAAAAACACAACAATAAAGAAACCAACTACAGCTGCTTTATTTTTGACAAAGCTTTTGTATGCATCTCTCCATGGTGAGTTCACTTCTTCTTGAACAGATGCTTTGATTTCATTAGAATTTGGAGCTAATTCTGCCATATAACCTCACCTCTTTTTTGAATGGTGTTAGTCGTATTTTATTCTCGGATCTACTGCAGCATAAAGAAGGTCAACGATTAAATTAATGGTGACAAAAATCGTTGCTACAACGAGAATGCCAGATTGAATAACAGGATAATCACGGAAGTTAATCGCTTCATAAATATATCGACCAATACCTGGCCAACCAAAGATCGTTTCTGTTAAGATGGCACCACCTAATAATAATCCCATCTGTAACCCGATAACCGTTAATACTGGAATGACGGCGTTCTTTAGTGAGTGCTTGTACACCACAAAAAACATGCTCAAACCTTTCGCCCGTGCTGTTCGAATATAATCAGATCGCATCACTTCAAGCATACTCGAACGTGTCATTCTTGCAATAATAGCCATTGGTATTGTAGCAAGAGCGATACCAGGTAGAACCAAATGTCTTAACACCTCAAACAACTGATCAAACCTACCCTGGATGATCGTATCTACAATATATAAATGGGTAATGGCATCGACTGGATTACGAATATTTTCTCTTCCTGTAGTTGGAAATGCATCAAGCTGAAGTGCGAAAATCCATTGTTCCATTAGACCTAACCAGAAAATAGGAACTGAGACACCAATTAACGCAAGAATCATCGCAGTATAATCAAACCAAGACTTTTGAAACCATGCACTAATGATCCCAGCATTCACACCAATGACTACTGCAATAATGATTGCCACAATGGATAACTCAAAAGTAGCAGCAAGATACGGCCAAATCTCTTGTGAAATGGCTACTTTCGTCCGAATTGACTCACCTAAATCGCCTGTTAATAGGCCTTTCATATAGTCAAAATATTGAATGTACCACGGATTATCTAAGCCAAGCTTGTCTCGTAAAGCAGCAATCGCTTCCTTAGAGGCTTGCTGTCCGAGGATTACTTGAGCAGGATCCCCTGGAATGGCACGGATAATGGAAAATACAATAAGCGTCATTCCTAGTAAAACAGGAACAAGCTGTAAAATCCTTCTAATTATATATCGAAGCATTAATTTTCACCTCTTATCGTTCAGGTTGTATTACTGGTTGTCATCCAATATATACAATAGGGGAGAAATCAAATGACATCTCCCCTATTTGCAGCATTATTGAAAATCTGTTTCGCCTAATTTATCTGATCCTGTTGGATGTGGATAGAAGTTTACAATGTCTTTTTTACCAGCTAATAAAGGTGTTGAGTGTGCTAATGGTACCCAAGGAGCATCCTCATGAATAATTTCTTGAGCTTGCATGTAAAGCTCTTTACGTTTCTCTTCATCAATTTCCGTTTGTGCTTCTATTAAAATATCGTGAAGCTCATCATTGCTATAATACGTATAGTTGTTACTTCCAATATTATCTTTATCAAGTAGCACATATAAGAAGTTGTCAGCATCTCCATTATCGCCAGTCCAACCAAGCAAGAATGCGTCTGCCTCACCATTACGAGCTTTTTCTAAATACGTTGCCCACTCATATGTGACAATCTCAGCTTTAATTCCAACATCGGCAAGATTTGATTGAATAGCTTCCGCTACTTTCTGACCATCTGGCATATATGGACGAGGTACTGGCATTGCCCATAGATCCATTTCAAAACCGTCTGGATGTCCTGCTTCTGCTAATAATTCCTTCGCTTTTTCAGGGTTGTATTCGTATGCTTCAATTGAATCATTATAGCCTCCGATAACTGGAGGAATTGGATTTTTAGCTACTTCCGCTTTCCCTTCAAAAAACGCATCGACAATTGCTTGACGGTCAATTGCGTAGTTTAACGCCTGGCGTACCTTTGGATCATCAAAAGGTTCTCTTGTTGTTGTAAGACCTAAGTATCCAACATTCATAGAAGGTCTTTCAAAAATTTGTAACCCTTCTTCTGCTTCCACCTTAGCAGCATCACTTGGATTGATTCCATCTGCTAAATCGATTTCGCCTGAAATTAATGCATTTAAACGAGCTGAATTCTCAGGAATAGATTTAAAGATAACTTGATCTAACTTCGGATAGCCTTCGTTCCAGTAATCCTCGTTTTTCTCTAAAACAATTTTATCGTTACGCTTCCACTCAACAAACTTAAATGGACCTGTACCAGCATCTGTTGGTGCTTCTCCAAGCTTATCGCCTAATTCATCAAGAGCCTTTGGACTTACAATTGCGAACGGGCTCATAGCTAGGTTCTTTAAGAACGGAGCTTGTGGACGCTTTAGAGTGAATTCAACTGTCGTTTCATCAACAGCTTTCACTTCTTGAATAACGTGACCTTCATCTCCTTTGAATCCACCAAACATCGATGCATAATAGTAGAATTCATCCTTAGAGCCATTTGCCCAACGCTCAAAGTTTGTAACAACTGCATCGGCATTAAAGTCTGTGCCATCTTGGAATTTTACTCCTTCTTGAAGTGTAAACGTATACGTTAACCCATCAGAAGAAACGTCCCATTCTTTTGCTAAACCTGGATGAATCGTTGTATCTTGTTGGCCAAAATCAACAAGAGTCTCAAAAATATTTTTCGTCACTTTGAACGACTCCCCGTCTGTTACAGCTGCGGGATCAAGTGCTACAGAATCTCCACCACGACCAAAGATTAATGTCTTTGAGTCACTTCCCCCTGATGATTGACCACAGCCGAATAACACTGTAGAAACTGTTAGTAAAAGTACTAACAGCAATGCATAACTTTTTCTCACGCTAATTCCCCCTTAAATAAATGCATTATATATTTTTTGTGCTTATCTATCCGTAAAGATGACAAGCAACATAATGCCCAGATTGTTCAATAAATTCCGGTACCTTCTGCTTACAGATTTCTGTCGCATGAGGACACCTTGTATGAAATGCACAGCCACTTGGTGGATTTGATGGACTTGGAATATCTCCTTGTAAAAGAATCGTCTCTCTCTCAAAATCTGGATCTGGAATTGGAACTGCCGAGAGGAGTGCTTGCGTATAAGGATGTAAGGGGTCATTATATAACCTCTCACTATCACTAAGTTCAACAAGCTTACCGAGATACATCACCCCAACTCTGTCACTGATATGACGGACAACCCCTAAGTCATGGGCAATAAAGATATAAGTTAGCCCAAACTCTTTCTGTAGATCCTGCATCAGATTCAGTACCTGTGATTGTATCGATACATCTAATGCCGATACAGGTTCATCGGCAATAATAAGCTTTGGCTTTGTCATAAGAGCTCTTGCAATACCAATCCGTTGACGCTGACCACCGCTAAACTGATGTGGATAACGCTTTGCATGATAACTACTTAGCCCAACAATCTCCAGCATTTCATGAACTCTTTTTCTTCTTTCTGCTGAAGATCCAATTCCGTGTACTTTCAATGGTTCTTCCAATATTTTTTCTACTGTATGTCTCGGATTTAGTGATGCAAAAGGATCTTGAAACACCATCTGCATTTCCCTACGTACCCTTCTCATTTCAGAGATTGATAGTTTTGAAATCTCCTTATCTTCAAACGTGATACTTCCATCTGATGCTTCAATCAGTCTCATCAGCATTCGACCCGTAGTAGATTTGCCACATCCACTTTCCCCTACAATTCCAAGCGTTTCCCCTTTTTTCACATGAAAGGAGACACCATCAACAGCCTTTACATGTCCAACCGTCTTTCCAAAAACTCCTCCGGTAATTGGAAAGTGTTTTTTTAAATTATCAACCTTTAATAGAATTTCTGTCATATGCCTCCTCCTCTCGTTCGGTATATAGGAAACATCTTGTTTTATGACCACTTTCTGTTTCATACAAATCAGGTGTTTCGGAAACGCAACGATCAAATGCATGCTCACAACGAGCTGCAAATCGACAGCCTTCTCGAATAGAGCCTGGCTTCGGTACGCTGCCTGGTATTGAATACAAACGACTTTGCTTATATCTCATATCCGGAACAGACTGAATGAGCCCTTTTGTGTAAGGATGCTGTGGATTTTTAAAGATTTCTTCAACCCTTCCCTCTTCCACAACCTTTCCAGAGTACATGACAACAATTCTTTCACAAGTCTCGGCAACTACTCCTAGATCATGCGTAATCAAAAGTACTGCTGTATTCAATTCTTGATTCAGTTTTCTCATGAGCTTTAGAATTTGAGCTTGAATCGTGACATCTAAAGCAGTGGTCGGTTCGTCAGCAATTAATACCTTCGGATCACAGACCATCGCCATTGCGATCATTACTCTTTGTCTCATGCCTCCAGATAATTGGTGAGGATAGTTACGTAAAAGCTCTTCCGCTCTTGGAAGACCTACAAGTTTCATCATTTCAATTGCACGTTCATTCGCTTCTTTTTTGCCTACCTTCTTATGTAAACGAATGACCTCGGTTAATTGATCACCAATTGTAAATACAGGATTTAAAGAAGTCATCGGTTCTTGGAAAATCATTGCGATTTCATTTCCTCGAATGGTACGCATTCTTTTCTCAGTTGCTCTCGTCAAATCTTCATCGTCATAAAGAATGCTCCCCCCAACAACCCTCCCAGGTGGGCTCGGAACTAGTCCCATGATGGAAAGTGACGTCACACTTTTTCCACACCCTGATTCACCTACTACTCCGAGAATCTCCCCTTCGTTAATGTGGAAGCTAACATTATCAACTGCAGGAATTTCTCCATCATCCGTAAAAAAGGAAGTTCTTAAATTTTCTACCTTTAATAATGGAGTGTTACTACTTGAACTCATTTAACATTCCTCCACGGTAAAATTTCTTTTCTTAAGCCATATATATTGTTAACTTGTCCGATTATGCAAAAATTCAGAATGTTGTTTTGATTAAGTATCTCTAATTTGATTCAATCAAGTATCATTTACTCTTGCATTAGCCTATATATATGATGAATACGAGCTTGTATGACACAGATTTTTACTTTAGTAGAGAAAATAATAAAAACGCATCAAACAGATAAGGGTTTCTCCCTAAGTCTGTCTGATGCGTCTTTTTTTTCTCTATTGATCCAATTGTTGCACTTGAAATAATCGATAATAATTTCCTTTTGCTTCCATTAGTTCATAATGCGGTCCGGATTCGATGACTTTACCATGTTCCATAAGAATGATTCGGTCAGCATGTGTAATCGTCGATAATCGATGTGCCACGATAAACGTTGTTCGGTCCTTTGCAAGCTGCTCTAAAGATTCCTGAATTAAATGTTCACTCTCTAAATCAAGTGCTGAGGTTGCTTCATCTAGTATAAGAATAGGTGGATTTTTTATAAAAATCCTTGCAATCGCCACCCTTTGCTTTTGTCCACCAGAAAGCTTAACGCCTCTCTCTCCGACCTTTGTGTCATATCCATTTGGCAAATTCATAATAAAATCATGTGCATTAGCTGCTTTTGCTGCCGCAATGACTTCTTCCTTCGAAGCTTCTGGTTTCCCAATTCTGATATTGGCACTTACAGAGTCACTGAATAAAATATTATCCTGAAGTACCATTCCAATTTTGTCTCGTAAGCTCCGAACTTTAAATTGGCGGATGTCTGTTCCATCTAAATAGATTCCTCCAGAAGTCGGATCATAGAACCTCGGAATCAGACTTACAAGAGAAGACTTTCCTCCACCACTCATTCCAACTAAGGCAATCGTTTCTCCTTGTTGAATAGTAAGATCGATATTCTCGAGAACCTCATTTTCTTTTTCATCATATTTAAATGATACATTTTGAAACTCTATTTTTCCCTTAACATCCTTGCATTCAACAGCGCCTGGCTCATCATCTATATCATACTTCTCATCAATATATTCAAATACACGGTCCATCGAGGCAATAGACTGCGTTAATGTAGTAGAGGAGTTCACCATACGGCGAAGTGGATTATATAGGCGATCAATATAAGCAATGAATGCGGCCATCGTTCCAATTGTTAAGTTCCCTTGAATGACCTCATAACCAGCGTACCCGATGATTAATAGTGGACTAATATCAGTAATTGTATTAACGACAGCAAATGCCTTTGCATTCCAGCTCGTGTGCTTTAGTGCCTTCTGTAGGAAATTACTATTTTGTGTTTGAAATTGATTCTGCTCATGATCCTCAATAGCAAACGATTTAATAACCGCCATACCTTGAACTCGCTCGTGTAAATAACTTTGAACTTCTGCTAATGCTTGCGATCGTTCACGAGTATAACCTCTCAGGCGACCAAAAAAATACTTTACAGAGATAGCGTAAAAAGGAAAGGCAATAAGCGAAACAATGGTAAGCTTTACATTCATCGAAAACATGATACAAAGCGCAATAATGATGGTAGCTCCATCTAACCATAAATTCATAAGTCCTGTTACTACAAAGTTCTTCGTTTGCTCTACATCATTTATTACCCTGGAGATAATTTCCCCAGCTTTTGTGTTAGAATAGAATTTAAAACTTAGTTTTTGTGTATGATCATAAAGTCTGTCACGGATATCATATAGGATTTTATTTCCTGTCCATTGAGCAAAATATTGACGATAATACTCAACAGGTGGTCGCACAATTAAAAAGATTACAAGCATGAATCCCATGATTTTTATTAACTCAGAAGTTTTTTCATTAGAAGTTAATTCCGAACTACCTACGATATCATCAATCACATATTTAATCAAAATCGGAATCAGCAATGGAATGGCAAATTTTATTAAGCCAATAAGAATCGTTCCTATTATTTGCCACCGATATGGTTTAACGAATTTGAGATAGCGTTTAATAACATCCATTATGTCACTCCTTTCTATGTTTATATCAGAGTTTTTTGGAGGACTGAACACTAACCTTAGCATAGTTTTGTTTAAATCGTAAAAGAATATCCTTTCTGAGATGTTTCAGGTGGGAATAGGATCTATCCTCTTTTATAGCACATAAAAAACCTGTTGAAACACTCCAACAGGTTTTCCTGCTATTATTGAATTACTTATCTTCTGAAGGTTAAAAATCGCTCATACCATATATCAATAAAGTCCGGAGCAAATGGACCTTTTCTTTGTCGAATCCAACGTACAAGCTTGTCCACATTACGTTTTAATATATGATCAATGACATCAGGATAGCCATATAGCTTCCCGTGTGCCTCATATTCATCCTCATCGAGTAACGTATACGTCATGTCAGGAAACACTTTTATGTCTAGGTCATAATCTATGTATTTCAATGCTTCGTGATCATAAACATAAGGTGAGCTTAAATTACAATAATAATAAATGCCATCTTCTCGAATCATACAAATAATATTGAACCATAACTCTGAATGAAAATAACATATTGCAGGTTCACGTGTAATCCAAGTCCTGCCATCCGATTCGGTAACGAGAGTCCGATCATTCCCACCGATTACCATTGATTTTGTACTTTTCAAAACTGTGAGTTCTTCCCAGATTCTATGTATATTCCCGTCATGTTTATAGCTATGTACTTGTATTGTTTGCCCTTCCTTGGGAACCACCATCGTCTCCCCTTCTTTCCGTCCTATATACATAATATTTTGAAAGTCTATTTTACTATTATAACGTTTCATGCATAATTTTAAAACAAATCGGTTTTTATTTTCTTGTTTATACATAATAGCTGCTAATATTTGGGTGGATTTGGTGGATTTTTTGAATGGGCCGTTGCTTTCCACTCCAGGGTGCTTGCTTTCCGCGGGGTGCGAGGTGAGCCTCCTCAAAGAAAAGCGGAGGGGAGCGCCTAGGGACGGATGGATTGGAGCAAACCGCACGAGATAAAGGAAACACGACGAACGTAGTGAGTCGATGTTGACTTATCGTAGGAGGACTTGTGAAATCCACTAGTCCCTGCGAGCCAGAGCTAGACACTCGCTACGCTCCTGCGGGGTCTCACCTGTCCCGCTATTCCCGCAGGAGTCAAGCACCTTCCGTTCCAAGCAACTCTGTATTTTTACAAGTGGCGGCTATTACTCTATGGCAGATAAATATTTATTTTTGGCAATAAAAAAGGCTATCCTTTGTTGAAGGATGGCCTTTTGGGGTTATACGGGCATTTTTTCTTGTTGGTAGGAGCGGATGATGTCGTTTGTTTGTTTTTCGAATTCTTTTTGAATTTCTCGTAGTTCGCTTTTCATATTTGAAATTTCAAGTCTAATGGAATGTGCCTTTGCGACTTCTTGTAGTTCGACTAACTTCTTCTCTACTTCCTGACATCGTTCAACCTCGGATTGTAAGAACAAAAGCTTATCCATCGTTTTAAGCTGATTTGTCACAAGTGTTGTAAACTCTTGCATTTTAGTCACCATCCCTATTTTTGCCTGTATTCATAACATTCGATTATTATTCTGAATTCCCTTTGACTAGTTCTGTCACTTAGACACCAGTTTTGTCGTATTTTTTCTACTATGTATTCTTTTATTAGAATGCTTTCATAATCACAACTAAAGTTGTAACACTAAATCAAAACCACCAGTGTGAACTGGTGGTTTGTTCTGCGGCTGAAAGCCTCTCTTACCGGCCTCGGCCTTAAAGGCCCACTGAATGGGTTTCCCTTCTGCACCACATCCACTCACTAATTCTAGAGAATTTCTTTATTTCTTCCGATTTTTTTGTCCCGTAAACGGATCGATTTCTTCGAATAATGTTAACTGGTCGGCCATATAATCTTCTTTTAGCTGATTCTTAATATATTCTTGTATTTGTTTCTTATTTCTGCCTACTGTATCAACATAAAAACCCCTACACCAAAATTTCCGATTCCCATATCTGTATTTCATATTGGCATGTCGGTCCGGCAAACACGATAAATTGCTCTAAAACGTTGAAATAGCGAAACAAATGTCCGGTCCGGCAAGCTGAGCAGCAATCAGTATATAGATATAGGTGAGAGAGAGACATGGTGGGAATTAACCACGGGAAACAGGGGAAATTTTATAAAGAGTAGGATTGTAAGCGGACAAATATTCCGCTATTTAGCCAAAAATGGCAATAGTGGTCAGTGAACCGGACATATAATCCGCTATTTAACCAGAATGCTACTTCGGAAGCTGAAAATAGGGGAAATAACGGAACAGATGTCCGGCAAACACGATAAATTGCCCTAAAACGTTGAAATAGCGGAACAAATGTCCGGTCCGCCAAGCTAAGAACCAATCAGCATATGGTTATTAGGCGAGAAACATGGTGGAAAACAACCACGGTAAAAAGGGGTAATTCGAAGAGCATGAGACTACTTTTTCCTTTTAAATACCCCATGAACTGAGATACACTTAACTTAGGTGGAATACTTCCTAACATATGGATGTGATCTGGACAGGCGTTTGCTTCATGTATGATGACACCTTTCCATTCACATAAATCTCTTATTATTTGTCCAATGCTCTTTTTATATTTCCCATAAATGATCTGTCTTCTGTATTTTGGCGCAAATACTATGTGATACCTACAATTTTCCATGTTTTATGTGCTGAACTGTTCATGTCCTTCACAGGGCATTCCTCCTTCTATGACGGAATGAAGTGGTCGGGAAACCAACTTTATCCTATCATGGAAGTGAGGTTTTTTTAATACCACGCTATAAGCTTTCTAGAACCCCCGGCATAGCCAGGGGTTTTCTAAACCATTAAAAAAAGCACTCCCCTTGAGGAGTGCTACTCGGTCAATTAGTATTGACCACCAGAGTTTTTAGCTTTGTTAGCTTCAGCTTGTTGGTTTTGTTGTTTTACATGTTGCACATCAGTTTCAGATGCAAACTCAGTACCGAATTGCTGAGATTGACCTTGAGCTGATTGAGCGTTTTGTTGTTTAACGTGTTGAACGTTAGTACCAGAAGTAGTTTGGTTTGGTTGCTTTGCCATTGTAATCACCTCCACAAAAGTATTATGTACAGCGTGGAAGGTGACTATCCAAAAAACTTTAAGAAAAAAAATTGCGAATATTTTCTTTCCTTACACCAGTAAGGAACGTCCACCATCTACAATTATGGTTTGGCCACGAATCATAGAAGAATCGTCAGAAACTAAGAACATGACCGTTTTCACTAGGTCCTCAATTTCAACCATTCTGCCAGCGGGAGTTTTTGATCGAGCATCCTCTAAAAGCTCCTCACGATTTGGGAAATGCTTTAAAGCATCCGTATCAATGGCCCCACCCGACACGGCATTTACTACGATCCCTTTAGGGGCTAGCTCTACAGCTAAATAACGTGTTAGTGCTTCCACAGCTGCTTTGGAAACTCCTACTGTTGTATAGTTATCTAAGTATCGAATAGATCCTAGTGAACTAATACTAACAATCTTACCACCTGTTTTCATCAGCTTAGCAGCTTCTTGTGCACAGAATAGAAGGGCTTTACTATTTATGTTCATCGTCCAATCCCAATGTGTCTCCTCTAGCTCCATTACCGGACGAAGCACACCAGAAGCAGCATTGCTTACAAATACATCAAGTCGACCAAACACATCACGTATTTCGTCAAACATTCCACGTATTTTCTCCACATCTCCGACATTTGCACGAATTAGTAATGCTTTTCTTCCTAATTTCTCAATTTCTTCAAATGTTTCTTGTGCAGCACTTTTGCTTCTTGCATAGTTCACAACAATATCATAGCCTTCTTTTGCTAGTTCAATTGCGATTGCTTTTCCTACTCCTCTACTACTACCTGTAACTAGTGCGACTTTTTGTGTCATGATTTTTAACCGTCCTTTATCAAAATTCTTTCGATAGCATAATCTCATTGTCCCAAACAAAAACTAAATGTGATTCTTATCTTTAAGTCTTTAAGGAGGATATCCATATATGTATGTTGGGAGAGACTTTACTGAATTGTCAATGATGCCAAAAACGGAATGGAATAAAAGTGAGCTCGCTTTCTTTCACCATTCCTTCCAACAAATCGTACCTTACTTGAATTCAGAAGGGCAAACGATTCATAGAGAAATTGTAGAAGAAATTGAAAACCGTGGTGGTTTAAAACGGAATGAAGCAGATTACACTCACGGTACAAAGGTGACTTACGACTAATTATATTCGATACCGAAATTGCTTACAATGTTCAGGTTGTAAAATAATAAGCAATAGAAATAGCGGAGGTCCGTCCCTCCGCTTTATACTTTGGATACCATTGTATCAAGATATGCTTTCCATATTTTTTGGTGTGAAACTGGGAATGCATATTGCTTTATTTCTTCTATTGTTACTAGTTTGTTAGGGAAATCTACAGTTTTTCCATTATCAGGAATAATACCTGAATACACTGAGAGGTCCCATGTTAAATGAGAAAATTTATGCTCAATCTTTGTTAATAATTCTGGTTTTATTGCTGGTTCATACCCGTATTCTTGCTCAATTAAATGGGTTACTTGTTTAATGCGTCCTTTTCCTTCACTTATTTCATATGAAGGAAATTCCCACAAATCAGCTAATAGTCCCTCAGAAGGTCTTTTTCTAATTAAGATCTTTCCTTCTTCCGTTGCTAGAACTGTCGCCGTAAGAGGAACTCTTTTTGATGACTTTGTTTTAGTTTTCACTGGCAATTCTGTTTGGACCCCTTCTTCAAAAGCATGGCAATGCTCACGAACAGGACATAAAAGACAAGAAGGTGAGGTTGGGGTACAAACAATTGCGCCAAGCTCCATCATTGCTTGATTAAAGAATGAAGGGTTATCGTGACTGATGAGTTTCCGAACGGCTTCTTCAAACACCTTTCTCGAAGAAGGCTTTGCAATATCAATCCAAATTGAAAGTATTCTTGAGAGTACTCTCATAACGTTCCCATCTACTGCTGGCTCTGGTACTCCATATGCTATACTTAAAATAGCTCCAGCAGTGTAGGGGCCTACGCCTTTTAACTGTGCAATTTCTTTTGGTGTGTCTGGAACTTTGCCTCCATAGCTCTCCTTAACTTCTTTTACAGCAGCATGTAAATTACGGACTCTAGAGTAATAGCCTAAGCCTTCCCATGCCTTTAATACCTCTTCAGAATCTGCATCCGCAAGATCATGGATTGTAGGAAACTTTTCTATAAAGCGATTGAAATACGGTATAACCGTATCAACCCTTGTTTGTTGGAGCATAATTTCAGAAACCCATACCTTATATGGATCCTGGTCTTTTCGCCATGGTAAATCTCTTTGCTCAGCAGTAAACCAGCCTATTAAATCATTTTGAAATCCTTCAATATTTGTTGTTTCTAAATGCTGTAATATTTCTTTCGTCAAAATTTGTACCTCCAAAGATGTTAAACCTTTTACTTATCGGGAATATACTAATAATGATTCGTTTTCAAGCCGAAGCATTTAATTTCTTTTACGCCACCACAAATACAATCATCTAATAAGCCAAATAATAAATGAGATCGTGTTTTCCGAAGACGCTTCATAACATGAAAATGAGATTCTGTTGGTAATATAAAGCTCTCAATAAAATAATTTTCTTTGTCCTGTGATGATGACCATTGTATTTTATTGGCATCATATTGTGGTAGTGTTTCTATGACCTTAGACATTAGTGCAACATATTGGTCGTATACTTCTTGCTTAATTTCATATTCTATATACATTTGAAATGAGTTTTTCATTGATTCATACTCCTTTTTACCATATCATGTTCTGCAATAAGTACAAGTACGAAATGCTTTATTAAGGGAGGATAATAATGGATACAGGTACACATGTTGTGATGGGGTTTGCTCTTGGTGGACTGGCAACACTAGATCCTGTTGTTGCTGCAAGCCCTGAAACATCACAAAGTGTTCTAATAGCCGCTGTTATTGGTTCACAAATTCCAGATATAGATACTGTTTTAAAATTACGAAATAATGCCGTTTATATTCGTCATCACCGTGGAGTAACCCATTCGATCCCGGCTGTTCTTTTATGGCCGCTACTGATTATTGCATGTATATATCCCTTTAATACTGATGCAAATTTACTCCATTTATGGATTTGGACATTTGTTGCCGTATTCCTGCATGTATTTGTCGACATCTTTAATGCTTACGGTACACAAGCCTTAAGGCCATTCTCGTCGAAATGGGTCGCTTTAGGAGTTATTAACACGTTTGATCCGTTTATTTTCACGATTCATGTTATCGGACTCTTCTTATGGGGGTTTGGCCTCCATCCTGGATACACATTTTTAACTATTTATTTCATTATTTTGATCTATTATTTAGTCCGGTTTCAAGTTCAACGAGCAGTGCGCTCTGCTGTAAGAAAGAAAATACCAAAAGCCGAACAAATTATTACATCACCGACGATACGTTTCTTACAATGGCGCGTAGCCGTGATTGCTGAAAATCATTTCTATGTTGGTCGTGCCTATGGGAGTTCTATTACAATTTTTGATGAGTATGAACGGATTCAATTACCAGACTTGCCTGTAATTGAAGGTGCTAAAAAAGATAAGAATATATCTGCCTTTTTATCCTTCTCTCCTGTATACCGTTGGGAAATTGATGAGTACGACGAATTCACCGAAGTTCGGTTCATCGACCTTCGCTACCGAAGCAACGGACACTATCCATTTGTTGCAATCGTCCAATTAGACAACAACATGAACATTCTTAGCTCGTATACTGGTTGGATATTTAGTGAGGAAAAATTACGTAAGAAATTAGAGGTTATATCTGAGTAAAAAAACCGTGCAGAGATTAATTCCTGCACGGTTTTTCTATAGAAAAGGTCCGTTCCTTACCACGGGAGTCACAAGATACTTCTTCTCGGAGCACTCAGTACAAATCAAAACTTGATTAATGTTTAACATCGTCCTCAGCATCCAATAAATGCTGATATTTAGGATTTCTTCCAGCAAATTCATGCAAACGATCTCCATAATTCTCTAACCATTGACGCACAACTTTTTCTGCTGCCTCTTGACCTAAATAACGTCCTGATTTCGCATAGGTTGTTTCAAAATCCTCCCAAAGCAACTCCACCCAGGTTCGTGCACGTGCATATGTAAGATTTTGATTTTTCTCAAGTAATAATTCCGTTAAGTTATGGAAAATATCCTCCATTATATATCCACCCTTTCCAACATTTAAAATTCAATTGTTTATAATAAGCACAACCTTTGTAAACCATACTATACGTACGTGGGAAAGTTCAGCCAAAAGCTTTACTTTCTCACGATAGAATCCATATTCCCTTTAGGAGGTATTCATATGGTGCGTAATAAAGAGAGAGGTTTTCCGAATCAAAACAATAATAAATTTGAAGGTGAACCAAAGGCAAAGCCAGAGTACGCTTCAAAAAGGGCTGATGGCACTATAAATACTCACCCTCAGGAGAGAATGCGCGCATCAGGGCAACGACATTCAGATTCGATATAATTGAACGAGTAACTAATGGGTGATCACTTATCCCACCACAGATTCACAGTCAATTCACCATAATGAAAACGGGGCTATCTCATTCGTTAGCCCCGTTTTTTTATTTTTTATTTTGGACTAACATCGATATTGGTATCCCTTCTTCTTTCCCACTTCCACCAAGGCGATAACCCCAAGCGAATACTCCATTTAAGTAATCAATCTTAAAAAACACACCTGGATCTCCTTCAATTGCATAAATCTCACCAGACTTAAAATCCTTCGGGTTTAATAAGTAGGCTTGAGCTAGTATTGCTTTTCTCTCTAAAACGGCAAACTCGTTTACAATCCCTAATTGCTCGGCTTTACGTGCCTTCTCTTTCAATTGTGCAATCTCTTGTCTTAATTCATGTTCTGTAAACTGACTATATCTTGTTTCTTCATTCATGTTCTTCACCTCAACTATGTTTAGTATATGGAAAATGTTAAAATAAGAAAAGATTTATGTACGAATGGTGGGACTATTATGGAAAAATTTGCTGTAATTACTGGAGCTGGATCAGGTTTAGGAAGGGAACTCGCATTACAGCTTTCTAAACAATACCACACTCTTTTACTCGGAAGAAATCAAGACAAGCTGTCTTTGGTAAAAGACGAAATTGTTCGCTCTAATGGACGTGCCTCCTTCTATCCAGTTGATTTGCGTTCAAAGGAACAAATTGAGCTAGTTATAAAAGAATTACAACAGTTTCCGATTGACCTAGTGATTCATAATGCAGGTGTGGGGCATTTTGGGCCATTTTTATCAAGTAGTTTGGAACAACTACATGATATGTTTTCAACCAATGTATTTGGTACCATCCAGTTATCAAAAGGCCTTATACCGATATTACTAGAACAAAAGCATCCTACAATGATTAATATTATATCTACAGCCGGCTTACGAGGAAAGAAGCATGAGGCCCTTTACGCTGCTAGTAAGTTTGCATTTAGAGGTTTTGCCGAAAGCCTTCAAAAAGAATTTGAAGATCAAGTGCACATTGTGAACACCTATATGGGTGGAATGGATACTCCATTTTGGGATAATAGTACCCATATTACTGACAGAAGTCGTCTTAGAAGTCCTAAGGAAGTTGCCGAGATCATTCTATCACAATATATGAATCGTCAAGAGATTATCATTGAATCAAAAAAATAATAATGTGCAGTGTTGGGCTTTTGTCCAACACTTTTTTCATTCTTCTACTGATTCTAAGAATCGTTCAATGGATTCAATTGAGAACCCTTTTCGGTAAAGTGTTTGCTTCATCTTTTGTTTATATTCAAATCCACTATATTTGCTCGAAAGCCGCTTGTGTGCTTTCATCCCTTGATGATAAACTGCATCCCACTGCTCATCTTCTTCGCGATCTGTTTCTAGCTCCTCCCAGACAATTTGAAGAACCTGAGAAGAGAACCCTTTTCGTAAAATGGCTTGTTCAATTTTTTGCTTTGCTTGAATGAGTGAATCCTTACGATATTTATTTAGTAGCTTTTCTACAATAGTTGTACACTTTTCGATTTGCACATCTTTTATAAAAGCAGTTAGTGCACTTTCTATATACTGTTCTGCTACACCTTTTTGTTTTAGCTCAATCCGAATCCAGTTAGGTCCTTTATCAGATGTATTCATTTGTGTATTCACAAAGGCTTGTGCAAATTCTTCGTCATTTATATAACGATAGTCATTGAGTTTATGTATTACCTCATGAATATACCCCTCATCAAACTCTTCTTTTAGTAAGTAGTCTCTTACTTCCTTTTCTGTTCGCATTCTATACGATAGGAAGTTAACGGCTTTATTAAAGGCTTTCTTCACATCATCTTCATACTGTATTTCAGTTAAAAGAACTTCATCCATTTCCTTGCCTTTAACTAGTTGGTACTCTGTTAATACTGATTCGTCGACGCTAAATGAGTATTCTCCATCTAAAAATATGTTAAACCGTGATTTGTTTTTCACCTGAACAGAAATCTTTGTAATTGTAGCCAACTTCTTCACCTCGATGCTCTATAACACATAGAACCATGTTTTTATTTTCAATAATAGGTAAAATAATAAATAGCATATATTTATTGTAATTGATTGAATAGCTTAATTAAACGCATAGGACTCATAACAGATACAAGAAAGCCATTTAAATTTCATTTTATATACATCAGATTAGAATTACCCTGGGAGGGATTAGGATGAATATTGCCATTACTGGAGGAACGGGATTTGTTGGCTCAGAGTTATCAAAAGTGCTTATCGAAAGAGGTCATACCCTTTATATTCTTACACGGAACCCAAGCCGCCACCAAGATGAAACATCTATAAAATATATTGGTTGGCTTACAGAAGAGGCATACCCTGAAAAAGAGCTTCAGAACGTGGATGTATTCGTGAATTTGGCTGGTGAATCCATTAATAGTGGTCGTTGGACAGAGGAACGAAAGCAACGAATATTGGACAGTCGTATACAAGCTACAAAGGAAGTCATTCGTATTATTGAATCGTTAAATAAAAAGCCCTCTGCCCTCATTAATGCTAGTGCAATTGGGTATTACCCTGCTTCTCAAACAGAAACATATACTGAAACAGCAACGAATAAAGCAGATGACTTTCTTGGCCACACAGTTCAAAAATGGGAAGAAGAAGCTAGCAAAGCAAAAGCTTTAGGTCTGCGTACTGCCTTTACACGCTTTGGAATTATTTTAGGAAAAGAAGAAGGAGCACTTCCTAAAATGGCGTTACCATATAAATTATTTGTTGGTGGAAAAGTAGGCTCAGGTAAACAGTGGCTATCATGGGTTCATCTTAAAGATGTTGCTGAAGCAATTGCTTTCGTTATCGAAACATCTACAATTTCTGGACCAGTAAACATAACAGCACCGCACCCTTATCAAATGAATGATTTCGGTAAAGTATTAGCACAAGTATTAGGCAGACCTCATTGGATACCTGCACCAGCATTCGCACTGAAGCTAGCTCTCGGAGAAATGAGTCAGCTTGTTTTAGAAGGACAAAAAGTACTTCCAAAGGTCCTAGAAGAACATGGATACAGATTTCATTTTCCACATTTAAAGCCTGCTTTAGAAGATATTTATCAATAAGGTATGGTATGTTCCCTCAAAAAATCGTCAATGCTAAGCGTATATTGATTCTATTTGAAGGGATGATGAAATAGATGGCAATGGAAAAGAAAAAGAAACGTGACAAATCAAAATCAGTTTTATCTAGCATGCAGGAAGTAACGTATTCACGTGAATTCAAACGTGCAGATCGTGCAGGTGGCTATACAGAGAGACGTGGAGAATAGTTAATATCTACCTAACTAAAAGCAAGTGCTTTTCCACAAAATAAGGTACGAAGGGTGATTTCTTTTCACTTTTCGTACCTTTTACTATGGAAGGGGATTGTTACAATGGGCAGATCACACGGACATAAAACTCGAGATAAAAATAAAAACAGCTTACCACAAGTACCTAAAAACATGAAAACAGACGGAATTGACGAGGAATTCTCTCGCGAACTAGCCGATGGAGCTGACATGGAAGCACAAGCACGTGCTAACGCAGCAAACCAACGTGTAAGAGTTCACTCTCGTAAAAGATCATAATAAAATAATAGAGGGACGGACCTATTAGCAGGTCCGTCCCTCTTCACCTATACAATAATAGTTTTTTTGTGATTTGTTTTATCTTCTTTCTTTTTGTTTGTATTGATTAGTTGATGTTTAATATATGGTACTATGAAGCGGTCACCACCCCAAAAATAGGCGCCTTTTCCGACAAACAGTAGGATGATCGCTACTGTGTATAAAATTGGGTTCGTGCTTACTGTACCTGCTAGTAAAAAATTCAGGTTCATAAAAGCTGCTGCGACTAATGCTGGAATCGTGGCAATTCCTAAAATTAATCCAATACCTGCTAAAAGCTCACCCCATGGTATTAAGATGTTGATCAGTTCTACATTCGGTACGGCGAAGCCTTCAAGGAAATTCGCATACCATCCTTGAACAGCTGGGTGATCACCAGTTGCTTTTGCAATGGCCCCTTGTAGGAATCCTCCTGCATCAAAGCCATCTACAACTTTATGCCAACCGGCTTCTACCCACTGAATTCCTAACCATATTCTCAATACTGTCCAAATTACTGCTACTTTTTCATTTTCCCACCATTTCATCATGATGGTTCATCTCCTTTAATCATTATTTGTGAAATTATTCACAAATTCTTTTAAAAAAATAAATACTTTATGAGCTCAATTGTTGAATTTGCCTTTGTTTTGTTTTGTTTGTGAATTATTTCACATATTCTTTACACTTTTAATGTACTCCTTTTCTAAACAAACTGCAATAGATATCATGCATTGTTCATTTTCTTGTCACACCTTAGGCTACTGGTGTTGAGAGTAATCCCTCTGTTTTTACTATGCTTGCTGTGGAGTAATGTATTTCAATTAACAAATAAAAACACTTGGTTAGAGTCCAAAAAAACTCAGTACCAAGCGTTTTAGCTACTACGAATATACTAAAATGGTTTAACGAGCGGACATTTAGTACGCTATTCTAGTAAATATCACCAATTTATAAGAGTTGGCGGACATCTGTTCCGCTATATTAAGAGAATAGTAGGCTATCAGCTACTTTTTTGTTGAATAACGGAACAGATGTCCGCATTACCCCTTAAAACCATGACTTTCTCTCAAATAACGGAACAAATGTCCGTTCAAAGCGCATCTATGCGCATATCCATCTCTACTTCCGAATAGATACTACACGACATTATTAGTTCATCCACTCAGGCTTACCAAAACCTTGAAACTCTTCATCAATAATTTGCTCAAATCCTCCAGATTCAACAACCTCTTTAATATCCTTTGCTAATTGCGAATCAAGATCCTCTGTATTCATAACAACGCGGTTACGATATTGATCTGGCATATTTTCAAGCTGTAACGCATCAAGTAAATCCATTTTCGCTGCTAATGCAAAGTTTCCAGGTACAGCTGCTAAATCAACACTCTCCACTGCTCTTGGTAGCTGTGCAGCCTCAATCGGTTCAAACACTAAATTCTTCACATTATCTTGAACATCCTTTTCTGAAACTGTTAACGGATCAGCATCAGGGTCTAATGTAATTAATTGTGCATCCTGTAAAATTAAGAAAGCACGTGCTGCATTTGTTGGATCATTTGGAATCGCAATAGAACTGCCATCTTCAATTTCATCAAATGAGCTAAATTGGTTTGAGTAAATTCCCATTGGTGCTGTTGGAACAACGATTACTTCTGATAGTTCTAATCCATGCTCTTTTGCGAAGTTCTCCATATATACTTTATGCTGGAAAAGGTTGGCATCTAAATCTCCCTCAGCTAGTGCATTATTCGGTTGAATATAATCACTGAATTCTTTCACTTCTACTGTGTAGCCTTTTTCCTCTAATCCCGGTTTAATTGCCTTTGTAACCATATCCGCGTATGGACCAGTAGTAGCCCCAATCGTAATTTTTTTAGATTCTTCTGAACCTGTTTGTTCATTTCCACATGCTGCGATGATACTTGCTGTTACCATTAATACAATAAGTGTAATCCATTTCTTCATCTGTTTTTCCTCCACATTATGTCTAATTATTTTTAAGTTTTACAAGTAAGCTATTCTACATAAGAATTATCTTTTATCTAGAATTCTTGCAAAATAGTCACCAGTATATTGAATCAACTGAACCAAACAAATCAATACAATTATCGTTGTAAGCATTACAGTATTATCATAGCGATAGTAACCAAAGCGAATCGCTAAGTCTCCTACTCCCCCACCACCAACAATTCCCGCCATTGCTGAGTATGCAACTAAACTAATGGCCGTGATGGTGACCCCTTGAATAATTGCTGGGCGTGCCTCTGGTAGTAGAACATCCTTAATGATCATCCATGGACTCGCTCCTACCGAAACAGTAGCTTCAATTACACCTTTATCGATTTCACGCAGTGACGTTTCTACGATTCTTGCAAAAAAGGGAATTCCAGCAACGGAAAGTGAAACAGAAGCAGCAGTCGGTCCTATTGTTGTACCTGTAATAATCTTCGTTAATGGTAAAAGTGCAACTAACAAAATAATAAACGGGATAGACCGAACCATGTTAACACCAAAACCAACAACCCTTTTGATAAAACCATTCTCTAAGAACAATCCTTTATCTGTAACAAATAATAGAATTCCTAGAGGGGTCCCTACTATAATCGCAACAGCTAGGGATATACCAACCATATAGAGTGTTTCAAAAAAGGCTTTATTCAACTCTGGTAGCATCTCTATAAAAACATCAGGCAGCATCCTCTAGCACCTCCAGCCGTTCCGTTTTAGCAGTTATATATTCAATTGCTGCCTCAACCTCGTCTTTTTCACCAATTAACTCCATAATAAAAATTCCAAGTGGAACTTCTTTTATATACTCAATTTTCCCGTGTAAAATGTTTCCTCGCACTTTAAACTGCTGAAAAACATCTGATACCACACTTTCTTCTGCAATCGAACCTTGAAATTGAATTTTAATTAATTTTCCTTTTCGACTATTCACAAGATGCTGTGGAAGCTCAAACTGTAGGATGTTTTCAATAAATTGCTTTGTCAACGGTTGTGTTGGAGCTGCAAATAATTGATAGACAGGTCCTTCCTCAATGATTCTTCCATCCTGCATAACAGCCATACGATCACAAATTTCTTTCACCACTTCCATTTCGTGCGTGATTAACACAATCGTAATACCAAGTTGCTCATTGATATCCTTTAAAAGCTTAAGGATGGATTTTGTTGTACTCGGATCGAGTGCTGATGTTGCTTCATCACAAAGTAAAACAGAAGGATTATTAGCAAGAGCCCTCGCAATTCCAACACGCTGTTTTTGTCCTCCACTTAGCTGAGCTGGGAACGCATCGGCCTTATCTTGAAGTCCAACCATTTCGAGTAGCTCAAGAATACGAGGCTTGATGTTTTCTTTAGGGACTCTTGCTGCCTTCAATGCAAATGCAAGATTCTCATAAACCGTCTTTGATTTGATTAGATGAAAATGTTGAAAAATCATACTAATCTTCTGTCTAGCTTGTCGTAGTGCATAGGCTGAAAGTTTTGTTAAGTCCTGACCAGCAATTAATATTTCTCCCGAGGTTGGTCTTTCTAATAAATTCAAGCATCGGATTAATGAGCTTTTACCAGCACCACTATATCCAACAATTCCAAAAACCTCACCTTTTTCAATTCTGAGTGAAACATCATTCACTCCTATTACGGTATCTTTTTTTGTCTTGTATTCTTTTACAAGATTCCTTATTTCAATCATTTTGTATACTCACCCCTTTTTACAATATGTACTGAATCATATTTCTTTTTGAAATAAAAAAATGCTTCTTTCATCATCTGAAAGAAGCATCGTATATCACGCTCGAATTATCTTTCAGAATCTATGATTCTGCAGGAGGTAGCACCGTTCCATAATGGAGGTTGCCGGACGTCATTGGGCCTGATCCCTCAGTCACTCTTGATAATTGAAAAGTTTATTAAGTTTTAATTGGTATAGAGTGATAATAATAGCTAATTTATCGATTGTCAAACACATTTTTTTGATGAAATTCTATGATAACGCTTACTTTACTGCAGTAACGGGAAAAAGTTTTTTGAAAACATTTTTATTTCTTTATTCTCTACTTTTCTTTCTAAACAGAAGCATAGTCTATTAATCCATTGCTCAAGATATGCCAAAATAAATTTTCAGAATTTTGTTGACAAACAAAAATGCGCATTGTAAATTAAGAACTAATTTCATAAGCAATTTACATTCTTATCCAGAGAGGTGGAGGGACTGGCCCTTTGAAACCTCGGCAACAGGCTTACGAGCACTGTGCCAACTCCAGCAAGCTATATGGCTTGAAAGATAAGTTGAACGGATGATTTTTCCCGTAGCCTCTTCTTGTCTTTCAAGAAGGGGCTTTTTGTTTGCATAATTCTAATAGCTACCGGAAGATCGAATTCCTCCTCTATATTTATGGCGTTGGCGATTTCCCCTGGCAATACAAGCTTTTCTTATTGTATTGCGACTTACAAGCGGAAAGCAAAAACCATAAAGTCAAAGGAATCAGCTAAAAAATTGTAGACAAAATCACCATTCTCTTATCAACACCAGCAAGGAAAAAGAAAGGATGATGGAAAATGGCAACAAAAAAGCAGATGATGTTAAATGCTTTTGACATGACAAGTTCAATGCATAATTCTCACGGTTTCTGGAAACATCCTGATAGTAAAAGGCATCGTGGCTATAAGGATTTAGAGTATTGGATTCAGTATGCAAAGCTTCTTGAAAAAGGAAAGTTTGATGCTGTATTTTTTGCAGATGTATTAGGTGTTTATGACACCTTTAGGCAAAGTAAGGAGCCCTCCATTCATGATGGAATGCAATTCCCACTGAATGATGGTGCCCTTGTAATACCAGCAATGGCTGCAGTCACGAAGCATTTGTCATTTGCTTTTACAGTAAGTACTACGTATGAGCCCCCTTTTGGGAATGCTAGAAGGTTCTCTACCTTGGATCATCTAACAAATGGAAGAATTGCTTGGAATGTCGTTACCTCCTATTTACCGAATGCCGCTCGTAACTTTGGCCTTGAAGGTTTAATTAAGCATGATCAACGCTACGAAATTGCAGATGAGTATATGGATGTGACCTACAAGCTATGGGAATCTAGCTGGGAGGAAAATGCAGTCATTGAAGATTCAAAAGCTGGTATTTTACTAGATTCTTCAAAAATACATGAAATTAATCATAAAGGAGCATTCTTCAGCGTTGAAGGTCCACATTTAAGTGAACCATCACCACAGCGCACCCCTGTCATCTATCAAGCTGGTGTTTCTGAAAAAGGAAGAGCTTTTGCGGCAAAACATGCTGAATGTATTTTTGTAGGTGGTCCAACTCCAGAAAGAATTCGTTATTACGTTGATGACATTAAATCAAAAGCAATGGAATATGGTCGCAACCCTGAGCATATAAAAGTCATTTCATTCCTAAACATCATTGTAGGAAAAACGACAGAAGAAGCAGAAGAAAAATTTGTGGAATACAATCGTTTGTGGAGTGCGGATGCTGCTAAAGCTCAGTTTGGTGGTGCCAGTGGTTATGATGTTGCTGAATACACCGAAGAACAACAAGACGATGATTTTACTTTTAAAGAAACAGATCATGGACACTATAAAGCTGCTTCTTTAACAAAGGATGCTGAAAAACAACTAAAAGTTCGAGAAGCAATTGCACGGTTAGAAAAACTAGATCGAGGACAGTACATCGTAGGGAACCCAGAACAAGTAGCGGACGGGATTCAAAAGCAGTTTGAACAATCCGGGGTAGATGGCTTTAATGTAAATCACCTTGTTACGCCAGGTGACTTAGAGGACTTTATTGAACTGGTTGTCCCCATTCTACAAGAAAGAGGATTATATAAAAAAGAGTATAGGGATGGGACATTACGAGAGAAACTCTTTGATCATAGAAGTTGCCTGCTTCCTGATGACCACCCTGGGAGTCGCTATCGAAAGTCAGTTTCAGCAAAAGTATAGTAGGTTGGCCTTTTAAAAAATGAATGGGACGGTGTTGTTGATGAAAAAATGTCTTACACTAGTTATTGTCATTGTTTTGGGAGCAGTGTTGTCAGCTTGTAATTCAACAGAAGGTTCTGCAGATGCTAATACGAAAGAATTAGTGCTAGGTGCTACAGTTCCATATAGTGATATGCTCGAAAAAGGAGTAAAGCCCTTCTTAGAAGAAAAGGGCTATAAAGTGGAAATAAAAGAGTTTAATGATTATGTTCAACCCAATCTATCATTAAGCAGTGGCTCATTAGATGCCAATATGTTTCAGCACAAAGTATATATGGATGCCTTTGCAAAAGCACATAACATAGAACTATCTGATGTTATAACAGTCCCCACAGCACCTATAGGAATCTATTCAAACAAGTATACGAGTTTAGCAGATATAAAGGATGGAAGTACTGTGGCCATAGCAAATGATCCGACAAATCTAGCTAGAGGATTAACTGTTTTACATGACAATGGTGTTATTACGTTCTCTAGTGATGTAGACCATTTGCGAGCAACAATTGAGGACATTTCAGAAAACCCTAAAAATCTACAATTCAAAGAAATGGAAGCAGCACAGCTTCCCCGTTCACTTGAATCTGTAGATCTTGCTGCAGTTAACGGGAACTTTGCTCTTTCAGCTGGTATGGACTTAACAAAAGCACTTGCTCTCGACAATCTACCAGAAAATATCCAAAACAGAGTTGTCGTCAACACAAAAGACCTAGACAAAGAATTTGTAAAAGATATTAAAGAGATCATTAAATCAAAAGACTTCAAGAACGTCATCAACGAACACTTCCAAGGCTTCATCCATCCTGCATGGATGAAGGAACAATAAACAGGGACGGACCTCTAACAAAACGCAGGAAAAAACCTCTTCCTAACCAGCTTATGTTGGAAGAGGTTCTTTGATTTAGAGGTCCGTCCCTCTATTCTTAGCGAGCTGTTGGATAACAATATCATCTGAAGGCGGATTATGTAGGCCTGCTCTAACATCTCGATAATAGCGCTGTAGAGGATTCTGTGCTGATAAACTTCTTGCACCTACAATTCTCATAGCCAAATCCACGACCGTATTAGCACTGTTCGTCACGATATGCTTCACTGCCCCTAGCTCGTGTGAGATATAGGGACGGACCTCTGGATAGCGGACCCATTTTCGTGCAACAGAATATAGAATTTCTCTTGCTTTAAATAACTCTAATTCCATCTCTCCTATTTTCCTTTGAACTTCAGGAACTTCGATGATTGGTCCAGGTAAGGTATTCGGGTGGTATTCACTTGCAAATTGTACAGCGTAGTTACTAGCTGCAGTTGCAATTCCTAAATAGACAGCAGGAATTTGGAGATACCATCCTTTTGGACTAGCACTCTTTTCATTCCCGATTAAAAAGCCTTCCTCCTCAACCTTTACATGATTTAAAATAAGATCATCACTCTTTGTTGCTCTCATCGAGATGCTATCCCAAGTCTCCTCAACCTTCACACCTTCCTGTGAATGATCTACTAGAAAAATCCCTTTTTCACCAGTGTCTTCAATCCGAGCTGTAACAAGTGAGTAATCTAATGCAATTGCCATAGACGTGAAAGATTTCTCACCGGTTATTCGCCAGCCTCCATCTATTCTCGTTGCAGTTGTTGTAGGAAGTCCTCCTCTTGCTGGACTACCTGTTGCTTTTTCGGTAGCGACCAGATTGATTAGTTTCTTCTCCTCTACAATTTCTGAGCATAGTTTTTTATAGCTGTCATGCTTCCATAAACGATTCTCACTTTCCTCTAATAGAACACCCAGGTGCCAGCCAATTGATAAAGCTGTTGCTCCATCACCACGTGCTAATGTTTCCTGAACACGAAGAAACTCATATAAATTTAGTCCATAGCCCCCATATTCTTTCGGAATCGTTAGATGTAAAAAGTTTGATTCTTTTAAGCTTGATAAATTATCAAGTAACCAATCTCCATCGACATTTGATTCTTGTGCTCGTAGTTGAAACACTTTTACTAGTCTTTCAGCTTCTTCTACTATTTCGGGAAAGTGCTTTGATACCAACTCTTTTTCCTCTATTCTTACCATGTTGAACCCCTCCTTAGTGTTCTTTTGTAAAGACAAAAAAACCTTTCTCCAAATAAAGAGAAAGGTTTGCTTAACAGTTTAAAAAGCATCCCGAGACTCTTATCTTTGGAATTAGATATTCCTCTGAAATTGGCACCATGCATTTGTGCTGGTTGCCGAGGCTTCCTAGGGTCAGTCCCTCCACCTCTCTTGATAAGAAAACGTTGATATTAAATTTATATTGCTTGGAACTCAAAACAAACATCGTTGACTTTTTATAAGCCCGTTGCTCTCCGCTCCAGGTTCTTGCTTTCCGTGGGGCGGGAGTGAGCCTCCTCGCTTCGCTGTGGGGTCTCACTATTCCCGCTAATTCCCACAGGAGTCAAGCACCTTCCGCTCCAAGCAACTCAGTGCTTTTAAACAATTTAATCAGCACAAAGTCTAAGGATAAAATTATAGTTCAATTCTCATTGAATATATTACCATATTCTTGAAATGAATCAATTAAAACGCATCGATGTACATTTAGTTTTATTTGAAATTCTCAAAGAAGACACGGATGATGTCTGCTCCGCCTATGAATGTACCTAGTGAGCTTCCGATATTGGTTAGGACTACGATTAGTAGTACTCGTGTTACTTTGTTGCTCCATAAGCCTTTGAGTGAAACGACGTCATCAGAAAGGCTTTTGAAATCTGATACTTTTGGTCGTTTGAAATATAGCTGTACAAGACCTGAAAACCACCCTGCTGCCATTAGTGGATTTAATGAGCTGATTGGTGCTATGACAAATGCTGTAAGAATGGCTAGTGGATGGGCAAAGGCTAAGGCTGCTCCAATTGCTGCGAATGTACCGTTCCAGAGAATCCAGCTTAAGGTTTGCTCTAATCCTGCAGAAGGATTCGCATAGAATGTATAGGCAATTAAAGCAATGATGAAGATCGGAATTGCCCAACCGATAATTTTCGGAGCCTTTGATTTCGGTGGTCGTTTCGATAATTGCTTTAAATCATGCTCTTTATGAATTTCTACTTTTATACCTGGTACGTGTGCAGCGCCCACAACAGCAACAATTTTATCACCTGGTGCATCTTTAATTTTTTGTGCTAAATATTGATCACGTTCATCAATTAATGATGTTTTTAATTTTGGAAACGACTCCGAGAATTCGTTTAGCATCGACTGAAGCATATCCTGAGATTTTAACTTTTCTAGTTCTTCTTCAGTTATATCTTCTTTGTTGAAAATACTGCCGATAATTTCAGTTAAAAGCTTCATTTTCCCCCAGAAACCTACTCCACTCCATATTCTTGCAAATGTAATCTGAATGTTGCGGTCAGCTAGTACTAACTCCGCATTCATTTCCTCAGCTGACTCAATAGCTTGTATCATTTCTTGTCCTGGCTTTATACCAAATTGTTTGGCCAGTCTTTTTTGGAATGAAGATATGACAAGATTGACCAATAGAAGTGAGGACTTCTTCTCTTTCACAATCTGAAATATGTCCATCTTCTCCCATTGACTTTCATTTTTAATGGATTGAAAACGCTGATCGTCCAACTCCACACATACTGTGTTTGGCTGCTCAAGTTCAATTACCTCTTTAACCTGTTCAGCACTTTGCCTGGAAACATGGGCTGTTCCGATTATAATGATTTCTTTTCCATCTAAATTGATCCTTGTAATGTTCTCTTCAGACATAGTCTCACAACCTCATATATGTAAATTTTCGATATTCTATTTAAACTTTTCTTTTCTTATCATATCAATTCTTTGGTGAAAAGTCTGTTTTTTCTTGTAATATTCGTTGTAGGTCTCACTTTGCCCGCTATTTCTCGCTAGAGTCAAGCACCTTCTGCTCCTAACAACTCTGTAGTATTACATAAAATATAACCACAAATGAAAAATAAGTATTTATATTAGAAGTAATAATAGATTTGTTTTATAAATTAGGATACCAAAAAAAATGTAATAACAATTGTTTGTAATAACACAACTTATGTGAAAAAGGTTTATATATTCTCAGTTCCCTTCTCCTTCCTCTAGTCTAACTTACATAAATTTTATACTTTTATTTATACTGAGTTTCTTGGAGAGGAAGGGTGCTTGACTCCTGCGGGAATAGCGGGACAGTGTAAGACCCCGCATGAGCGTAGCGAAGAGGAGGCTCACCGCCCGCCCCGCGGAAAGCAAGCAACCTGGATCGGAAAGAAACGGACTTTGTAAGAGCATTTTCAACTTATATTAAGAAATAAATTTTAATGTTTAATATTGCAATTATAGTTTTTTACTTCTATAATAACCATGATATTCATAAAATGAACGGGTGTTTATTTATGCAAACTTTAAAAGATGAAGTAAAGAATAAGATACTTGAAGCTGCCCTGAATGAGTTTGAGCAATATGGATATTTAAACTCATCCATGAGAAGAATTTCAGCCTCTGCTGGAATAACAACCGGAAACATCTATCGGTACTTCAAGAATAAAGATGACCTATTTAGAGCTCTTCTACATCCTACATATGAAAAGTTCCTTGAATATACGTTGTCAATAAAAGAAGAAATCGATAAGTGTTATAAGAAGGAACCCGATGAAATGTTCCAGATCATTCGGTTGGTTGATGAAACGATTGTCAATCTTCTTAAAGATTATCACGTTGAAATTAAGATTTTACTTACGTTAAGTGAAGGCTCAGACTATGAACAGGCTAGCCCACAACTTATTACGATTGTAGAACAAATTTTAGAGCAAGTGTTTTCTACTAGCAAAGGTTCTACATCCCTTACTACCTTTGATCAATTAACAATCAATATGTATGCAACAATGATGATTGAAGGTATTCGCATCATCTTAAGAGATCATGAGGATGGGGATACAATCAAGTATTTAGTAGATGAATTAATTTATGTTTATTCTGTTGGGATCACCGAAAAGTTAAAGTGTTAGAAAATCAACCGGTACATAGCTAAAGGTGCTAGCCGGTTGGATTTTCTTACGAACTACACCCTAAAAATGAACACCCGTTTATTAAAGAGTGTGACTATACGTTATACATGTAACGAAAGGGAGAGTAAAAAAAATGATGCAAAAAATAGTAAAATGGCGTTGGATTTTATTTGCTCTATGGCTTGTCGCTGCTAGTCTTTTAACTGTGTTTCAGCCTGATATTAACGCCATTCTTGCTGACAGAGGTCAGGACCCACTTAAAAGCGACAGTCCTTCAAAAGTAGCAGGACAGCTTTTGACAAAAATGAGTGGTAAGGAAGGAAGTAGTGACATTATTGTCTTTCATAATGAAGACTCCCTTTCTCAAACGGATATGAAACAAATTGAAAAGGGCATAGAAAACCTTCGTAAGAATAAGGCTGAATTAGGAATTAATGATATGATTGATCCCTTTTCATTACCTGATGCGAAATCATCATTAGTTTCTGAAGACAACACAACGTTAATGGTTAGTTTTACCCTTGAAAAAGGTGACCGAGAAGTAGATGAAATTTCGCTTCAACTCGAGGAACAATTAAAAGGAGTGGGCACCGATTTTTATTTTAGTGGTGAAGACTTTATTCAAAATGACTACCTAAAGGCTTCCATTGAGGGTGTTGATAAAAGTGCCATTCTAACAGTAGGGTTTATCCTTATTGTTTTAGTTATTATGTTCCGCTCAGCAATCATCCCATTCATTTCTCTTCTTACTGTTGGGGTGACCTACTTAGTTTCAATGGGAATTGCAGCCCAAATTATTGATAAACTGAATTTCCCAGTTACTAGCGTGACGCAAATGCTACTGGTGTTAATTTTATTTGGAATTGGTACTGACTATAACATTCTATTATTTAATCGATTTAAAGAAGAGCTTTCTCATGGTTCTTCAATTGATGATGCAATTTCTACAACCTTTAGCACTGCCGGAAAAACAATATTCTACAGTACTCTTACCGTGTTTATTGCATTTGCAGCTTTAAGCTTTTCAGATTTTGGAATCTATAAATCTGCTAATGTTGTAGCCATTGGAACTGTAATATTAATTCTTCAAATCTTTACGTTTACACCATTCTTTATGAAGACGATTGGGGCAAAGCTGTTCTGGCCTTCTAAACACAACACGGGTCATAAAGAGAGTAAGTTCTGGACTAAGCTGACTTCTATTTCTGTTAAATATCCGATTCTTACAACTGCATTAATTATCATTGTTATGATACCTGTTATGTTTTTCAGTAAACAAACGTTATCTTTTGACCAGCTTGCTGAGCTTGGAGATGATTATCCTTCTACAAAAGGATTTAGTATCGTAGCCGAGAAATTTAGTCGAGGTCAAGCTTTGCCAACAAATGTTGTCATTGAACATGATGAGGCAATGGATAATAATGAAGCTCTCGTGGTGATTGATAAAATAACAGAAGACCTAAATAACCTTGATGGAGTAAAACAAGTTTCTAGTATTACACAGCCTCAAGGTAAACAGATTGAAGATTTCTATATTGATAGTCAGACTTCCGCGGTCACCGATGGAATTTCAGCCTCTAAGGATGGAATTGATCAAATCCTAGACGGTTTAAACCAAATGGAATCGCAATTGCAACAACCTGATTTCTCTGATGCTGAACAGCTCGTGTCAGGGACTAGTCAGATTCAATCTGGATACACGCAGTTAACAGATGCTGTCCAGAAGCTTGGTGGGGGTTATACAGATAGTGCAGCGGGATCACGTGAACTTTCTGCTGGGATTAAGCAAATAAGACAAGGTCTATCTAGTATCCAATCAAACACATCAAAGATTTCATCCGGACTTGTAGAACTTAATAAACAGTATACGAGTCTGGCTGATGGCTACTCTACTCTAGAGCAACAGCAGCTGCCTTTGATTCAGAATGGAATTGCGAACATTAACGGACTCATTTCGCAGCTCGGAGAGAATCATAGTGAATTACAAAGTGATGATACATTTGTTGATTTGAAGGAACAAGCCACAACACTGCAAGCAGGTATTGCTCAATTTACTGGTGGACTTCAGGAAATGAATAAAAACTATGACACTCTTAATTCTGCACTCAATACAACAAGCTCTGGCTTAGCGCAAATTAGCGGTGCTCAAGCACAAATTGTTGGTGGTCTTGCTGAACTAGAAGCTGGCGCAAGTCAATTAGCATCCGGATTAGAGCAAGGTGCTTCAGGTGCAAATGAGATTACCACAAATATGACCAAGTTAAATGGAGCTCTTGCAAGTGTTAATGATGGGCAAAAGCAATTAAATACTGGGTTATCTCAACTTTCTACAGGTATGGGTGCCTTAAAAGATGGAATTGATAAAAGTGGAAATGGTTTACATGACATATCAGATGGTCTAGGGAAAACCAATAATTTCCTAACACAATTTGAATCAGCAAAAACATTTTTCATTCCTAGAGAAGCACTTGAAAGTGAAGATTTTAATGCTGCATTAGACAGCTTTATGTCAGAGGATCGTACTATTACAAAATTCATCGTTATATTAAATGATGATCCTTATTCAATGGATGCAATGGATACGATTGAAGCAATTAATTCAACATTAGACTCCGGACTCAATGGAACGATTCTTGAAGATGCAACATATGGTGCTGCTGGGCCTAGCTCCACGACCTATGATACGAATAAAGTACAGCTAGAATCATTTAATGGAACAGCCGTTATCGTTATTATCGGTGTATTCCTAGTCCTACTATTTGTTATTCGTTCGATCTTGCCATCAATCTATATTATTGCTTCATTACTTGCAGCATATTTTGTAGCCATGGCAGCAACGAATTTTGTTACGTACCAAATAATAGGTGCTGATGGAGTATCATCATTCGTACCATTCTTCTCCTTTATCATTATCGTAGCAGTCGGTGTGGATTACAGTATCTTCTTTATGATGAGATATAAGGAATACAAGGATCTTAATCCTGCTAAAGCATTAGTTGAATCTGCAAAGAATATCGGTGGTGTTATTATTTCCGCGATGATTATACTTGGTGGTACCTTTGCAACATTGATTCCATCAGGACTCGTTCTTCTAATAGAATTAGCAACAGCCGTAATTGTCGGATTAATTGTCCTATGCTTCATCTTAATTCCAATGCTTGTACCTGCACTAACGATGTTACCTAGTGCATTTGCCAAGAAAGAAAAACGAAACGAAACACGAAGTCGAGCATCATAATGTATAAAGGGAATAGCAGTGGCTATTCCCTTTTCCTATTGTATCCATTTTTTCATTCAAGACATGCAACATGCATTCTTTTACTCATACATTAAAGCGATACATGTATAAAAAAGGAGGTATCCCAATGTATTCAGAAAAGAAAGTAAGTGTAGGAAAATATGAAATGAATGTAAGATTATTTGATTCCCCAAAGAGTAAGGATGTTGTTGTACTTATACATGGAATTCCGACCAATTCACATTTATGGGATCGCGTAATCCCATATCTTGATGATCAGTATTCTGTAATAGCTGTTGAGTTAATTGGCTATGGAAAATCCGACAGAGGTCCATATTATGACCTTACATTACCGAAGCAAGCAGAATATATTCTTCATGCACTAGACCAATTCAACATTCCTAGTGCACACTTTGTTGGTCATGACCTAGGTGGAGGAATTGTCCAAATCCTTGCTGTGACTTCCCCTGAACGTGTCAAAAGTATTGTTGTCATAGACGGTGTTTGCTTTTCAAACTGGCCCCTACCGAAAGTCGTATCGATTCGATACCCTGTTGCAGAAGAATTTTTCCCTTCTCCACTATTTATCGAACGCATGCTACGAGAAGGAGTTTATTACCCTTCAGTCCTTACACCTGAACTACTTCAAGCCTTTACTGAACCGTTTAATACTCCTACAGGACCAGAAGAGCTTCAACAAGCATCTTTTGCTCTCGATCATCGTCAAACAGAAAATCTTGTGCCATACTTACCTAATATAAAATGTCCTACAACTCTTTTATGGGGACAGCATGATCGGTATCTTGTTCCATATTGGGGGCAACTCCTTCACCAAGCAGTACCACAATCCGTATTTAAGTTAATCCCTAATGCGAGCCATTACTCAATGATTGATCAACCTAGTATTGTGGGGAATGAACTTTTATTACATTTATCACGTGCCTAACTATGTTCCATTATTGAAAGACAGTGAAGGCTGTCTTTTTTGTTTTGATCATTAATATAAATATTGCTTTTTATGAACTTCTTCTCAAAAATGTAGAATATGAATTTTTCAGAACTTGCAACTGCATTCTGATAAATTAAAACAAATACTAATGGACACCAGATCTTAATCGAACATGTTTCATAGTTATAAGCTCTCCAATTTCCTTGAGCTTACTCGTCTAGCTCTTTTTTTAAAAAGTAAGTCGCATACTCTATCTCATTTAAAAAAGCTGCCCAAAAACTCCATTGGGCAGCTTACCTCTCTAGTAATATAGTGATTCAACAAAATAACAATACGAACAATGCTGACTCAGCCGGTCCTCCACAAACCTATGCTCACACTGAGACTGTATCAACTGAAGCTGTTTCCGAAGCAACTCCATTTCTTTCTCTAATCGATCCATTTCACTTTTTATCAATAGAGCATGATTCATATTAAACCTCCCATTTTCGGTAGCTATAATACCATCACTCATTGATAGATCTTCCCGCCTGTTTCTTTGAACTCTTCTGCTTTTTCTTTAAGCCCTTCTTCAATTGCCTCAACGGTTTGTAAGCCTTTATCTTTCGCATAATCACGAATATCTTGTGAGATTCTCATGCTACAGAATTTCGGACCACACATTGAACAAAAGTGTGCTGTTTTGGCTCCCTCAGCTGGCAGCGTTTCGTCATGATATTCCGTAGCTCTCTCCGGGTCAAGAGATAGATTGAATTGATCACGCCAACGAAATTCAAATCGTGCTTTTGATAACGCATCATCACGTTTTTGTGCACCTGGATGACCCTTTGCGAGATCAGCTGCATGCGCAGCAATCTTATACGTAATGACTCCTTCACGGACATCCTCTTTATTTGGTAATCCTAGATGTTCTTTTGGTGTTACATAACAAAGCATCGCTGTTCCGTACCATGCAATCATTGCAGCACCAATGGCTGAAGTGATATGGTCATAGCCGGGAGCAATATCTGTAGTTAAAGGACCTAATGTATAAAAAGGAGCCTCCTTACAGATTTCAAGCTGTTTATCCATATTTTCTTTAATTTTATGCATTGGCACATGACCAGGTCCTTCAATCATCACTTGAACATCATGCTTCCATGCTATTTCCGTTAGCTCCCCTAACGTCTCGAGTTCTGCAAATTGCGCCTCATCATTGGCATCAGCAATTGAGCCTGGACGAAGTCCGTCCCCTAAAGAAAAGGAAATATCATATGCTTTCATAATTTCGCAGATTTCTTCAAAGTGTGTGTATAAGAAGCTTTCTTTATGATGATAAAGACACCATTGTGCCATGATGGAACCGCCTCGTGACACAATACCTGTCATTCGTTTAGCCGTCATTGGAATATATCTAAGAAGCACACCGGCATGAATGGTAAAATAATCAACTCCCTGTTCGGCTTGTTCAATCAACGTATCTCTAAAAATCTCCCAGCTTAAATCTTCAGCGATACCATTTACCTTTTCAAGTGCTTGATAAATAGGAACCGTACCAACAGGAACAGGTGTATTGCGAATAATCCATTCACGAGTTGTATGAATATTCTTACCTGTTGAAAGATCCATAAGTGTGTCGGCTCCCCAACGAGTGGCCCACGTCATTTTTTCCACTTCTTCTTCAATCGAGGAAGACACAGCTGAGTTTCCGATGTTCGCATTAATTTTCACATGAAAGTTTCGTCCAATAATCATCGGCTCTGCTTCTGGGTGGTTAATATTTGAAGGAATTATCGCTCTTCCGCTTGCAACTTCATCCCGAACAAACTCTGGTGTTACATGTTCTCGAATAGCAATAAACTCCATTTCAGGCGTAATCATTCCTTTACGTGCATAGTGAAGCTGGGTGACATTTTGACCATTTTTTGCACGAAGTGGTTTTCTATTCAGTCCTGGAAAATGCTCTGCAAGCTTCTTACTGTCCGGATTGCGTACACCATTATCTTCAGGTTTTATTTCACGTCCTTCATATTCCTCAACATCTCCACGCTCTAGAATCCAATTACTTTTCAAAGCCGGTAGTCCTTCTCGGATGTTTACTGTTGCATTACAATCTGTATATGGGCCACTTGTATCATATACCCGAATAGGTGGATTTTTTTCATCACCGAAGGATCCACTCGTATCGGATAGCTGTATTTCTCTCATCGGTACTTGAATATCAGATCTTGAACCTTCTACATACACCTTTTTACTTCCTGGAAAATTTGACTTAATGGCAATGTTCATTTCTTTGTTTAACATGCTAACCTCTCCTTAAAAATTGTTTTTCAGGACGAGATCTGAACATAGCCAGCCGCTTCTCCACTAATTGCGGTCTATATAAAGAGTGGAAACATACAAAAATCCAGGTCTAGTAAACTACCTGGACCTGGATTTCGATTAAAGAGTAGCATATAAAAATGCTCACACTTATTGTATGTAATCAAACTTCCCCACGCTGGTATGAACCAGATCAGGTCCTAAGAGTTTAGAAACTTTTACGCGTTTCAATCTCAGCCCAAGCTTATGGACTCCCCTAGTTATGAACTTGTATTAAATTGTATAAGCTTACGATACCATATATTACTATTTTTTCAAGGATTATTTCTACAAATTATTTTCTATTGCCTTCGTAATCGGAAATGCTCCAGAGCTTTTATTAGAAGGTACGACTAACGTACAATTGTATTGTGGATAATAGGATGAATGGAAGCTAACTCCAGGGTCATAGCCCATAACATGATATTTAAAGACCTCTTCATTCTTCTTATTGATCCATATACCATAGCCATAATACACATCTTCTTTCACTAAGACATGCGGTGTTAACAATAGCTTTGTATGCTCTTCAGAGATTAGTTGATAACTAAGCAAGCCTTTCCACAGTTTTGTCATATCAGGTGGTGTAATAAATGCCCCGCCATCCGGTCCACCCTGAACAGGAATGGAGTAGACATTTGTTCTCCATGTGCCATCTTGTTCATCGATATAGCCATACGCGGTATTCTCTGGTAATCGGTCTAATGAAAAATAACCCGAATCATTCATACCACATTGTCTAAAGATATCAGATTCAACATAATCAACAAAGGACTGGCCTGATTGCTGTTCAATCACCAATCCCAATATTAAAAAACCTGCATTGTTATAATGAAAGGTTTCACCTGGCTCATATTTCATCCCATTATTTTGAATCATTGGTAAAAAGTCACCTACAGAACGAAGTGAATAAACGGGTCTTTCTTTCCAAAGATCTTCAAAATCATCCATTACAGTTTCATCAAAGTAATCCTGAATCCCAGAAGTATGTGTTAGAAGCTGGTGGATGGTAATGTCTTCATGAAAATGTGGAAATGGTATATCCAAACAATCCTTTAGTTTCGTTTGAAAAGACAGAAGTCCTTTTTCAACTAACTGACAGATTGCTATAGCTGTAAACAGTTTGCAGCCTGAGGCAATACCAAACCTTGTTGAAATTGTATTCTTCAGTTTTTCTGCTCGATTGGCTTCACCAAATGCGGCTTGAAAGACACCTTCTTCGCTAGTCATATAAATGGCTCCAGAGAAATCTATTTCTGTTGAAACCTCTTCTATAATTCTTTTAAAATCTTGATCCTTTATCATTTTGATCCTCCAATGGAAGTAGTCTTATGGCTTATTTCCAAAACGTTTTTATTCTCGAAACACTCTTTATAAAGTCATCAAATGATTGATCGTGCTGGTTTCGTTGGTGATACCATTTTCGAACAGTTTCTAATATCCAAAGTGGGACCGACCGACCGTCTACAATGTGATAATATTCATCATATCCCTTTTTCAAATGTTCCCATCGATAGTCATTTCCTGGAAGCGCATACTCAGATACATCGAGAATCTTAGCTCTACCATTTTGAAGTAAGATGTTTTTCAAGTGGATATCTCGAGGATTCAATCCTCGACTTCGGATATATTCTCTTGCATCCTCTACATCCTGAACTAGCTGTTTTGGTATATGGATTCCCTGCAACAGGCAATCTGATAGTGTGATTCCTTCTTCAAAACTAATGACGAGGAAGCGATCGTTATGAGCATAATAGGTTGGAAAATAACATGATTCTCCTAGTTTTTCATAAACTCCTGCTTCAATGGCAATCTTCTCCGTTTTCTCTACAGCGTACAGTTTAAATGCATACTCAGGAGCATGGATAGATTGAAACACTGCTGCATCTGTTCCAATACCAATGCAGCGAATATCATCCGAGCTTCCATGTATGGTAACGGGGGCATTATTTGGATTTGTAGAAACCGAAATGTTCGATAGTGACTCTGATGCCTTTTTCCATGTTTCTCCCATATTATTCTCGCTCCTCTTGTCAGTTTCCTTTTACTATATAGGAAAAATTCGTTTGTATACTAATAGAAAGTATTTCGTATTCATATTGATACCATACTATACGAAAATATTCCCACATTCGTTTCACTTTCAACAAAAAAATGCTGCTGGGACATAATATACTAAACCACCCTTAAAGACGAATATACATAAATTATATTCAACATAGTACCGTTTCTATTAAGCATTATTTAAGCTGACTAAACAAGTTCGTTCCATTGCACTACAGACACTCGCTTTCCACGGGGAGGAATCTGAGCCTCCTCGTCTACGCCTGCGGGGTCTCAGCCTTTCCTCTAATCCCGTAGGAGTCGAGTGTCTTCCGCTCCATTCCACTAAGTCTTAAAAATAGTAAGTAAAAGGTAGAGTTAGAGTATGTTAAAAAACAGTAAATAAAAACCCGAACAATTTAGCAAGATATCCGTTAGATATCTCTTGATTGTTCGGGTTCATCATTAGCAAAATACTTATGTCCCAGCCTCGCATGATAAAGCATTAATGCTTCGTATCTGACTTTTCTCCATGAATCGTTATAAGGTTCACTACAGGCAAGGATTTTCCATGCCATTCATATTGAAGATCGTAGCGTTCCTCTTCCGAGATTAGATTCCATGTATTTTCATCTGATATGACTAGCTTTTGATCATCAGCTGTAATATAAAACGTTCCATCAATTTCTTCCTTATTTGTTATCTGTACAGACTTCAGTTTGCCTTTATGAATGATGGACTGCTGTCCAATATAAATGACAATTAGTAGCGCTATGATTAGTGAAGCAATGACTTTTACCTTTTTCCCCATAAAATCCCCCCTGATACAACCTATGAGTCTACTTAGCTACGTATCATGATTAAATGGAAAAGTAAAAGTCACTGAATATTACTAACTAAGTTGACAATAGGATTATTTAGAACAAACAACTACCTTTTTATGCATTTAGATAATTCTGAGCACCGCGAAATGCTCGCTTATACGCAAATACACCGATTAACCCAATAAAAGAGCTAATACTTAATAAGTAATACAGATGAGAACCACTGAAGTTTTCCATGATGTTACCACCTAAAACTCCTCCAATAATACCAGAAATCCCAAAGAATACTGTAACAAGAAGGACGTGACCCGTTGATTGGACTTCAGGCTTAACAATCCGTGTCACATACTGAAATGCAGATTGATAGAACATCGCAAAAGCAATTCCATGGGTCGGTTGAACAAAGAGAAGAAGCATAGGGTCTTGTATGAATCCCATTAAGAAAAAGCGAACGACATATAGGCCTGCTGCGATCGCAATAAGGGTTAATTCATGTAATTTCCCAAACCAAAGCGGACTTAATGCGAACATTAAAACCTCCGCTCCTACTCCAATAAACCATGCCCACCCAACAATCGATTCATTTGCTCCTAGTTCTTTAAAATATAGACTTATAAAACTATCATTTGAACGATGTGCGATCGTAACAAAAATAACGACTAAAAGAAAATAAAGAAATTGATGATTTTTTACTAACTCCAAAAAGTCTCCGTTTGAAGCATCTTTATCCGTTACTTTTACATCACTCAATAGAAAACTTAGCAGCACGGCAATTCCTGCAAACAGGAGTAACACCCATTTAAGTTGTTCAATGCCAAAGGTTGTAAACCATTGGCCAGCAATCAGCGCGGTCACAGCAAACCCAAGAGAGCCCCACAGTCGAATGCTTCCAAACGTAACTGAATGTTGATTTGCCGTTTTCTGAGCTAAGCTGTCAGATAGTGCACCAATTGGAGACATAAAGAATGTCATGATAAAGTAAATCATTGTAAAAAGTAGAAACGTGTTCATTTGAAATAGAACTTGACTAAAAATAAGCAAGCCCAACAAGGAAGCGATAATGACTTTTTTATTCGTTTTTAATCGATCACTAATGTAACCACTTAAAGGCTCAGCCAACAATGCTGCAATGGGTCCAATCGATAACATAAGTCCAATTTGAGCATTTGTTAGTCCTTGATGAAAGAAGAATAATGGGAGATAGCTTGTCATTAGGATTCCGATTGAATGATAAGAATACAAAAATCCTTTCATTTGAAACGTAGATGTTTTCATTTGTGTGGCACCTCTTTAATTTCCGATTCATTCACATAGTGTAGTATAAAATGTGAAATGGATTTCATGTCAATTAAATATTGAATTAAAATTTACAGTTCCAGTAAGTTCCGATATGATTTACTTAGTTCAAGCTTTTTCGGAGGTAAGAAACCATTGTCAAACATTAAAGATATTGCCAAGCTTGCAAACGTTAGCCCTTCTACCGTTTCAAGGGTCGTAAACAATCATCCCTATGTTTCATCCGTAAAGAAGGAAGCCGTCTTAAAAGCAATAGAAGCATTAAACTATACACCAAATATATCCGCTATTCGCCTTAAGAGCGGCAAAACGAATATTATTGCCATTCTCATTCCTTATATTGATCATGGGTATTTTGGACCTTTAATTAAAGCCATTAATGAAACATTAAGTCAACATGGCTATATGACCATACTCTGTGAAACAGAGAATGATTCTGAAAAAGAGTTATATTACCTAGAAATGCTTCGCCAAAAGCAGGTTGATGGCATGATGATGTGTACACTTTTGAATAAGTGGCAGGATGTTGAATCATTTCTTCAATATGGACCCATTGTATTATGTGGAGAATATTCTGAGGAAAGAGTCCTTCCAACCGTGTATGTAGATCACTATGAAGGGGCTGCTATTGCAATACGACACCTGATTGAACAAGGGTATAATAAAATTGCATATGCTTCAAGTAGAGAGAAAAACCTTGTATATGAAAGCCGGAAACAAGCCTATCTCGACTGTCTTCAAAAGGCAAATCTACCACTCAAAGACGAATGGCTTATTCACATCAATCAAGACCATGTCCTCGTTGGAAAAGATATCTTCACCTTATTGAGCAAATTACCTGAACAGCCTGATGCGATATTTGTTGCAAATGGCGACCAAGCAGCTGCCGGGTTAGTTATTGAAGCTCAAAAACACGGATGGCATGTTCCAGATCAATTGGCCATCATCGGTATTGATAATCAACCAATCTCTGAATTACTAGAAATGTCGACTGTCGAACAGCCCATTGACCAGATTGGTACAAAAGCAGCAAAACTTATCGTTGATATTCTTGAAGAAAATCAATCGGTACAACCAAATGAACAAGTCTATTTCAAGCTCGTTTCTCGCCAAACAACATAGAGGGACGGACCTGCAAGAAATCATGCAGGTCCGTCCCTCTTCCCTTATTTTCTTTTTGCGAAGATGGCTTCATTGACCATCTCGTACATCTGCTCGACACCTTTTTCAGTTGCTTCGTAGTGAAAGGCATCGTCTTCAGAAATGCCAATCATTTCCGCTTCCTTCACAACATCAATATTGGCCCCCATAAAGATGAACTCCCATTTCTTCTCTACTTTTTGCTTCTGTATTAACTCTTTTACTTTGTCATACGTAAATTCACGACTTGCATTTTCCATTCCATCCGTTGTAATAACAAATAGCACATGGTCAGGTTTTCCTTCAGAATCTGCCTTAGCTATTCTAGAATTGACCTCTAGGATGGTACTTCCTACTGCATCTAGTAATGCTGTTGTCCCTCTTACATAGTATTCATTTTCTGTTAATCTTACAGTTTTTGCATGAACACCGCTCCAAAGTACTTCATAACGATCGTCAAACAGTACTGTAGTTAAAAGTGTTTCCCCTTCTAACTTACATTGCCTTTCAAGAAATGCGTTAAAGCCACCAATTGTATCTGCTTCAAGACCACCCATAGAACCGCTTCTATCCAATAAAAAGATGATTTCTGTTACCTTTGTTCTCATACTAGTCAACTCCCTTGTTATTGATGATATAATCATACAAAACAAGGGAGTTCATATGGTCGCCTCAGAAGCGACATTTGGGAGGTTAAAAAAACATGTTAAGTAAGACATTATTGCATGAACTCGAAGAATATATTCATGATCATATTACTATTCCAAAGCTTGAGATGTCCTACAAGATGGAGGAAAGTAATGTTGAGGAACTAGAAAGCAAGGTTGAGCTACAGCATTTTATAGAAATGAAAAGAAAACCTTCATTAAATCAATTATTATTCGACTATATTGATAAAAAAGGCAAAAGTGATACAGACATCTACAAAAAAGCAGGAATTGATCGTAGACACTTCTCAAAGATTCGCTCCAACACAGAATACCGTCCTAAAAAACAAACGGTTGTTGCCCTCGCCTTAGCACTAGAACTATCCAAACAAGAATCAGAAGAACTCCTAAACTCAGCAGGCTACTCATTATCAGACAGTGACACCTTTGATCTAATTATCCAATTCTTTCTTGAAAGAGAACATTATGACATAAACGAAGTGAATGAAGCTCTTGTACATTTCCAAGTGAAAGCTTTGTTTTAAACACTCTTATAGGCTGCCTTATCGATTGGACCTTTTGTGGAACGATATGAGGCAGTCTTCTTTCTCATACTATCTAGTACTGAATTCCTATTCCAATCAGAAGTTAGGAACGGGTTCCCATTATAACTTTCCCAGAAATAAGATATGATTTTCTTATCCATTTGTAGAGCAATCTAATATGAACAGCTTTCTAAGTGGCATCTAATATCATATTAAGGCGGGGAGCATCAATGAAAATTAGTAGAAAGCTATTAATCCTAATCAGTATCCCTCTAATTGTCATTCTAATATTAGCAGGGATTAATATTACAGAACGTGTAAAAACCGTTAATGAATCATCTCAATTAAGAGAACTCATTCAGTTATCTACCACAATTAGTTCATTTGTGCATGAAATGCAAAAAGAGCGTGGTGCTACAGGAGTTTTCATGGGAAGTGATGGTGCAAAGTTTTCCTCGGAGCTTGCAGATCAACGAAAAGTAACTGATGAAAAACTAGAAGAGTTAAATACGTTTCTTAACGATTTTAATGCTGAGAAATATGGAGATGTTTTTACAACAAATCTTAATGAAGCGATAGAACTTAAGGATCAACTGTCCTCACATAGACAAGACGTATCCAACTTAAAGATTAATGATTCAGATGGAACTGGCTACTACACCCTTCATAATGAAAAAATGTTACATGTAATGAATCACATTTCGAAGATTTCACCAAATGCATCAATTGCTAAGTCCGTTAATGCATATGTACTCTTCATGAATGCAAAAGAAAAATCCGGAATTGAACGTGCACTTATGAGTACAGTATTTTCAAGAGATCAGTTTTTGGAAGGTGAACTTAAAAGGTTTACGTCTTTAATTGCCCAGCAAGATACGTATATACACTTATATACGAATGCCGAAAATAATCAAGCAATACTAGAGTTACTAGAACAGCATTTAAATGATGCTGTTATAAGTGATGTTCAAAACATGCGTGATATTGCCTTTTCTAAAGATGAAAACTTTGGTGTTGATAGTGAGTATTGGTTTTCTCAAATGACAAGCAAAATTAATCTTTTTAAAGAAGTTGAAGATGCTATTGCAACATCCCTTACGGCCGAAGCAAAGAGTGTACAAGATTCTGCCAGAGCAGAATTAATTATGTATTCAATTGTTATCTTAGTAGTAGCAGCAGGCCTCATTGTGTTTGGAATCTTAACGAGTCGTTCGATTACAAACCCAATCCAGAAAATACTTGAAAACGTTAAGAGAATTGCTGACGGTGATTTAACGACAGAGAGATTAAGTGATAAAAACAAAGGTGAAATTGGTCAACTTTCAGCTGCAGTAAACAATATGCAAGCTAGCTTAAAATCGATGATTGAAAATGTCTCAGATGTTACCAAAAATTTAAACTACCAAAGCACTGAGCTAACACAATCAGCAAATGAAGTAAAAGAAGGAAGCATTCAAATTTCTTCAACTATGCAGGAATTAACCTATGGAGCTGAATCTCAAGCAACTAGCTCTACGAACTTACTACAAATGATGGAGGACTTTGTTGCGAAAATTCAAGAAGCACATAAAAGTGGAGAAAATGCCTCAGCAACTTCAAATGAAGTGTTATCAATGACTGAAAATGGTCGTGAGTTAATGGGACAATCCGTACACCAAATGAAAATGATTGATCATATTGTTCAAGATGCTGTAGACAAAGTTAAAGGATTAGATCAGCAATCTCAAGAAATATCAAAACTTGTTCAAGTGATTCAAGAAATTGCCGAGCAGACCAACTTACTATCTCTTAATGCAGCAATTGAGGCTGCTCGAGCAGGGGAGCATGGTAAAGGATTTGCAGTAGTAGCTGACGAGGTAAGAAAACTAGCCGAACAGGTGAAAACATCGATTGTTGATATTACTTCTATTGTCAATAAAATTCAAAATGAATCAGCTAACGTCGCAGAATCCCTTCAACTAGGTTATAAAGAAGTGGATCAAGGAACTAAACAAATTGAAGTCACAGGTAAAACATTTGATACAATTTCTAGTTCTGTTCACAATATGGTAAATAATATCAAAACGATTTCTTCTAACCTAAAAGAAATCGCAGATAATAGCCATGAAATGAATAATTCCATTGAGGAGATTGCCTCTGTTTCAGAGGAAGCAGCAGCTGGTATAGAAGAAACGGCCGCATCCTCTCAACAATCCACAAGCTCTATGGAGGAAGTTTCAAATCGTGCAGATGATTTATCAAAATTATCGGATCAGCTTTCTGATCAAATTCGTCGTTTTAAACTTTAATCGTTTTCTTAAAAAGAATGGCTTCGGTCATTCTTTTTTATTTGCTTTTTTCCACAAGAATGAGCGTGGTCCTGAAACTTCTGCTTCTATTTTTGAAACTTGTTCATCTATTTAGAGAACTTGTCCACCTTCTAGTAAAACTTGTGCATCTAATTAGAGAACTTGTCCACCTTCTAGTAAAACTTGTGCATCTAATTAGAGAACTTGTGCATTTTACCAATAATTGTATAATTATTCAAACATACCTCAATCCCTCTAACTCCTGATTGTTCCTTTTTCAAAGCAAAAAGAGACGCTCAAAAATAACCGAACGTCTCCCCTAGTACAACCTATATATTCTCTTGCTTTAACGCATCAATAATATTTTCCTTTTTCACCTTACTTATTGAATAGACCATCGCTAGACTTACAATTAAGAATATCGCAATAATGACATATATAATGCTCAGCCAATCTAGATAAAAGCCATATTCAAAAGTATTCTTCATTGACCAGTAGATTAACCCCATAACTCCAAAACTCAATGGTAGTCCATAAAGTAATGATTTGATTCCATAAAAGATGCTTTCATAATTGATCATTTTATTAAACCCTTTTGGTGTCATTCCAACGGACTTCAACATAGCAAATTCTCGCTTTCGAAGAGAAATACTCGTTGAGATCGTATTAAGGATATTAGCAATTGAAATGGATGTTATTAAAGCAATAAATCCATACGTAAAAACCGACATGATTAGGATTAGTTGCTCTGATTGCTGTCTTTGTTGAAACACATTATACACATAGATATCACTATTTTTAATATCTTCTATTGCTTCCTGTGTTGCCATTGGATTCGAACTGTTCATATATAGAACTTGTTGAGCAGAATCATTAAGTGGTGCTTGAACCAAAGAATCGAATACTGTTTTAGGTACAATAACATCTATCCCCCCAACACCTGCTGTATGAATTCCCATCGGCACCTCACTCGTCAAAGCCCCAATCGTGATGTTATTGACAAAGCTTTGTTCATTTGTTTCATAATTGGTAGAAAACAAATCGAGATTGTATCCAATATCTGCGTTTATTGATTGGGTCTCGATAAACTTTTTCAGCTCATAATCTTTATAGGAGATTTGATCAATGACAATTCCCTTAGGACTAGCCTTATCTTGAAATACTACAGGATCAGCTCCTATTTTTGAAGCATATGCATTAAAGTTTTTGTCATCCATACCATGAAGCATAACATAATAGGGATATTTCCCATCTTTTAAAATACTTGGATCTTCTTCAATATTCGGTAGCAACATTTCTGAAATATTTGACTTGTCTATCCAAGTATCAAGCTGTAACGTATCGACTCTTACAGATTTTGTTACATATTCTAATTGAGAAAACTTGTTTAATTCTTCCACATCACCAGTATTATAACTAGAGATTTGAATGTCATAATTGATATCATCCTGGGACATTTCTAATGATTTTGATAAATTTGAAGTGAAAAACGATACGGCTAAAAAAAGTACAATACTAATCACAAGTGAAAAAACAGTGGCTTGATATCTTCTTTTATTTCTTTTTAAATTTTTCAGTCCAATTTCAGCTTCAATTCCAAAAAACTTTCGAACAAACTTAGATGTTTTCACACGTTTTTCCGTTAGCTTAATATCCTGTGATTGACGAATTGCATCAATTGCTGAAACTTTTGATGCTCTTCGTGCTGGTAAGTAGGTTGAGATGAAAATTGTAAGAATAGAGATACCACTTGCAACAATAATGGAATATGGTGTGACAACGAGTTCTAATCTTTCAGATACTCCTAGAGCCCCTTTAAGATAAGAATTAATAAACAAAAACGTTAACCCAATTCCTACTAAACCAGATAGAATCCCTATTGGAATACTAATGGAACCAATAATAACTCCCTCAAAAAATACCGAGTTTCGTTTTTGCGTTTTGGTAGCTCCGACACTTGATAGCATTCCCAAATGTCGAGCACGCTCTGACACACTGATTGCAAAGGCATTATATATAAGAGATACAGAACCTACAATAATGACGCCCATAATAATGGCAACTAGTGAAAATAGTGTTGTTCGTAAATTATCATTATTCGTTACACCATAGAACCTTAGTAATTCACTATTGTATTGAACTGCTGGTATGTTGTGTTGCGCAACTAGCGATTCTGAATGCTCATATAAATTACCAGATACATTTTTTAAGATGACAACAGCATCAACCGTATCCTCTTCTGACATCATGCTCTTATCTTTAAAACTAATGACTGTATACCCAGGTGACCATGTTGGCTCCCATGTTGGACGTTCAAGAATTCCCACTACAGTAAAGGTTGCTGACTCCTTAGGAGTATAGGTTTCAATAACCTCTCCTTCTTGAATTTGTAATTGGTCCACTTGAGTCAAAGGCTTTGGAGCACCTGGTATCATTCGTTCTCCAATATCAAGCTTGATGGTATCCCCAATCTTATAATGTACATTCGCATTGTCAGCAATGGATTCTGAGATGACAACTTCTTGATTGGTCTTCGGAAGTCTTCCTTCAAGTAGTTCGATAGGGAAATTGGTAAACCCCTGTTCATTGTATTCTTTTATAAAAAGATACGGCTTGTTTTCGTTCTCTGAGTCTTTTAAGATTGCATAGCCACGATCATTTGATACTATTAATTTTTCCGTTTGACTATCATCTTGAATGGCCTCTAATTGTTCAGCATTCACATCCTCATACTTAACATGCCATTCTCCATTATCTGCAATTGTTTGTCTTTTCAATAAGTCTAAAAATGAGACACCAAGTGTTGCTACAGCAGTAACCATCGCAACAGAAATAATGACTCCTATGATGGTGACTAGTGTTCGTCTTTTATTTTCCTTCAAGTGTCTCACTGTCAGCTTGTTCATGATGTTCATGGACGAATCACCTCATTTTTTGCGATCCTTCCATCTTCTATTGAAATCACTCGATCTGCTTGTAGGGCAATTCGCTCGTCATGTGTAATGACGATAAGCGTTTGATTATAGGTTTTATTGAACATTTTTAACAGCTCGATGATTTCGCTACTATTTTTACTATCTAAGTTTCCAGTAGGTTCGTCTGCGAGCATGATAGCGGGATTGCTTATTAATGCTCTACCTATAGATACACGTTGTTGTTGCCCTCCGGAAAGCTGGTTTGGAAGATGCTTCAAACGATTTTGCAGCCTTAGAATTCCCACAATCTTGTCTAGCTGATTCTTATCCACCTTATGATCATCCAGCAGCATAGGAAGCGTAATATTTTCTTCCACTGTCAAAATGGGAATTAAATTATAGAATTGATAGATAAGTCCAATTTGCCTTCTTCTAAAAATAGCTAACTTCGTTTCATTTAGTTCATACATATCCGTATGGTCTACGAATACTTTTCCACTTGATGGTTGATCGACGCCTCCAAGTAAATGAAGTAAAGTTGATTTTCCTGAACCTGAAGGTCCAATAATAGCAACAAACTCTCCCTTTTTCACAGTAAAGGAAACATCATCCAATGCTTTTACTGCTGTTTCCCCTTTTCCATACACTTTAGACAGATTCTCTATTTTTAAAATATCCATGAGATAACCTCCATAGTTTTAATGTTGAGTTCAGTATATCTGCCTAAAATGACTGTACCGTGACTCTAAAGTGACAGTTTTGTCACTTTCAATTTTAAATAACTCGTTTCACTCGCGTCGCATAAACATTGACGAAATTTTCAGTTTTTAACTATTCTTCCATTTGAGTAAAAAGAAAGATGATTAAGCATAGGTAGTAAACATCCATTTTTTTACTATAACTTGGGGCGAGTGCGACAGAGATAGGTGAAATGCTTATGGGATAGCGTTTTCTCCTATTTTTCTCAACCAAATGTGTCCAGATTTCCATAATGCTGCTTTTAAATAACGACTAATTTGTAAGTACGTTCGCTTACTATTCGTATTCAGTTGAGCCAGTACATTCAAGCAATATACAATCATCGCTATATACACTTGGTTGTGCACAGCTTGTTTACTCTGGCCAAAGAACTTTTTGATATTCAAATGTTGTTTCATCCATTTGAAAAACAGTTCAATGGCCCACCGTGATTTGTATAGTTCAGCGATTTCATCCGCACTTATATCAAAACGATTCGTTAATAAGTGTAGCTCATTTCCTTTTGAATCCAACACTTTTATTAGACGGAAAACATTTTCCGACCGATTTTGCGTAGTTCCAATGACGACCATTTCATCAGATAAAATAGAAGAATCATCTGGTAACGAGAGTGTTTCAAGGCTACGTACTACAGCATTTTTACGTAGTCGAGAGACAAAGAAATAGCCTTCATCTGTCATGCGATCAAATCGTTCATAATCCAAGTATCCTCGATCAAACACATACATGCACTCCTTGTCATCGACTAGGACTTCGAGCTGTCCTCGGTCATGTTCTTTCGCATTTGTAAGCACGGATTGATCTGGATAGGAACAACCTTTTTCCATAAATACGAGGCGTAAATGGAGCTTTACACCCGATTTAGTTTTGCGGAACTTTGCCCACTTATGGTTGTTCAAGTTCAATGGTAGTGTACTTGAATCAATGATTTTGAGAGGTGTTGTCGTTTTTCGTCTCGCTTGGAAATCAGTCTTTGTGTGAATTTGCGTGACTAGATCTAGAAAAATGGTTTGGAAAAACTCCGTTGGAACCTGAGTTAATCGTCTACCCAGTTGAGAAAAACTGATCGACTCAAGTTTGGTTGCGTCCTGTAATTCTTCTGAAAACACGCAATCACTTAATGCTCGTAAACTCTCCGTTTCATGGAGTTGTGCATACAGTAATAATTTAAGGAATGAAGTCATATGCAGCTTTTTAGTATAGTAATTTAGTTGATAGTTTTTCACTTGTTCCTCAAATAAGTTGTTGGAAATAGGTGAAATCCATTGTTCAAATGATGTTTTTCGTGTAAACTTATCCATGCGATTGTCCTTTATTTTGGATTTGGATAGGTTACTACCACCAAACCATTATAAAGGCTTTTTTTATGGAAAAGTTTTAACTGAAAATTTAAATTAATTATTTGTGCTGAATTATTTTAATGCGACACTAGTGAACTCGTTTGTAAAATTTAATTTGAAAGGTTGTCCCCTTGTTCTGTTCACTTACCACTTCGATATCACCATTTTGACTTTTTATAATGCTGTATGCCATAGCAAGTCCTATTCCTACACTATCCTCTCCAGCATTCTCTCCTTTATAGAATCTTTTGAAGATATAGGGAAGGTCTTTTTTCGAAATACCTTTACCAGTATCACGAATAGAAATTTCGGTATATAATGTGTTTTCAGTAAAGGATATAGAGATCTCACCACTGTCTTCGGTATGCTCTACACAATTTTTTAATATATTGATGATTGCCTCAGCTGTCCAATTAAGATCTCCCATAAAAGAAACATGTTCTTCCCCGTTGATGATCAAATTCTGTTCTTTAATGTCCATCGGAATGAGTACTGGCTCTACCGCCTTATGTATTAATGTTTTGACTAGCACTGGATCTTTTTTAAACACAATGGTTCCTGCATCAATTTTGGATAGCTTTAGGAGAGAGGATACGAGCCATTCCATTCGTTCTAGTTGAACTTGGATATTACGTGTGAATTCCATTCTTTTTTGTTCAGATGGATTCGTATCTTGTAATAGTTCAGCCATTACCATCATGGATGTAAGAGGCGTTTTCAATTGATGCGAGATATCAGAAATGGCATCCGTTAATTTCACCTTGTCTTGCTCTAATAAGGAACGATGCTCTGACAGCATAAGCGTTACTTTATAAATATCATTTTTTAAAATGCTTAGTTCACCTTCATGATTATCACGAACATCAAGAGTATTGTCACCACTACTAATACGCCTTAAATAACTTGATAGCTTTTCTAATTCTTTATATCTCCAAGCTGTAAAAAATAAATAGATTGTGATGAATACTAAGCTAGTGAACAGAATTAAAATAGCTGCTCCTAAGGACATAAAAAACATAGCGAGTCCCATTGAAGATACAGTGATTATACTTAGAATAACTAGTAGAACTTGGATTTCACGGTTACGAATCACATTAGTCACCCACCCTATATCCTAACCCACGAACTGTCTTTATTATGGTTGGGTGTTGTGGATGGTCTTCAAGCTTCTCTCGTAATCTTTTAATATAAACGGTTAATGTGTTGTCATTAACGAAATCGCCAGCTACATCCCATATGCGCTCTAGAAGCTGCTCTCTCGTTAGTACTTGTCCAATGTGATTCGCAAATATGAGAAATAATCGATATTCTAATGCTGTAAGGAGTATCTCCTGACCATTTTTATATACTTTGCCTTCTAAAGTATTTACTTTTATATTGTCAATTTCGATGATCGCCTTTGTTTGCGTTTGCTTATAATAACGACGAAGTACGGACTTTATTCTAGAGAGTAGCTCTCGAATACGGAATGGTTTTGTAATATAGTCATCCGCTCCCATATCTAACCCCATAACAACATTCACTTCATCATCAAAGGCCGTGAGGAAGATTACGGGCTTGTCACTTCTTTTTTTCACATAATCACATAAATCATAACCGCTTCCATCTGGTAACGATAAATCAAATAAGCACAAATCAATCTCGTTCAATTGTTCTGATAGAATGTTTTTAGCAGATTCTGCTGTATGACAAAGAATGGTTTCGTAATGATCATGCTCCAATGAGTATTGCAATCCTGACGCAATCGTTTTATCATCTTCAACTAATAATATCTTCATTTCATACACCCTTATATTGGATTTCGTTTTCCAGTCACTCTATATCATATTTTATCTTGTTCTGCTTCGTCAAAGTGATAAGTAATTAGAATTTGAAAACAACAAAACAAACTCTATTCCCTATTAATTAGTTAAGCTTTATAAACAAGTTCGTTTCATTGCGCTATAACCAGGGCCTGGTTCCGGTCGGTAAGGAACCTAGTTTCAGCCTTTCCTCTATTTCCCGTAATCATCCATGTATCACAAGAACTTCGATACACTAGGGATGAAATACCTATTGAAAGAGAATCTCAATAAAAAAAGTATTAAATATAACAAATAAAGACCCGAACGATTAGACGCAAGATTATTTTATATCTCGCCTAATCATTCGGGTTTAATTAATTTCTAAAATACTTATATCCCAGCCCGCTATCCTAAAACTGAAATCTTTCTTTAATCATCTTCGCTACTTCTTCTGGGCTCAAGTTTGAATTATTTATTTTAATATAGTTCGTGTGTTTAATTTCACCTTCTAGTGAATTCAATCTATATTTCTCCATTGATCTTTTTAAATCATTTTCAGACCATTCTAGATTCCTTTTTGACGGCTTATGTTCGAGCCTATTAGGGGTTTTATTACGTTCAAGTCTTTCAGTTATATCTGCCTCAAGTTCAACCAAATAAACATCTCCACCTCTAGACTTAAATAACTCGGTGACTCCATCGACGTATTCCCAATCCTCTTTCATATTTAAGGCCCAGACGAAAGTAAATATCATTCCATACATATTACTCTTTGATACTTCTTCAAATATTTCTTGTCTAAATAGATTGACTAATCTCTTGCCTTCTTTTGTACCGTAATCAAAGAACTGACCAACCAGATCGATTGTCATATGATTATGAAATAGCTTTAGGTCTGTTATTTTAGCTAGCTCTTGACCGACTGTCATTTTCCCGACTGCTTGCGGTCCGAATAGTAATATGAACTTCATATTGATTCCTCCGTCCTTAAAGTGATGTCCTTCTATGCTCATAATATCATCTTTGAACATTCTAAAAAGGGACATTAATTCTTTTTTATGTCCCCTTAAAAGGTGAGTTTGATGGTTTTTGGTTTCTTTGAGAGCTCGTCCATTCCTCCACTGTAGCAAAATGTATCCCCTTAAAACATGGAAATACTTCTTTTCAAAAGCTCCTGCAGCACATAGTTCTCCCGGTGAATCCAGCGACTATCTTGGTGCATTTCTAGCGCCTTCTCATTTTGTGCTAACGCTTCCTCTATATCAATCCAAACAGGAGTGTATTCTTGTTCAAGTTCATAATCGTCCAATTGTTGGGTTTCTTTGACCTCGGTAATTTCACACAAATAATAATGTGATGTCATTTCAAAAATTGAATCAGGCTCATATTCATCAAGAAACCGTTCTGTAACAACACCTATTTTTTCGAGTACAGTTGTCTCAGTATATCCTGTTTCTTCTTTTACTTCACGGATTAATGCCTCTATAAGCCCTTCCTCTTGTTCTACTCCACCCCCGGGAAACTTATAATCTCCTAAATTAGAGTGTACTAATAAGAGATTATTATTTTGTAAGATAACAGCTCGTACTGCTAAACGAGTATTTATTTTCTTATGACTACTGTCACATTCTTGAATTCCTAGTAATTTATTAAATTGCATCTTTATTGACCTTTCCCTTATGATTCCTTGAGTAGATGTGATAGATTCATTTTCCATACATTCTGTTCCTCTTTCAATTCAAAGATAACCGAATCCTTATTTGTTTCTAAAGAAACAGATAGAACAACATTGACACTGTTTTCATATTCATTTTCTTGTAGTTCAATTGAATCATAATATCGGTATCTCATCACCAAGTCAAAGTCTTTTCTTGATAACCCTTTCTCCTCATACTGTTGCTGAAACATCTCATATGTTGGTAAATCCCCATTATCATAGAGTAACGCGTAAATTGCTTCTACATCATGGATTGCAGCAGAATGGAAGTAAGCAAGTACGATTTCTTCAGGTGAAAAATCTTTCATATGGTTGACATTATGGTCGGTCTGAAATTGATTGTACAGCTTTTGATGATCCTCTGATAACTCATCTATATAAGAAAACTTTCCTCTTACCGGCTGAAGGTTTTGCTCTATTTCCACTGATAGATTTTGAGATAGGATTGTTAGATTATTAAGAATGCTATTTAAACGATTTACTATATCCGTAGAAGAGTGAGTACTCATGATTTCTTCCGGGTGTTTTACAATATTCATTAATGTAAGATCATTAGATGCGATTGTTTCACCTTTTCCATCTACATACGCTTCAATAAGATAGGATAATGAATTTATGAACTGCTTGTTTCCATAGAGAGCTTGTCCTTTGGTCTCTTGCATATAGTTCGCAATCACAAAAGACGTATCTTCTATTTCCCTCAGGGTTTGCACGACTTTTACCGCTACACTCTCATCATATGATTGTTCTATGTTCTCCTCCATAAGATCATTAACCGCCTCATATAAATGATCTTGTGTAATAAATACTTTATGCCCTGTAGCAATTCCTTTCAAATAGGAAAGATCCATCTCATCAGACTCGATTTCATGAAGAATCTGCCCGTAGAATTCTTTTTCAATCAACAAACGGTCTGACCAAGACTTCCCGATACCTTCAAGCTGCTCCTCTGCATTATTCTGGCAGCCAACCAACATGGTAATTCCAACAATACAACCAACACACCAAATCCACTTACTCAAATCAAACACCCTCATTTCCACAATAAAAACAAAGGGACGGACCTACATCGTATGTGTGGTCGCCCCTTGTTTCCGTCATATATTATTACACACACTATTCAAACGTTATTGCTAGTAAAGATTGTGCGTACTGATGTAGGTTCTCTTCACCATAAACAAGAATGGTTGGTTTCATCTTCACAACATCCCCTGTAGCTGCAGACCAATTTTCGGCAGATGCCACAAGAAATACTTCCTGATTCATATACACTTCACCTAGAGTAATGGATTCAGAATGTAAAATCGTTAGAAGCTCTTCTCGTCCATCTGCTCCTACAGTGACATAAGGAGTTTCTCTTAAAGCAAACTCCTCTACACCAGCGTAGTAGGTGTTCATGACACCATCAGTTGGCACCTTTGCAAAGCAAGAAGTTAGTTGCTCGCTCGGCTTTAAAAAGGCATCAAAATCAAGTAGTTCATTCGAGAACGTTCTTCCCGATTGTTGATGAACTTCCCCATATACCGCAAGAACCGGAACCTCTGGTAATGTCAGTGCATATTGGTGAAGAACAATCCCCTTCATCGTTTCATGCTCTTTAAAGGGCGTTGTTAGACAGAGTCCCGTCCACTCATTTCCGTCCTGATCCTTTTTCGTAACAGATTTAACAACCGTTTCTTCCTTCATCATTGAATACGGACTAACACTGTGGAAATGATAGCGAATTCCTCCACCCCACGGATTCCACCAAGCTTTTGGGCCTGCTTTCGGATATTGATGGTCTAACGTTTCTTGTCCGTTATACTCTAGGGAATAGACTCCTGGGAAATAGTCCCCATCTGCTTTAAACGTAAGGACGCCATTATCAACAACCCAATGATTCTCTTGATTTGTGATAACCGTTTCCTTATCTCCTTTTACAAGCTGTAATGTGCGAATCTCCCCTATATGACCAGCCGAATGAAACTGCCCTTTAAGTGAATGGATACCACTTGTGTCATAACCAAGTTGAACGTTCAGTTTCGTTGCTTCCTCTTCTTTCCGAATCTCTTTCACAATGGTTTCTTTTTTGTTAGAAACCGTTAGAGTTCCATCTAAGTAAGGAGTAAGCATGGTACGAAACGCATAGTCCACCTTTTCATCAATGGAAGAGATATTCGTTTCCTTTTGTGATTCTAGTGCATAGATTGGTTGTTCTGTTAAACTCTTAACCTCTTCTCCTAGCACAAATTCTCTCCATTGTGACCAGCAAGTAGCCTGATTAATACCGATTTGGATTGGACCCAAGCAAATATCCTCTTCGGCACCCAATGATTGCACGTGGTACTCGATCCCAAAGCGCCAATCATCTTTTCTTCCTGTTGATGTTTCTGGCCATGATAGCCCAATAGACTCCCCATCTCCAGAAGATGTGTATAGCCATCTTTCAGAAATGTCTTTATCTCGAACATAATCCATAAATGGAATATTTGCTTCATTCCCAGTCATGACACTATTTTGTTGCGGGATTGCCAGCCCTTTTAATTGTAAAAATAATGGCTGTAATAAGGAGATATTTTCTTTAAGGTCCGTCCCTCTATTCACAATCTCGTGTTTGAGTTCAACTAATCCGTCTCCATATAGCTTTACGTATGTGTTAAGTACGAGTGGAGAGAATGTGTCGGATTCAAGAGATGTTTTCATTACAAAGCATTCTGAGAGTTCAATATATTCTACAGACGTTGCTTCTTTCTTTGAGAATTCCTCACTATACGGTTTTCCAAGCTTGACTGTCATCAACGTCAGTGGCTCTTCTGTTGAATGAATTGAACCTACCTTCGCGATGTGATTTCTCTTTTCAACCTCCACATAAAATGGACCGTTATACGCATACCAATGCGTGTCACTCTCGCCACCAAATCTTGCACCAAAGCCCGGGAAAGCTACTGATAGGTTAGTCGTAAACGTAAAGCGTTCACCACTTTGACGTTGAACGAGTACATCAACTTCTTCTGTGTAAAAGTCATTTTTTAATAGCTTGCAAGGTAAAGGAATTGAAACTCTTCCTTTCTCTTTAATGACTGCTGTAACTTCTGATTTTTCAAAGCTTAGAACATCATTTTCAGGAAGACGTATCGTCCATGTACTATCTTCTTCCAATTGACTTTCAATATCTAGATACACTGTGCCTGTTAGGTTAGCTCTCCAATGTTTCTTCACCGATCTCGTATGAAGTTTCCCTGCCTGCTTCGGAAAAACTCCCATCTTTAAATGAAATTCGCACCCATTAATTTCTAAGGATGCCCCCACAATTGGGTGTGTCTTCCATGGACTTGGCTCTCTTTCAGGCATGGATAGCATAAGAGGAAATGACTCTGTCCATTCTCCAGCAACGCTAGTAGAGTGTTCGAACTCATGTGAGACAGCGGTTGAAGACTCTCCCTTAATGGATACATTCATCGGTACATTGGTTTTATTCACTACTCGATATGATACAGAGTGCTCTTCTTTTTCAAGAAGCTTGAAGTTAGGAAGCTTCATTTCAATTAAAAACTCGTTTGTTTCTATTAAGCGAATGCCACGACCCGTTCGTTCAAATTGAACTCGAACAAACTCTTCTCCTACCTCCCATTTATATTCATAGAAGGTATGGTCGTTTTCTTTGATTCCATCCGGCTTTACTTCAATAACCCTTTGACTCGTTGAATACCAGTCATGTTTTTCGAAAAATGGTTTTAGCATATCAATTTGTAAAACGGATGGGATAAAATTCATTAAATGAGTGGCATCGTCACGTTCTTCCCAAAAGAAACCACATTTCTTATAAAGTGGTACTGCTTTTGTATTACCTGCCCATGTAAATAAATCTAATCTCGGCCATTTTAATTCAATTGTTTTCTCTAATGCTTTTAGGACAAGCTTCTTACCAATTTTCAATCCCTGGTATTTTGGGTGCACATTTAGTAGTGGAATATACAGAGCACCTTCATCTTCTTTGTATTCAGAAAGCCCACAGTACCCTACGACCTCTTCTCCAACCGTTGCCAGGAATAGGTGCAGATTTGTCGAGTTTGCTTCTTTTTCTTTTGTTTGTTCTTCTGTTGTGACAACAGAATCCCCGCCCCAGCCTTCTCGACTTTCGTTCCACATTTTGGCGATACCTTTTGCTAGTCCTTCGTGGTATTCAACAATATTAACTTGTTCTAGTGTCGTTTTCATAAGTTCCTCCTATTGTTCACTAGGTTTCGATGTGTCTAACCTCATTGTTTTGGTCTTGTTTTTGTACGTTGTCGATTTTAATCATCTTGATCTCCTCCTTATTAGATTTGTATGGAAAATTTTAGTTCCACTATTACAGTCTAAAATTTTATGTTGTGTAAGTAAAGAATATTCTAATTTGACAGATTAGTTTTATTGTTTACGACCAAAACAACTTTTGGGTATGCTTAAATATTTGTCCGTTGCTTTCCGCTGCAGGTGCTTGCTTTCCGCGGGGCGGGAGTGAGCCTCCTCGCTTCGCTGTGGGGTCTCACTTTGCCCGCTATTTCCCGCTGGAGTCAAGCACCTTCCGCTCCTAGCAACTCTGTAGTTTTATTGGATTCTATTTTTCAAATGTAATTCACGATCATCTCAAAATAATTCATAGTGAATTTTTCAAAAAGTCTAAGACTGCTATGCAATAAAGAGCAAAAAAAAGAACCAGAGGAGTCTGGTTTGATTGATTTTATATACACACTAAGATTTCTCGGGTGAAGGTGCCTTTTGTTACTGTGCAGCGGTCGGTGATGTTGAAGCCTGCTTTTTTTAGGGGGGTGTCTATTGGTTCGATGGTGGCGATTACTAGTTTCTTCGTGAATGTTCTTGCGCTTGTTAGCATTTCTAGTTGTTCGTCATCTGTCATGACGGAGCATAGGTTATAGGGCATGTCGATGATGGCTACGTCAAAGGTTCCTTTTACATCACGGATGTCCTTTATTCTGACTTCGGTATGATAGCCGAAGTGTGCTATGTTTTCACGGACTCCCTTCATGACGAGTGGATTGATGTCACTTCCAACAATGCTAATTCCCATAGACAGAGCTTCAACTAGAACGGTTCCTATACCACAGCATGGATCAATGACCCTCAGTCCCTCTGGTTGAGGAGCAGCAATATTGACTACAGCTCTTGCAACACGGGTGCTTAAGGCTGTTGAATATTGATGTGGCTTTTGCTGATGATGGTACCATATGCTTTCGCTTTCTATATACTCTCCAAAATACCATTGATTCTCTTTTCGCATGACCGCAAAGAGGACTTCTGGGTTTTGAAGGTCTGCTTTTCCTGGAATAACCATGCCAATACTTCGTTCAATTTGTCTTCTTTCTAGGAAACCTACTTTATCATGTAACTGGTTATCCCCATGATTTATAACGACTACTTTAAATGTTTTATTCATAGAGGGGAGTTTCTTTATTTTTTCTATGAGGTCATCTAAAGTACTCAATTTGTACATTACATCGATTCTTTCCTTAATAAACGGGCTTCGACTTGGGTCAATTTTCAAAGTACTTTCAATGATAGAGGAATCTGTCGTCACATTGAACATTGAACGCTTCTCGAGGTTACAAAGTGATTGTTCTTCTTCATGACACGTATAGGTATATAGATAAGTAGTTGATATCATGATCGTGGTTCGCTCCTTTTTCTAAACCTATCATATACTACGTACTACTTTTTGACCAAGCAGATCATTATTATGGCTAAAAGAAAAAACCTTAGGAAAGATAAAATATGTTTCACCCCTTCCTAAGGCAACGCCATTTTATTCAATTTCCCTCAAAACTACTGTGACCGCTTCATTAAGACTAGATTCGATAACTTCAAGAAGATCGTCTTCCTCAATAAAAAAGTCATTTACATATTTCGTTCCGGAATAAAACTGTTGGGTACCTTCATAATAGAAAACCTCTGCAAATCCACTATATGATTGAAGGAGCTCTTTTTTCCCTTGTTTATGAACGAAGATTTCCAGTGATATTGTTTTACCATTTAAGTGTTCGAACACCTTTGCGATGGGTACACCATCAATGGTTAAAACCGAGGACCCTTTTTCTGTTTTTTTGATCACTACTCCTGTAATTTCCTTCATGGCACAAACTCCAACATTAATTCTTCAAGAAAAATTCTTTTGCTTTTAGCAAATAAGAGCTTTCTTCTTCTGGTAGTTCATATTCATGGTAGACAGCAGAAACCGGACAAACGGCTTCACACATTCCGCATTCGATACAACGAGTTGGATCAATAAAGTATTGGTCTTCCCCTTTTTCTATACAATCAACAGGACACACATCCACACAATCTGCTGCTTGCTCCCCAGCACATGGTGATGTTATAACAAATGCCATCTTCTCTTCCCCCTCTTACTCCTCTAAAAATTATTTAAATACACTCGTACTATGAAGTGGTTGTAGTTTAGAATTTGGATCTATAAAACTCTTCGCATGGTTGACTGCGATTGGTGCTTCACCAAGTCCCACTGCAATGAGCTTTACTTTCCCTTCATATGTACAAATATCTCCTGCAGCATAAATGCCTTCAATATTTGTCTCCATTTTTGAATTAACAACAATTGAATTTTTCTCCATTTGTAGTCCCCATTGCTTAATCGGACCAAGCGAAGAAATATTGCCATAGGTGACAATAACATGATCAACATCTATCGTTTCTTCTTCACCCTCTTTATTTGCAATAACAACACTTTTTATTTTCTTCTCGTCCCCAATTAGCTCCTTAGGTGTATAAGGGACTTTAATCTTTACACCACTTTCATAAAGAGCATTGACGCTGCTTTCATGTGCTTTAAATTCTTTTCTTCGATGTGTCAGTGTAACTTCCTTTGCGATATCATTAAGCATCAGAGACCAATCAAGAGCTGAATCCCCACCCCCACAAACAAGTACTCTTGAGTCTTTAAATGCATTCAAATCTTTTACAGAATAGTGCAGGTTGCTATTTTCATAGAGAGCTGCATGTTCTAGGTTGAGCTTTCTAGGTTCAAAGGCACCAATGCCTCCCGTAATAAGGATTGATTTTGTATAATGGGTTGCATTGTTTGTTGTCAATGTGAAAACATCATCTTTTTTAGTAACCTCTAGTACCGTTTCATTTAGGCAGACTTCTGGAGAGGCGTATTGTGCTTGTGCTACTAAATTATTAATAAATTCCTTTCCTAGAATTTTAGGGAATCCCCCAATATCATAGATGTATTTATCCGGATACAGCTCAGCTACTTGTCCACCAAGCTGACCTAAACTATCAATAATCTTCACACTCATGTTCCTCATTCCTGCATAAAAGGCAGAGAACAAGCCTGTTGGTCCACCACCAATAATGGTAATGTCATAGATTTGTTTCGTCATAAAAGCTACTCCTTTTTTTCGAATTACTTTATATACAAAAAGGTATAAAAACTATCGTCACGCCATTGCCTTCCTTTTAGGATATAGGAAGACTATTTTCATTAGGATAAAAGAAAGTACCACTGCAAAAACTAGAAAGGATACCATACTCATTTCAAAGAGAATATCAACCAATAATGATAAGATGAACGGCAAGAAAAACGAATATGCCGTCGTTTTCCAAAGAATTTGATACGTTAACCGTCTTTTCATTAAATGCACAACAAGCAATAAAATACTGGCGATTATTGAAATACCCGAGAATATAAGGATGGCAGAATATGAAAAAGATAATAGTAGAGATTGAATAATATAGGTACCTACTTGATCTTGTTGTGGTTGTAATACAGTTTCTGATATCAAGGTGCTTTGCATTTGAAGCATACATACAAGAATGATCGAGCTCAAATACAATAATAATCCTTTTACCCCTACTCTATTTAGAGAAAATACTGCTTCTTTTGAAGGTAGTCTCAATACGTTTTGATAGATTTGTATAAGTTTCATATTATTTCACTTCATTTCAATTTTACGCATATAGAGCTAGTTCTACCTCAATATGCTCTTCAATTAAACGTAGACACTCTTCTGTCGTTTTTGCAAAGATCCGCTTACCATTCACAATGGCGTATGGTCTCTTTGCGCACATTCCACAAAACGAGAGACAGCTACTTTCAATCACTGCGACCTCAGGGTACTTACTTTCTAAGATCTCTTCAAGATTAATCGATGTAATAAGACTTCCATCACAAATTTCTATTACGATAATTCCCATATCACGTCCCTCCTATTTCCAATAAATAAGGCACCCATAGAGGCACCTTATGTAAAGCAATCTTTAATTATTTTTTTGCTGCATCAAATTTTGATGATACAACTTCCCAATTTACTACATTAAAGAAATTCTCGATATATTCTGGTCTTCTGTTTTGGTAACGTAAGTAATACGCATGCTCCCAAACATCTAACCCTAGGATAGCTGTTTTGCCTTCCATAACAGGATTATCTTGATTTGGAGTGCTTGTTACTTCTAGAGAACCGTCGTTGCCAACGACAAGCCACGCCCATCCAGATCCAAATCGTGTAGTAGCTGCTGCTGTAAACTCTTGCTTAAACGTATCAAAGCTACCGAATGCTTTTACAATCGCATCGTTCACTTCACCAACAGGTCCATTTTGATTTGAAGATGGAGCAATCACTTCCCAGAAAAGGCTATGATTCAAATGGCCCCCACCATTATTACGAACTGCATTTCGAACACTTTCCGGAACAAGATCTAAATTCGCTAAAAGCTCCTCTAAAGACTTCTCTTGTAGATCTGTCTTCCCTTCAAGAGCAGCATTAAGATTATTCACATATGCTTGATGATGCTTACTGTAGTGAATCTCCATCGTTTCTTTATCAATATGTGGCTCCAACGCATCAAATCCATAAGATAATTCAGGTAATGAATATGTAGACATAATAAATTCCTCCATTTTGTTAAATTAACTTTATATACTAAAAAGTATAAAAAGTATATATTAAAAATACACCCTCCTCAATCCAAAATCAATACATTTGCTCAATAAAAAACTCAATACACTACATAAAACCCCCAGCTTTAAATTTTTTATACTATCTAGTATAATTAAGTAAATTCATAGAATAAGTAATAGGTAGTGCACCCGCACTGCTTTTTATTTTAAAATACAAAGTAATTATGTAGTTTGTTTAAAGAGCAGATTGTTTTAATGGTACTATTATTATTCCAACCAAGGTATTGGTTAGGACAATACTCCCTTAAAAATACAGAGTTGCTCGGAGCGGAAGGTGCTTGACTCCTGCGGGAAATAGCGGGCAAAGTGAGACCCGGGTTTCGTACCTACTGGAACGAAACCATCCATAGAGGAGGCTCACTCCCGCCCCGCGGAAAGCAACGGACTCTTTTAAAAAATATCCCTAAATATAAATGAGGTGAACACAAATGCAGAAAACGATCAAAACAACAAAAGACAAAATACTAGACCTACTAAAAAAAGAAGTATCGTTAACTGTCAACGACCTCACAGACCACCTAAACATCACGCACATGGCCGTCCGTAAACACCTAAACACACTAGAAAAAGACCAACTCATACGCACAACAGAAATCAAACAACCCATGGGACGACCACTACAAACCTACTCCCTTACAGAAAAAGGAGACATGCTCTTCCCCAAAAACTATGAAGGGATCAGTGTAGAATTTCTTCATGATATAGAAGATACATTCGGAAGAGAATCAATAGATACATTATTTAAAAAGCGTGAACAACGTCTAACAAATGAATATAGTACAAGAATGAAAAACAAAACAACTCAAGAAAAAATGCAAGAAATTGAAAAGATTCAAAACGAAAAAGGCTATATGGCAAAAGCCTCACAAATAGATGACAACACATATGAATTGATTGAATACAATTGTCCAATTTTTGCAATCGCCAAAGAATTTAAAATGGCTTGCAGATGTGAAACAGAAATGTTCAAGAAGGTATTAGATACAGATCGAGTAAATCGAGTTTGCTGCAAAACAGATGGAGATGACCATTGTAAATTCTTGCTACACTATTAAAGGAGTGACCGTTGTTGGTCACTCCTTTTTTTCAATCAAATTGCTGGTGGTCCGAATTTTCCATCATGATAATCGCGGTAGGCCTGCTTAATTTCTTCCATTGTGTTCATTACAAAAGGGCCATATGGTACAATCGGTTCTTTTATCGGAACCCCTGAGTATACTAGAACCTTAGAACGTCTACTATTTGCTTTTATTACCAACTCACTCGAATTAGCTTCTGTTCCATCTTCTTCAAAAGTAAGCGTACCGACACCATGCTTTTTCAAGTTAACACCCGTTTCTCCAAAATCCATGTCACCTGATAAGACATATAAAAAGGCATTATGATTTTCAGGAAGTTTATGGATATAGGTTGCACCTGCTGATAGTGAAATTTCAGATAACGTAATGGGAACTAACGATTCCATTGGTCCTTTTACTCCAGCAATATCTCCTGAAAATACTTTTACAGTTCCACCTTCTACATTAACAATAGGTGCCTCTTCTGAATAAACGGTCTGATAGGTTGTCTCTGTGTTACGCAAATGTTTAGGCAAGTTTAACCACAGTTGAAGTGTATGTGCAATATCATCTTCAACACCCTCTTCTGCATGTCGGGCTGCCCATCCTGCATTCATATATTGAACATCACCTGGTTCAAGAATATCTCTTCCACCAGCATTATCAATATGTTCAAGTCTACCATCAACTACATATGTCACTGTTTGAAACCCTCGATGCGGGTGATCTGGAAATGTCCCTCGTTTAAACCAATCCTCTGCCATTAATATAAACGGATCAAAGTCTACCCAACGGTCGACAGGTAAAATCCATCCTTTTTGAATAGATGGGAAACCTACCTGTTGGTATTTCACATACCAATGATCCTTTACACTTCTTTTAAAGATATTTGTCATCAAATCAGCTCCTTAATCTGAATCCGTATAGCTCGTTAGATGTTTTTATACCATAAGGTGTAAAAAGTTCATATTCATTACATCACATGTTATGAATACAGGCAACAAACTTGCTCAACTAAGTATCTTCAATTATCCATTAATTTCTATACGTATCTTGTACAATAAATAAGAGATTTATCAAAAAAATAAGAAAAGGTGTTTTATTCTAAGTGTAAAGCTTAAAATGAATCACCTTTTATATTTTAAAGAACTCTACCCTATAATATCTCTTCTTCGATAACCAAACATCCCAAATAAGATTAGGAAGAATGAAATTACAGCTAAAAGTAACAGTGTTCCGTAATTTATTTCATCTACAGGAATTTGCGGCACATAGCCATATGGGGATATTTTCTCCATCCACTTAGGTAACTGAAGCATTCCTCCTAAATAGACGACTAGGAAGGAATAGCCTAAATACAACCATGCAACCCCTGAAAGCTTTGGATACACGCCAACCATTAAAACAGTTAATCCGATCATAACCCATATTGCTGGCAAGTATACCATCGCTGCTTTAAATAAGAGTCCGAAGGAAATGGGATCTTCCATTACGCTAGTCGCGGCAGACCATAAGCCTAGTAAGGCAACAAATAACATAACGAATCCAAAGAATAAGGATAGCACAAGATAACTCCCAATGACTCTATAACGTGAAACCGCTCGTGCAAGCAAATGTTCTGACCGATTTTTATTCTCCTCCCCCTTCAGCTTTAACATCAGCATAATGGCAGGAACCGTACAAATCATTGCAATAACAGACATGAGCATTGAAAGAAATTGTTCTGTTAGAGTAAATCCTTCTACACTAGTAAGCATTTGGCTCATCATTTCATTATTTGCAAAGAATGATTCAATATCATTCATGACAGATCCATAGGAAGCTCCTAAAATGAACATTCCAATGGCCCATGAAATGATTCCTGTTTTTTGAATTCTAAAGGCAAGACCAAGTGGCCCTTGTAAAAATGGTGATGCATAACATCGACCTGCCTTTGCTGGTAAAAATCCTGCATCTAAATCACGGATTGTATTTAAATACAGAGCCACCACGATAATTAGAATGGTAGCCCCAATTGCTACAAAGATTGGCCACCAATAATTTGTAACATATACTTCTGTTCCAACAATCCATCCTAAAGGAGAAAACCATGATAATGTTTCATTGCTGACATCTCCTACTGCACGAAGGAGGTATGCAATACCTAAAAGGCTAAAGGATAGACCGATTGTACCTCGTGAATTCCCTGACAGCTGGGCAAAAAGAGCAGTAGTAGCGGTAAAAAACAATCCAGTTGCTCCGAGGGCTGCACCATAGAGTAGAGAACCATTAAGGTCCATACTCTCAATTTGTAAGCTGTAAAGACTTATACTAATACTAAGTGCCAATACAACATTTAGAAACACAAGGACAATAATCGTAGCTGTCACATTGGAAAGTCTTCCAACTGGTAGAGAGCGAATTAATTCAATTCTTCCTTCTTCCTCATCCGTTCGTGTGTGTCGAGTGACAAGAAGTATACTCATAATGGCTACTACAATCGCGGTAAACAATAGCATTTGATGTGCTAACATTGGTCCTTCTGTATAATTGTCTAAGCCATAACCGGGACCTACCATAGCCGTCATGGCTGGATTTTTCATTGTTTCAGCCATTGCCTGTCTCTCTTGGTCTGATTGATACATCCCAGAGAAAGAAGTAGCCGTTAGTGCGGTCAAAACCGTTAGAGAAACGATCCAAATGAGAAATCGTATACGATCTCGTCTGATAATGAAGTGAATCATCCTCCCTGTACCATTGTATAATTCCTTCCACATTAACGCTCACCTCCAACTCCTGATTCATCATAATGACGCATAAATAGATCCTCTAATGTTGGTGGTGTACTTTCTAATCGTACAATACCAAATTGACTCACATACTTGATAATCGAACCAAGCTCCTCTGAATCCACCTGAAACGATAATGCACCATCTTGTTCGGTTACATCATGTACACCCTTGAACATCTGTAAATCTGTTATTCTATCGTTAGTTTCTACAATTAAGCTTGTTCTTGTTAAATGACGAAGCTCCCTCAAAGTCCCTGTTTCAATCATTTCTCCCTTTCGTATAATTCCAACACGATCACATAAACGTTCTACCTCTGAAAGAATATGACTTGAAAGTAATACACTCTTCCCTGCTAGTTTTGCTTCCATGACGCAATCCTGAAATACTTTCTCCATTAATGGATCCAGCCCAGATGTTGGTTCATCTAGAATATACAGATCTGCATCTGAGGAGAATGCAGCAACCAAAGCAACCTTCTGACGATTTCCCTTTGAATACGTTCTACATTTCTTAGTAGGATCCAGATTGAATCGCTGAATCAGTTCTTCTCGTCGACTCTTATTATTTGAGCCTCGAAGCTTCATAAACAAATCAATAACTTCTCCACCTGTTAGGTTTGGCCAAAGATTTACATCACCCGGCACGTACGCAAGGTGTTTGTGAATATCTACAGCATCAGACCAGGCATCCTTCCCAAAAATTTTCACGTCTCCACTAGATGCTTTTAAAATACCAAGTAAAATCCGAATGGTTGTTGATTTACCTGCACCATTGGGACCTATAAAACCATATACTTCTCCTTTATTCACTTCAATATTTACACCATTTAATGCTGTAAACTTACCAAATGTTTTCGTTACATTAGAAGCATGCACAATCGTCATATCCTTTTCCTCCTCTATTAAGGACGTCTCTTAAATAAATTGAATTCATTTAAAAATTTAACAAGGTAAAATTATGAAATATTTTAATCCATATAGTTCATAATATACAAAAATAAGTTAAAACTCAAGATGTTTTGAACTCATTCGTTTGTTATATTTCATATTTTCCATTACACTAGTTATGAGGTGAACGAAATGGACGGTTTTCAGCGTCGTAGAGAACGTAAAAAGCAACATATTTTAGAGGCTTCTCTTTTACTATTTATGGAATTCGGTATTCAAAAAGTCGCAATATCTGATATTGCGAAAAAAGCAAATGTATCACAAGTAACAATCTATAATTACTTTGAAAGTAAGCATAACCTGATACATGAGGTGTTTCTATATTACATAGATAAGGCTACTGGCGACTTTGAAAAGGTCATTTATAGTGACATGCCGTTTCCAGATAAAATTAAGCATGTAATCTTCAATAAAAAAGAAGTATCACAAAATATTAATGAAGAATTTTATCAGTACTTAATGAAGGAATATACATCAGAAGGAAATTATATTGAGAAGGTGTATACAGAAAGAGTGGTTCCGTATTTTAACCAATTGTTTCAGGAAGGTAAGCAGCAAGGGTTTATAGACCCAAACTTATCACAAGAAGCCATAATGTTTTATATTCAAATGTTAAAGGACTATATTCAACGTGAGGATGTGTACCAGCATATCTTGCCTTTGACGGAAGATGTAACTAAGATTTTCTTTTATGGAATTACAGGAAAGATGAAGGATACATGAGGAAGGCGCCATATAGGCGCCTTTTCAATTAAGTGGGTATTCCCATTTGTCTCGTAACTTTTGGTTTAGTCGCTCTAAACCATTGTAGGCACAATACAAAGATAAGGAAGAAGTCAATGATATCACCGCCATAATACATTAACATGGCTCCGGTTTCCCCATGTTCGTGTGTCACCCCTGCCGGTGGATAGGCATATAAAAGCTTTGAGAGAATCCCGTGTCCCGCTAGAGCGATAATTAGGACAATGGAACGATAACGAAAACTTTTCCGATGGGGAGCTGGGTCTATTGATATCATCGAAATAGTAAATAGATATCCTGCAAGGAATATATGAAGATGTACGATACTATGTAAGAAAAAAGAAGCATGCATCATGGTATATAAAGGTGTTGTATAGAGTATCCATAATCCCCCTATATTCAGTACCGATGCAATAATCGGATTTGTTAGGACTCCAATTATTCTACTTCGTAAAATCCTTGAAAGCACGCGTGCCATATTCACTGGCAACATTCTAAGTAAGAGGGTCATCGGTGCAGCCAATGCCATTAATAATGGAGCAAGCATGCCAAGTAAAAGGTGGCTGATCATATGAAATCTGAAATCATGATGAGCTTGTTCTGCTATTGGCCCTATTACAGCCAAACTTGCACATAGTACTCCCACGATCCAGAACATCGTTCGATAAAGAGACCACTTTTTAAAACGACGATTTGTTAGAAAAACTGCAAAAAGATACATGATGATTAAAGCACCCACTAGAACTGGCAAACTCATGGTGATTGTACTCTCAAGTATTGGATGAACAGCGTTATGTTGCATGTTGAATCGTTCCTTTCAACCCTCTCAATTCCTTTTGTGTTGTTCTTAGAAGTATTATGCCAAGCAAAATCATAATAGCGGCAATGATATTCCATACTAAATCATATGTGAAGAGGTTATCTACATAACGGATTTGATGAATCCTCATGAGCTTATGTTGAATGATGCCATCATAAAGCTGAAAGCCTCCTCCTCCAAGCATCATTCCACTCCACCAACGCTTTAACCAAAAACCATCTCTTCGTCTTAAATCTGCAAGCAAAAATAGACTTGCGATGGTTGAAAACCAGCTAAATGCATGGAAAAATCCATCAGACACTAGACCGATTGCTTTTGTTGATTGATCATAAAAGTGATGCCAATGAAGAAGCTGGTGAAAAACGGTTTCATCAACAAATGCTGCTAGACCTAAACCAAATAGCACTCCTGACCATATATTACGGTTAGCATAACGAGCCCTTGCATCACTAATTTTCTGATTCTGAACGCTATTCACACCATTTACTCCTTTCTTTTCTAGTTACATTACAGTGTAACCAAGTGAATAGCCTGTTAACTATAGCAATAAGGTGTCTTTTCTTTAAAATGGTAAAAAAACAGACACACTCCCTATAGAAGTGTGTCTGTTCCTACATATTACTTGGTAAAATAGCTTCCAATTTGTTCTGGACTTTCCAAGATATGATGGTCGTACTATCTCGTACATGCTTGTTTTTTATCGTTTCTAATAGGCTCTTAATTCCTTCTTGATTGGTTACATCTTGAAATACGTTGAATAGTTCCTCTGCGTTTGAAAAGGATGTATCAGGACATTCTATCAACCCATCTGTTGTAAGAACAAGGTGATTTTCTCCTTGCCTCAATTCTTTTATTCCCGAACTATACGTAGGCATACCTTTATTAAACGTGCTATTTTGTCCGACCCACTCGTAGAAGCTTCGATGATTTTGGAGGTACTCTCCTAATCTAGCAAGCTCAGGGTGATGTAAGAATAGTACACAATCTCCAATTGATAGCCACCAAAGAAATTGCTCTTTTCTTACTACAAATAAACAGGCAGTTTCACCTTGTATCCTTTGTATAGCCTTTTGAAACTCTTCGCTTTGAAAGATTGAAAGTATCCGTTCATTTATGGATTGAAAAGCTTGATAGGGCTCTAGTAGTAATAAATTTTGTATCTTATTTTTCTGTGCTTCAATTGTTGATAAGACAAGCTCTGCACTTTGTGCCGTATCATGCGCATCCAAAATAACTGCAAACTCACAATCCTCCATGATCCACAGCAAGCAACCGTCCTCATTTTTACTCTGACCTGCTGAAGAATTACCACCAAAATGACCAATAACGATATCTCGATCTAATATTTTTATTTCAACCTGATCAACGTAATGCTGTTGACTACCAACCCAAACATATTCATTCATCATACTTAGGAACCTATCGGGCAACTACCCGATTGCTCAACAATTCTTGGTCTCCTTACTAGCTCTCCACCACAATTTGGACAAACATGATGCATCCTCTCCGTACATTCCTGACAAAACGTACATTCATGTGTACAAATATAGGCAATAGATGACTTCTGGAGTTCTTTCGAACATGCTTCACATTGTTTTCTCATTTCCAAAGCCATTTCGTTTTCTCCTCTATATGTTAATCTAGCGAAATCTCTACAATATTATCAAGATAAGTTGAAGACATGTAGCCTTGTATTTCAAGATTTTTTGGTATTGCTTGGTCAGAGGCATTATCGTATATCTCCATAACATGTTTCGTCTCGAAATATCTTGGCTGTTCCACTGTTTCATAATTATAAACATAATCTTCTATGTCATATTGATTTCCTTCTCGATCGATTAATACACCTTCACTCGAACCTCCAATCGAAATAGGATCTTTCTCATTTTCAGGTAGTAGAAATATGTTTAAAGATTCAAATTCACGCTCCTCAGAAAGCCCATAGGTTAACTCAATTTGTGTTGGATTTCCAATGGTAATTCGATCAATCGAGATGTCACTACCACCATATTCAAAGGTTTGCGGTAGTTCCTTATCCTGAATTTTTATTGTTGCTCGATCTTCCTGATAATAATCCAATGCATGGAATTGAATTTCAACATGATCTGGTTCATATGGATAAATCGCTTCAAAACTTGCTTGAAGCCAATTCATAGAATAAACTTCTGCTTTCGCTGTTCTATCATTTGCTCTTATCTCTTTAAAGAGGATTGTATTGATATGCCTATTCTGCTGAAAGTTTTCAAATTGATAATCAAGAAGTGTTGCAGTTGGTGCCAATGTAAGTTTGGTTAATGTAATTGGAATACCATCAACTTCAATTTCCTGGTCCAAATCATGTACGATTGCTTCATGTTTCTTTACTGGAATATCAAATGTCCAATCTCCTTCAAGAAATTGTATTTCTTCATAAGGAATTGTCGAAGCTGATTCAATAGAATCAAACATTTGTTGAAGTCTCGTTATCTTTAGTTCTATTGTTGCTTCATCTTCTTCTATCGGCAAAAGACTGATTTTTCCCTTAAATACATTTGGTTCATCATCATCTTGTGTGTTTTTTTGAAATATAGGAGGGTAATATCTTTCCTGTACAGAACGATCTAGAACTTCGAATTCATTCTCAACCATGACTCCATCATACATATTCATCGTGTATTGACGATCATTTGTTGTATCTTCAATTTCATAATAAATAAGTGTTTGAATATCATCAGCGATGGCACTCTTTATCGTAATTTTGACGCCATTATTTTCCTTCACAAGATTTAATGGTTCTCCAAGACCTTTTTTCCAATAGGCGATTAATTGTTCATCTTCACTTTCTGTCCAGCCAATCCACGAGTAATACATATTTGCATAACTATTCGTAACGAAGCCTGTACAAATCATAAGAACGAAGAACGCTGCTACTGACATGCCCCAGATATTCTTTTTCTTTCTTGATCTTAGACGTTTTCGCTTCGTTTCTTCGAGCTTGTTTTCAATGTTTTCCATAAAATTAGAAGGCATTCTTACATTTTCGCCAGCCTCAGTGAGAGTAAAAATAGTATCTTGTATCGAAGAAAGCTCACGCTGACAGTCTATACAACTATGCAAATGGATTTCTAAATCTACTTTTTCTTCACGTTCCAACGTCTTCCCTAAGTAATCAATAAATTTACGTTCATAATTCTTACAACTCCGAGCAAAATGTTGACTATTTAATTTTTTACGAAGAACTCGAATTCCCTCTAATAATCGATTTTTCACGGTATCAGCTGGAACCTGCAGAATGTGAGCGACTTCTTGAATGGTAAGTTCTTTTAGATAAACGAAGGCTATTGCTTCTTTGTATTCAATCTGAAGTTGGTCTAGCTCACGGAATATCTCATCCTCTAATTCTGTTGTACGAGAAGAAGCTTGCTCTGTTTTTTGTGACACTCGATTTCGGCATATTGAGATAAAAATAGAGGTCACCCAAGGTTCAAATTCTTTTCCTTGTTTTGGATGTTTTTCATCATATATCTTTACAATCGTTTCATGAAATACTGTTTCTAAATCGGATTGTTGTTGGAAATAGATCCAACCTAATTTGTAAAATGAGTCCTTTCTGTCATAGAACCACTCATAAGTTGACTTCATATCCTTTTCCCTAATGGTACTTACGGCTATCTTAGTTGAGCTCAAAACATCTTCCCTCCTCTAAATGCATATCTATCAATATAATAAATTCAATTTTCTAACTATTTTTAATAGATTCTTCTTTCCTAATTTACTACAATACTTTACAACCATTTTACCATAAAACTACAAAATTAACTTCTACCTTCTAATTTCTGGATAGAATTAGAAACAAAAAAGCGTCCCTGTATACCGGAACGCCTTTTCTATGTAATACTAGTTTTGTAGAGGAAGCAATATATATTGGGTTATTGCAACACCCTATCCTTTACTACTTATCTTTTTGTAAACTCTCGTAAACTTTCTTTCTATACGTTTCATCTTGAAGTATCATCCGTTCAAAGTCATTTAAGCTTACTCTTAGCTTTTGAAACTGGAACCATGATAGATCGTTAAAAAAGATGGCTAACTCGAATTGGTTTCCTTTTTTATCCTCCGCATAAAGTGCATCGGTTAAAATTGTTAAGGTAGAGCCACCCTTCTTTCCTGCCCTCTCTAACCACTGTTGATTCGCTTCATTTTCCATTAGGGATCCAAGTGAATATTCAAGCTCCTCTTGTGCCTTCTCAGGGAACCATTTGTTATTAATTTTACTCATAATATTTGCATACTCTGCTGTCGTTGATTTTATAAACTTTTCAGAGAATAATCGATCATATTCCATACTCCACCACTCAAGAATATTGGCTCTCTGCTTATAACCGCCATCACTCGTCAACTTATCATGAATTTTATTAGAAAGGTCTACCCACTCTTCTTGAGTCATCTCCTCCATTTTCACAACAATCTTATCATGCGCTTCTTTCATTGATAGGCTAGAGAATTCTTGGTTTCGAATTTCATATGGTATGAATAAACAAGAAACAAAATAAAAAAGTGGTGAATGGTTTGTTACACCAACGTCCTTCATTCTATTCTCAATCTTAAGCATTTCAAGTTCTTTCATTAAGTATTCTGTGTTGGCGTTAGAACTATATCGAAGCATCCCTCGGACAACCTCTCTTAAAGATACTGTTTCTCCTTTTCCAACTTCCTGGAGCCATGCCTCATGCGCTCCACCATCTAAACCTGCCACATAGTACTTCTCTATTTCTTTTAGCGAAATATTCTCATCAGGACGACGATTGCCCTCTTGTACTTGATAGGCATATTCCATGGCGACCATTATTTTCACTGTACTCGCTAATGACATCATGTTTGATGATCGTAAGTCTACTACTACCTGTTGATTTTCCTTTAACACAATAGATGATTTCTTAGGTTCTTTCTTCAGGAAATTTAGAACATAATCAGCACTGCTATTATTCATCCATTTAAAGAAACCAAAAACGATTAAAACGAATACTAGTAAAACCCCACCTATAATCCACACATACTTCATTATTTTTCCCCCTTTATGTTATTTACTACCATTTATAGTAAAAAGTTTCAATATTTTTTATTCCTACTGTATAAACAATTTCGTTAATACGTAATCTTTTGAAACTACATAGTTGCATGGAGCGTAAATATCCTAGCATTGGATTTTTATAAGTGTAAAGCGTTTACTATAAGTCATGATATTTTAGATGCCTTCATTAAAGTTACGAAGCAAAAAAGAATAATGCGCCCTCCAAAAAATAGGAGAGCGCGCTTTGTCTATTTATATAAATCTAATACGATTTCTACTACTTGATCAGCAGTACGTTCAACAGGAGGCATCCATAAGCTAGTAATGGGACCATAGACGACAGGGTTAAGTAATACTTCATAACCGCCTAATGGATACTCCTCTTTGATTGGTAAATAACCAAGATAGCCATTTGTATAGCCCCCAAAGAATGTGAGTTCATCTTCTCTGGCGTCCTTAATTGCAAGGGCTGTTTCTGAGAATGGTTCCATAGGGATTCCGGAGAAGGAGCCTTCATTAAGCTGGAACAACTGAATTTCGAGGTTAACTGATAATTGCGTTTTGTTAGCCTTATACAATTCCAAACAGGCGTTATGCCACTTACTTGTGTTTACACCCCATTGTGCCTCTGCTGTCCTTGCCATCTCATCAATCCCCTCTGGGTCAGGAATGTCTTTAAGTTTCATAGATAAAGTGTTTGAAGACATTTGCAGTTTTGATAGTGGGCTATACTGAATCATCGGGATCATTGTTAGCACATGACCGCTTAAAACATGTGCCATACTTCGTAGAGCTTTCATTGAGCCTCTGTATTTTGCATTCACGTTTCCTGCAGCACCCTGAACAATTATCACAGGGCACTCAAGTGTCCTTTCAAGAATTTCTCTTGTCATACCAGGATAATCTGCTGAAAGGCATTCACTTTCAGACATCAGGACATTAGGGTGCGCGGTACAGAATACAATCACTCCACTGTATTTCTTTGTATCCTTATCCTTAATTGCTAGCACACCTATTCTCTTATCTACTACACCATCGAGGTTCATTCCCATTTGCATAGTACCATTTGGTGATCGTTCTCTACGATTTACTCCTATTTCACCCATCGTGACATTCCAGCCAACTTCTGAATCCCTCAGTTGATTATGTGCATGAACTGCTGCTTTTACGGATTGATGGATGAGCATGGTCTTATAGGCACTGACTAACGGTTTCTCACTTACAGTTGCAGGTCCAGAATGGGTATGTGTAAATACAACCATGATTTGTTCTTTACTCATGTTTAGCTCTTCTGCAATTTGATCGCGAATACAGTTGGTATCCTCAATGAGCATACCAATATTATCAATGCTTACTATAATTGTTTTTTGTTCACCTTTTTCAAATACAAATGCTGTTGTATAAATTCTTTCATGAATCGAACGAACTCCTGATGGACGATGATATCCTATAAAATCAATGCCTAATGGCGGGGTAATATCAACCTTATAGACTCCTACTCTACTCATAACAATCTCCTCTTTTTCACATAGGTTTGCTCCATCATTCAATTCGACATGATGATTTATAACCCTCTTTTCGTACATCATAATTATGTTTTACGAGTAGTTAAAAGAATCAATCCAGTTAAGCCAGCCAAAATAAAAAGTATAATCCAAATATACTTTAGCATCCCCGTACTATTTATATCGTTTTGAAGATTAACCACCTCTGATGGCTCTTCCCCTATTCCTAGTAGTTCAAGGTCTTCACCAGCCTTGTAAATCGCAGAGGTTCTGTCACACATACCCGTTGTAAGGTTTTCTTCATCTCCATATAGAACAGAATGCCTCGCATAGACTAAATACTTTTGACCAATTACAAAATCAAATCCGCAATCTCCTCCACCTTGTCCTGTCACAATGATAACTTGAGATTCTGATACCCCTTTCCAGGTTTTAGTCACTTCAATTAATACATTTGGCTTACTATAACCACCGAACGGATTATCCTTCTTGATCTCAAGTACCTTACCAGAAAATACAGCATCTGCTTGATCAAGAGCCACCTCTGGGTTTTGAGGTCCAGCGCATGAGCAAGCATGAGTTCGTGAAGGAGTCATATTAAAAAAGTGAATCAGACTCAAACCCCAAATAATTAAAATCACTATAAGTATTTTTTCTTCAAGAGGCTTCCCCATCTCTAAAAAAATGAACGAACAAAACAATGATATTTCCATTATTTTGTAGTAACATAAATATAAATCAATACACACTGAAGTTAGGAGTTTTTCTTTGAATACATCAGTAATCTTGCTTATCATTGTGATTCTAATGCATACAATGACGCTCATTCACGTCACAATCTTTAACGGAGAGTGGGATGGTATTGTCATGTTATTGTCTTCAATGTTGTTTCTCCTTGCTCTTGCTATATATGGTTTTACGAAACATAAGGATAGTAGAAATGACAGGTAGAAGATAACCAAATTTTATTACGTAAGGAGGCTAGAGGAATGAATAATCAAAAGAAAGCAAACCCTAAAGTTCTTAAATGGATTTCCATTATATGCTTACTGTTAATTCCAATAGCTGGCACGATTGGGTATGTATATATTCATCAGGATCCCTTTCAGCTTGCCATTATGGCGATTTGTTTTTCTGTTGTAAGCTGGGAGTATTGGAGTAAATATAAGGAAAAAATGAGGAAGCTATGATCTCACACCTGACCGACCTACAACTCCCCCTCCTTTATCCACTTCCAGATTCGAAAGCTTCCCAAGATGGAGACCAATAATAGCATCGACATCATGAAAACCCAAATAAATAATCGATTAATCTCTACTAGTCCTTGTGCATTTTTAATGACAAATCTAGAAACTCCTATAAACATGAGATAAAAAAAGATGTTTGGAATAATCCATATGATCCGCAATACTAAACGATTCACTTTTCTACCCCCTTATATTATTTGACGAATTTCCAACCAAAATTGTTACAAAAGATTCTTCGTTAGAAAATCTAACAAACAAATGGTTTCACAACCCCTATTTACCTTAACATACTCTATACAGAGATTTTTGCACTCCCATTAAACTAAAATGTTGAGGTGGTTGGATTGCAAGACCAAGAATTCATGAAAGAAGCCGTTAGGCTAGCACATAAAAATGTTTTGGAAAACAATGGCGGTCCTTTCGGGTCTGTAGTGGTTCATAAAGGAAGGATTATTGGTAAAGGGTACAATCAGGTAACGTCTTTAAATGACCCTACGGCACATGCTGAAGTTCAAGCAATTCGTCAAGCATGTAAGTTCTTAAACAGTTACCAGCTAACAGACTGTGTCATTTATACGAGCTGCGAACCATGTCCGATGTGCATTGGAGCTATTTATTGGGCAAGACCTAAGGCTGTTTATTATGCATGTACAAAAGAGGATGCGGCAAATATCGGATTTGATGATCACTTTATTTATAATGAACTTTCGTTACCTATTGAACAACGAAGATTAGAAATGAATCAACTGACAATCGAACAGGATCAGCTTCCATTTCAAGCTTGGGAAAGTTCAAAAAGTAGAATAGAATATTAGCAAAGTAAAAGGTTATCTCATAAGCTTGAGATAACCTTTTATATAATGCATGTATTTAAACCGTTTTAATTTTCACTTCAGAATGGACCTTCCATCTATTTTCATATGCTTTTTCTATAAATTTTGGGTTCTCTCCATAGATTCGAATCACATCTTTCAGTTCCTCAGGTAGGTAGTGTTCATTACGATTATGTGCTAGCGAAGGATATCCGGACCCTCTTTGCAAATAATCTGAGCTTGCTACGGTATACCACTTTTCATCATCTAATGGTTTCCCATCAATTCTGATTTCACTGACGTTTTTACCATCATAAAATACCTCAGCACCCGAAACATGCAGTCTACCAACAAACTTCCCTCTAAACCCAGGACCTCTTCCATCTGCTAAGCATACTTGGACATCAAGAGACAGTTCAATCGCATGTCTTACATATTTTCCTTGAATCTCAAACGATGTAGGATTTAATGGAGACGGACACACTTCAATTAATTTCTTTGCAGAAAGATTATGAAATACACCTGCATTCACAATTCCACTGTTGATGAGTCCAATATCGCATTGAAGCATGTCTCTCAATCCATCAGCAATAAGATTGCTTATCGGATTTTCTTCTATAACATCATGCCAAAGAGGGCGTTCTATCTCATACAGTGAACGGCTTAATACTTCAATGGCTTTCTCTTTATTCTTTTGTAGGATAGCTTGGATACGTGGTAACGGCTCCATATCTACAGTCGAAATCGTTTCAGAGTGCAATAATGACACGCTGCTGCCCTCTACCTCTAGTTCCACAATACCAACGTGTTCTCCGTAATTACCAGCACTGTTCATAATTGTTCCATTTACAACCTTCGCTTCTGTGTATAGCTGATGGTCGTGAGCAGATATAACAACGTCAATTTCTTTTATTTCTTTAACAAGCTCTTCATCTGCTTGTGTCCCAAGATGACTTAAAAGAATACAAATGTCATAACGACCATCATGCTTTTCTAATTCCTGTATAATGGCTTCTTGATATGGGCGAATATGAATACCAAGTCCGTCATTAAAGCCACCTAAATCCGGTGAGGATCCTGTAATAAGAATCGTAAGGCCATTCTTTTCAATCATGGTACTTTGAACGACTCCATTTACTTCAGTGCGATCCTTCTTCTGCAGATTGTTACTGATGAATGGGAATGGACTTCGTGTGGCCATATATTCAAGCGTATCGATACCGTTAAACGTTTCATTATTTCCTAAAGTAAGAGCATCATAGCCTAATGAATCTAGCAGTTCAATCGCTGCAAGTCCTCTTGTTCCCTGTAACTCAATACTTTTAAAATCAGCAAAATCTCCTCCATCTAAGAGTAAGGTATTTTCATCTTTATACTTCATAATTAAAGAAGCCGCTTTAGAAAAATTCTCAAAGTTACTATGTACATCATTTGTATGGATAATTTTTAATTTCATTATGGTTCCTCCGTTTTCATCTTTGGAAAAATATCCTAGTAGTTAGGTTCCATACAGTTGAGAATATTCCTTCTTTTTATAAAAAAAAGGATACACCCTCTTTGAGAAAAATGTACCCTTTTAGTACTACTATTCTTTTATTGTGCTAGTTTTTTTGCCACCAGCTTACTCATAGCATGCTGATGTGGAATACCCGATGAATTACAATCAAAAATCACTTCCGGACAGCTTTCAATTAGCCAATCATGGTAATAAGTGATTAGCTCTCCGGATTTCCAATGAAACGAATGTGGTTCGTTTTCAGGAGGTGGTGCTATAAAGGGCTTTTGAACAAATACATTAAAGAAATGCATTCCATTGTCAGAGGTATACCTTTTATAATTTTCCATGATTTCTTCACGGTAAGTTGGTTTTACATAGTGAAGTACGCCACTAGAAAATAAGATATCAAACTCTGATGACAGTCTGTAATCAAGTATATCCGCTTTAAACACGTTTATGTGAACTCCTACTTGGTCCGCTAGTCTTTTTGTTTTTTCAATGCCATGGTCTGTTATGTCAAAGGCAGTAACATCATATCCATTTCTTGCAAGGAATACTGCATCCTTTCCTTCACCGCAGCCAATGTCTAAAACTTTTATGTGTCTCGTTGGTGGCATAAGCTCTAGAATTCGATAGCAGGCAGAATTCGGTTGAAGACCCCAATAATAATCTGACGTTCCATATTCTGTCTCGTAAATGGTTACCTGTTTATCAAAGGAGACATAGCCTAATAGCTTTTCTATACTCACCTCTAGTACTCTAGATAATTCAGGTAACATTAAAATATCAGGCATTGTTTGTGCATTTTCCCATTTAGAAACAGCTTGATAGGAAACTCCGAGCTGCTGGGCTAGCCCCTCCTGCGTTAAGCCCTTTTCTTTTCTGTATATGTGAATATTTTTTGATAGGTTTTGTTTCATTTTCACACACTCCATTCTTACTGTATTTTAATTCTAGGAGAGTGTTATAACAATAACCGTACATTTGAAAAAATTATAATCTCAACCAATGGTTGAGATTATAATTCAATTAAAATACCCATTTATCATCTATTCTCAGTCAATAGCTAGTTCAAGCTCTTCTAATTCCACACAATACTTCTCTATTCTTTTTTATCTCTAGTAGTTTTTGAGTCAATGAAAGTGCAGGATGAAATAGACCGCTCCTTATAAGGGAATTCATTTCATTTCTATTATGTATGTAGTCTTAGTCCCCATAAAAATGCAAATTGTACAAGCGCCCATACCTTATCGTCCATCTATGAATAGTCTGTTTAGGACTACATCAAGATGGGAGTGTGTGGCTAAGCATGAGATGGAAACAAATGATTCCTATGTTTGGATTATTGTTCGTCCTGTTTTTGGGTGCTTGTTCTAGCTCTTCCCGAGAGGAAAACAACTCTACTCCAGATCAACCAGATACGATGCCTGAGTATGTTTGGGGAGTTGATTCTGCAAGCATTGTAGAAGAAGATTTTTATGCATGTATTCGAGATAATTTTGGTGAACCTGCTGCTTTTGGTCGTTATCTTGGGACAAAAGAGGGGGTATCATTTGGACTAAGTTCTGAAGAGGTCGCGTTCCTACATGAAAGAGATATCAAGATTATCCCAATTTATAATCATTTCACAGATGCTAGGGGATATGAAAATGCAGTTGCAGAAGCAGAAGTTGCAATTGCCTATGCCCAAGAAATAGGTATTCCTGAAGGGGTATATATTTATGCTGATATTGAACCGTCATACCCAGTTGATTCAGCATTCTTACTTGGGTGGTATGAAACCATTAAGGCATCTTCTTATAATGTAGGGTATTACGGGATTTTTGCACCTGGAGAGAATCTTTCTGCTGCTTATGAAGAATTTTTAACGAATATTGAAGACCCTTCAGGTATTTCAATCTGGCACAGTTCTTCACCTTATATTGGGGTAACCAGTAAACAAAATGCACCAGAATTCCAACCTGAAGTTCCTGAATTTGTTCCAGTACAGATTTGGCAATATGGCATCGATGCAGAGACCTGTAATATTGATACAAATCTAATTCAGTCTTCTTTATTAGACTCATTATGGTGAAAAAAGGATGCTAATCAGCATCCTTTTTCTACTATGTTCGGTTAAGATATAAGAATTATTTGATGAAAATTAAGTTAACGAAAAATCATCCTAACATTCTTTCTATTACTTTAAGAGATGAAAGGGCTTCTTCTCCCGTTATAAGAGGGTCTTTATCATTAATGATACAATCAATAAATGCATCTATAATTCCGGTACTCGTCTGATTGTCATTTGTTTGAATCTCTTCAAGTTGGTATCGAATTACTTCTCCACCCTTTGTCTCAACAATTAGTTGATTTTCTGGTGAATGATAAATCTTGATAATACCCTTTTGACAATAAATTGTAGTAGCATTATCTTCTGCACCATAATAGGTCCATGAAAATGAAGCAGTACCTAATCTACCTTTCTTAGTTTTTAAAATTGAAACGACATTATCACAAACTTCTATGGGATTACCATTTTCATCAATTTTATCAAGAGCACCATGGTATGCATGCACATCTACGATCTCATCATCTAAAAGATAGTGTATAAGGTCAATTTTATGAATTCCCAGATCTCCTGCTACACCTGTATGAGAGCGTTCTTTTTTAAAAAACCATGTAGCATTTGTTTGATCAACACCCCATGTTTCAGGTCCACGATGACCAAAGGAAGTCTTAAAGGTAAGTACGTCACCAAGCTCTTTTCTTTCAATAATTTCCTTCGCTTTTTGATGAGCTCTTGTCAATCTTTGATTATGATCAACCATTAGCTTCATTCCTGATTTTTTTTGTGCTTTTACAATTTCCTCTGCATGTTTTACATTTATCGCCAAAGGTTTTTCACATAATACATGTTTTCCATGTAATAAGGCATTTGTAGAATTAATGTGATGTGTTTCATTTGAAGAACAATCACTAATGGCAACAATTTCAGGATCTTGATATAACTCTTCTAAAGTTTCAACCACTCTGCCATTAAACTCTTTTGCTAATGCTTGGGATCGTTCTATATTTCGATCGTAGAAAATAATCTCTTTTACGTATGGGTTCGCTTTATATTCTGGTGCGTGGCGAAATTTTGTAATGGAGCCACACCCAATAATACCAACGCTAATTTGTTTCACAAATAATCCTCCTTAGTCTCTCTTCTGGAAAAATACCGCTACTATTATAATTAAGCCTTTCACTAGACCTTGTAGATGAGGAGAAATGTCTAATAGGTTCATCATGTTATTTAGTACGCCTAATAATAAGACACCAAAAAATGTGCCAAGAACCTTCCCTTTTCCACCTGTCATTCGCGTTCCACCTATAATAACGGCCGCAATGGCATCAAGCTCGTATAAATTCCCTGAGCTAGAGGAGGAGATAGAGTTTAAACGTGAAGTTTCAATAATTGCTGCAATACCAACTAATAAGCCACATAGTGAGTAAACGCCTATTTTTATACGGTCTACTCGAATAGCAGATAGTAATGCTGCTTTCTCATTACTTCCAAGTGCATATACATATCGTCCGAATCTTGTTTTCTTCATTAAAATATATACAAGGAATGTTAATAATAAGAAGATAATAATTGGTAAGTCTACAATTCCTAATTCTGTATTTGCAATTTTAGAGAAGCCTTGTACTTCACTCGAGATACTTCCTCCATCTGCTGTATATAAGGCAATGGACCTCGCTCCAGCCATCATTCCGAGTGTTGCAATGAAAGAAGCAATTTTTCCTTTTGATATCAACATTCCATTCAAGAATCCTGCAAATGCACCAATTGCCAGTGCAGCCAACACTCCCACAAAAATGCTGCCTGTTGCATTGATAGCAAGAATAGAAAATACACCTACCATTGCAAGTACAGAACCAACGGAAAGATCAATTCCTCCCGAAAGCATTACAACTGTCATACCTAATGCAATGATACCAATGGTTGACACTTGCATTAAGATATTCATTTGGTTTTGAATAGATAGGAAACGATCATTCATTATTGCTGCTACAATAAATATGAGGACGAAGGCAATGACTACACTATATTCACTCCAAAGCCAATGTAATTTTGAGCTTTTTAGCCCACTATTAGAATTTTTACTTACTTGTATATTAGCCAATGTTTTTTGCCTCCCTTTTTGAACCGGTTGCATATTCCATAATGATTTCCTCGGTCAATTCTTCGCGACTAAATCTTCCAGTTATTTCGCCTTGGAACATAATATTGATTCGCTCACACACACGAAGAATTTCAGGTGCCTCTGAAGACAAAATGATGATTCCTTTACCTTGTTCGGCTAAATTCATAATGTGCTGATAAATCTCATTTTTTGCTCCTACATCAATTCCTTGGGTTGGATTATCAAAAATAATAATATCGCCATCAGCTTCAAGCCATTTTGCAATGACAACTTTTTGTTGATTTCCACCACTTAATGTATCTATCTTTACGTTTGGGTCATGTACTTTAATATTTAGTTGATCTTTGTATTGTTGAAATTTTTCCTGCTCACGTTTGGAATGAATCAAACCATTCTTCTCAAAATTTTTGATTGATGATAGACTCATATTTTCAATAACACTTAAATCTTTAATAATTGCATTTTCTTTTCTATTTTTCGGTACAAATCCAATACCGGCTTTAACAGCCTTTATTGGATGATTTATTTTAATAGGAGTCCCATTCACTTCAATGACACCGCTATATTTTTTTCGGAATCCAAAAATACTCTCGAATAGCTCTGTTCGTCCATCTCCTGCCAATCCAGTAAAGCCGACGACCTCACCTTTTGCTACAGAAAAATGAATACCTTTAAAGAGCCCTTCACTTGTTAAGTTCTTTACAGTTAAAACAGGTTCACCACTGCTTTTCTCATGATAAAATGCCTCTGTGGAAACAGATTTCCCCACCATTAACTGTGCAATCCCTGCTAAATCTACATCCTTAATATCACCATTTCCCACAAGATGTCCATCACGTAGTACGGTATATCTATCACATACTGCTTGAATTTCCTTTAGCTTGTGAGATATATAGATAATGGATACACCAGATTGCTTTAAAGAACGCATTAATTCAAATAAACGATCAACTTCATTATCGGTTAATGATGTTGTAGGTTCATCCATAATAATAATCTTAGAATCACGTAATAACGCTTTTGCTATTTCAATCATTTGTTTATAGGATGTATCTAAATCTCTAACAATCTTTTTCGGATCAAGATCTACTCCTAGTTTGGAGAGGACTTCACTTGTTTGTCTGCACATCTCTTTGACATCAATCATGCCCCATTTATTGCGTAGCTCAGACCCTAAAAACATATTTTCATAGACAGTTAAATCAGTCACAACATTCAATTCCTGATGAATAAAGCTTACACCGTTCTCTTGTGAGATACGGGGATTATCGATTTTTATTTCTTTCCCATCTAATGTAATGACACCACTTTCTGGCTGATGCACTCCACCTAATATATTCATAAGTGTCGACTTTCCAGCTCCATTTTCCCCAAGTAGTGCATGAATTTCACCCTTGTTTAAAGTGAGATCCACTCCGTGTAGAACCTGTACTTGATTAAATGATTTTTTTATATCCTTCATTTCTAAAATAGTTTGAGTCAAATCTGTTCCCCCCTTTAATCAAGTGAGAGACGGCTAATCTCATCATTTCTGTCCGCTCTTTTATCAATATAAGTCTTGTGATTTGTTAGCAATCTACCCCACTTGAATGGTTGAGGAGATCTACTACTTTTACAGCATGGTTGTTCATATTTGGGATACGGTAATTACTTGGCAATTACCGTATTCCTTTTAATCTATGATTCTTATTTAAAATGCTGCGTCAGCATCATAATGTTCTTCGATATTATCCTTTGTTACTGGAGTTGCTGGAATTACCACTTCAGCACTTTCAGCTTCTTTACCATTCGCTAAATCTGCTCCAATTATAACTGCATCCATAACCATTAGTGGAGAATATAAGAATGTAGCCTTGATAAGTCCATCTTCTTGGATAATTTCATATACTTCTTTACTACCTGCAGCACCTGTAACAAACTTAATGTCTGTTCTATTTGACTCTTTAATTGCTTGAATAACTCCTAGTGCCATACCATCGTCTTGTGTATACACTGCATCGATTTCAGGTTGTGCAGTTAAAATGTTTTCCATTACTTTTAGAGAAGCTTCTGTAGAGAAATCACCTGACTGTGAAGCAATGATTTCAATATCAGATCCCTCAATAGATTCACGGAAACCATCGCTACGTTGCTTTGTAACAGAGCTTGATGGCCCTGAAATTTCAACTACTTTCCCTTTACCATCTAACTGTTCTACAAAGTATTCACCAGCGTTCGTACCAATCCCTGTGTTATCACCTTTAACAACTACTGTTGCTGCATCATTTGTTAATTCACGGTCAACAATTACTAAAGGAATACCTTCATCCTTTACTTTAGCCGCTACTGGTGATAATGCTTCTGATTCAATTGGAAGCATTACTATAACATCGACACCTTGCGCGATTAAATCTTCTACATTATTTGCTTGGTCTGCTGGGTTATCAGCAGTTGTAAATTCATATTCATCAATTGTGCCATCTTCAACAAGTGCTTTTGCTTGTTCTTCAGCATTTTGAATAAGTGCACCCATCCATCCATGTGTAGCAGAAGGTAAAGCAATTCCTAACACAACAGAATCATCATCTCCTGAGCTACTGCTTGAGCAAGCTACAAGACCAAATGTTATAACAGATACTAGTAATACAGTCAACCAACGTTTCATACTAATTTCCCCCTTTTCATTTTAAAACAGAATCCAACCCCTAATGTAATCGTTTTCATTTGAGGCTAACTGACCGACATTAAAGGATTGTTTTAATGTCGGTTCGCGAGTCCCAAATGGGATTACCCCAGGGTTGATTCACGAATCACTAATTCATGGTCAAGTATGACACTATCCACCTTATTTCCTTTTATTCTATTAATCAGCATCATTCCTGCTGTACTTCCCATTTTATACATAGGCTGAGAGATGGTTGTAAGTGTAGGGTTTGTCATATTTGAAAAGCTAATTTTATCAAACCCTACAAGAGCAATATCTTCAGGAACCCTTAGTTTTGATGCATTTATTTGTTTTAGAGCACCGATTGCCAGAGTATCTGATACTGCAAATACTGCTGTGGGCCTTTCTTCTAATGTAAGAAGATACCTCATTGCTTGACTACCGTCATCAAATTCAAGCTGCTGTGTATTGTAAATCCACTTCTCTTCAATCATTAAGCCAGATTCTTGTAAAGCTTTTTCATATCCAGCCCTACGTTGACGGGCATATAAAAACTTTTCATCCGAATTAATTAACGCAATTTTCTCATGCCCCAATTTAACTAAATGTCTTACAGCATGGTATGCAGCCATTTCATTATCAATTGTAACGTATGGAATTTCTCCACCTTCTTCATACTCACTACATTGGATAATCGGATACTGTGCTGCTAATTCTATTAATTTTTGTTTATTAACCGCAGGGTCCATTGAAATAATTCCATCTGCCAACTTATTTCGAATCATATTAAAATAGATGTTTTCCCTATCTGGATTCGAATCCGTTTCACACAAGAGTATATTGTAATTTTGACCAATTGCTGTGTCTTGGATCCCATTTATGATTTCTGTATAAAAAGGATTTGAAATGCTAGGTATTAGAACAAGCAATAATCTACTCTCTGAGTTTCTAAGGTTTCTACCTAGCATACTTGGTTCATAGTTTAACTCTTGTATAGCGCTTTCAACCTTTAGCCTAGTTTTTGGTGAAACAGTAGTATTATTGTTGAGCACTCTGGAAACCGTAGCAACGGAAACACCTGCTTTTTCAGCAACTTGTTGAATATTTGCCATGGATGGGTCCTTCTTTCATTTATCAATATTTCTCTATAAATGTAGCTTGCACTCAGAAAGATAAATGAACCTTCTTTAACCTACATCTCAAGAGTTGTCCTCTAAAGATGTTACACGCATTCCCGCTAAAAATCATCTGTAGATATAGCAACTAAGAAAAACTTAGAATGTAATCGATTACAATTTGAATTATAAATTTGTCTGATTTCTTTGTCAATAACTATTATATTTTTTGTTTAACCGCTATATTCCTAATATTTTTTGAAGTTTTTATTGATTTTAGTGTTTATTTTCCTTTAACATATAATGTAACGGATTACATTAAGCGTTTTCATTTAAAAGGGGGAAGTTATCATGAAATTAGGTGTATTCACCGTATTATTCTCTGATAAGAAGTTTGAAGATATGTTAGATTATGTTGTATCTAAAGGCATTGAAGCGGTTGAATTAGGTACTGGCGGTTATCCTGGAGATGCACATTGTAAAATAGATGAACTTTTGGAAGACGAAGGGAAACTACAGGAATTTATAGAGAAAATCTCTAGTAGAGGGCTAATAATTAGTGCACTAAGCTGCCACTCTAACCCTCTTCACCCCCAACAGCCGATCTCTAGTGAAGCTGATGAGGTATTTGATAAAACCGTTGTGCTTGCTAGTAAACTAGGAGTTCCAATCGTAAATACCTTCTCTGGCTGTCCTGGAGATCATGAAAATGCAAAATATCCAAATTGGCCAGTCTCTCCATGGCCAACTGACTATCAAGAGATACTAACATGGCAGTGGGAGGAGAAAATTATTCCTTATTGGAGTAAAAAGGCTGCCTTTGCAAGAAAATACAATATAAAAATTGGTTTAGAATTACATGGTGGATTTTCTGTACATACCCCTGCTACTCTATTGCGTTTACGAGAAGAGTGTGGGCCAGAAATAGGTGCAAATTTAGATCCAAGCCATATGTGGTGGCAAGGAATTGACCCGATTGAAGCAATAAAAATACTGGGGCGGGAAAATGCCATACACCATTTTCATGCAAAAGATACAATCATTGACCAACAGAATATGAACCGCAATGGTCTTACAGACATGACACCTTATTCAAATCTAAAGGACCGTGCTTGGTATTTCCGTACTGTAGGCTTTGGTCATGATTCAAAGGTCTGGGCTGACATGATTAGTACATTACGCCTATATGGCTATGACTATGTTGTCAGCATTGAACATGAGGATGGCTTGATGTCTATAGATGAAGGTTTCACCAAGGCCGTTGATACCCTGAAGCCAGTAATGGTAAAGGAATCTATTGGGGAAATGTGGTGGACTTAGTCTAGAAAGAAAAGCAGAGAAAATATTTCTCTGCTTTTTTAGACTCAAAGATTATTATAATACTTTTTTCTCTACAGCAGGGGTTTGATCCCCTTTCTTTTTCATTGATTGAAAACGTCCGTACGTAATAGAACGCCATAGCCATTCAAATGGACCGAATTGGAATGCTTTTAGCCAGTAATAGCTAAAGACAACCTGTAGAGTATAGATTCCAAGGGCCATTAATGTGCCAACAAGAATACTAACATCATTGTAAAATCCGAGTCCTACAAATATACCTACACTGATAATAGTTTGAGAGAGGTAATTTGTTAAAGCCATTTGGCCAACATAACCTAAAGGACGTAATCTCTTCTGCCATTGTCCATTCCTTAATAAAAGGGTTAGAAACGAGATATAAAATAGACATAAAGACACTCCACTCAAACTAGTAAAAAGTTGAACGAATGTATCATTCTTAACTCCTGCACCGATGATTTCGAGCTTAAATAGTGCTAGAAGAACAACGAACGGAACACTAATTAGTAACGTCATCGTACGAACTTTCCTGATAAACCCAAGATGTGGAGTATCAGGCTTAAAGATTCCTGCCTTTCCAGCAGCTAGTCCAAGCAAGAACATAGCTAGCACTGGAATCATTGCTGGAATTAAGTTAAGTAGAATAGGTACAAGTTCAGCTCCCAAACGGTATGAAACCCATTCACCGTAGCCCGCTTGCTCATAAATATGTAAGTATTCTACTAGTTTTTCATTGTACGTTGATGTCTGGCTTCCTTCTACTGCTTCTAAAAGGTTAGATGGGATTAACAAAGGCAGTGCCATCAAAGCATTAAGCATAAGTAGTAAACTACCTGCCCAGATGACCATTGTTTTAATCTTTCTACGATAAAATAATAATAAGAACAACCCGGTAATGGCATATGTATGTAATATATCACCGAACCATAATAATACTAAGTGAAGAGCCCCGAAAACCAATAAGGCAAGAACCCTTCTAGTGTAAAGAAGATTCATGTTCAATCCTTTTTGCTCCGCACGACTCATAAAAATATAAAAGCCTAAACCAAACAAAAATGAAAAGATAGTAAAAAATTTCATATCAATAAACAGTGCAAAAAATACGTCCAACCAATAATCGACACCTGTATGCTCGGCATCTCCGCCACCGTACATTTGCATCATAAAATCAGGTGAATGAAAAGCAGGCATATTAACAAGAAAAATACCAAGCAAAGCAAATCCTCTAATAATATCAATTGATACAATTCGGTCATTACCTAAAACCGGTGATGATTTCATTTTCTTCTCTCCTTTATAAAAAGTTGTCTAAGACATTATAATTCATATAATTTGTAAATGCTGTAAAATTTTATAAAAAGAGACTTCAACTGATACATTTTAGAATATGAGCTATCTAGTTATCTTTTACATCTATTACCCTTTCACATCGGAAAGGGTAATATTTTCATACTAAGCTAAATTACGAGATACTTTGGTCAATGGCATGCTCCCAGTCCGGAAAATAATAAAGTGCATTCTTCATTAAATCTGGATGTGATTTTTTAATTCGTTTTTTGCTTAAATTGTTTTCCAAAGCATGCAATCTTTTTATTCCTTCCATAACTTCCTCGATACTCATATCCGCTTCCACAACGATCCCTCCTTTCCACTTTTGTATATACATAACCAATGCTCATTAGGTATATACATTTTTTTCCACATTTCTAAGAAATTTGTCTAAAATTATCGAAAAAGCTTATAAACCTATATGAAAATTTAGCACAATGAAGTATAAACCTGTTTAATAAGTTAAAGATAGATTTAATAAGTCTAAATACTTGTGTTAGAGGGTAAAAGTATCGGAAGTAAAGTAATATCTCTCTTTTCACATACGATATTACAACAGAATAGAGTCAGATCATTTTAGTTTAGAAGGTGTTTGTATGGGGTTAGAATTTCAGTTTTCACGGTATGAAGAGTTTCAACAGAATCTTCCTTTAATTGAAGACTACATCATGTCAATGTCTAGCAATGAAAAGACCCGAATTTTATTTTCTATTATAGAAGGTGTAAACAACGCTTTTGAACATGGAATGAATGAGAATGAATATTTTACAGTCGAATTAGACATTACAGATGGTAACAATCATCTTGAAATCACCATCATTAATAATGGCTCTGGTTTTGACTATGAAGATAAACTTGAGAATATTTCAGATCCTGATCAGTTCCTAGAAAATAATATTACTAGTGAGCGTGGTCGAGGGATTGCTATTATGAAAAAATGTTCTCATTCTATGCACTATACAGATGAGGGCCGAAAGCTTACTTTAACCTTTCTATTGGAGTGATAAAAAGTGCAGAACCAGCAATTTTTCCAAGAACTAGTAGAAAACTCCCCAGATTTAATTGCTGTACTCGACTTTAGAGGGCATTATGTCTATGTAAATAATGCGTATGAAAGGATACTCGGTTATAAAAAAGAAATGTTTATTGGCAAGCATTTCTCAGAGGCAAATATTTTAACGGAAGAATCTCTTCAGCATACTCTTGAAATATTTCCGAAAATTATTACTGGTAAACTTACAAAAAGCTTTCGTACTGAAACTACTACCATACATGGAGTTAGCGTTTTTTTTGATATAAAGTACAAACTTATACAGCTACCAGAATCCAACCAATCCTATGTACAAATCGTTACAAGAGATATCACTGAACAAACAAGATTAGAAAGAATGAAGGAGGAACTTCTTGAAACAAATAGATTATTAAGTGATGTTATAGACTTTGCAGGTGTTGGAGTAGTTATTACGAATCCGAATCAAAAGGATAACCCTATTATTTATATTAATAAAGGGTTTACAACAATTACTGGATATAACGCTGATGAAGCTCTTGGTCGTAATTGTAGATTTTTGCAAGGACCTGAGACAAATGAAGAAGCAGTATCAGAAATCAGAGAAGGACTTAAGCGAGAACGTGAAGTCAACATAGAAATATTAAACTATAAAAAGGATAACTCCACGTTTTGGAACGAATTAACTCTAAATGCTGTAACAGATGAAAAAGGAGAAGTTCAACATTACGTTGGAATTCAACAAGATATAACCAAAAGGAAAATACTTGAGTTGGAGCTGGCAAATGATCTCAAGCTATCTAGAAATATTCAGCGCTTATTACTCAGCAATCCTCTAAAATCTGATTGTATCGAGATTTCAGGGATATACAAACCATCTCATGAATTAGGTGGAGACTTTTTTAAATGGCGGCAATTAAATGATGATTTATATGCAGTACTAATTATTGATGTTATGGGGCATGGTATCCAGGCGTCCTTATTAACAATGTCACTAAATGCCTCGATTGTATCCATTTTACGTAGGGGATTTTGGCAGCCTTCTGATGTAATGAGCTTATTAAACCATCATATGTTCGAAATCTTCTCAAACAGTACTTTACTGAATCCTCGAAACTATTTCACAGGGGTTTATCTATTAATTAATACAAAAGAAAAGAGCATACAGTATATTAATGCGGGGCATCCAAGCTTTATCATCAAACATGCAGAAAAAGTCTCTTTAATTGAGTCGAACGCGCTCCCTATAGGAATTGTACAAGAGCCACAATTAGAAGCCAAAACATTAACCTATCATGAGGATACGGAAATTTTCCTTTATACGGACGGTTTACTTGAACAATTACAGCTTTCAACCTCAGATCTTTCTGAACAATTTATACATGAGGAAATTGAGAAGGTAATGCTGGACGCGAAGCTAGAAAATGCATATGATGATATTTGTTCAATTCTTATTAAACTACGAAATGAAGAAAACCATGTAAGTCATACAAATTGAACAACCAAGAATTGGCTTTCAGGAATATCAAATTGTAGCACAGGAGCTTAAGCGAGCTTTGGCAATTAGTGATATTGGGCTCCTCGTTGATCTGAATACATTGATAGTACCGGAATATCCATTATTGTCGCTCTTCCTCACCCTGGAAATTCTTTAGGAAAGAAGATTAAATTGATTCAAGCGAATGAAAAAGTTTATCAGCTATTTTCCATTACAAAAATCGATCAATTACTAAATGTATCTAAATAAATGAAATGAATGAGAAAAACCAGAAGTAGAAGACTTTTCTACTTCTGGTTTTTTTAAAAAAAGCTATTCTTTAAATCTAGTAAAAACCAACGTAGTATTGTGTCCTCCGAATCCTAAAGCATTGCTAAGAACTGTATCTACTTTCTTTTTACGACCGACATTCGGTACATAGTCAAGGTCACATTCTGGGTCTTGGTTGTACAAATTAATTGTTGGTGGGATTTCTCCAGTTTTAATGACCAACAGAGAAAAAATAGCTTCAATGGCTCCTGCTGCCCCCATCATATGTCCTGTCATAGACTTTGTTGAACTAATCGGAATATTGTATGCTCCTTCGCCGAAGCACTCTTTAATTGCCTCGGTTTCAAATTTATCATTGTAAACGGTGCTTGTACCGTGTGCATTAATATAATCAATATCCTCTTTAGCAAATCCTGATTGTTCAATTGCAATGTTCATTGCTCTTACACACCCTTCCCCACCAGGTGCAGGACTTGTAATGTGATAAGCATCCGCTACAGTACTGTAACCTACAATTTCTCCGTAAATAGGAGCATTTCTTTTTAAAGCAGATTCTAGAGATTCGAGCACTAACGCCCCTGCCCCTTCTCCCATTACAAGACCGTCACGCTTACTGTCAAAGGGACGACAGGCTGAGCTTGGATCCGAATTAGTTGATATCGCTCCCATTGCGCAGAATGCCCCGATTCCTAGCGGAGTAAGAGATGCCTCTGTCCCTCCCGCAATCATCAGATCCGCTTCGCCTCTTTGAATGACCCTCATCGCATCACCAATTGCGTTTGAACCTGAAGCACACGATAAGACTGTACAATTATTGACTCCTTTAGCCTTAAGAGCAATAGCTACTTGACTTGAGGCCATATTTGAAATCACCATTGTTGTTGCAAATGGATACAATGCCTGGTATCCGCCTTCTTGAAGACTTGTATAGCTTTCTTCAAAACTCTCAATACCACCGATTGCAGTTCCAAACCAAACACCTACTCGATCATGAGGAACGGTTTTGCCGATTTCTACTCCCGCATCCTTCACCGCCATAATGGAGGAAGCAATCGCATATTGTGCAAACCGGTCGATTCGATGACGTTCATTGACTTTCATATAGTCTGATAAACTGAAATCCTTTACTTCTGAGGCTACTTTGGCTGAGAAGTTTGTTGTGTCAAACCGTGTTAACTTTCCGATACCCGAGACTCCTTTCCTAGCAGCTTCCCATGTTAATTCAACATTGTTCCCCATCCCTGTAACGGCACCGATACCACTTACAACTACTCGTTTCATCTATATCCCTCCAATTTCATTTCTTCACCTTATATTTCGACACTTCTTTTACAAATGTTTACTTTTTTAGTAATAAAAGGTGTAAAATGAATCAAAATTCCTATGTATGATTTTGAAAGACAATCTTATTGTTTATTGTCTTCGACGATGAATGTACAAAAAGACTGAAATCCCTTGTCATTCTTAAATCCCTTCCAAATCATACTAGGTATTTCACTAGGATTACTATTAGTATAAGGAATAGTTCTTAACAATTTTATTAGGATAAAAATGAAGAATTTCTTAAGGTCTTTAAGAATCAAAATGCACTTTGGAAGTGTCCTTGCTTTTCACTGAAAGCAACTTAGTAAATATAAATGGTATTGATTTTTTAATACACAAAGAAGCTAGCATGTATTACTAGCTTTCGACCTGAAATATCACTTAATAAGGTTTCAATGTTCTACGTTAAAACCTCCACCATTTTCCGGATAAATTTCCCTGCTTGTGACTTCTTATCTAAGTTTGTTTCAATCCATTGTATTTCTTCTGTTAGTAAGATTGTTAGATGTTGGACCGATTTTACATGTCTGTTTAGAGTGTTGTTGTCTACTATGGGTTTTACCTTTTCTAGGATAGTGCTAGGTAGCTGAGTCTCGAGTGCTTTTAAGCCTAGTTGGGCTCTGTCTGGATTGTATCGGTGCAGTAATACTCGAGCTAGGTTATGGAAAACATGATGAAGCATTTCTACTGCCCATATGTCATTACCTCTTTGGTTTGCTTTATTGTATTGAAACAGGAACCATGCTACGTCATAGGCATGTCCATCAAAATCCTCTTTTGAAAGTAGTAGATTTTGAGTGTCCTTGAAACGTTCTAACGTTCCCATTGGATCGTAGACAACTTGAAAGTAATCTTTTTCTTTAAAACTTTTTTCCGTTACAGTAAAGAAATCAACATGAAGTAGATTATCATATACAGCAATGATTTGTGGAGCAATAATAAAGATATCTTCGTAAAATAATAGTTCTCTATAAGATTCTAAATGTGAAATCCTATCTTTTAGAAATGAAAGTTCGTCTTGCTCTTCTACTAAACAATAGAGATCAACATCTGAATACTCATCGTAATCTCCTCTTCCCATTGATCCTTTTAGAAATATTGCTTGTACCCGTTCATCCTTCATTAAGCTTTCTGAAATATATTTTACAGCTTCTTCTTGTTTCATCGTCCTCACCCCATTGACAAAAATAGATATTACGCCATCATACTGGAAATATCTATACTATGCAATACTACATTTTCATTCTAAGTAAAATAAAAAGCATCTGCTTTAAACAGATGCTGGTTCCTTGTTTATATTTAACTATAAGATAACTGCTCCATTTTCATCTTTTGTCTCAAGTTTCATACTGTCCGGTTTATTTGAGACAAGCAATTCAAATGATCCCCTTGTTGTATGTACGTTAATAGACAAAACATCCCCATTAACTGTAACACTTTTATCTATACCTTGAGGATTCATATTTAATTCAATTCCCTCGTTAGACATGTTCACCAAGAAAATTCCATTATGAAGGTTCAAAAATTCACTTATTGATGCTTCTGCAAGTTCATCGACTTCAGTTAGCTCTTCCTCAGCATTTTTAGAAGCAATGTAAAGGAGTAGTTCTTTGTTAACAGATATTGCTGTAAACAATGGGAACTCCCCAACGATATTCTGATGTACAAGCCACTTCTCTTCTTGAGACTCTTCTTCCGTAGACAATTCAAGAAAGACTTGGTCATCAATAAAACGAATCATATTTTTGACAAATAAAGAAAGGTATTTCTCATAATATTCGTTTTCAGAAGATTGATTATCCGAAAGAATCGTTTTAACAAATGATTCAATGTTACCATTCTTCATTTCTTCAAATTGGTCATCAGATAGGCTATACTCGTTTTTATAATTTGCTAAAGCAGCTCCAAACTGTTCAATGGACATATAGTTACGGTCTACAAGTGCTTGTGCTAGGAAAAGGTGGTGTTGTTTCTGCTTAGAAATTAAGGCTTCCACGTTTGCCTCGGTTAGATAGCCAAGTTCTACTGCTAGTTCACCAAATCTCTTATCTACTTGCTTCTGCTTTTCATGTACATGCTCTACTTGTTCAGAAGTCATAAACCCTTCATCAATTGCCATGACTCCAAATTTCACATGAACAGATTTCATGTACTCTAGTGCATCAGTGAGTTGTTCTCTGGAGATCAGTTTGTGATTTAATAAGTATTGGCCAAAATACTGACTAAACATTCACACTTCCCTCCTTAATAACTCTTTCAATAATAGTCGCAACTGCTTCAAGTGTAATCGGTTTTTGAATAAAGTCGTATGCACCCGCTTCAAGTGCTTTTTTTAGATTGTCATTTGTTCCTACAGAGGATGCCATGACAACCTTTGCTTCAGAATTAATTTCCATAATTTCTTTTAATGCCTCAATTCCGTCCTTATCCGGCATAACAATATCCATAAAAATTAAATCAGGTTGGTGCTCCTTCGTTAATTCAATGGCTACATTTCCATTTTCTGCTTCAAAAATCTCTTTACATCGACATTTTTCTAAGGTTGCTCGTAGTTTTTTTCTAATTAGTACAGAATCATCGCAAATCAATACTTTTAAGCTATTTTCCATATCACTCAGCTCCTTATTAGAAAACATTGAACACTTTTATAGTTCTACAGTCCTATAAAGAACTCCTCTTTCATTCGACAATCATTTCAAATTTAATAAATATTTTTCAGATGTCATCATCCTTTTTGTTTTAATGCTCATACTAACTATGGGTTTTACAATTTAATGGTCGAGTAAAATATGAAGTTAAAGGAGATTAATTATGAACTACAAAAATATTACTGTCGCAGGTAGCGGGGTTTTAGGAAGCCAAATTGCTTTTCAAACAGCATATAAAGGTTTTGATGTCTCTGTATATGATATTAATGATGAGGCTATTGAGAAAGCAAAAGAGAGAATTACAAAGCTTAAGCAACGATATCAAGAAGACTTATCTGCCAGCCAAGAGGATGTTGATGCTGCTTTCAATCGTATGTCATTTCATTCAGATCTAGCAAAAGCAGTTGCACATGCTGACCTCGTTATTGAAGCTGTCCCTGAAGTCATTCAAATTAAAACAGATTTTTATAAACAATTGGGAAGCGTTGCGCCAGAACACACTGTTTTTGCAACAAATTCTTCTACGTTATTACCTAGTCAATTTGCTGAGGCAACAGGACGACCAGAAAAATTCTTGGCTTTACATTTTGCTAATGAAATTTGGATCAACAATACGGCTGAAGTTATGAAGCATCCAGGAACGGATGAAACTGTATTCCAGGATGTCCTTGATTTTGCCGAAGCGATTGAAATGGTTGCACTTCCATTACATAAAGAACAACCGGGATATATATTAAACTCTCTTCTTGTTCCGTTTTTGGAGGCAGCACAAATGCTTCTTGTAAAAGAAGTAGCAGACCCTGAAACGATTGATAAGACCTGGATGGTAGGTACTGGTTCACCTAAAGGACCTTTTGCTATCCTAGACGTCGTCGGAATCAAAACAGCCTATAACATCTCAAAAGCAAAAGCAGATGCTACAGGAAGCCAAGAATACGCAAAACTTGCACAATTATTAAAAGAAGAATACCTAGACAAAGGGAAACTGGGAGTAGAAACAGGAGAAGGCTTCTTCAAATATCCTTCTGAATAAACTACACTAAACTTTTGAGATATAAGAAAGATATTGTACCAAACAATAATAACTACAGAGTTGTTTGGAACGGAAGGTGCTTGACTCCTGCGGGAATTGTGGGAAAGGTGAGACCCCGCAGGCGTATGCGCCGAGGAGGCTCACCTCACGCCCCGCGGAAAGCAAGCACCTGGAGTGGAAAGCAACGGACTCTTTTAAATAAGTATCTAGTTAGTGTTACTCACATGAATTCCACCCTTCCTACACTTTTACAGTAATGTTCTCCATTGGACAAACATATTGTAGTAGCAAGTGATCATAATGGAGGCATGAAAATGAAAAAGGTAATGATTATATGCTGGGGGCTAATCGCGGTTGGGATTCTGCTAATATTAAACAATGTACTAACAAACAACTCCGTCCAAACAGCCACAATACCTGAAGAGCTTAATACTGAACAAGCTGTTGAAGCAACAACACAAGAAGACATTGAAACCTTCTTAGTACCAGCAGACTTGAATTCGGATATGGCAGAAGAAACCTTTACAACTTCCGAAGAGGCACTCATCATCCCAGCAGAACTAGAGTACATTCTAGAAAGTAAAGAAGAAGTAGATGGGTATGTTGTTGAAACGTACCGTGAGCATGAAATTTATAAGGATGCTACGGGAAATGTGATAAAGTCCGTCCCTACTTCAAACTATGAATATTTAAAATATAAACAATAGACAAAAAGGGGCAGACCTAGTTTTCATTCACATGTTAGCAAGGTCTGACTCTTTTTTATTTTCATAAAAATAATGGCGTAATGACATGTATGAGGATATCTGCTGAAAAGTGGGCAATCATAGCAAACTCTAATCCAATAAACAGAAACATTGCCCCAAACACAATCCCACCAATTCCATTTATCAATAGCATGCTAGCAAACAATCCAAGTGTCATATCATAGGTTGAAGAGGCAATTCCATAATGTAAAACACCAAATAATAAGGCGGAAACAAGGATTGCAAACACTTTTGATTTTCCATTTACTTGATGACTTTTCTTTATTTTCGTAATGATCCATAGTACTAGTGTAACTAGAAACAACCGAAATATCGTTTCTTCCGTTGTGGCTGCACCAAAGGATCCTAAAACACCTAGCCACCATGCAGGCTCGTTAATGGACGAGTTATCAATACCTAAAGGCTTCGATACTATATAGCTCGTAATGAGAATGACTCCACCCGTTAGTAATCCATATAGGAAAGAAAACATGATCTTTCTGGGATAGAAGTTTATCCTTTTACTAGCAATTGAAGACAGGATTGGCATTTTTATTTTTAAAGCATTTGCCATGAGCAAGGCTAGGAAAATTAAAACTGCTGTCTCGATAAAGGTTTGACTTGTAAACAGAACTGTAAAAGCCATTTTAGATAGCCCCATTTGTTCATGAAACTGTTCTCTAGCGATGGCATATGGTGACAAAGCTAAAGCACCTAATAGATTAATACATAAAAGAATGATATATAATTTCCAATTGATAATAGGTCTTCTTACAGATTCCGTTGTCTTTGTTTCATCCTCCAGTTCTTCAATATCAATATTTTCGTATTCCTCTACTTTCTGTTGCAGTAATGCCGCTAATTCATCGGCCTGATCAATATAAATCCATGCTTTATTGACCTTTTTCTTCAGGCCAAAGTAGCCTATAGCCATTAGTGGCGTTTTAAAAATAACCTCATACTTCAATTCGTCTGTAATCCCAAATATACGTGTAAGCAATCGAGGAAATGGAGTTACATGAAAAACATTCTTCTCATATTCCATTCCCCCACTATTATTGTATTGGATGGATGCTCTTTGAATAGAGGCAACATCCTTTATACTGAACTGTAATTCACGTCTTGCACCAATTTTCATTCTCACTCGATGTCCATTTACCGTAATAGGTGTGTTTCGCACCCAATTGTAATCACCCATAATATAAAAAACGCTATAAATATGTAGCGCTGATATGACATATGCCAAAGTAGGGGCTGTTGTTTTTATATAAATATGTAGTACGACCATCTCAATGACTTGTTCATGCATAAGTGCTAAAAACAACCAGAAATAACTAGAGTTCTTGTGTAAGGAAAAGCTAGATTCATTGTATTTGCGGTTGGTATTTCTCCAATTAAAGAAGGCATAATAGAGTATTTTCCACTCTTTCATCAAAATTGAGATGAACGGGTTTTGATCGATTTTACCTTGTTTATATTTTACAAATAAAAATACAATAAATACTTCCGCTAAAACCACCATGATAATAATGGAAATGATCGTTTGATTATCCATTACAACTCCCCCTATCGGTGTTTTCGTAGCTCAAACCAAAACAGTATATACTGAACCACTCCCATAAAGATAAGAAGAATGATAGAAAAGTAGGGAATGTGATTGAAATAGGCAATTAAGGCAATAGCAATTGGGATAAAAGTAGCAAAGAAGATATAAACCTTCCTGGTGGCTTTAAAGGTAATCCACTGTAGCCCTTCATCTTCCTCTTTAAACTCCATAGGAATAAGAGTTGGTTTGATTTTATCCTTTGGATTCTTTTTATTGTAGATAGGAATGATAGCAATAAGTATTAAGATTGGAACTCCTAAAACCATGGGATCAATAGTTAACCAACTGGGCATATCACTTGCATAATGTTCACCTAGCATAATGATCCCGAGTGCCGCTATAAGAACACAATTAAATAATGGCGATTGAAATATTTTTTTCAGCATTGGCTACTCTTCTCCTTCCAAATAGAAGATTTGTTCAACTGGCACTTGAAAGACCTGAGACATTTTTAATACCAAGGTGACAGATGGGGCATAATCTCCCTTTTCAATTAAGCCAATCGTCTGCCTAGACACTCCTATTTTGTCTGCGAGATCTTGTTGCGTGAATCGAAAACGTGCACGTAATTCACGTACCGAATTTTGCAGCATCTTATACAATCTCCTTTAATGGGATTTATTACCTTAAGCGTAAAGTATTTTTAACATAATGTAAACTATCCTTGTCATTTTTCCATAAATTTGTAACATTTTCATTGAAGAGGGACGGACCTCATTATGGAACCTTTAACACTTCATTAAATAAAAGATTTTTCTCCATAATGGTTTAAAACTCTTCCTTCTCTTGCATACTAGACTGACTAAACACTTTACTAGCATAGAAAAAGGAGCACATTACAATGATTTCACCTAAACAATTTCCTCAGGATCAAGGCTTTGATCAGAGTCTTGCACTAATACAAGAGGGATATCGTTTTATTCGAAATCGAGTGGAAAGACTTGAATCTAACATTTTCGAAGCTCATTTTTTTGGAAAAAAGGTTATTTGTATGAATGGTGCGGAAGCTGCAAAATTGTTTTATGACCCTGAAAAATTCCAGCGTAAAGGTGCAACCCCAAAACGCATTGAAAAATCTTTTCTAGGTGTAAATAGTATCCAAGCAATGGATGGTCAACCTCATTTAGAGAGGAAACAGCTTCTGATGTCCCTAATGTCTACATCACAGGCAAAGCAAATGGGAGATATGGTGGCAGAACAGTGGGAAACACTCATACCATATTGGGAAGAGCAATCAAAGATGGTACTATTTGATGAAGCAAAGCTTCTTTTATGCCGAGTAGCTTGTAAGTGGACAGGTGTTCCGATTCACGAGGATCAAGTACGTGAGAAGTCTGATGATTTTATCCATATGGTTGATTCCTTCGGAGCAATTGGAACACGACACTGGAAAGGGAGATTTGCAAGAAGAAAAACCGAAGAGTGGATCACTTCATTAGTTCGTGATGTTCGAAATGGCCATCTAAAGGTAGATGAGCAGTCTGCTATCTATCAGATTTCTTTTTTAAAATATAAAAATGGGGATATTCTTAGTGATCAAATAGCCGGAAAAGACTTAATAACCATTATGAAATCTGTTGTCGCAGTTTCTATTTTTATTACGTTTGCCGCTTTAGCTCTACACGAACATCCTCAAATGATTCCGCTACTAAAGTCTAACAATCAACTTTTCTTGGAAAACTTTGCTCAGGAAGTGAGACGTTACTATCCTTTCGCACCTTTCATTAGCGCAAAGGTTAAAAACGATTTTGAATGGAAGAATTATCACTTTAAAGAAGGCATGCTCGTTGTTCTCGATCTATATGGTACAAACCATGATCCAAATCTTTGGGTGAATCCAGATAAATTCGAACCGGAACGTTTTATGCACTGTCATGAGAATTTTTACAAGTTCATTCCTCAAGGTGCTGGTGATCCAGCTAAAGGGCACCGCTGTTCAGGGGAAGAGATTACAGTTGAAATCATAAAAGCTACGATCGAATTTTTAGTTAATCGTATTTCGTTTCATGTACCCAAACAAGATTTATCATACAAATTATCAAGGCTCCCAAGTTTACCTAAGAGTGGCTTTATTATCTCAAATGTTAAAGGGAAAACCATAAGCAATTAATTTGTGCTTTACATAAAAGAAAACCTCAACTTGTCGTCAAAAGGCATCGAGACTTCGATGCTTTTTATTTATTTTGAAGGAGAAATGGTTGATTTCCGTTCCAAGCGCTTGCTTTCCGGGGAGCGGGCGCTACTCCCCTAGAAGTCAAGCGCCTTCCGCACCAATCACTCTAGTCATCATGGTACGTCACCTCAAAAAAATTATTGCAGGTTACTTAGTTGATTGGAGTGAAGGGTGACGACTCCTGCGGGAAAAGCGGGATAGTCGAGACCCTGGACTGAGCGTAGCGAGGGAAGCGGCTCGGCCCCGCCCGCGGAAAGCGTTCACCCGCAGCGTAAATCAACGGTTACCTAGAATATAACTTTATTTTAATAAAAATAGACTGTAGGCAACTACGAAATTTTCGAGTTCTTCTACAGTCTTAAACCTCGAAACATGCGAGGTTTTCTTAGTATTCATTATAGTACCCTAAAAATGGAACCGGCTGATTTCTTTCGTCAAATCTGCTGCTAACTTACTTAAGGCTTCAGCTGATGCAGTGATTTCTTCCATAGAGGCTGATTGCTCTTCTGCTAAACCAGCGACTGTTTGTGTTTTCGCTGTAGCATTTTCAGTAATCCTATTGACCTCACTAAAGGAAACCGTAACCTGTTCGGTACTTGCTGCAATTTGTTCAGACACAGCTGACACTTCTTGTACTTGGCTTGCCACTCCTTGAGCAGATTCAAGTATTTCTTTAAATGCTTTCCCAGTATCCTCAATGATTCTAACTCCATTGTTTACATCATCAGAGACTGTATTCATCTGATCTACCGTTAATACTGTGTCAGACTGGATGGACTGAATTAATTGGGTAATTTGATTTGCTGATTGATTTGATTGTTCTGCTAATTTTCTAACCTCATCTGCAACAACAGCAAAGCCTTTACCGTGCTCACCTGCTCTCGCTGCTTCAATGGCTGCATTAAGAGCAAGAAGATTTGTTTGTGATGAAATATCTGTAATGGCATCCACAATTTTTTCAATTTCCTTTGAACGGGCATCCAGGTTTCGTATAGAGCGAGCTGTGCTCGTTACGTTTTGCTCAATGGTTTTCATTTGACCTACAGCTTCTACTAAATTTCTCTCACCCGTTTTAGCTTTATCCGTCATCTCTTCCGAAGACTTAGAAACAGTTAGTGTCGTATTTGCAATCATTTGAATGCCTTGCGATACTTCATGAATTGCAGCAGTACTGTCTTGAACTTGTTTAACCTGCACCTCTGAACCTGTAGCAATTTCATCAATGGATGTTGATACTTGCTGTGTTGCAAAGTTTGTCTGTTCTGCACTGGCCAATAATTCTTCTGATGAAGCTGCTACATTTTCTCCAACCTTCTTTACTGTTAGTAGAAGATTTCTTAGATTCTCAGACATCGTATTAAACGATTTTGTTAACTGCGCAATTTCATCCCTTGACTTTACATTTATAGCCTCAACATTCATATCCCCACTGGCAATCCTATCAGCCATTTTTGTAAGTCTGGACAATGGACGGAGTTTTTTAAATAGTAGAATAAACGTTACTGTTACAGAGATAAACACGAACAAAGATGCTACAATCATAATGATAAAGCTTGTCTGTAGATCTTGTTCAGACTTATTCACTCTATTAAGAGACCATTTATCAAGCTTTTGATTAAATTCATTAAGCGGTTCTGCAATGAAGCCTTTCCCTGCATTATAGCTTGGACCATATACGATTGAACGAGCTAATACAAGATTATCCTTTTCAACCTCAGCCATCGCCTTCTCCTCAAGAGCAGCAAGGGAATTCGAGTATGTAGTTGCTTCTTCAATCAGTTCAAGCATGTCACTAGGAATCTTTAATTCTTGTAGTCTTTCAACAACACGATCCCGAGTCTTTGTTTCATTTACTTCTTTCCAATAATTATCATAGTGTTCCTTCTCACCAAATTGAGTATAAGCTCTCACTTCATTTGTTAGATAATCCGAAGCAGATTGGAATTCAATGGCTAATAGCTTTGACTCTTCTTTTAATTCAAGTGCATCCGCTCGCTCATTCATACTCTTTAGCAAGAAGTACATTGTAAACCCTGTCACGACCAATAGTACACTTGTAACAATAGTGGTTACCTTTAATAATGTGTTTACTTTCATGGTGTTCCTTCTTTCTATTTTATGTAATCAAATCCACTGACCTTATATTGACGTCCTTCACTTATTTCGACATAATCAATGGATTCTTAATAGAAAAAAAGATGTTCCAAATCATTCTAATATTCTGTAAAAAAAGATGATCTTAAAAAAGATCACCTTCATATTATTTATTTCTACTCTGCCAATTCTCATAAGTCTGTCTGATTCCATTTGCAGTATCGATTCTTTGTAATTCTTCCAACACCCTCTCAACACAAACCTCTATCGTATCCGTTTCTGTATGAGCCTCAACATCATATACTTCCTGTTGTTGATGAACAAATCGAAGCTGTCCCTTCCCTTGTCCTACCGGACGGTCTCCACGTTGGATTTCGCGTCTCTCCAGCTCCTCTTCAGAACAATGAACACCTACAAATAAAACTGGATAATCATAAAGCTTTGACAAGAAATCCTCCATTGTCTCCTCATTAAATAGGATTTGATCCACAATAAGATGAATTCCATAATTCGAAAACATCTTTATATTATCATGAAAGAAAAACTCTGTAGGTATAGGAATCAATCTTCCATTTTCATCATCCCGCTCCTCCATCGATTCAATAATCTGGTCAAAATGATCTATACTAAAATGAAAATAATTCTTTAATTGTTCTGCTAACAATTTTGATAAGGTTGATTTACCAGAACTAGAAACCCCATTGAGCACTATAATATTCCCTCTATTCATGTTTACCTCTCCCTATTCAGTAACGTACTTTTAAAAAATACCAGCAATGGGTAAACTTGTAAACATCTTTTCAACCACCCCTATTTGGTAATATATTCTTACATTTTTCAACCCTCATAAACAAACAGATCAGTTCGAATCCTTTAGTGAAAGGGTAAGGTGATGCTATATGAAAAAAAATAAATCAACATTCACATATGACGAAATTGATAAAATGCTTGAAGCCACTGATAAAGAAGCCATTGAAACGATTAACTGGAAGGTTGTTTCGGAAGACGAAATAGAATCGTTGTTGAAGAAATCAAATTTATAAAATGAACAAGCTTATACTCTTCAGCCATTTTCGCAGACAAATACAGATCTCCAATGTGAAACGTAATAACCCGTTTGGTAATAGCCACTTGTTAGCATTGTTAACAGGCATAGAATCCACATTGGAGGACGGGTATAAAAAGATAAGCTACCTATTTGAATCAATGGTCAATGTTCTTATTCTCATTTTAATCTTTTAATCTTACAAGCTCATTTTCTAAGTTATGTGTATATTAGAAGCTTTGAAAGAAAGTTAAAACACCCTCAAAAAAAATATCTACAAAATATTACACTATAGATATAACCCTACCTTTATCATACTGCTTTCAGGACATCCCCCTTTAAACATCTAGTAACATGTTTGAATCTCCACATGAATACGCTTGTAATAATCACTAAAAAATACAATCAGAATGGGGATTGGTATGATTCAAGTAGCAGGAGTACCTATACAAGCAAATAGTCAATTGAATGTCGGGAGTACAGAAAGAGCCATACTTCAAAAAATGCAGAAAGCAGGAGTTCAATATTCTTACCCCTCCATCAATGCTTTGATGTTTGAATTGAAAACCCGTAAGAACATCGTAGAAAGTGCTATTGATATGAATGATGGTGAGGCACGTTTTACAACCTTTGAATATGCCCGTTGTAACACTGAATACTGGAACCTAACAGAAGCTGGTGGATTTAGATTAAAAAATAATGTTCAGCCTTCTACTGCCATTCGTGACATTTATACAAACAGCTCCCAATATGCTTTTGATTGCGCAACTGCTTGTGTCATTATTTTTTATTATGCCATTCTAAATAGTGTCGGAGATCGAGTGTTCAATAGACTTTTCCAAGAACTCTATCTATACAGCTGGCACACAGACCCTGATCTTGGACTCAATACCTTTTACGGGGACCATTTTCTTCCTGGTGATGTTATCTATATTAACAACCCTGAATTTAGTAAGAAAACGCCTTGGTTTAGAGGGATTAATGCTGTCGTTCTTGATGATAACACCTTGTTTGGTCATGGCTTTGAGCCTTGGACAGCAGAGCAAATGATACAATTTTTAAATGAAAATAGAAAACCTGATAGTAATCAATCAGCATATGTTACAAACTTAGTATCAAGACCATCCTTCAACCATTTGTTTCAGTCTACTTCATTCCAAAGAGAGATCGCCGCTTATAAGAAACAAACGAAAATTGTTCATCACAACAAGCCTTCCCTTTCTTGTTTCCACTACCTTTATTTCCTTACAAAAACATATAAAATGTAAAACCAAAAGATGGGTTCGTGCCACAAAACCGTGACACGAACCCATCTTTTGTGTAGACAAACTCAAGTTTTCAATAGGTGAGTATACTGTAGTGACAAAGATATTAAACAACGAAAGGAAGGTTTGCCATGTACGCAAATGTAAATGCTGCTCCTATGGTTGCAGGTGCAAATGTAAATGCCGCACCTATGGTTGCTGGAGCTTATGACAATGTAGCACCAACAATGGTAGCTCCTGCTTATGGTTACGGATATCCTGTGCAAGATTACGGTTACGATAATACATTTGTATTAATTGTTGTATTATTTATCTTGTTAATTATTGTTGGAGCTTGCTTCTACCCTAAGTGCTAATTCGGTATCTATAGAAAAATCCCTGTAACGTTCAATACAGGGATTTTTTATAGTAATTAAAGAGTATTACTGAGCAACTTCCTCTTTGGAAACAGCTCTCCATCCATGTGCTTGAAGTTTCTCTACATAGGCTTCAGTTCCTAGATCCTCCAACTCTAATACTAGTGGATGCAGCGAAACATAGCATTCACTTTTAGCATAATTAATAGTAACTTTCACCACTTCGTATCCATTATGAAACTGTGAATCAAATCCAGGATCGTCAATGATGTCTCCTTTCATCGGTCTAAAATCTGATTCAATGGTTTTCATCAATAATTTCTGTATATTCTTTGACTGCTGTTCCGTTACAGAAGTAACAAAAAGTATTAAATGGATCTTCATTTCTTTCACCTCTCTCTTACTCAAAGTCATGGGATTGCTTTGACTTTAGGACTATATAAGGATATTTTCCATTAACAAATCACCTTTTATGTTAAATATCTTTCCAGCCATATAAAACCTCGTGGACATCAATTCCACCAATTTTATCTTGGACCTTATCCACCAATGTCCCCCCTAGGGATTGGTAAAAGGCACAAGAAGGATTGTCCTCGATAACCCAGACAAGCATTGAATGTATATCCTGTTCTTTAAGATCGTGAATAATTTCTTTAACTAAAGCCTTACCAACCCCATTTTTTTGATGAGCTTCTAGTATGTAAATGGCATATAGTTCGCCTTCATAGTCTTTGTATTTTCCTGAGCGTTCCTTTCCAGCAGATGCAAAGCCTACAACTTCGCCCGAAACCTCAGCTACAAAAACACCACCACGTGGAATTACGACCTCCCACAATTCCTCTCTTTCCTTATAAGACAAAGAAAGTAAATATTCCTCGGGAAGAATCTCTTTATAAGTTGTCCTCCAACAATCAACATGAACTCTTGCAATAGATTGAACATCCTGAACATGAGCATTTCTTATTATCATCATTATCAACATCCTATATTTTTGGGTTCATTTTGATGTAAATTCACGTCATCCTTGAATCATTACATCATGCTTACTGAATATTATTTTTTTCTAAGCAAATAATACCATTATTATTTGTTGTGAGGGATGAAAATGGATCGAAAATTATTAAGGATATTTCTTTTGATCGGGATCCTTTTAATACCATTTACTTTTAAAAGAGAGAAGCTAAAGGATTGGATGCTGATTTTTTTCTTAAAGGGTTATATATCTAGTTTTATTGCGAAAGTAGTAGTACGCAACCAAAATATTCATTATCCAATTCGTCTAATGCCAAAGTTCTTTGATATTAGTATTGTCTTTGATTATTTGCTATTCCCTATTCTGTGTGTTGTTTTTAATCGAACTTCATTACATTCGAAGCCTCTATCTATTTTTCTTCAATCATTAGTATTTAGCTTACCTATGACAGTCATTGAATTAATTTTAGAAAGATACACCGACCTTATTAAGTATAAAAAAGGTTGGAATTGGATGATTACTTATGGCTCATTAAATGCAACGTTCCTATTCGTTCGTTTGTTCATTAGCAATATTCGAAAATATAGTATAGAAGAAGAACAGGCGTTGTCTCATTAAGATGATTGGTTGTTCTTCTAATTATTTTTAGTTATAGAAGTAATCGTTTTTCCATAAAGTATTGATTATGCCCTTTTGGGTGATCCTTAATTTCCCCCACAACATGAAATCCAAGCTTTCTATAAAAATTGGGTGCTTGGAAGCTAAATGTATCTAGCATCATGAGACGACAATGCTTGTCTCTTGCACATTTCTCTAATTCCTTCATTAACTTAAGTCCATAATCATTTCCCCGATATTCTTCTGAAACCCATAAAAAATCAACATGCATATGATGCCAAAATATAGTAGCCGTTACACCACCAACCAAGGAACCTTCATCATTTCGTAATACAAAGCTCACATGTTCTAAAGGGGTTTTCACTTCATCTGAGAGACTTTTCATGTTATGTTCAATAACTTTTTTTCGAATAAAATCACTGTCTTGCTCATTCCATTGTTGAACGATTTTCATTACAACCCCCCCCTTTTTCAATTTTTCGATTACAGTAATAGCAATCACCTCAAAGTCCCACTATTTCATTAGGATAAAAAATAAAAGAATGCTGAAAATAACATTGTATGAACTTATGAAATGGGGGTAAAGGAAATGAAACGAACCAAACACAGTCAACGTCGCATATGGATCATTGCTCTGTTGATCTTAGTCTTTTCTTTAAATAGTACATTGGCGACACATGCCCAGACAAAACAAGTACCCACTGCAGGAATTGCTATTAATGGTAAGCTTGTTGATGGTATTCAGCCTGTTATGATTGATGGGAAGATGTACCTGCCGTTTGTTCCACTTTCAAAAATTTTAGGGTACAACTCAAGTCAATACAACCCTAAAAATGCAACATTTCAACTGACAGATGGTTCAACAATGCTGAGAGCTGCAGTCGGTGGTTCGATTGCAAGAAAGAGTAATGAATATATCCATATTGACCCTTTACGTTGGTATAACAAAAAAGCCCATATCACATTACCAGCTGCTAGCTCTTTGTTCAATGTATTCATGTATTACAAGGCAGACAATGGTTCTATTCAGGTTCAAAAACCTGCTCAACAATACATTGTACAAAAAGGCGATACATTATTTGAAATTGCACGATCGCATCATACTTCTGTATACAATTTAAAATCAACAAACAACTTAAAGTCAAATATGATTCAGATTGGTCAGAGGCTACAAATACCACCTCGTAGCAAGATGAAAGAAACAGAACCAATTCGAGAAAAAGCACCAGTACCACATAAATATAATACGAGCATTAGTTCAGTACGGACAAACATTATAAATGAAGCAAAGAAATATTTAGGTGCTGGATATAAATTTGGAGCTACTCTTGCTGAAGCACCTCGACTGTTTGACTGCTCATCCTATACGCAGCTTGTTTTTAAACAAAATGGTATTAGTATACCTAGAACGTCAAGAGATCAAGCAAGTAAAGGAACAAATGTAAAAACTTTAGAACAAGGAGATTTACTCTTCTTTACAAATAACGACCTATATTCAGATGGTCGCGTCGGACATGTCGGAATTTATATGGCTGATGGTAGTATGATTCATGCTTCTTCTTCAAAAGGAGTAACAATTACCAAGAATGTACTAAGTAATCCATATTGGGGCAAGAACTATCTATTTGCAAAGCGTGTTATTCAATAAAGGGCTCACTGTAGCCCTTTATTTTATATCATTTTCAAAGAGTAATGATTTTTAAAACCGTTGAGAAAATGTAGTAGGAGCATTTATAATCGAAATCAGTGATTTTATTATCATATTTGAGAATTTATTATTGAAATCAACGAATTTATTATCGAAAATGAAGATATAATTATTTTTCGACACAAAATGACACAAACACCACCTGTGTCTTACAAAAAGGTAAAGATGAATCCCATCACTCCTACGACAACTCTTTTTTCTTAATAATTGCGTTCTTCAATTTACAAAATTGGAGCCAATTATTTCTAAATATATACAAATCCGATTGGAATTTGTATAATGGTTTTTGTATGTTTAAATTGTTTTTGTAAGGAGTCTAGAAGATGAAAGAAGGCAATCAATCTGTAGAATCACCTGAGGAACTAAGAAATCGTATCGAGTTGTTAAGAAAAGAATTAATACAAGTCGGACAACAGGATGGTTTAAATAGCATGAAAGCGATTTCACTCAGCCAAGAACTAGACGAGTACATTGTAAAGTGTCAAAAATCATGTTCGACAGAAAAGGGATAATGAGTGTTATCACCTAATTTTTGTTACTGTACCATTCCATTACCCTTCAAGAAAATGAACGATCTACAACCTAAGCTTCTATTTTTGTCACCACATTGCCCTTGTAATTCTAATCATTTCTACTTTTTCCCACAACATAAAAAAAGCACATCTTTTCAATAAAAAGAAGTGCCATGATTAAACGATTTTTCAAACATTATATAGCTGTTTTTTCTTTATACCTTTTCTTTTTTATATAGAAGAATAAAGTCAGGCCAAGAATTATGTAAATACATAACATAGCGACTCCCATTACAACTGAATAGTTAAACCCGAGATATAAAGGATAAATCATAAGCAATATGTATAGAATAACGAAAATAATTCCTTTTTTGGGATTTTTCATATAAATTGAAGATATAATCCCCATAAATAAACTAACACCTACAATTTGACCAATGAAAACAAGTGCATGTAATAAAATGGTACTGTCCAATTGAATCCCCCTAGCACTTTATTTATATTTGACTAACACAAGATGTTTTACTTAATTCCTAGCTGCATCCAACTACATTTTGCTATTACTTCATCAATGCTGACGGTTAAAAAACAGGTAATACACTCTTTAAAACCAATAGACCTTCTATATCGTATAAATCATTCAATCTCTCCATATCCTTTTACAACCAATAAGTTTGTAGTTGTCAAAGGTTAGTTTGTAGATATCAGGCATCGCAAGCTTTCTCCAGAATTTGAAATCATACTGCGAATCAAAATAATTCATAATTAGGACCATTATATTGCCATGTGTTCCTATAACTGTATTTTCACCACGGTATTCATCTAATAGAAGCTTTGTAGCATGAACTCCCCTTTGTTGAGCAGCATTATTCGATTCTCCTCCATCCCAAGCAAAATTGGGATTCTCCCAAACTTTTAGAATGGCATCATCAAAGTCCTTGGCTTGCTCTTCGGTTAGTTTTCTTTCTTTAAAATCTTCTACTAGTTGAATTTCCTTTTCAAATGACATTGCCACTCCCTCAACCGTTTGAATTGCTCTTAAGTACGGACTTGAGACTACATGATGGATGGTTTCATTCACGAGTAAATTCTGAACCTTTTTAGCATCTTCTAATCCTGTAGCTGATAAAGGACGTGTCAGTTCTTCAGGTGTATAGGTAGAATGAGCATGTCTTACAAAATATAGGTTTGTTACCAAGTGAACCACTCCCAATATCTTTAATGTTCAGTAAAATAAGGACATTACATTAGAAAAACAATTGTTGTAACAATAAGAAAGAGTAAGTAAAAAAGTAAAAAAGTTACAGCTCCCGTGTTCTTTTTCCTATAAGACCATCTCAAAGACATCACCACAATACATAGTATAAATAGATTCCAACCTGTGAGAAAACAATAGAGAATATCGTGATTCAATAGTTGACTAAACGGACTGTTAATAAGGTATGGAAGAAATAATGATATGGTAATCAGAGTTAAGACGATGTATTTTTTTCTACTTGATGTAATCATTACCACTCCTCTCAGAAAAAAACATTATTATTTTCTAATACATTTATCATAGTCCCCACTATTTCTTGTTTTCTATATAACCTCTGATACTTTCCTATAATAAGGAATTACAGCTTTTTAAATCTATAAAAACCCCATGCAGATATGCTAGATACAATCAGTATATTCAGAAAGAAAAAGTGAAAATGTGCATAAAAGATATCCAAACTTGCAGGGAATTGAAAATCAATTGCAAACAGTAACGCTGCACCACCTGATACGATTACAAAAATAATCATATATACACTAGATGTTTGGAACATCTGCTTAATGAAAAGGCAAAGTGACATCCATACTAGAATAGTGGATATACAAATCATGATAGTGAAAGCAATTTCTCCAAGGTATGAATCTTCCGGTGTTCCTTTATAATGAATAGCCCAATACCAACTTATAAAAAATAAAGCTACTACACCCCAGCTACTATAGGATAAAAATCGTCTTCCAATGATTCTAAAAATAACAGGACTAATAAAAATTGATAAAAGTGTTACGATATAGTAAAACCCTTCACTCATTTGAACACCTGCCCAGTCCTTGTTATATAAAAAACAGAACTACATTGAATAATATATATAATTAGACGAATTGTTCCTAAAATAGTTTTGTCTACGTTAAGTCACTTACCATTTTAAATAATGAATGAAAAATTAATTAAAAAATTTTGTATCCTTGTCCCGTATCTCTGTTAGTAATTTAATCATTTCCTCATTTTGTTGTACGTTTCTTTTTAATTTTGCTTCAATTGAAAGACACGTGATTAGTATTCCTACAAATGCAAGCACAAATATAAATTCCATTAGTAGTACTCTCCTTTTAGATTTGTATCTATTACTCTTTTAAACTTATAGATTCCACTTAGAAAGCAAGAAATATATAGTTTCATACTAACATACACAGCACTAATTTTCTGATAATTACAACATCCTAAATGAATTTTATATTAACTTTTATAGAGACATAAGTAATAAAAAAGGGAAGTGGTGCTCACTTCTCTTTTCTACTAGTTCGGTACATTCCCCTCATCCGCTCTATAATCAATTCTAGTATTAGAATCCACCCAAATTGCCTCTAACAAAGGATTGTTGAGGATACTTTCGACCATTTCTTTTGTCCCACCAAACAAAGTAAAATCTAGGTCAAAATCAGTACATAGACACCAGCTTTTATCCTCCGGCCACCAATATGTCGGGGACCCTAGAGGATCTTCTTTGGTAGAAAGCACTAAAACCTCCTCCAGTGCTCCTTGAAAAATTTGATCTTCTCCATCCCAATGCCTCTTTTTGAGAAACGGATAATAGAAATAGCATCGCTTTCCCTGTGAAAAAGGATTTAAATTTTTTACTATTTCCTTAACCATGTCGATCTCCATGTCCCCTTCCTCAGGACTAATTAAATATCTAGGCAATGACCTATTGAACAACATACTAATAGAGTTGGTGCTAAATTCTTTTGTATAGTTCAGACGATACTTTTCAGCTAATTCCTTATAGGTTATTAGATTACCGAGCACAAACTCTTCATTAGGATCACAGTCTCTCCAAAGAAGTTGTTCATTTGAGATATTTTTGTCTTGGTACATACGATGAAATATTTTACAGAAGTACTGATACCGTTTCGGAATGCAATGAGTGACCACATTTCCCTTCCAATCCGATGAGGTATTGTTTACTTGATCCGTTTCTTTTTGAATCCAATCAAAATAGGGATTCGGTACGATCATCTGCTTTTACCCCTTTCCAATATAGAAAAAATTTTTCCTTTATGATTTTTATAGAAACTACGAATTTCTTTATGTAGAATAATAATAAACAATATAAGAGAAGGAGAACGACTTTGTTTGGAATTGATGAAGTACTACAACTAGAAGAAATGAACATAAAACAAAAGAAACAACAATTACAAAAACGCGAGCAAGATATAATTCTTAAAATGAATCATATCTCTTCCAGAATAAAGGAATTAGAAGCCCAACGGAAACAGATTGAAGAGAGAGTGATTATGACTAAACGTATGAAAAGAAACAAAAATTAACAGTACTATTTTCTTACTTGAGGGGACTGACTTTCTATCTCCCCTCCTGTCTCACCGTTATACAAAGATACCAAAATCATAAATTCCACCATATGGCTCTTCACTTGAAATTTTCACTTTCAAATCATGTATTGTATACTTCAGCCAATCCTGCAATTGTTCCAAATCCCATTCTTTCGTAAATAATTGAAATAAAAAAATTTCTCTAAGTTTAAGGAAAATAGGTATCTGCTTGACAATAACGGCATCCAATTTGTTTTCTTCCTGATATCCAGCAAAAACTTGAGACATAAAAGTATGAACAAATTGTTCTTTATCATCATTTGTAAAAGAACCATTTTGCCAATAAGCATGATAGAAAAGAACAGCCAAATCCTGTGCAAACCAATTAAATGAACACTCATCAAAATCAATAATTGTAAGAATGCCCTCTCTGACTAGAATATTACCCTGATGAAAATCATTGTGAATAAACCCAAACGTATCGATCGTTGGTAGATAACTAGATAGGTGTTTCATCCATTCATCATAACGCTCTATTACCAAAGGCTCTAAATTCTTTCGAATACCGTAAACATCAGGGGTATCACAAGTCCATACGGGACGATGGTTCACTGCCAACTTGAATTCCTTTGATAATGAATGCATTTTTCCAATCATTCTGCCGAGCTGCCTAAAGTTCGCTTCATTCCAATGATGAATGTTTGTAACGTCAACTTGCTCTCCTTCGATATATTCAAAATAGGCATGAACGTTGCCATCCCGAACTTCTAATGACCGCATTGGTTTTGCAATTACCATTCCATTATCAGAGAGAAAACTCATCCATTCTAATTCTTGTAAGACCATCTCTTTCGTCTTATCCTTTGAAATTCTGTTCCTTCTATATAATAAACTTCATTATGGAACCCACCACTTAACTTAATTCTATTTTGATTCATTGTCTCTTCTCCTACTTGCTATTCTACGACCAATTTATTGCTTGTATATTAATAGGAAAATTGGCATTTTAACTTCTTGCTACTGTTATTCCATAAATAATTTAATGCGATTCCAATAGATTTTATTCCCATGATCATTCCATTGCATCTTGATCTATAGTATATAGATGTCTTAGTATACTCCACTAAAACATAGGCAAATTCTTAAGAAAAATTCAGCTTATCCTTCTAGCCAAAACATACAAATTATATATAGAAATAGACTATACCCACATTAACAATTAATTCCATATTAGCATAATATTCTGTCTCGGAATAAAAAAAACGTTTCTTAATATAGCGGTAAAGTCTTTCCTTTATATAAAAGTATGCATGTCTACTTTACTTGAATATAGCAACCCAAGGTGCAACTCCGTACTTTCAAATTCTCCTATATAACTTCGAGTTACCTTGTATCATCAGACACTTTCTCTGGATAACAAATATGTAACACACCTACACCTTTTAATTTTCTCAATGTTCATTTCATTATAGAACTTTAGACATTAATTAATAAATTGGTTCTTTCTTCTTCAACCTATACCAATTCCTTTTTTCCATTCTAACAATTTTAAATTTTTGTATAAAAGTAACTATTATTACATAATCCTTTTACCTATTTTCATCTAGATAAAAAGTCCCTCTAATATAAGTTTTATAGACAACGAAATATATATATACAAATCATTTATATCCTCCAATATAACCCCAATAAAGTATTAATAAATATTTTTTCAGTCCTATATAATAACGGAAAATAATTCCGATATAACTCTTGTACTAGTACATTAGCATTATATTTAATATTTTTGGAGGTACATTTATGAAGTATTACAACTATGTTCAGCAACAGAAGAAACGGAAGATACAACGTCTGTTTCGCAAAGCAGTCTCAGCAGGATTATTATCTGCATTACTGGTATCTAATACTTCTGTATTGGCGTACACTCCTAGCTCATCTGAAGGTACAGAGCAACAAATCAAGATAGAGTTCAAGCAAGATATTATTGTTACATTTACTTCTCAGGAAGAAAAAGAGCGTTTCATTTCAGATGGACATAATATTCTTAGTGAATTACGTATTATCCCATCTGTAACCATTTCATTATCTCAGGCAGAATTAACTGATATCTATTCAAATTATTCTGTAGCTTTCTCTGAGGTAAACCAAAAGGTTAAGGTAGACACTTCAGATGTAAAAGTTCTTAACACAACTCAAGTAGAGGAAGATTACTTCCATTATCAGATGGTTAATCCAAATGCTCAATCTCAAACAGATAATGTAACGGGCAAAGGGGTAAAAGTAGCGGTTATTGACTCCGGTATTGCAAGTCACCCTGAATTAACAATTGCAGGTGGCGTAAGCACACTAGGTGATTTAACTGGTGAGGAAGCTGAAGCCCATTCAGAATCCCTATATAATGATGATAACGGTCATGGTACTCACGTTGCAGGTATCATCGCAGCAAATAACAATAATTCAGGGGTAGTTGGTATTGCACCTGATGTACAACTTTATGCAGTTAAAGCAATGGATTCTATGGGTGTTGGTACTCTAGCGGATATTCTAGATGGTATTCAATGGTCAATTGATAACCAGATGGATATCATTAATATGAGTCTAGGTCTAGATAGTCACTCATTGTCATTAGAAACAGCAATCAACAAAGCACATGATGCAGGTATCCTAATGGTTGCAGCATCGGGTAATTCTTCTGAGCGAGATGGTATAGATGAAAACAACCAAATGGTTCAAACTCATATTGCACCAGTAAGTTACCCTGCAGCGTATGAAAATGTAATTGCAGTTTCAGCAGTAAAGGCTGACAAAGAAATTTCTGACTTCGCAAGTGTCGGACCAGAAGTAGATGTAACGGCACCAGGGGTAGGAATAATGAGCACATTTATAAACAACCAATTCGCTTCATCTAACGGAACATCTCAAGCAGCACCACATGTTACAGGTTTACTTGCTTTATTAAAAGAGCAATACCCTACTGCAACACCTGCAGAGCTTCGTGCTAAATTAGAATCTCAAACTCAAGATTTGGGTATCGATGGTAAGGACAATAACTTTGGTTATGGTTTAACTATCTATAAAACAGCAACAAATGACCCAACTCTAGATACAACTAACCCACCTGATGGTTTACCTACTCTTCAAATGGGTGTAGACCCATTCGGTATGACAATTGAAGAGTACAAGGGTAGCTTCACTTGGGATGGTAGTCACACAGCGGACCAAATTGTCGTAACGGATGCTGAAGGTAATATTCTTCCACTAGACACAAAAATTGATTCAGGTCAACGTGTTTTTGTAAAAGGGGTAGAGCATCTATTAGCAGTAACTGTTACACAAATGAATATTTTAAAAGGGACAACTTATCTAGATTATGTGGATGACATCACAACTATAAAGCCTGATGCGGTAGTTCGTTTATATAAACCTGATTTTACAGAGGTAACTGACCCTAATGCTATTATTGAGGAAGATTTCATTGTAGAGGTAGATGGTGTCTCATCACAAGTAAACATTATTTTGCCTAAACATTTAATCTCTCTTTACGATGGGGATACTAGCATCACAGTTGAAGAGTTAAAGTCTAGATATTCGCTTCAAGATGTATCAGTTATTACTCCTCATGGGGTAACGAGAGCATTTTATGAGTTTATTGCAGACACCGACACGGTAATTCTCTATGATAACAAGGAATACGATATTGAATTTCTTAATGAAGATGGTAATGAACCTTTATCATTCACTCAATTTCCAATCTTCCTTAAACAAGGTGAAGACACGGTAACTGTTGGTGATTTAAGGTCTATGTATCAAGGTTCTGAATTAGTAGTAGAAAATCTTGATGGTACAATTCTACAAGAAGACACTTCTATTGTATCAGATGATTATAAAATTCACTTTCAAGGGGTTACAAAATTAGCACACATTATCCCTTATGAAAATCAGAGCCCTGACACAACATCGGACACCACTCCTAGTTACAATACAATTATGGATATAAACGTACCAACTGGTGGCTCACCATTATCCGTAATTAAACAAGATTTAATAAATGCAGGATACACTATTAATTCTATTAAGGATGAAGCAGGGGTTCTTGTTAATGAAGGGACCATCTTATTAGGTGGAGAAACTTTATTTGCTGAAACACCATCCGGAAATATCAAGTTAACAATTAGTCATCGTGTCATTATCGCAACTGGAGGAGACACGGTAGCGGATTTATTCACTGATTTACGACAAGTATATCCTACTCAGTCTATTGTTGTGTATAATGAAAACCGTCAACCTATAACAAACGAACAAGACACAAGTGTAGTAACAGAGAAATTCCTTGTTGCAGTAGATGGGGTGTTCCATTCAGTTGAATTTTCACAAAACCAACCAACTACGCCAACTAACCCAACAAGTCCGACAGACCCAGGTGACGTTCGAGTAGACCATACTGACTATATCGTAAAGGTGGATAACTTCTCAATAGGTATGGGATTCATCATGTCCGCTATATCAGCAAAAATTGATGACATTAACACACCATTTGAGGTTGTAGATAAAAACGGTAATATCATTCCATTTAATGGACCTGCACATGACGTAATGTTCTTGAAGTTGAGCGGAGCAACATACGATTTAGTTCTTCATAAGGATATTGCTGAAAACACGAATGTAGGTGTTTTGAAAGACACTATTTATGATACTCATCTAATCACACCAACAATCACAGATGCTAACGGTAATGAGCGTTTAACATCGGAAACTATTGAAAACGGAGATATTATCACTCTAGAAGGGGTAAAATTCATTGCGAATGTACCTACTACACCTGTCAATTTACCAGAGAAAACGATTAATGCCCCACTAGGCATAATCACGGTTGGAGACGTTATGGCACTATTCCCACCTAACTCTGATATCACAATTTTCAATGAAAACGGTCACCCATTAAGAATTCAAGATATCGTTAGTGATGGTTACTCCATTGAGTATATGGGTACCGTTTCTGAGTTAGTATTTACTTCAGTTATTGTTGGTACAGATGTAACAGTAGATGACGTTATTAATTCAGCTAATGCATCATCATCAACACCGATTGCTGTTCGTGATAGAAATGGTAATGAAGTGACGGGTTCTGCAATTGTTGAAACAGGATACACAGTAAAGGTAGATGAATTAACATTCACTTTACAAGTTGTACCACCTGCACCAACATTACCAACTACACCGACAACACCTACTACACCACCAACTACTAACCCAGTAGATAATGGAGGAAGTAGTGGTGGCGGTTCAGCACCGACACCGACTACACCTACTACACCAAAGGATGAAGTAAAAACTCCTGACAAAGTAGGCGATAAAGGGGTAGAAGAAATCTCTAAACGTGTTGTAAAGGTTGAGTCAGGTAAAAATGAAGAAGCTAACAAAGGTTCTGTTGATGTTGAAGTTAAAGTGGTAAAAACGAAAGAAGGTAAAGTTCGTGATCAAGTTGACTTAGATGTTAACAAAATCAAGGAAGCGATCAATAAGTCGGCTCAAAAAGAGAATGGTAAAGTAACGCTTACAGTAACGGAAGATCCTAAGCAACCTGCTAATGAGGTTTTAGTAACCCTTCCTAAGGATGTTGCTAAAGAGTTATCTGGTTCTAAAAACGTTCTAGAAATTATCACGAAGAACGTAAAACTGGAAGTATCTCCTGACAAGTTAGAGTCTAACAAAGAGGATATTTACTTTAACATTGTTGAAGCGGATAACACTCAAAAAGAGTTAGACGAAAAAGCTAAGGTAATCTCAACTATTATGAAAAACCAACCAAAAGGTTTAGTAGTTGGTAAACCATTAGAGATTCACAGTAATATCACAACTAACACTGAGTTATTCTTTAATTTAGAGGATAACAAAGGAATTCTAAACGCTACTCAATTAGACTTCTTCAAGAAGTATGTAGAGACAGCAAAACAACAAGGTTTAGTAACAGCTGACGATCTATACAAAGAATCTGCAAAGCGTCTATTTGCTAACCTTGACATGTTCATTGAGCACAGTGATGGGGAAGATGTTTTAACTGACACAGTAGTAAAACTAGACAAAGATGGTAACTTAGGTCTAGCAGTAACTGTTAATGAGTTCTCTACGTTCACTGTTGTTTCTATGAGTAGTAGTACATTCACTGACACTAATGGGCACTGGGCAGAAAACGATATTGTTACTCTTGCGGATTTAGGGGTAGTCAGTGGTTACGATGATGGTTCTTTCAAACCTGAAAACACAGTAACGAGAGCACAATTTGCTAAGATGTTGGTAAATGTTCTAGGTTATGACTTATCAGAGAAAAAAGTACAATTCTCTGATTCAGATGGTCACTGGGCAGAGCAGTATATCCAAACAGCATTTGAAAATGGCTTAATCAAAGGATATTCTTTAGACACGTTCAAGCCGAACCAACAGATTACTCGTGAGCATATGGCATTAATCTTAGCAAATGCGTTAAAAGAAAAAGCATCTGTTAATGGTAAAGATTTCACAGACACATCTAAGTTATCTGTTAAGTCTCAAGTAGCAATTGAAAAAATCGCAGCTTTAGGATTAATCGAGGGGTATAAAAATGGAACGTTCAAACCTCAAAATAACCTAACGAGAGCACAAGCAGTAACGGTTTTAGTTCGTCTATTAAACTTAGAAAACTAACCTATTAAATTTAGTAAAGTGGGTAGCGACTATTGGTCGTTACCCCTTTTTTCAAGTTGTGATAGTCTTAAGTACTTTAAAACAAGAAAACCATTAAGATCTTATCTTAACGGTTTTCATAAAAGATTTAGATTAAAAAGCAGTCCAACCAGCATCACCAGTAATAACAGTACCATTCACAAAGCTCGCCTCATCAGATGCAAGGAATAAAGCAATATTTGCAATATCTTCTGGTTTTCCAACTCGAGGATTTATTCCTAATCCTGGTTGGATACGCCCCATGCCAAATTGGTTAACATTTGTCATAGACGCGCTAATGTTTGTTTCAACTCCACCTGGAGCAATAGCATTACAACGAATTCCTTTTGTTGCATACATAAAGCCTGTATTCTTAGTAAATCCAACTACTGCGTGCTTTGATGCCGTATAGGCTGCCCCTGCTCGTGCCCCTTGTAGTCCACCTGCAGATGCAACATTAATAATCACACCGCTTTCTTTCTCTAGGAAAATGGATAATGCTTTACGTGTTGCACGCATAACGCTGGTTGTGTTAACAGCAAAGACTCTTTCCCATTTCTCGTCTTCAATATCTCCAGCAGGCTCAAAGTTGTCCATAATGCCTGCATTATTTACTAAAATATCTAATGTTCCATAAGTTTCTACAGATTGATCAATTAAATTTTGAATATCTTCCTCTTTTGCAACATTTGCTAAAACTGCAATCGCTTCTCCACCATTTGATTTGATTTCCTCAACAGTTTGATTTGCTGCATCTAAATTAATATCTGAAACCACGACCTTTGCACCTTCTTTTGCATACAGAACTGCAATCGCTTTCCCCATTCCTGACGCTGCACCTGTTACAACCGCTACCTTATTTTGTAGTCTCATCATAATTCCTCCATAATCTTTTGGATTCAGTTTTAATGAACATTTGTTGATTATCTGACAACTATCTATAGTATAATAACCACCATAAAGGGGATTCAATCAGCAAAAAAGCCTAAAATTGTCTATTATTGAACATAATGATAAACAGTTGAATAGTAAAAGAAACATAATGAACAATGGAGGCATAGTATGTCTACTAAAGATAATTTTCTCGATAGAAGAATTGTGAAATCAAAAAGAGCGATGAGAAATGCTGTTCTTTCTTTAATGCAAGAAAAGGACTTTAAGGAAATCTCTATCTCCGAAATTGTTAGAATTGCAGAGTTAAACAGGGGAACTTTCTATAAGCATTATCAATATAAAGAGGACATCTTAAATGAGATCATAGATGAAGTTATATCCGACTTAATTAAATCGTTTCGCGAACCTTATAAGGGTAGAAAAACGTTTGAGGTGAATGAGCTAACCACATCAGCTATTAAAATATTTGATCATGTTAGTAATTATGCAACCTTTTATTCTCTTATCGTAAAATCACATACTTTAGCAGGGTTTCAGCATAAATTTTGTAGCATTTTAAAGGAACTAGCGATTAATGACTTTCACGAGGAGTTTCAAAATACAAGAATTGACCGGGAACTACATGTTAGCTATCAAGCCTATGCCATACTAGGTCTTGTTATTGAATGGATAAACGGAGGATTTAAATATAGTTCTATATATATGGCTGAACAGTTACTTCAGATGATTAAGCAAAACCAATCGCATTCTGTATTAAAACCAAGTCTTGAAAAACAATAATAGGTTTCATCCTAAACACCATGGGGTATAGATAAACTAAAAAAGGAGTCCTCCATGAACAAACACATAAAGGTAGATCCTGAAGAGCTTAGACAAACATTAGATAACTTATATAAAAAGAGAAAAGAGCTTTGGGATCGTGAAGATACACTTTCAGTAAGAAAGGAATTAATCAATAAATCTAACGAAACAAAAAATACTAAAGAGTGACGTAGCTTCACTCTTTAACATAATCATTTTTATTAATAGAGTAGTAGTCCATTCCCTCAAAATCCTGATGTTCTTCTGGGGGACTACTGATTGTATACTTTCTCTTCATACCAACCCTCTCTAGAATCCTCACGGAAGAGCTATTTTGTGGAAATACAACTCCAACAACTTCCTCCAATTGTAATGTTGTAAATCCAAACTCCAATAATGCTTTTACAGCTTCAGTTACAAGTCCCTTCCCTCTAAAATCCTGCTGCAACCCATAATAGATTTCTATCTTTGTTGAATCCAAATCATATGGTCCAAGTCCATAATACCCAATTAATTGATTCTTCTCTTTTATAATAATCCCAAGGTTAAGCTTATAAATTTTTTCCAAACTGTTCTTATGATTACATTCGATTGACCACTTAATAATATCTTTAACCTCATTAATCGTTGGTGGTTTTTCAGGAATATATTGATAAAAGTCTGGATCAGATATGGCAATGAATAGGTCGTTTGCATAACCAAGTTGATAAGGTCTAATGAATAGTCGATCTGTCTCTAATTGCAATGTTTGAAAATTGAATGAGTTTGTCATGATTGCCTCTCCTCTTATATTATGACTTCATCATATGTTAAATATAGGAAAAAAAACAACAAGACTATCATTATTAAGATTTTTACTCCCCATTGAAAATTTCTAACATATTAACTTTGATACTATTCCATTGAATAATTTCGACAAAATTATATAAAATTCGACATTTTTCTACTTTTATTATTAAACATTGTTGTGATTAGCCGAAATAATAGATAGAGTAGTAAACTACATAATTTTTAGGGGATGAGGGAATTACGTTGGCAAAATTTAAAAGGGTACGGTTAAAAGGTCTATTATCTGGCAGTCTATTTAAAAAAATATTTTTAGTTTCACTCTTATGTATGATTGTTCCTATGGTTTTTACACTTTGGTATTCGAGTACACAGATTACAAGCTCATTGGAACAAAGATCAAAACAATCTCTTGAAGAACAATCACTTGCGAAAAAAGATCTCTTTGAAATGCGAATTGATAACCTTGTCGAAAGAGCAAATTCTATTTCACATGAACATTTTGTAATTGATTATTTCAAAAAATTAAAAGAAACAAATATACAGGATCCAATGATAGAAGCAAGAATATCAGAGAGACTGTCCAAAATTTTCACAGATTCAAATGGTCTATATGAGAATATCTTTTTTATGTACGGACCTAATGTGATAATGGATGGAATCGGTGGCAAGTCTGTTACAAAACTTGACAGTAGTCAAGAATCCAATAAGGACACTTCCTCTGAAGAAATAGAAGCTACTCCAAATGATTATTCTATTGTTACTGAACCTACTGCTTCACCTGTTTCAGGTCAGCCTGTTCTAACAATTATGACAGCTGTCCCTAACCCAAATGGATCAGAAGCATTTGCTACTTTAGGAACTCCAATTGAATTGTCTTCATTAACTGAGCAAGTTGTTCAAGTGGAAAAAGATTCTGACAAGAAAGTTATAGTATTAGACTCAAAAGGAACTGTGGTTGCCTCAGAAAAACCTGAAGAAATACTTAATCTAAATTTCAAAAGTGAAAAAGGTGATATGAGCACCTTCTTTTCTTCTATTGAAGGTAAGCCGGCTGGTGTTGGGTATTTTACGTATAATGGCGTGAAAAATGTAGCTTCTTATCATTTGAGTGATAAATATAATATGTACATTGTATCCTTTATGCCTGTATCCACATATTTATCAGAGGGATTAGAAATCAGAAATGGTTTATTAGCAGTTATTATCTTTAGTATCTTATTATCTGGTATTCTTATCTTTATACTATCAAGAAGTATTACAAAGCCCGTTCGTTTGGCTGCTGATCATGTCGAAGTCATTTCAACTGGAGATTTCACTAAAGAAATCCCCTCAAAATATGCGAAGACTAAGGATGAAACAGGAACGTTATTCTCATCAATTGGAGTTATGCAGCAGTCTATCAGGCAAATTGTAGGTGCAGTAACGGAGGAAGCTGTGAAGCTTGAGAAATCTGTTACGATTACAAATCAGAATATTTCAGAGTTACAAGAACAAATAAAAGATGTTTCAGTAACTACAGACGACATGTCTTCTGGAATTGAAGAAACAGCTGCTTCAATTCAGGAAATCAACGCAGTATCAGCTGAAATTGGTAATACTGTTACTAATGTAGCGAATCAAACAAGAAAAGGGTCTGATGTTGCTACAGAAATTAGTCTAAGAGCTCATAGCTTGAAAGATCAAGTAGCAGCGTCTTCAAAGGCAGCGAATGACATGAGAAACATTCTATTTGAAGGTTTAAACGATGCTCTTGAACAATCGAAATCTGTAGAAAAAATCCATCTATTAACAGACTCAATCTTACAGATTACTTCACAAACAAATTTACTTTCTCTAAATGCAGCTATTGAAGCTGCAAGAGCTGGAGAGGCTGGAAAAGGCTTTGCTGTTGTCGCTGACGAAATACGAAAGCTTTCAGAAGGCTCAAAGCATGCAATTGAAGAGATACAAGCAGTGGTTCAATTAGTTATTCAATCTGTTGAAAGTTTAAAACAAAACTCGGAAAAGATGTTAGAGTTTATAGACAAAGATGTTATCGGGGATTATGATTCAATGCTTTCAATTGGAGATCAATACTCCAACGATGCCAATTATTTCAAAGAAGCGATGGATCAATTTAATGAAGATGCAAACAGTTTGGATGATAGAATTCAAAATATAGTAAACTCATTAAATGAGATTTCAATTGCCGTTAATCAATCTGCCTCAGGTGTATCCATTATTGCTGATAAAGGAAGTCATGCATTAAATAACTCAAATGAGGTATCAGAATTAATTTCTGAAACGGACCGTAGCACGAATCGATTAAGGGATGAGGTAAGAAAGTTCCATATTTAAATTGATGAAGTGAAACAATGTTAGAAGCACCGCAAATCCTACAAAGATTCTACGGTGCTTCTTACCTTTCATCAAAATGGTTATCAATTTAAATAATATAAATTCTAAATGAGTAAATCTTCATCAATACAGCCAAAGCCTAAAATATCTTATTCAGGTAAAATTAGTTCTTGAAATTTCATAAAAAGCATAGTAAACTATCATGAGTGTTTAAAACAACGACATATTGAACCTGTATAACCTTAAGAATATGGCTTAAGGGTCTCTACCAGGAACCATAAAATCCTGATTACAGAAAATGAACTTAATCATTTTTTGTAATCAGGATTTTTTTTTTTCTGAAAAATTCTATTACGCTCACTAGCTAGAAAGGAAGAATAGTAAAGTATGAATGTAAGAGTATTTATATTGGCCTTATCAACGGTTGCAGTTGGATTGGTTGAATTGATTGTAGGAGGAATTTTACCAACCATTGCTGCTGATTTAAACATTTCGATTAGTTCTGCAGGACAGCTGATTACAGTATTTGCCCTAATATATGCGATAGCAGGACCTGTTTTACTTGTCGCAACTAGCAAAGTAGAACGAAAAAAACTGTACTTGATTTCTTTATTTGTTTTCTTTTTAGGAAACCTGATGACCTATTTTAGCCCAGATTTCACCTTTATGATGGTTGCCCGAGTGTTAACGGCGATGAGTACTGCACTCATCGTAGTATTATCTCTTACACTTGCTGCAAAAGTAGTTTCACCTGAGCATAGAGCCAAAGCATTAGGATTGATTTATATGGGAATCAGTTCATCACTCGTATTGGGTGTTCCACTTGGTATCCTGATTGCAGAAACCTTTGGCTGGAGAGTCATTTTCCTTGGAATTGCTGTTTTATCCATTGGATCTATGGTATTGATTTCCTTATTCTTAGAAAGAATTCCTGGTGAACGCTCTATTCCACTATCACAGCAATTAAAAGCTGTAGCAAGTGCAAAGCTAGGAAGTGCTCATCTTGCTACATTGTTTATGCTAGCAGGGCACTATACCGTGTATGCTTATTTCACACCGTTTCTTGAGACCAATCTTCACCTAGATTCTTATTGGATTAGTATTTGCTACTTTATTTTTGGAATTGCTGCAGTTGGAGGAGGGGCTTTCGGAGGAGCATTATCTGACCGAATTGGCTCTAGAAAAAGTATTGTTATTGTCATTACGGCGTTTGCTCTTATCCTAATCGTTCTACCATTAACAACATTTTCACTTGTTGTTTTTCTACCAGTTATGATGATTTGGGCAGCATTGAGCTGGAGCTTAGCACCACCTCAACAAAGCTATCTTATCGAAACAGATCCAGCTACATCCGATATACAGCAAAGCTTTAATAATTCAGCCTTACAGGTTGGAATTTCGCTTGGTTCCGCTATTGGGGGAATTGTACTAAACCAAACAGGTACTGTTTCAAATACTGCTTGGATTGGAAGTATTGTTGTTGTTATTGCTTTACTATGTGCGGTCTATTCGTTGACAAGACCAGCAATAGAAAGAAAACACGATGTTCATATGTCTTCTGCGAAACAGTAGACTAAAAAAGATATCACAATAGTAAGGGCTATAAATGATTCATCTCATTTATAGCCTCTTTTTATGCATTATGGTGCGATGTATTATTTTCAATTCGATCATCGAACCTAAAGAAGCATGGACATAGTGTCCATGCTTCTTTACTAACATTTATGATTTCATTAATAAATAGATAAAATAGCTACCACCAACAACAGATACCACAAGCCCAACAGGTATTTCAGAAGGTGCTAGAAGGTTTCGACCGATTGTATCTGCTACTAGTAATAATAAAGAACCTAGTAGTGTCGTAATTGGTAGAAGTGCTCCATGACGTGCTCCGACTAGCTTACGAGCTAAATGTGGAACGACTAAGCCGATGAAGGCAATGCCACCACCTACCGAGACACTCGCACCTGCAAGCGCAACAGCAATAAATAATAAGATTCTTCTTTCTCTCTCAACAGGAGTACCTAACCCTGTTGCGATATCTTCCCCTAGATGTAAGGAATTTAATGTTCTTGCTTTAATAATTGCTAATGGAATCAATATCACAATCCATGGTAGTAAGGCGAGCACATAAGTCCAATCCGTTCCCGAAATGTTTCCCGATAACCAAACGGTTGCTCTTGTAAAATCTCTCGGATCCATTTTCAGTTGAAAGATAATAATTAAAGCCGAAAAAGCACTGTTTATTCCAATCCCTACAAGGACAAGTCGAATTGGAGAAATTCCATTTTTCCATGATATCGCGTAAATCAGTAGTGCTGCAAGGGAAGATCCAATCAGTGATGCTATCGGCATAAAATACACAGAGTATTCAGAGGCTACACTCATTGTACCTTGAAAAAAGAAAATATAAAGAATAACTGAAAATCCTGCTCCCGCATTGATCCCAATAATTCCTGGATCTGCGAGGTCATTTTGCGTGACGCTTTGCAAGATTGCTCCTGAAACAGCCATTCCTGCTCCAATTAATAGTGCAATGACCATTCTTGGTAAGCGAAAATGAAACAATACCATACTATTCTGGTCAGTCCCATTCCCCATAAACGTCTGGAGTACTTCTTTTGGAGAAATACTCATCACTCCTAAATTTAAACTAAGAATGAGTGTGGCAAGTATTGCGATAAGAAGGGCAATCCCTAATCGCCAATTCCTTTTAACATCAGATGTCATTAGATGCCCCTCCCTTCTTTTCGTGCTAAATATAGAAAGAACGGAACACCTATTAGAGCTGTTACAGTTCCTACCGGAGTTTCAAATGGTGGGTTAATCATACGTGAAGCTGTATCTGCTACAACAAGAAGAATCCCACCAAGAATAGCTGAACATGGAATAATAACTCGATAATCTGCTCCGATAAGAAACCTTGTAATATGTGGAATGACAAGACCGATAAACCCAATGGTTCCTGATACTGATACAGCTGCTCCTGTTAATAATAAAACAACAATCGTACCAATAAATTTCGTTACCCCTGTCCGATGCCCCATTCCTTTTGCAACATCTTCTCCAAGACTAAGTGCAGAGATCGCTCTTCCTAGTAATAATGCTAGAATGAAACCGATGATGGCTACTGGAGCTAACAGCTTAATATGAATCCACTGGATACTTGATAAACCACCTGCATACCAAAAGCTAATATCTTTTGCAATATTAAAGTGAATCGTTATCGCAGATGAAATGGAAGTAAACAAAGCTGTAACTGCTGTACCAGCAAGTGCTAGTTTAACAGGAGTTAATCCTGATTTAGAAATTGAACCTACAAGAAACACAATCGCCGTTCCAAGGCCTGCTCCAAGAAATGCCCACAACATCATCGTAAAATTTGATGCAGAAGGTGTAACTACTAGCGCAATAGCCATCATAAAAGTAGCACCTGCTGTAACACCCATAATAGAAGGTGATGCAAGTGCGTTACGTGTCATTCCTTGCATAATGGAACCCGACATGGCTAAAGCTGCACCAACTAGTGCCGCTGCCAAAGCACGAGGTATTCGAAGGTTTGTAATAATTTGATGTGCTGGTAATGAAGCATCAAATTGAGTTAAGCTTAACCAAATTGTTTTTATATCGATATCTGAAGCTCCATAAATAATGGAGACTACCATTGTAAGTAGGAGTATAATGGGTCCACCTATCAGCAACAAGCTTGATGGAATGATTTTCGAACGTATGATTTTTTGTGTATAATCTGCGGAAGACTCGCTGGACATTGAACTCCAATCCCTTCTATTTCCCTCAAAACGATTCTTTCTACCATTGAATTCTAGTTAAACATAGTGAGAATAATTATCATTATATTATACACTATACTCTAGTACATTTGTATAACTTTCGACTATATACTAATTAGCATGTACTAGTCTGCAAAAAACACTTGTAATTGAAAATGAGAATTGTTATCATCTTCTTAGTTTGTGATATTTTTATCATCTTAGGAGGAAGAGACATGAAACAGAAAAAATTCCGCTACGTTGTAGGTACAATGCTAGCATTCTCACTATTTGCTTCAGCGTGTGGTAATGAAAATGGAGATACAACAACTGAAACAGAAGAACAAACACAGAATACAGAAGAAAATGCGGAGAATACAAATACAGAGCGTACAGTTACGGATGCTCTTGGTCATGAAGTTACCATCCCAGCTGACCCTCAAAAAGTAATTGCTTCTTATTTAGAAGATTATTTAGTAGCACTTGGGATTACACCAGCAGCTCAGTGGTCTGTTGGAGATGGTGCAACGGTACAAGGATACTTACAAGATTCATTAGCAGATGTTCCAACAATCCCTTATGACCTACCATTAGAAACAGTAACAAGCTTCCAGCCAGATTTAATTATCATGGATTCAGCTGATATGGTAGAAGGAACGAAGTATGATCAATACAACAAAATTGCTCCGACGTTTGTAGTAGGGACAGCCCAAAACAATGACTGGCGTGAAGAGCTTAAAATCATCGGTGAAGTTTTTGGAAAAGAAAATGAAGCTACAAAAGTACTAGAAGATTATGAGCAAAAAGTTGATGCGTTAAAAGCTGAATTAGATACAGCTATTGGTGATGAGTCTGTAGCGGCTATTTGGTTAGTAGGTGGAACATTCTACGTTGTAAATGATGCACTATCTAGTGGAGACGTTCTGTATAATGATTTAGGTATCACTTTACCAAATGTTGTTCAGGAGATTTCTAATAGTTCAACAGCGAACTGGTCTGAAATTTCTTTAGAGAAATTAGCAGAGTTAGATGCTGATCATATTTTTCTTTTAAATAGTGATGGAAATGGTGCTGAGAAGTTATCGGATCCAATTTGGCAGAACATTCCTGCTGTGAAGAATGGGAATATTTATGAGTATGGTGCTGCTGATACGAGTTGGTTATATACTGGTCCTGTTGCCAACACTAAGATGCTAGAGGAAATTCAGGCTAGTTTGATTAAATAAGGTAGTGAAAAAGGTTTAGAATGCTCGCTTTTTGGCGAGGTTCTAAACCTTTTTTTGTGATAGAGGAGGTGATTCTTTTTTATACAGTGTCCGTTGCTTTGCGCTCCAGGAGCTTGCTTTCCGCGGGGCGGGAGTGAGCCTCCTCGCTTCGCTGTGGGGTCTCACTATTCCCGCTATGTCCCGCAGGAGTCAAGCTCCTTCCGCTCCAAGCAACTTTGTAGTTTGTCGGTGAAACATTTTCCTACTAAGATATTTAATATGAAAATTTATAATTAATAGTCTTTAGCTCAATCCTTTTATCAAGGTTATTCCACTACTCTTGATACGTTTAGGCCGTCTCCTATTGGGATTAGGATGGATTGTAGTTTTGGGTGATTGGCTACTGTTTTGTTGAATTTTTTCATGATTTCTGTGTGTTTTCTTGGTTCTGCTCCTTCTATTGCTACGCTTCCTCCTGCTAGTACGTTGTCGCTTATGATGAGTGCACCTGGTTCAGCTAGTTGTATGCAGTAGTTTAGGTAGTTTTCGTAGTTGCCTTTGTCTGCATCGATAAAGAAGAAGTCGTATTTTTTGTTTTCTGAGACTAGTTTTTCTAGATTGTCTAATGCTTCACCCGTTAGATAGGTAACCTTGTCACCGAAGCCTGCCTTTGATAGATTACTGTGTGCTAATGAGGCATATTCTTCTTCCAATTCTAGAGATGTTAAATTTCCTTCTTTTCCGAAGCCTCTAGCCAGGCAGATTCCACTATAGCCTCCGAGTGCACCAATTTCTAATACATTCTTAGCACCAGAAATGGTTACAAGCATTGTAAGTAATTTTCCTGAAGAAGGCGATACCGATATTGAAGGCATTCCATTTTCTTTTATCGATAGGACAACCTCTTCTAGCAATCCATCTTCGTTATCAAATGTAGTATCAATATATTCGTTAATGGCTTTCATCGGATTCATTGATTCAAACTCCTTTTCATTATACTAACCCAACATAGGTTCATTTTTGTCAGTTATTATTCAGTCTCTTCTTCTCGTAGATACGTCCATAAAGGTCTTAGACCAATGTAAGCTGACACCTTCACCCCAATATATGTCTTACCCTCTATTTCATAGTGGTACACTTTTGGAGCGTATACAATTTTCTCACCTTTTGATCCGTATATCTCTTGAATGTTTTCAGGCTGTATTTCAGGATTGAACTGGGCGGTTACATAATAACTTCTTTCTGCATCCTCTCTTTGAAAGGTTACATTAAAATTCCCTTCATGATCTATTGTTACTTGTTCTTCACTTATAGGTTGTTCAACTGGTTTGACTGTACCGTCTATTGTGTCTCGTAATGCAGCACCATCGGGATATTTTCTTACAAACACTTTGAGAATTGTGCCTTCTTCAAGATCTGTGAATCCATTTATGATGATTTCTTCTTCGTTATATTCGACGTCTCCGTTTATGAAGACACTTACGGCATCTTCATCTGAGAAACTTTTTTCATAGTTTTCTTGTGGTGTTCGATCGTTTGGAGATGTTTTATTGTCGCTGGTGCTCGAGAGTGTCCATTCTACTCTGCATCCTGATAATAGTAAAACTAATAGGATAAGCCAGATACTGTGTTTTATTTTCATGACATTCTCCTTTTGGTTTGAATATATTATTCTATTAACCCATGTTTATAAATTTATTATCAGTGTCGGTATTATGAGCCATTTAATATATCACTGTAATGACTGCCTTCTACGATTTGTTTTCCTGAGTGATTTGTCCATTCTTTCATTGGAACTTCTGGGTTATTTTTTATGTAGCTCTGGGTGAATTTTAGACCGATTTTGTAATTTGCCCATAGTGGGATTCCTTTGTCTTGGTTTCCATTGAACAGTTCGTAATAGAGGGAAATATTTCTAGAATCTATATTCTGTTTTAGTATGTCTAATACCAGTTTCTCTGAGTCTTCTGACATTGGTTCTGTCCACGCTGTGTTTACCTCTGGATATATTATTTCTGCAAATGCATCTGCTTTTCCTTCTATTACGATGGCATCCAGTACTGTGTCTTTAACACCTGGTCCTTTTTCAAATACGACAGTATGGTGGTATTCATGTGCAACAGTATATGGAAGCATTTCTTTTTTATAAGTAGAATCAAGTGTTAACAGAAATACTTCTTCAGTGAAAGCAACTCCCCCTATTCCATCCATCTTTTGAATTGTAAAGTAATCGTCTGGATTAAGCGGCATGACAAAAATAGCTTTATCAACTCCAGGCAGCTCTCCTGCCGAGGCAATCAAACCTTCTTTTATCAGATTATTAGTTTCATCTTGATTTTCAAGTAGATACATCGAATTTTCTTTAAGTCTTTCTATAGTGGTATTTGGAGAAAAGAAATTAAAATAACTTGTTCCTATATTTACCTCATGTTCTTCTGCTATATCTTGAAATGCTTTAATAACTTTTTCAGTGTAAACTTCTTTACGATCGATTGAAGGATTCTCTATTACTTGATTTGCATATTCCAGCACTTCTTCATAGAGTGGAATGATTTTGAATGTCTGACCATTATGAGTAAATTCTATTGTTTGTTGAGAAGGTATATGATCCTTTTCATTGTTCGTCTGTTCAGCACTAGTTGTTATTCCCTCGTTCTCGTTTTCTTCTGTTTTTTTAGTTGCTTCGTCTGAACAGCTTACTAGTAATAGTAATAATGTGACAACCATAAGTTTACGTATCATAGTCCCATCTCCTTTACATTATTTTGAATATAATACGTGTATACGTACCCTATAATAAAAAGTTTCAATATTTTGTAAATTCTTCATTATCGTACCCAAAGTACAATAAAAAACGATTCCCCATCTATGAGAATCGCCTTATTGTTTATTATTCTAATAGCACCTTATTTCACTTCTTTGAACTCCCCTTCAAACACTGTTTCAGTTAATGGTCGTCTATTTGAGGGGAGTTCTCTAGTTTGAAAATCTTCTGCTAATGCTTCTTTTTCACCTTGGTATCCAATTGCAATGACAATTTGTGGGTCAAATGTGTCAGGAAGATTCATTACTTCTCTCGCTTTATCTCGATGATAGCCTCCAATAGCATGAGTGATAAGCCCTTCTTTTGTTGCTTGAAGGGATAGAAAGCCCCAGGCTGTTCCAGCATCGAATGTATGTGCACCCGCTTGATTATCAGTTATTAATAGAGCTAATACCGGAGCTTTCTCACACCACTCACGATTTCGATCCATAATAAAGGAATGAAATTTTTCTCGATCTTCTTTTGTACGGGCAATAATAAAGCGCCATGGTTGACTATTATTTGCTGAAGGGGCCCATCTAGCTGCTTCAAAAATCCGCATTAGTACTTCTTCCGGAACCTCTTTTTCTAAAAAAGATCTAGGAGACCAGCGGTTCAAATAGATGGGATCAATGTCATGGTCTGCCTTTCTAAATTGGTTTAAATCGCTTGAATTCATAAAAGTGTCACCTCATTAAAATGTACGTTCTAGAACATTTTAATGATTCACACATGGAACAATCAAATTGCTTGTTTCGTTAACCTTTTTTAATGAGACCAAGTGAGATAAACCTGTAAGCAACAAATACTCATGCTAGTAATAAAGAACAGGACATTTAATACGCTATTTATGGAAATAACATGATTTTTTAAGACTTGGCGGACATCTGTTCCGCTATTTGATGATTTTTCTAGAAAATCAGTTACTTTTTAGACAAATAACGGAATAGATGTCCGATTTCCCTCTTAATAATCAGCTTTTCTCAACAATAACGGAATAAATGTCCACATGAAGAAGCCACCCATACCAAATTCATTTCCACTACCAGAATGCATACTCTCAACCCATCATGCCACGCCCAAAACAACCGCTTACCTATCTTTATTCAAAAGTCCCCTTCACGACAACATTCTTATCCTCAACCATTACTCTCCCTTTAGCCAAAACAGTATCAATTTCAAGCTCATCCTTCGTTAAGAGAACAAGATCCGCATCTTTTCCAACATCAATTTGTCCTTTGTGACTGAGTTTTAGAATGTTAGCAGGATTCGATGTAATGACTCTTATTGCCTGTTCAATCGGCAGACCTTCTTCTATTATTGCTTCTCGTACCTCTTTATAAAGACTAGAAACCTTTCCTACTTTTAATCCTATGAATTCTCCATTTGTATTAAATTCAGGTAGACTTGCTTGTCCATCAGATGTGAAAGTGATTTGTTCTATAGGCACTCCAGCTTCAAGCATACGTTTTAAGCCTGTACTACATTTCTTTTCGCCTTCTTCAAAGAATTGTGGAATGGTACTTGTCGTAAAATCAACATATCCGCCTTTTAGTGCATACTGAATACCAGCCTCAAATAGATGCTGATTTCGATTAATATGTGTAGGGTAGAATTGTTTGATTGGAAGGTCAGTTGTTTCCACAACCTTCTCAATTAGGTTCAGATTGTCCTTACTATCTCCAACATGAATATTCACGATACCAGCTTTGCCTGAAAGCATTCCTCCGACCCTTGCAGCAGATGCAATCTTCGCAAGCTCCTCTTCGGTTGGTTGAGAGGAACGATGATCTGAAATGGCAATTTCTCCTGCTCCAATCACGACATCAATTAGGATTAGGTCATCCTCAATTTTCCCTGTTAATGTTTTTACTGGAACTTGATACGAGCCTGTATGTACGTAACAACTAACTCCTTCTTCTATTAAGCCACGTGCCTTTGCAATAAGACTTGGCATCGTACGCGTTGTTCCATCTGTGCCGATCACCCCAACAAGTGTCGTAATACCTGAGGTTGTAATATCTGATAGTTGTATTTCTGGAGTGCGTGTCCGGTAGCTTCCTTCACCGCCCCCTCCCATAATATGTACATGTGAATCAATAAATCCCGGCACAACGATTTTATTTGTAGCATCAATGACTCTAATATCAACAAAATTGTCTGGTACAGAGATTTGATCCTCTATAAAACCAATTTTCTCATCTACTAGTAATAGATCTTTTTTCCCTAAATAATCAGGAGCATACACTTCCCCGTTTTGAATTAAAGTTAGCATATAGGTTTCCCCTTTCCCTTATAACGAACCTATTGTAAGGTCCGTCCCTCTAAATGAATTCTTTTATTGCATGAAGAAATTCGTAAACAAAGTAAACAGAAAAACCTATTAAGGCTAGCCCTGCTATAACCGAAGTTGCTTTTATCCATGCTTGGTTCATGAATCGCCTTGTTGTAGCGAGAATCGTTAATAAACCAATATCATGAAGTAAGATTCCAGTTAGTACACCTGCACCAATAATGAGGAACTTTGTTGGTTCTGCTGCTCGATATGAATCACTCAGGACAGAACCAAAGACACTTAACCAAAACACAACATTCCCTGGAGATATACCAACTAAAAATCCATTACGATAGGAAGCGAGGAATGATTTCGTTGGTTTCTCTCCAGGTGCTAAAATATCTTTGTCTGCATTCTTTATTGAATCATAACCTATTAAGAATAAGAAGACTGCCCCAATGATCCACATTGGGATTTGAATATAAGGCAATTGTAGGATGGATGCTAGTCCTAGGTAAAGAGCTACTAAAAGAATGAGATCAACCGTCATCCCACCTAAGCCTACAGCCCACCCACGTAAAAAACCATTTTTCAATCCTTGTTTTGACATTTCTACTGTAATGGTCCCTACTGGTGTCGCAATCGCTAGTCCCGCAAGTACATATGTAAAAAATAGTGACATAAACAGTAACGCTCCTTTTTAACATTACATGAAAAAGTACGTAATAAACAAAAAAGAGAAGCTTAAATAAACTTCTCATTCCTCTATAATGACATTACGCTTATTAGTACAACACCGCACTAGAATAGGTATGGAAACCACTATAATTTAATATCACCTATTCATATAAGATTCATACAACAGTAAAAGTGACCAAGACACGCTAAACTTATAGCTCTAACTTTATTACATCTCTCTCATTTTTAAACGTTATCGTGATTTTATAATCATCCTCTTGATACGTATTACCGTTTACTGTACCTACTAGAAAGGAAATACGATCTCCCTCTATTTTTGTTTCCATATCTCCCAGATTTCCAGTAATAACACCATCTCTACCTTCCAATTCTATCTCTATGTTAACTAAATCTGCTTCTGTTAGCTCAGAACCCTTATAGTATAATTGGACCCAATTTACCTTTTTTTCATCATATTGTTCAGGATTAAAATAGTACTTCACATTCCATAGCTTCCCTTCTCCTTCAAAAACAACTTCTTCGGAGATCATTGTTTTTGATGAGCAAGCTGAGAGCATTAGAACTAGCAGAATAAAAAGAATGATCTTTTTCTTCATTTCTATACCTCCTTAGTGACATCACATCCCACTTACAAACCAACCAAATTATACCATAATCTATTTGTTTTTAAGCATATAAAAAGAGAGTGCTTTTCAACACTCTCTTTAAACAGTATTATGATTCATCTTTTAACGTATTCTTTTTACTTCCTGGTGCAAACCATCCGATTAAGGCAATCGCAACAAGAACGCCATAGAATACAATGGTCCATCCTGTACTATGAGGGAAATGATGATCAAGGACTCCAATTTCCTCATGTGCAAGTGTAATAACAGCAAGCTTGACGCCAACCCATGCTACAATCGCATAAGCAGTTGTTTCTAAAGCAGGACGCTCATCAAGTAGTTTCACGAACCACGTTGCTGCGAATTTGATTAAGATTAAACCAGCGATACCACCGAGTAAGACAACGATGAACTTACCTCCATCCATACCACCGAACTCCCCAAGTGGTGAATCTGGAAGACCTAAGGCAAGTGCTACTGCGGCAAGGATTGAATCAATTGCAAAAGCTAGATCAGCTATAGCAATCTTACCAACAGTAGGCCAGAATTTCTTTCCAGCTGATTCTACTTCAACTTCCTCTTGTATATTTTCATTTTCTTTTCCAAACCTAGCTTGGATAATATGTTTTAGTCCTAGATATAGTAGGTAGGCTGCACCAATTGCCTGCACCTGCCATACATTTGCGATAAAAGAAATAGCAAATAGTGCACCAAATCTAAAAACAAATGCCATAATGATTCCATAGTTAATGGCTTTTTTCTTTTGTTCATCCGGTAGATGCTTGGCGATAACCGCAAGCACAAGTGCATTATCTGCGGATAGTAACCCTTCTAGACCAATTAAAATTAATAAAGCCCATGCATATTCTAACCAAATCGTCTCCAACAAGATCTCTCCTTCCAAACATAAAAGCACTCAATGAATCCCATACTCACTGAGCAGATTAAAGCTTGTATACCCTTAAGGGTGAAAAACAATAAGTCCCTCTATCTGTTATTACCAGAGTTGATATGTATTATGTATAAGACATTATAGAAGGTTTGTCCTTTTTGAAATAGCCATCTTACTAGTTTTACCCTTAGGAAAATTTCGCCTTAAAACAATATATCATATAATAACGCATCACTGTAACTTAAAAGATTCTTCAGAAATACTTTTCTTTGAAATATCACTTCCATAGATTACATTGTGATTTACTAAGTATTGATAGGCAAAAAAATATAAAAAGGGCTCCTCCTTAAAAGAAACCCCATTAAATCTTCATTTTATAAAAATTATTTTTCTTTACTTTCCTGAGCTTTTAACGATACTTTCTCAAGTCCAGTTTGTGCAAATTCTACATCTGTTTTTGGCATAGCATGATTCTTTTGAAGGTCTTTATTCTTCTTCTTTGACATGATGATTTCACCACCCTCTTTTTATGTAGAATGAGTTGCAAGATGCACGATTATTCACATCTGTTATATTATTTTACTTTTTTATTCCCATAAGCAAAATCGAACTCCTATATAATGACACCTCTACAAAGTTATCGTATAGAATCGAAGTTTTTTACAAAAAATTACATTACACATCTTATCGGGGGTCTCATTCATGTCGGTAGAACAACGATAAACGTAAAGTAATCGATCATGGTCAAAGCCTTTCACTATCCTTGGGGGTTAGAGGAACACCTCCTTCTACATAAAGGCAATGCTCAAAAAGAGCGATCCTCTCCTAAGGGAGTCAGAAAATGAAGAAACTGTCGATTCAATACGAGGTTCTTTTTTGGTCCATTGCACTTCCAGGTTTTGGTCAATTTTTAAATAAAAAATATATTAAAGCTATTACACTGATTATTCTTGAAGTGCTAATTAATGTACAAAGTCATTTTAATTCAGCTATATGGTACTCATTCCAATGGGAAATTGAAAAAGCTATTGAAGTAACCAATTTTCCTTGGTTGATGTTTTACCCATGCTTTTATCTTTTTTCTATTTGGGATGCTTTTCGTGATGCTCAAGAGGATCCTTCACCATTCTCCTTTTTCCCCTTTGTTTTTGGTGCATACTTTGTTACCGTTGGTTTAATGTATTCGACGAAAATTAAGTTATTTGGAGTGTTGTTAGGTCCTGTGTTTTTACCGATGCTTTTTTTACTTCCAGGTTTACTTACTGGATATATCATCAGGAAAATCATTCTTCAGGCCCTTAAAAGAACCGATTAGAGGAGATTCTTAAAACAACTTGATTTTAGAGGACACGAAGAAGCAGAGATGAGCATAATGGGGTAAAGGGTAAATCGTTATAGATTCACCCTTTCTTTCACTTAGAGAATACGTCCAGGTGGGAGGAGCTGTTAGAAAACGCTCTTGTAATACTCTTGTCACCATTCTATTTGCTTGCGAAATCTCGTCATCTGTTAAAGGATAATCCCCACTCCCTTCGTGAACATGTAATAAATCGCCCATGCCGAATCGATAAAATATGCACTCGTATTCCCCCCTAAGACAAATCTAATAATATGTGAATATATTAGACTCCATGGAAATAACCATTTAGACTTCATGCAGTTCAGCTTTTTATGACTAAATAAGAAAATAAGAAAAAAGACTGAACTCATCAAGAATTCAGTCTTAGCATTTCACTCATTATTCAGGTAGTAATACCTCATCAATGACATGGATCACGCCATTGGATGCTTCAATATCCGCTTTTACAACATTCGCATTATTAACACGAACCGGATCTAATGAAATCTTCACTTCTTTGCTTGCTAATGTTTCAGCTGTCTTGCCATCCTTCAAATCACTCGAGAGCACTTTCCCAGATAGAACATGATATAGAAGAATTTCCTTTAAGTCCTCTCTTGCTAATAGCTCTTCTGGAGTGATGTTTAGCTTTTTCAGGAGCTTTTCAAAAGCAGCGTCTGTTGGAGCAAATACGGTATATGGTCCTTCTCCTTTTAAGGTTTCGACCAAACCCACTTTCTCTAATGCAGCCGCTAATGTTTTAAAATCACCTGATCCTACTGCAGTTTCCACAATATCCTTTTTACTTGCTGGACTCTGGTTTTCCGCAGCCCATACACCCGTTGAAGTGGACAACAACATCATAAACACCATAAATACAAACACAACATTTTTCTTCACTTCTTACTACCTCCTGATTCTCTGTAAACAGATTGTATTTTGTAGAAAGTAGATTCGCTCCATCAATCTAGTAAGCGTACTTTCTATTACACAGAAGGTAGTATTCGTTTTTTTTACATTATTATCCTTAAAATAACTATTTTTTAATTGGTGTATTGTCTTAACTTCCCTACTATTTGTCAGCATTTGTACATAAAGCATGATTGGTAAACATTGCACAAACAGGATATAGTTGTTCGTTTCAACATGTCATTTTCTTCAACCAAATAACAATCGCCTTTCTTAGATGTATGAATCCTGAAAATAAAACAAATTAAGGACAAACTTTATATTCTTCTAAATCCAATACTTTTCAATTAACATTCATAGCTCATTTTGAGAAATTCATAAGTACTTCCATTCGTAGCCTGCATAAAGGTATGAACATCCTTAAAGCCCAGTCTTCTGTATACCTTAATGGCTCTTTGATTAAAGGTAGCAACAGACAAAGTAATTGTATCTGGGCTAAAGTCTTTTATCACAAAATCTAAGCTTGCCAATAAAAATTCAGAGCCCTTCCCCAATCCCGTTAGGTCTGGTCTCATTCCAATTCCAATATCTACTATATGTTGGTCAACCTGACTCACACTAATAAAGCCTATGAGCTGTTCTCCATTTAAAACAGAAAATGTATTGTTCCCTCTTGATTCAGGGTCTAAGAATTCCTGTAAATCTTCTTCATCTGACTCCATATCATAGAAGGAATATTCACCATCATAATGCCAGTTATACGCAATTTTTTCTGCTTGTTGCTGCGTCATTTTTTTGAATATGTATGTCATTGTGTTCCCCCCTCTCCATCCTAACATAATGATCCATTTTTGTTTTTGTATAATCTCCATATGTCATTGTTACTAATGAATAAATGGAACTTTTCAGAGGCTTGGACATGCACCGTTTCTTTTCTATTTCTCTTTCATAGTGTACGAGTATCGACTATGAAAGGGGAATGTTTATGCTTGATGCTTTTTTTTCTCAATTAATCAAAAAACATTCAACAAAACTTGATCATCTTCTTCAGAATTATTTTATGGACGTGAACACAATCTTCTTAACAACTCCACCCTTTCTTCAAATTTGGTATGAAAATTTCATAAAACAATCTAAAGGAGTGGATGTCATCATTGAATTTCATGATGAGCATTGTCACTCAGCGGGTGTTCTTGGAGTTGAACACGCAGTTACCAAACATGGGTTTTGCAAGCTTTCTAGTGAATTCCCTATTGTGTCTTGCTGTAGTGCAACATTGACGCCAGTTGGTTTAGAGTACCTACTTGATCATTGTGGATATATCAAAAAGGTTCATTTAGATTACGAAGTTAAAGCTGTGTTAGATGTTGCAACTCCGTCTGTTGAAGCAAAAAATGTCTGGGGATCTGGCGGACAAGAATTGGATGGTAGTGGCGTCACAATTGCCATTTTAGATACTGGAATCTATCCTCATGAGGATCTGGCAGGCAGAGTTGTTGGGTTTGTTGATTTTATTAATAGTCGCACAACACCTTATGATGATAATGGACATGGTACTCACTGTGCTGGTGATGCTGCAGGTAGTGGGTTATTGTCTTCTGGAGCTTATGCGGGACCTGCACCAAATGCAAAATTAATTGGTGTAAAAGTACTAGACAAACTAGGTTCTGGTTCACTTTCAACGATTATGGACGGGATCCAGTGGTGTATGAATTACAATCAATCAAATTCTGAAAGTGAAATTAATATTCTATCTATGTCATTGGGTTCACTACCACAATATGAAAATGTAGAAGATGACCCGCTGATTCGTATGGTTCATGCTGCATGGGATCGTGGTATTACGGTTATTGCTGCAGCAGGGAATGATGGTCCAGAGGAAGGAACGATTTCTAGTCCAGGAGTTAGCACGAGAATTATTACTGTTGGTGCCATGAATGATCGGGATTCCTCGAATCGTTCAGATGATGTCATTGCAGATTTCTCTAGTCGTGGACCGACAATTTATGGTGACGTTAAGCCTGATGTTGTTGCTCCAGGAGTTGATATTGTGTCACTCCGAGCACCAGGTTCCTATTTAGATCGCTACCAAAGGACAAACCGAGTAGGTGAGCACTATTATCTGTTATCAGGTACGTCTATGGCAACACCAATTTGTGCCGGAGTTGCCGCATTAATTTTACAAGAGAATCCCTCTTTCGGTCCAGATGATGTAAAGAATGCCTTACTAGAGGGTGCAGAAAGTGTGAATGGTTGTTCGCCAATTAAGAACCCTAACAATGTGTATGGATACGGTTATGTTAATGCAAAGCAAGCCCTCTAAATAGTTGAATAAGATTTTCTCTTGCTAGACATAAACACCTAAGAGCCTTTACACGTAGCAACTTACTTTGAATTCTTCTTTCACGTCGTAAAAGTACCGTGCCCTCGTGAATGTTTTTTTCATAGTCTACTAGTATTCACTATGAAAGGAGAAGGTCTCTATGTTTGGATTTTCCATGATTAAAATGGTGCGTCAGCATGCCCGCAAAATCGACCGTCCCTTACGAAATCATTTACTAGATGTATATCAGCCTTATCGAATAATACCTTGCTTCCTTCATAACGCTCTAGAAGGATTTGGGAAGCATACGAAGAAAGTCGATGTTATTATTGCATTCCATAACTCGGATTGTCACGTAGACGGTGTAGGTGCAGTTGAAGATGCAATTGACCACCACTTTTTCTGTCAACTTAAAAGTGATTTCATCAGTACTTCTAGCTGTTGTGCGACAATGACTCCAGTATGTTTGGAGTATCTGCTCAATCATTGCGAGCATATAAGAAAAGTTCACTTAGACAGGACTATGATAAATCCTCTTTAAACAATCATGTTCCACAGGCTGGTGAATGAACGATTTTCCTTTCTGTAACGAATCAATCTATGAAAAATACGCCCCAGTGTTGGGGCGTATTTTCTTACAACTTTATTTTGACTCTTTCGTTGGTAAAGGCTTAGCTGGTCTACTAAAACAATATTCACACTTATGATCACTACATGTATCTTCAGTCCAAAGATTACATTTGGGACAGAAGTATGCATCATACTCTTCATAGAATACCTCGTTTGTTTTGCAGCTATTACATGTACGCTCATCATCTATAAACCCCTCTACCTCATAGCCATCAATAATGACAGAATGTTCCGTTAGGGTAATATTCATGGTTTCACCGACCTTAGTGAATAAATTCAATTTCCCTATGCATTACTTGAACTCTTAGGGTTGCTTGTCAATCTAATAGAGATTATTTTCTCAAAAATGAATAATACCATATCTATTACCATAATACTAATGACCCCGGACTTATAGTTACTATAAAAGTCATTAACGATATACTGCGCATTTTGATAACAAGCTACTAGAAAAAGCTTACCCTATAAAAAAGTAAGCTCCAATTATAGTATATTATTTTAGTACGTCAGACACTGAGCGATTACCCAACCAATCGAAACAGACATTAGTAGGAGGAACACACCCACAGCACGGTTATCCTTATCAATAGCATCTTTAATACTGAAGCGTATCGTTAATACTTCTGCAAGAATATGTGCAATAATCTGGATCACAATCCCTATGACTCCCCAAATCATCATATCTACTAAAGAAATGGAGTGCGCAATAGCAGAACCAATGACTACTGCTAATCCTAATAATTTCCCACCAATGACCATAGCAGCTGTTGCATTTCCTTGGCCAATCATCTTGAATTTTTCATTTCTGGTTGTTACTTCAAACAATAGTAATCCTATAAAAAGCAATAACAAGGATACCCCTGCGTAGGATAAAAAGTTAACATATAAGTTCATAATATCTCTCCTATTCTAATCCCATTGGTAAATAGTATGATAGATTATCCGTAATTCTGTTGCCGACTCGAAATCCAATTGCACTCGGCTGGCCATTTAATAGAAATGAACCAATCATCACATGACCCTGCTGCTGTCCTTTTACAGAGGAAAAGCTACAAACTGGTAGATCAACATATTTCTGATAGACAGGTACAAACTCGGTATACGATTTATTCTTCTCTTCAAAATGTAATTCTCCAGTCGGATGGTATACTTCTACCGTGTCTCCTTCTCGACCAAATGCGGGCTTTTTAACATAGCTATAGCCGTTCTCCATAAACCAATCTGGTTCTAAGTAAGTAGGTAAAAAATATTCCTCAATCCACATATGCTCTTCTTCCGTAAAAAATGCATTCTTCTCTTCATGCAAGCCCCATATCGCCGCTTGAACTACTTTCGACTGAAGTAGAAAAGCTGAAGGTGGATTCAAAATGACTAGCTTTTGACGTAAGACTAAATCTAATAGCATTTCTCCAATATTTTCACCTTGTTCTCCACGATCCAAAACGAGCTGCTCAATTGGGTAGGTTTGACGGTACAGCACGTCTATTCGTTTCCCCTCTTCATCATACAAGCCTTCATCATCAATTTGCAGCTTAGACAAAGGAACATAGCTTGATGGAATCTTTGCCAAATGTTTTAAATATAACGAGGTCTGTTTATCCTCAATATTCTCTTCATGAGAGGTAAAAACAACGTATGGATTTTGAATAGCCGAGCTTGCTTGTAAAATAGAAGATGTCACAGTTTTAGATAAGAACTCTTCTTCCGCTTCGTTTGGGTTACCAACGCCAAACTTATGACAGATTGCCCCATTCACTGAAAATAGTTCTTTAATGAAGGTTGGTGTGTCAGCATTGAGCTCTAACACCTTATATGTTCCCTCCACTTCCACAAAGTCTAGTCTGCCTATAATGGTTTCCGCCGAGCTTGGCTCTAGACGTATAAAAGGCAAGGTGTTTGCCGGAAAACCAAGCTCTAATAGTGTTTCATCATCTGCATGTCGTAAAAGATGTGCTGTTTTTTGAAATATCATGGAAGCACATTTTGACGCTTTTCGAATGTTTTCAACTTCAGCTTTCTTAACCACTTTGACGTCATATAAAGCATACTCTTGCCCATATAAATCAGCCCAAAAATCTGCAATACTTCCATAAAATTGACTTCTCTTCTCTTCATAACTGGCATGTTTCATTTGCTTGAATTAACCACCTGATGAGCTTGAACTACTTCCAAAGCCTGAGCTTTTAGAAGAAGATCCACTCGAATTACTAAAGCTACTTGATTTATTTGAAGCTGATGAAGATTTTTGAGTCGATGTGTTTGAATTGGGCTTATTTGAGCTACTTGATGAACTGCTAGATGATGACGGCTTGTTTGTTGCCCCTAATGTAAAGGCAGGTTTGTTTCGTGCACGGATATCACTTGCTGCACGATAGAATCCTCTATTATAAAAATAATGGCCATAATAATGGGAATCATCATCGTCACACTCATAGTAGCCTTCACTAGCATCCCATTCGTATTCCTCACAATATTCGTTTGCATCTGGCACAGGTGGGATCTCTGTTGCCTGACCCGTAGATGGATTAGACTTTGGAGCCTCTGTTTCATCTATGTGCGTATAAGTATTACCGCAACCAGTGATTCCCATTACGAGTGCCGCCGTCGACAGTCCTGTAATTAATTTCTTTGTCTTTTTCAACCTCATCCCTCTTCCTTACGTTTTTACTCTTTCACATAGATTACATACACGTTCCGGTCTTCATCAATTTCAGTCGAATCTCGCTCTCGTTGACCAACTGTCGGGATATCTACATAATCCTTTAATAAAAACCGAATGGCATCCCAATGCGTTCCGACATGAAGCGTATACAGCAATGGCATGTCACCTATTCGTTTGTATTGGCGGAATTCAATATGAATTCCTTTTCCTTCATATATTATTTCGTCGTGAAATGCGGTAGAAGATCCTTCCTCTTTTAACACTAAAATCTCTGCTTCCTCATCCATCTCATTAGACACCAGATGATACTGTTTGCCATCTTTTATGAAGTACTCACATAGCTGTCTTGCATAAATCTCATCCTTTGAGATCGTCTCAGAAGGATAGTGATATACTTCCTCAAATTGCTGGAAGCCTTTTTCAATAAAATATACTAATTCCATCAGCCTTCCCCCTTGAAACCTCAACCAGCTTCTCCACTTATGAATACGACTCTTATGCTGTAAAGTTTCAATTTTTTATATGCGCATTGAAATGATAACTCCGGCTTATAGTGTCTTTAATCCCCTATCTACTTTATAGGATATTTACGGTTGAATCTAGGACTTTTCCGTTTTTTGTTAAAAAAGGAATTAGAATAACTTTAAAAAATAGCACATCTTTATATAGTAAGATGTACTATAGTTTTTTGGAATACCTACACTATTCACTTATATTAAAGCTTTCCTTTAATTCTATAATGATCTGCTGATTCTTTTTCTTATAATCAGTAATGGATTCCTCTTTAAATTGATTCCACATTTCAACAACCTGTTCTGGTGAATCAGCTTGTTTTGTTACCTCATCAACAAGCTTATTTTCCAGGAGTTTTCCTTTAATAGAATCATATGTATACTCTTGATAATACTCCTCAATCGTTATATCTAATCCTTCTAAATAAGTCATAAACTCCTCATCCTCTTTTATCCTTTCACTATGTTCAATAGAAAAATTGATTGTCTCTTGAATCTCTTCTTCTGATACAGTAAAGCCACGCCTTAAGGCTTCCGTTTCCACTATATAATACTCAATTAGTTGATCTACCGCCTTAGCCTTTGCCGCTTTTTCATCCGTTATATTGTAGAACTCCAGATTAAGATAATTATAGGTTAGCTTATCCACTCTCTCTTTATTAACATACTCCTGCAGTGAAGCCACCTCGCCTTGATTTACTTGCCCATGACCACACCCCATAAGAATGAACATCATGACATTTATTACAAGTATCAATGCATGTTTCAAACAATCATTCCTTTCCTTTACTAGTCTTTTTATTATTGCCTCGCTATTTGTCATAACTCTGATCATTCTCTTCCTCTGTTGCCTCTTCCTTCTCTTCATGAAACTCTGAAAGAACCTGAGATGTTATATAATCAAATGGAGTATAATAGTTGTCAGGAAGTTTTCGTTTTCTTACTATTTTCATTACAACTAGTCCTACTAATAAGGCAAGTGTCAAAGCGAAAACTGAAACCAATAATAATAAGATCTCCATAATCCACCTCGTTTTTGTTTCCCGGAAATCTATTTTATTCCTTTGATTCACATCATTATATCCTCTATTAACCTTACCATAAAAACCCATTTAAATTTCTTCATTTAGTTATTTTACGCACCCTAAAATAATTTATATAGAAGTAGAATATTTTTATCATAGATTTATAGTACAAGCATAGCTTATAATAGAACGAAATGATTACGATTAACACAATTAAAGGAGTGAGGATTCCCTTTTATGCGCACAAGAGTTCAAGAATTAATCGGTCTACTGCTGATGCTGGCTTTTATCATATTTTTCTTATTCGGAGACAAGTTAGCAGAATATCTTCCTAATGTAATGCAAGGTTCTAACTTTACGAATATGACAACGATCTTCATAAGCATCCTGCTTGAAGCCATTCCCTTTATCTTAATTGGGGTATTTGCTTCTGCCTTAATCCAAGTATTCGTTTCTGAGAGCATGTTACAGAAATTAATTCCAAAGCGCTTTCCTTATCTGGCTCTCTTCCCTGCAGCATTTGTTGGAGCGTTGCTACCAATTTGTGAGTGTGCCATTGTTCCTGTTGCACGGAGATTAATCAAAAAAGGCGTCCCGTCACACCTTGCAATTGTTATAATGGTTACAGCACCTATACTTAACCCTATTGTATTTGCATCTACATTCTATGCGTTTCAGAATGACCTTATTGTCGTAGTAGGTCGAATGGGAATAGCATTCGTTGCGGCACTAATTATTGGGGCATTACTGTATAAACTTTATGGTAAAAGAGAGTCGTTACGCATGGAAAAAGTTAGCCATAGCCATGATCACGACCATACCCACCAGTCATCAAATAAGTTTTTAGAAACGATTGTACATGCTAGTGATGAATTTTTTGATATGGGAAAATTCTTAATCCTTGGAGCGTTTATTGCGGCTGCTTTTCAAACGTTCTTGGACAGAGAAATCCTTGTATCGATTGGATCCAATGAAGTCATTGGACCAGCTGTTATGATGATTTTTGCCTACGTCGTGTCGTTATGCTCCGAAGCTGATGCGTTTGTGGCTTCATCCTTTGGATCAATTTTTACAACAGGCTCTATATTAGCGTTTTTAGTATATGGACCAATGATTGACTTCAAAAATACGCTACTCATGCTTGCTTACTTTAAAAAGCGTTTTGTTCTATTATTTATTGGAATTGTTACGCTTGTTGTTTACACGTGCACACAATTATTTGTACTTTTATTTAGCTAGGAGGTTCTGACATGAAGGACATTCAGTTTCATACGTATTTACGTGGGATTATCTTGATTGGCTATGCTTTACTCATCCTCAAGCTGTTCTTAACGTTTGATATGGTCAATTTTGTTGCAGAAAAAATGCACGGCTACCTGTATTTCTCTTTATTTGTTTTTATTATCTTAGGTATCATTCAAATACTGCGAGGTACTGCCGCAAAGCCTCAGGCAAACCAATGTGGCTGTGATGCTCACGAGCTTCCAAAGGGAAGACTAAAAACCGTTGTGATATACTCCATGTTTATTGTTCCTGTTCTGCTTGGTTTCGTAATGCCAGATAATTTATTAGACAGTAGTATTGCATCAAACAGAGGAGTAAATATCGGAAACAGTATGTTCTCTACACCCCCTACCTCTACTAACAAAGAAATGGTTACGAATGAGAAACAGGATGAAAATAAAGAAGAATCAGTAACAGATGTAGCAGAAGGAGTACAACCTAAGCTGGAGAGCTATGAAAATTTTCCACTTGAGGATGATTACGAAAAACTCACAGAAATTGTAAAATCAAGCGAAAAGGTAATTGTTCGTGATGAACAGTTCATCCCTACCTTAAGTGTCGTAGATGAAAACCTTGACTTATTTATTGGAAAAGAAGTTCAATTAACGGGTTTTATTTATAAAGATGAAAGTTTTGCTGAGGACCAGGCTGTGATTTCCCGTTTTACCGTTACATGCTGTGTCGCAGATGCTTCGGTATATGGATATCTTACAAATGATGAAAAACTTGCATCACTTGATCCCGATACTTGGGTCAATGTCAGTGGAATCATTGACAAAGTCGACTTCAATGGCAATATGATGCCAGTTATTACAAATCCAACCTTCGAGGTTATTGAACCTCCAGCAAAACCTTATGTAGAAGAGTTTTATATTAAAATTGAATAGACAATAAAGCAAGCCCCTAAGAAAAAATTCCTCTTAGGGGCTTATTCTATATTTAGTCAGCCTTTACATTCCATCGAATTGTAATGCTGCCGATTTATGGATACACATATGGATCGACTACACCCTTCGCTTCTTCCCATGAGTGAATGATAATTACAGGCTTCACTATTCCATCCTGCATCTCAACGTCTAGTTCCCCTTTTATTGAAACAAATAAATCCATTGGAATTTTTTCAGCTTCTGGAGTTTTCCCTTTAAAGCCAATCACTCCTGCATCTGCGACACAATGTGTAATAATAAAACGACCAATCATAATCTCATCAGATTGAAGCTTGCCCTCTTCTTTAAACACAAAGCCATCAATTTCAATATCCTTTCCTACAAATTTCTCTGGTGCATACATTATCGCATTTGAGTAAGCCGCAAATCTTGAATGTTCCATCTCAATGGCACCTCTTGATAGCATTTCACTTTCAATTTCCTGGTAAGGGTTCTCTTTATCACCATTCCCGCTATTCCCAGTAAGCAAGATTCCTTTTTGGGCTGCCATTGCAGAATCAAGTGTAGCTGCAGGTAGAAAAAAGCCACTAAGAATGGGAAGTAGAATAATAGAATAGCTGACCACATTTCGCAATGTCCATTTTTTATCAAATCCATGATCGTGATCACAGTGATCATGACCACATGAATGGACATGCTTAGTTTTATTTTTCCTTTGTTGAAGAATATCCTGAAGCTGAACAAAAAACAAAATAAGTAAGATAATAGCTGCTATTTGGCTGAACGTTGAATATTTAATATTTATGTATTTTGACATTTCTCCTGAAAGATGAAGATAAGTTAATAATAAAGTAAAACCTAGTAGAATAGCTGCTCGAAAAATTGATTGCGACACTCTTTTCCCCTCCTTATACCCAGTTATAAACGACTAGAGTACTAATAAACACCGTCACTGTAATAAATAGAATTAAAACCATCACAAAACGCACTCGGAACACTGCCAGCATCATGAAGGTATTCTTCAAGTCAATCATTGGGCCGTATACTAGAAATGCTAATAATGAACCACCACTAAATAGATTTCTAAATGAAGCTGCAATAAACGCATCGGCTTCAGAACAAAGAGACAGTAAATACCCAAGACCCATCATGACTAATATAGAAGAGATCGTCCCTCCCCCAATTTCTAATAACCAGCTGGAAGATACATAAGTTTGTACAACAGAAGCAAGAAACGCCCCCAAGATTAAATATTTTCCCATATCAAAAAACTCATCAATTGAATGACGTAACATGTCTGCTATTTTTTGAGAAAAAGAGCCTGGACTATGATGGTGGTGATGGTGATGAGAACTTGTACTGATTGTAGAATGCATCTGATTTCCCTTAAAGAATAAACTTACTAGGAATGCCACGATTAAAGCGACTACAAATCCAAGCAGCATTCGTAAACCAGCCATTTTCAAATCATTTCCAAAGGCCATATAGGTTGAGAAAATTACAATGGGATTAATAATAGGTCCTGTTAATAGAAACCCAATTCCAGCATAGATGGGAACCCCTTTCCCTATTAATCTTCTTACAATAGGAACAATTCCACATTCACAGGCTGGAAATAATGCACCCAGCGAACAACTCATAAGAATAGCTGAAAACTTATTTTTTGGAATCCACCGGCTGATTTGTTCCTCTGTTAAAAAAATTTGGATAAAACCAGCAATAAAAACACCAATGAGCACAAAGGGAATGGCTTCAATAATAATACTTAGGAAAATTGTGTTTAATTGATAGATAGAGCTCGGAAGCATATTTTCATTAAAGCTTATGCTATTAATTGTAATCGGTTGAAATAGAAACAAAATAACCATGAGAATAAATATTGTTGCACCAGTAAAGTCTAGAAGTGTTGCTTTGTTGCTGTTGAACATTTCGCATAAACCCCCAAGAGAATCTTCAAATGTAAAAACCTTAATCATAATGATATCGATTTACATTCAATATTCAATAGATTCATTGGTGCTTTTACAATACTTTTACAATCTAGCATTTTATTTACAATTTGAATCCCTAGTTTAATTGTAGAGTCACAACTATTAAATGAAATAGATCTCTACAAAAAGAACCTAGATCGCGTTCAATCTAGGCTCCTTCACAATTACTCTTATTTTGTTTCACGATGTAAAGTACGTCTCTTTAATCTTGGAGAATACTTCATTAGTTCTATTCTATCTGGATTGTTTCTCTTATTTTTTGTTGTGATGTAATTACGATCTCCTGTTTCTGTGCACGCTAATGTAATTTTTACTCTCATCATTCTTTTCCTCCTAGTGGGTTATTCTACTATAAATTCAGGTAATTCATCCTTAAAGACTGTCCAATCACTGTCCATTTCTTGATCAGTTAGCAGACACTTCTCTAATGAAGCTGCGATTTCCTTTTGGTTCATTTCCAGTCCAATAAACACAATTTCATTCATTCGATCACCGTATATAGGATCCCATTTCTCCAATAGCTCTGGTTCCTCATGGAGAATCTGAATTCTTTCCTCCTCTGAAAAAGAGGCAACCCATTCTCCCGCTCCTTGAAGTGTAATGGAGGGACCAGCCTGTGAAAGGAGTCCTACCATATTATTTCGTGATGGAAGCCAAAAGAAGCCTTTTGCTCGAACTACATCTATTGGCCACTGTTCAAGCCATTGCTTCCAACGCTCTGGATGAAACGGTCTTTTGCTTCGATGAACAAATGATGATATTCCATACTCTTCTGTTCCAGGAATATGAACAGAATTCAGTTCTTTTAACCACCCTGCCCCTTGACTTGCTTGTTCAAAATCAAACAATCCTGTATCAAGTACATGGCGTAAAGGTACTTGTGAGTGAACGGTATGATATATTTTCGCATAGGGATTTAACTTCTTTAGAATCCCATGTAATTCTTGTACATCAATCTCCTCAAGTAAATCTGTTTTGTTTAATAATATGACATTAGCGAATTCAATCTGGTCAATTAACAGGTCTACTACTTCTCGTTGATCTGTTTCATCATTTGCTTGCTTTCGATCTAACAATGTTTCACCTGATGCAAAGTCATGCCAAAATCGATTGCCGTCAACAACGGTTACCATCGTATCTAGCGTGCAATACTCAGACAAATTGATTCCTAATTCCTCATCCATATACGTGAATGTTTGTGCAACAGGGATCGGTTCTGATATTCCTGTTGATTCAATCACGATTGAATCAATATCCCCTGATTTTACCAACCTCTCAACTTCCTTCATGAGATCTTCACGTAATGTACAGCAAATACATCCATTTTGGAGTTCGACTAGCTTCTCCTCTGTTCTAACAAAACCGCCTTGTTTAATTAATGAAGCATCAATATTGACCTCACTCATATCATTGACGATAACAGCAATCTTTCTGTTCTCTTTATTTGCTAGAATATGATTCAGCAATGTTGTTTTCCCTGAACCAAGATAACCACTTAAGACCGTTACTGATATTTTCTTTTTCATAACACAATCCCCTCAGTGATAATAATAATCATTACGTTTTATAATATATGATGATTTACAATTCTTTCTGCTGCTTTTCTAGCTCCCGAAATATTTCGAGAGACCGGTCCAATTTCTAACTCAGCTAAAGGACCAGACACATATAGATGAGGACACCACTCTAGTTTTTGATTTACAATTGGATACCCACAGTTCGCACACCGGAGTTTTTCAGATAAAATTAATTTCTTCAACCATGATGTTTCTTGTACACTGAATGAAAAGCCTGTTGCGAATAAAATGGACTTAGTGACCATTTCTTCAGTATCACTTTTTAGCTTTAACCCAAAATCCGTTTCTTTTTTTGATATAGTTAATACCTCATCAAGTACAATACGTAATAACCCATTTCGTTCTAAATTCTTTAATTTTTGGTAGATCTCCTTTGGCATCGAACCTCGATGTCTTGCAGTTGTAATGTATTTTCTTCTCATATCATAGTCTTTTTCTTTACTGAAAGACTGCATATTCTTTTGCCCTAGCCACCCAGGGTCACTATCAAAACCATGTACGCGTAGCTCATGTCTAGATAACAGTGTGACATCCCCTGGAAATATCTTACTTAGTTTAATAACCGTGTGAGCAGCAGTGATTCCTCCACCAACTACGACAATAGGTGGATGAAGATCCTCTAAGCTTTTAAGGTCTTCACTAAAAATATGAGAGATTCGGCATAAGCCCTCTGCTCTAATTCCTTCAGCCCATTTTGGAATATGTACTGACTCATTCGCACTAATACAAATCACGATATTTTCTGCTAGTACTGTTCTATTGGAACTTGTGAGAATTTCCCATCCTATCGCTTCTTTACAAACTTCAATCACTCTTCCTTTAATCCAGCACTTTGTAAGATCTATCTCCTGTATGATGCTAGAACAATGTTCATTAAACAACGATAATGATGGTCTTTTATAAGGACCATAAAAGTCAGTATGATTGGACGGATCATGAAATTGCTGCAGGCTGAACGCTTTTACATCAATATGATGCACAAAAGGAGAACGTAAATATTTCATGTCGATTCTGCTCGTTAATGCCTTCCATCTTTTCATCGGTTCATCATGTGGGTCAAGAATCACTAAATCTTTTGTTGTAGTTCGGCCACTCTTGATTAAATAATTTGCGATTGTACAGCCATGAACTCCTCCACCGATTATTGCCCATTCATACTTCATGCTGCCACCCCTAAAACGTAATTGTTACGATTTATAATATAATACATCTTTTCTTTAAAATCAACAAATATTTAAAATTCAGTTGTAATGCATCTACTTAAATCAAACTCCATATGTAATTCCTTATATACTTCTCTCCAACGTTCTTCCATGTCTCCTGAATACAGAAACGGTACAAATCCTATGTTAATATATGCTTTTAATGCAGGTAGTCGATAATCATTTGTCACTAGACGTATACTCTTATATCCTGCAGAGATTAGTCGGTTTGTTACGAATGCCGTGATGCTTCTTCCTAGTCCTTTGTTTCTGTGAATGGGACTGGTAAAAACAAAACCAATTTCACTCCCAAAAGGGAATGTGTAATAACTGGACTTTGGATTGTGTAAAGCTACCGCTGATGCAACAATTTCATTTGTTTTTTCATAAACAATAAAAAATAGACCATCAGGCAAGATTCTCGAAAAGAAATCATCAACTTGATGCTCGCTTAGTGTCCATCCTTCCCTTTCTAGCAAACGAAGATAGTCTTCTTGGTCATCTTCTTTATAATGTCTTACATAATAACCTTCTGGAAGTGTGGATTTCGGTGGTGAATGAAACAATTCTTCTGGACACAATAAAATTAATGCACTCTTCTTTGTCATAGAAAATCTCCCTCATCTCCAAGTACTGAGGTTTTATTATTCTCTTTTGAATCCGAAAAACCCTTTCTCATTGCAATAATTAAGCTTTTTTGGCGCAAAAAACACGATCTTTTCGTACAAATTACAACCTATTTATGATTTTAAGTAATATACCAAAAGAATAGACTTATATATTTGGTATCATAGAATGAACATCAAGGACTGCAAAAAACACCACTCTTTGTAAAAGAGTGGTGTTTTTTATTACCTTTTTAAAGGATCTCTTAAAACGTATGAGCTAAATCCTTCGCTCTACTCATTCCATTTTCTTTAATTTCTTGCGCTTTATCAGGCATTGCCGCATGCCCCTCTATAAATAAGCCTTCAAATGACGGTACACCATAAAAGCCCATCATGATTTCAAGATAACGATGACCCATTTCCATTTGAGCTGCTGGTCCTTCAGAATAAATACCGCCACGTGCTTGGATATGCAATGCTTTTTTATCTGTTAAAAGTCCTACTGGACCTTGCTCCGTATACTTAAAGGTTTTTCCTGCAACCGATACAGCATCAATGTAGGCCTTTAATACAGGTGGGAAAGAGAAATTCCATAACGGTGTTACAAAAACGTATTTATCTGCTGAAATAAATTGCTCACAAAGCTCAGAAAGTCTTCCTACTTTTGCCTTCTCTTCTGATGAAAGCTCCTCAAATTCTTTTCCAGATCGAAGCTTTCCCCAGCCACTAAAAACATCTACATCTATTTCAGGAATATCTTCTTTATACAAATCCAGCGTGATGATTTCATCTTCAGGATGCACCTCTTTATATTCATCGACAAATGCCTTCCCTGCTGCCATACTAAATGATTGTGTATCATCATGCGGATGTGCTGTAATATACAATACCTGTGCCATAATCGTTCTCCTTTTTATCATTAGTTCATTAAAAGTATATAAATTTATCTCGAATTCATATATTTTTAACATGAGGTACCATTATAGAATGATTCGAATCGATTTCTCAAATGTACTGCTTGTTTTTATAAAAACTGATTCCTTCTTACTAGGTTATCTACATTATTTGGTAGAGTTTTTACTATTTTTTGTATACCTATAGAAGGATATTGTAACCTCCATGGTTTCTTTTATATAACCAACTAATATTAATTGGTTTGCTTTATGCACAAATTCATTTATTTGCTAATCGTTTATATTTTTATTAACATAAATTCCGTATAGGTTGTCATTGATAACGCACTTTATATAAAAGTAACGTTCAATCCTAGAGTAAAAGGAGAGTATAGGAGTATGAACCATGAAGCGAAAAAACAAGAGATCCTAGAGGCCTTCCAATTTAGACATGCTACAAAAGAGTTTGATCCAAACAAAAAGATTTCTGATGAGGACTTTCAGTTTATTTTAGAAACTGCGAGACTATCCCCCAGTTCAATAGGATATGAACCATGGAAATTTATTATTGTTCAAAATCCGACATTAAGAGAAAAATTGCGAGAGGTTTCCTGGGGTGCGCAAGGTCAGCTTCCTACTGCGAGTCACTTTATTCTTATTCTAGCTAGAACAATTAAAGATACAAAATATGATAGTGAATATGTTGCCAATCAGATGCTACATGTGAAGCAAATTCCTGAAGATATTTTCGAGCAGATGAGTGTTCGGTACAAGAGCTTTCAAGAGGATGATCTACATTTACTTGATAGTGATCGTGCAATATTTGATTGGGCATCAAAACAAACCTATATCGCCCTTGCGAACATGATGACAGCAGCAGCTCAAATTGGCATTGATTCTTGCCCGATTGAAGGATTTGACTTTGACAAGGTTCAAACCATCCTAGCTGAAGAGGAATTATTAGAAGATGGGCATTTAGCCATTTCCGTCATGGCTGCTTTCGGATATCGAGCACATGAGCCACGTCCTAAAACGAGAAAGAATATGGAAGATATTGTTCAGTGGGTGGAATGATTGAAGGGTTTGGTTCACACTGAGCTATTGTAACTGTGTAAATTGAAATGACCAAGCGTAGGGAAAATTTCAAGGGACATTTATTCCGCTATTTGCGTCAAAAACAACAATTTCTTGCTGTGTGCGGACATTTGTTCCGCTAATCACCAATAATCCAGCTAGTTTTCTCTAATGATCATCAAATAGCGGAACAAATGTCCGCCAACCCATAAAAATTAATGTTATTCTCATAAATAGCGGAATAAATGTCCTCTCCACTCAAATATGTAAAATTTACAAATAAAAACATATCCAACCATATTTCCAGGTTGGGCTTTTTACTACTGTTCTCCATATTCCCCTGCTCGAATCGCTTTCCTGTATTCACCTTTTTCGGTTTCTATCGCTATGGCAACATCTGTGTTCATTCCTCTAATAGAAAAATACTTTGTTCCCTTCTTATAAACATTAGAAAAGTTTCCTTCATATGTACCTTCCATATCTGAATACATTGTGACAGCACCGATTTCTTCATCTACATTATCAACATATTCTTCCGTTACATGATATATATAGCCCTGCCAAACAACGAAGGAATGTGCCCAATCAGCTGATGAATTGTTATCTGTACATGCTGCTAAAAGCATTATTGTTACTAATAATAAACTTTGTATGATTTTCACACTCAATGCTCCTTTTACAAATGGATTAAAAGATTCGAAATCAATAACTGACTCTTTACTTTTTACTTTTTCTAGGAATATTCCATTTTTATACATCCGATAAGAAAGGAGCATTCACCTTCTTGTAGAATGCTCCTTCCAAAAATATTTACTACTCAACTATAAATATGACGTCATACTATTACTATTAATTAAAACTTCTACTTCATCAGCAGGAATTGGTTTAGAGAAATAATATCCCTGTCCAACCATACAATGATACTTAAGCAATAAATCTATTTGTTTTACATTTTCAATACCTTCTGCCACAACCTCTAGCCCTAGATTATTCCCTATATCGAGGATTGATTTCACGACAGATCTCTTTTTGTAATCATTAATATCATCTAAAAAGGATTTATCTATTTTAATAATATCTATTGGTAGCTCTTTCAAAACGTATAATGAGGAATATCCTGTTCCAAAGTCATCTATAGAGACTTTTACTCCTAATGCTCGTAAGCTTTTTAATACTGGTATCGTTTCATTTACATTTTGCATAATACTTTCGGTAATCTCAATCTCTAGTAAGTCAGGTGAAATTCCAATTAGTTCAAGTGTTTCTTCTACCAATCTCGGAAAGCTACCTAATTGAAATTGGCGTAAAGAAGCATTAACAGAGACTTTCATTTCAGGTAGTCCCTTTTCGTGCCACAATTTAATTTGCTTACAGGCTGTTCGTAATACCCATTCTCCAATATCCACAATCATTCCGGTTTCTTCTGCAATAGGAATAAATTCAACAGGAGAAATACTTCCGAGTTTAGGGTGAGTCCAACGTATTAGAGCTTCAATACCAACGATTTTCCCCGTTTTCAAGTTCACCTTTGGTTGATAGAATAGTATAAATTCATTGTTCTCAATCGCTTTTCTTAATTCCGTTTCAATGACTATTTTTCTACTAAATGTTCTATTAAGATCAGAGTTGAAAAAATGGAAATTATTTTTGCCTTTTTCTTTTGCATGATACATCGCGACATCAGCAGCTTTTACTAATGCTTCACTATCTTTTCCATGCTCCGGATACAGACTTATTCCAATACTCGGAGTAATTGTTAGTTCATGGTGTTCAAATACAAAGGGACTGCCAAATTGCTGAAGCACCGTTTTGGCAATGGTTTCACTTTGCTTTTCATCTATATTCGGAATTAAGATAAGAAATTCGTCACCGCCCAGTCGATAGATTCTAATCTTCTCATCTAGTACACTTCTTAATCGTTGCGCAACCATTTTCAGAAGAATATCTCCTGTAAAATGACCAAGAGTATCATTTACCTTCTTAAAGCCATCTAAATCTAATAAAAATATAGCCATGTTTTTTTCTATTCCTCTTAATGCTGGCCTCTCAATTAAGCCATATAAGTCTGAGATGAAGCTTGCACGATTATAAAGACCAGTGAGTTGATCATGATAGGCTAGATAACTATACTCTTTAAGTAAAGATTCATTTCGATTATTGATTATATACATTCTCGTTATAATTAATATAAAAATAATCGTAAACCCGAAGCTTAAAGCATTAAATGCCCAATTATAACTATGAACAAGTAACAACAGTAGCAGGGAAATCACAATATAAGGAAAGATTTTTTCAAGATATAAGAAGCCAACTGAATCATCTATTCCTCTTCTAGCTTTAGTAGATGTATGTGAATAATAGAAAGTAAAAACGCCGATAAGGGAATAAGAAGTAAGCCAAAGTACATCACTTGTACTTCCAATTTGATAGGTACCATAAATAGATTGGTAGCCAAAAACAGAATCACCTAAAATCTGAATTCCAAACGCAAGAACGAGAAGAGAATACTTTTTGAACGAACCCTTGAAACGAAGAATATAATATAACCGGATAAGTAAAAATAAAATACCTAACCCTAAAATGGGAAAAGACAAACTAATGATAGTAAATATCACATCATGGTTTGATAGTGTAACAATTGGTTTAATTAAATAATGAATACTAACAGCAATAGCACAAATCATAAAAATGACTAGATTAAAATAATAGTCCTTACTTACTCTACTGCTATCTAATTCTTTTATTAGATAGAACAATGCCAATAAATAGAAAAAATAAGATAGTGTCCAAAATAAGTAGGAGAAATTTGGATACACTAATGAGCCAAATGTAAGTATAGATATTAGCCAGTACACATTAGAGATCAGGTACAGTAATATCCCTATCCTTAGAAAAAACCAAAATGTTTTTACCTCATTCGGATCTTTGATTCTCCACCATAAAAACATTAGACAAATAAACCCCAATAGGACAAATATTGAACTTGTAACGATGGAAGTAACCCATTGGTCAGAAGAATAGAGTAATAACCATAAAAAATATGTAATAGGAAAGAAAAGTAGGAATATTGTAGGTACTATTTTCGCTCTTGTTGTCATAAGTCATTCCTCACCTTCTTAATCGGACAATTTTATAAAAGAAAAGCACTCAACCGATCATTTTCAGCTGATTGCTTTTCATTTAAATGTAGTAGAATGTAATCATTGTTATTTAATATTTCTATTAATTCTAATACTATTTCCCTAATTCGTCTAGGTGTTTTTCTGTCATTTTTCGACATTTTTCAACATCATTCTTATGCTTCTACCCTCATCATGGCCCTGAAGTATTGTGATGCAGATGCACTTTGAGACGTTTGCAAAAGCAGAGGAATTTATTAACAACGTCAATCCATATGCTCACACTGTGACTCATTTTATATTTTCAGGCCTTGATACAAAATTAGATTTCTAACAGACCTTATATGGTGTATAATTTTCGAACTCAAAAAGGCATTCCTGTATTAATAAGAAATGCCTCTTCCATGCTTTAATTTGTAATCTGTTAACTAGTTATCTATTACACACATTTGTTTCGGTTACTACTGAAAAACCTATATCGTCTTGCTTAAAATCTCTCCTGGCAAGCCGGCTATATTGCATACCTTTTCAGAGTGAAATCCTCTTCTTATTAATATATTCCTTGATGGGACATTGTTCGGATCAATAACTGCTGTCAAACGGGTTACATTAGTTTTGATAGCCTTATCAATCAGAGCCTCTGCAATAGCACTACCTAGTCTTTGCCCCCAGTACTCAGGGAGAAGCATGTAGCCCAACTCGGCTTCTTCCTTTTTCTCCTCATTTAATGTCAGGCTCCCTAGTCCAATAAACTCCATTGCGTTATTATACACTTTGAATGTCCCATATAAATCATACTTACGATTACGAAGAATAATGTTATTGAACTTTTTATGGGCTTCTTCTAAAGGCAGTGAACGTTCTGTAATCATCTTCATTACTTGTTCATTTGAAACAAGTGAATTGTATAAATTAAAATCATTTAAATCAAATTTACTCAAAGATATTCTTTCCATAAAAGGTTTCCTCCATATTTTCAATGAAAAAAATCTAGTAGCATATCTCTCAACTATGTATGTTTTGATAATCATGCTTCTCCCATATTAGAGGGGTTTCTTCATCAAATAGTATACCTTCTAATTGAGTTCCCTTAAGAGCATCAGCACAATTTCCTTTTGTAAAAAACAAGGCTGAAACTTCATCAAAATAACAAGTGAATACAAATTCTTCACGTTCGTCAGTTAGTAAAATAGGTTCAGAACACAATTTGATCATTTCATCTAACCTAAAATTTTTAATAGAGAAAGAGCCCTCTTCACCGTAAAGATTTACATATTGTAATGTTTCCGCTCCTTTAGACCGAAGTACTTTTAAGATATCGTCCATTAAAAGAATGGGCAACTCATCTTCTAGAGGAAAATAGACATGTTCACCTAAGACTTGGTCAATTGCATTAGCTAGCTCTGGTCTGCAGTACACGTCTCTACAAATTTCTCCTCCTGTTATTGCTGCAGTAACCGCAATGGACATTTCGGCAATGCTCTTCAAACCACTTTTCCTTCTAATTTCTTCCCACGTTAATATGGTTCCAAATTTTAAAATATCTTCTTTAACTGGATAATATCTATGCGGGATTGCACTTTTTCTCGGTTTCCAATCCTTAGGCATTTTCACAAAAGGATAGAAAATTTTTGCTGCTGATGTGTATCCCTTTGGTAATGTAGCTAGTAAAGAATCTTTTTCTTCATCTCCTATTAACGGAGCAAAAAAAGGATAAAAGAATTTCATTTTTCTCTCTCCAAACATTTTCGTAGTTACTCTTATTACATTCACCGTAGCAAGCTCCGAATCCTTTATAAGGTGTAGTTAAGTCTGAATAATCATGAGGTTTTTATGCCAAATTATTAGTAGTATTCCAAGAAAAAGGAGGAGAGTTAGTGGATACAGCCCTTATACTCGAATATCTATGGGTATTAATTGTTTTAATTGGTTTAGAAGGGATATTGGCAGCTGATAATGCATTAGTTATAGCTATAATGGTTAAGCATTTACCAGAAGAGAGGAGAAAAAAGGCTTTATTCTATGGTCTTGCTGGTGCATTTGTCTTTCGTTTTGGTTCCCTATTTATCATTTCTTTCCTAGTTGATGTTTGGCAGGTTCAAGCGATTGGTGCACTTTATTTATTGTTTATCGCCATAACCCATATCGTGAAAAAGTTTGTGTTGCGAAAAGGAGAAAATAAAAAGGTCGGTGTCGAAAAACAAGGGTCTGGTTTTTGGATGACCGTATTAAAAGTAGAGTTAGCAGATATAGCCTTTGCCGTTGATGCTATTCTTGCAGCTGTTGCTTTTGCGGTTGCATTACCTGAAACAGGATTACCGCAAATCGGTGGTCTCGATGGTGGACAATTTTTAGTTATTCTGGCGGGTGGTATTATTGGTTTAGTTATAATGAGATTTGCAGCTAATTTCTTTGTAGGCATTCTACACAGAAAGCCTGGGTTGGAGACAGCAGCCTTTCTCATAGTTGGTTGGGTTGGTGTGAAATTAGCCGTCTATACCTTATCCCATCCAGATTTACAAATCCTACCGAAAGGGTTTGCTAAATCTACAGAATGGAAACTAACATTCTGGGCTGTCTTATTATTAATTGCCATCTTAGGCTGGTTTCTATCAAAAGAAAAGAAGGATCATGATCATGAAAAAATCAATCCTATTCACTGACCCCTCCTTCCAAGAAAGTTTTAAGCTTGTAAGGATTGCTCATTGCTTTCCTTACTTTTTTATTTTTATTTAAGAGACAATAGAATATATACAAGTATCCGTTACCCTACTACCATCTGCCGATAAATCCTCATTCCGTAAAATTCCTTCTAATTGAAATCCAAGCTTTTCAGGAATAGCACGGCTTTTATAATTTGTAGATTCACAACGAATCTCTATTCTCTTAAAATTTAATTGCTTCACTCCAAATGTACTAACTTCTCTTACAGCTTCGCGCATATATCCATTACCGCTAAACCTAGTATTGGCCCAGTAACCTATTTCACATTTCGGAATATCCCAATCAATCCCTTGAAGGCTTGTTACGCCAATGAAATCGTTTGTATCTCGATGAAAGATAAGAAACCGAAAACTCTCTCTTTTCAAGAAGTGTACATGTGCTTCTCTAAGATTCATTTCTGTTTCTTCAACAGGAGGCAGCTCTTGAGAAAACGGTAACCACGCTTTAAGCTCTTTGAAGGAATCACGAATGGCTTGGTTGACGATTTTTCCGTCTCCTGTTTGCTTTGGTGCTCGGAGAATAAGTCTTTCTGTTTCTAATTGTGTTGGTACATTCAACAGTATAGGATTCATTGTAATGTCCTCTCTATATGGAATACTATATAAAAATTTGAACATGTATATTTTTCGCATAATCATTCGATTGTTATCATTTTAAAAACTCGGACTAAGAACCTTCTTCCTTCCATTAACATTGGGGTCTTTTGCAAACTCAAAATTAGCTTCTATCTCCCAATATTTCGTTAGTACATGCCCATTAGGGATAACAAAATGGATCACTTTCTTTTCAGTACCTTTTTCAAAGGTTAATGCACCAAAGAGATTTGTATGATCATAACGAAAACCATTTTGAGGATTGTATTTTCTCGGACTTGTATTAATTTGATTAATAATCCCGTTAATTTGCTCCTGATCCTCAATGATAAAAGCAACTTCATCTAACTTTGTGATTGTTAACTTGTCATATTCTTTGTCGATAATTCGATAATTAAAAACCCCAACTACTGTCAAGCTGGCTATTAGGAAACATAAAGTTGTTACAAGTAATACTTTTCTTTTTCTATCCACACGGTCTCCCCCTCTAATATTTGGACTTCTACCTTACAAGTAAAAGTCTAGTTCTATTTATTAGACGGATATCGGAAAGAAATATCGCAAAAATGGGAAACCCCATTTGGCTCCTTTAGCTGTCACGATCAAGTATTATATCTAATTTCTTTTCAATTCTAATTAATGTTTGTTTTAACGATTTAAAGTAACTAATTATTCGATAAGCTACATAACCACACATCATTAGTAGCATAAAGCAGCCGATTATAATAAATGGTAAAAAAAATAACTCATCCATAAGACCCCTCCTATCCGTGTACGCAGTATAAGGGAATGCAGAATACATAATGTTAAATCCCGAAAACAAAATGCGTAAATCTTACAGTGATGGCACATCATAACAAAGAAGAAGTTAGAGGAGAAGAGGATGGAAACCAATGAATCCAAAAAGCAAATTACAAGAAGCGCAAGATAGTATTCATACAGCACACCATCATTTAAAACAAGTAAGCTCGAACAGTAATGAAGCAGAAGCTTGTCATTTTGCTCAAAAAGAACTCGAAAAGGCTCAACAAATCATTCAACAGGTACAACAATTAATCAATGAATAATAGCGGAAATGGCTAGGGAAGGTTTCCCCAGCCACTTTCTATGTAAAACCTTAATTACGTGTAAGAAGATTATTTTTTTCTATACGATAATCGTCATTAGAATTTTTAATCACAAGATCAAAATTCTCATGATAAGGGTGCATGAACAGTTCGTATTGTATTCTACGTTCACCGTGCGATCGTCGTAAGTAATTGATGGCCATGCCTCGCTCCGTAATATCTCGTATACTTCTTCTCATAAACTCCGTTTCACCATCTGTATAGAAATAGATTTTAAGATCATACAATTCAGGGTCAGTAAAGGCAACAGTCATACCTTCAACAATTGTAATGCTTTTTTGTGAAGGGATAAGTGTGCTCTCTGAATAACTTGTCCCAAGAGAATAAAAATCTAAACCGTCTCGAATCATACGAACATCTCGCTCTAATGCAAAATGATTATGAGCAGCTGGGTGACAAGCGGTCATTTTATCCTGATGCTTTTCATTGTTATATTCATATTCTAGTAGCGTGTACTTTCTAAGATTTGAACCAATAATATACGGGTCTGTATTGATATAAGTAACACCATTTTCACCTAATTGTTTTAGAAGTTTGTGAGCGAATGTTGTTTTTCCAGATGCACCATGACCTGAAATGCCCACGACAATTCTCTTATCCTGACTATGATGTTGCAGCCAATTTACGATCTTATTAATAGTTCGTCCATAGTTCCCCTCATTTACCATTATTCATTATACTATCATGTTGACAATCATTTGAAAGGGAGTCACCTTTCATCGGTTTTCATCTTATTTTCTTTAGCAGGGTTAAGAATTGTTTATATAGATATATTTTTAATGGGGAAACCGTTAAGGATTCTTTGTGCAGCTTCTCCTTATTCTTTAGGAAATACTGAATCTGCCTTCTCCTATTTGGGATCATGAGTAAGGGTAATGAACGAGGAGGAAACCATTGTACCCCTTCTGTTTCATCTCCGTTTTCAATCGGCTTACCACCTTCTACCTCAGCCAAAAACAGATGCTGCATATCGTCGTATTGAGGTTGAAAATACTCTCCAATCTTTCGCTCGATTGAAATCAAATAACCTGTTTCCTCTTCAGCTTCTCTTATAGCACATACTTCTAGCTTTTCGTTTTCTTCCAGTCTTCCTCCCGGCAAATCCCATACCGGATAATCCTTCCGTTTAACTAATAATATTTTGCCTTCTCTATTAAAAATAATCGTAATGCAACCAGTAGATGATGCCATGAACAGACTCCTTTAAAAATTCTTTACTTCTATCTTCTATAACCTACTTCAGTCTTTCCAAAAAAAATCAGTTTAAAATTGTAAAACTATGCTTCTTCTGAATAAGCCTTAAACCAATGATATGGTTGAACTTCTTCTAATGTTTTATAAACTAGACTTCGATCAGGTGTATAAACAGCCACTTTAACATTGGTTCCCCAGTAAAATAATCTTTCTTGACATATTCCACAAGGAGTTAAGATTTTGAAATCTGATTTTTCATCATCTCTAACTACACAGATTGAATGAGTGATTTTAGTATCCAATTTGAATGCTTCTAGAATGGCACCGGTCTCAATACAAACGACTGTAGAATCATTAAAGGTTTCAGGTGATACACTTGTTAGGACGTTACCGTCACTCGTATACATAGCTGCTGCACCACCCCATCCGACTGGGTATCTGGATTTTATTAGCTTTACTGCCTCATCGTATAGTAACTGTTCAATATTCATGTATAATCCTCCATTATATTCCAAATAATCAAAGCACTATCTTTATTATCTTGTAGCTAAGATAGTGAATTCCCACGGGATGTTCTCATTCTTCCAGCCACGGTGTTCATCATACCTTTGTAATGTAAATCCGGATGCTATCACTGCATTAATAATATCACCCATAGTATAGGAACGAACTTTTACATCAGGAAAATGCTTTTGTTCTTTCTCTGAAAAAAACTGTTTGTATGGGACATCTCCACTATGCAAATTCTCATTAAAATAGTTAGGAATATAGTTAGAGTTAGAGTCTATACATCTACCTATTGGATGGAAATCACTTAGAATCATCTTTCCATCCATTTTTAAAAGTGAAAAGAGAATTGTCATTAACTTATGTATGTCATCAAAATAATGAAGAATTCCACCTTCAAGATAAAGAATATCAAAATGATTAGAATACGTATTTAAATCGATATCATATAGATCTCCGACAATATAATCTATTGAAGCATTTGCATAGTTTGCTAGCTCTAATGCATATCTTTTATTTTCCTCTGAAAGATCAAATACGGTTACGTTTGCCCCTAACAAAGATAACGGAACAGCTTTTCTTCCATTTGAACCACAAAGATTGGCTATTGTCCTTCCTTCAATTTGACCAAAGTGCTGAAGATGTTTCTTTAAACTAGCCTTTGGATCTTTTAAGATGTGTGCCGCTTTTTCTTGAGGCAAGCCATCTCGGTTCACCCAAAACTCATATGCCCGGTATTCCCATGCCTTTTTATTTATTGAACTTTGCTCATTCATGTGCCGCTTCCTTCTTTCAACTATGCATATAATAAAGCCGACTCTTATATTTCAACAAAAGAGTACAATTCCCTTCTTTATGAGAAATGGTAATCGTATTTCACTATATTTTCATAATATATTGATCGATTTGGGTAAGTTCCTCTTTTTCCAAGTGGGCAACGTCATTGAGCCTTGATATTGTCTTCTCACCCCAACTGTTGATCCGTAAATACGTAATACTACACGGTTCAATATCGAAGGACCTATTGAATATCTCACTCTCGAACTCTAACCAGCTATGTAGTAAGGAAACGATAGAATTACTGTGGCTTACTAAAAGCGTCACATCATATGGATCACCTTGAATGGAATTTAGGAATTCTGGAAACCCTCAGATGCATCATATTCCAGCTTTCCGCTTCAGGATAGGGAATCCAGTCAAGGACGGGCTCTGTTAAAGGAATCTTAATTTTTTTCGCCTCTTCCTTAGATAAGTTCGCTGCGCGTCCATTATTTAATTCCCGTAATTCTTGAACTAAAGTTGGGTGTTTTCCTATTGCACTTCCTATAATTTCTGCAGTTTCTCTCGCTCTAGATAAATCACTTGCATAGAAGTTAAATGGAGTGTCTCGTAATAATTGAGAAAGCCTTACTCCAGTAAGCCTAGCTTGTTGTTGTCCTACCTCTGTTAATTTCGTATCAGTCCACCCACCTACTTGTCCAGTTAGGAGATGTTCTGCTTCACCATGTCGTATCAAAATAAGATGTTTCATTTTCTAGCCCCTTTTTCTGTAAGAATCCTCATCATAAAAATATTCTTATAAAAACTTCCGATATACCTGAGTATTATGAAGTGGCTTGAATCCTATCGAGGTATAAAGTTTCTCAGCATGATCATTGCCCTCTATATAACAAATACGAATTTCTTTAAAGCCTTCTTCCAACATTTTGTTTATTGAAAATTGTAACGCCTTTCTCCCATAGCCCTTACCTTGATAGTCTGGTGCGACCATTACGTTGTCTACTTCACCATTTCCTAATGTTACAGAGGCAACAATTTGATCATGCTCCAACACAAGATATACACGGTCTTTGTTCTGTAGCTTATACTTTTTTATGCTCTCTACCGGTGCTATATATGGTTTCATATCATTCTTTTTATGTAATTCGTAATAGCAAGCTTGAAGAACCTCTACAAATCGGTCAAAATATTTATCTTCATATGGAATAAATTCAAAATCTGATTTTGGAAATGCCCCTCCCTTGTAGATTAATTCTGGAGACCCCCACCATCTTTTGTATCCCATTTTCTGTGCAAATTCTATAGGATTCTCTGTTTCTACACTCATATATGCACAGATAAAACCAGGTTTATTCTTATAAACCATCCCTTCGATTTCTTTAGACAACGCAGAACCAATTCCCTTCAAACGAGAAGCAGGTTCAACAAAAACACTGACTTGATCAATCGTTTCTTCTTCACTTTCGTTATAGGTAGAGGAATAAGCAAACCCTTTTATTGTGGGGTTTTTATATAAGAGAAAATGTTTCGTATTCTCTACCAGTTCATCAACATGATTCAAATCTCCTGACATTCCCACCTTCTCTATAAAACTTACGAACTCCTCTTTATCTTCTTCCGTATAGCTTGATATCACAGTTAGTCCCCCTAGTAATATTTTTCTTTATTTATTTAGAAAAGTCATTCCTCAATCATGCCTGAAAAAATTTTTTCATGTTCCACTAAAAAAGTCCTTGCAGGTTACGCAGCGTCACCACTTACCCTATAGATAAGGAGGTTATATAACATGAAAAACAAACAATTTTTTTATTCATCACCTTGGACATGGAAGGAAATGAGTCGATTACTAATCTTTGTACTGATCATGATTCCGATTTTAATTGAATATCTATTAAACGGTTATTTGACTACCATCCTTCAAAACGAACTGTACTCTGGAACATTGACAGGATTGATTATGTCCATCCTATTTTTACTTGGAGTCTATGTAGTGGCATTACGTCCAAACAATCTTAGCTGGAAAGAAGTAGGCTTAACTCGTTTTTCCTCAAGGTATTGGGGAGCTATTATTGGATGGACAATTGCATTAATCGTTGCTAGCATCGCATTGGTTCTGCTTATGGAACTTCTTTTTGGAATTGGCACTGATAATACTAAGACAGAAAGTCTCCAGTCTAGACTGACACCTACAAACCTTCTAATAGGCTTTGTGTCAGCCGCCATTATTTCACCATTCTACGAGGAAATATTTTATCGAGGTTTACTCTATCGGTTCTTCAGAAGTAAATATGGAGTTCGAGTTGGAATATTCGTTAGTTCATTTATTTTTATGATCGTTCATATACCGACTTTCAACACGTTACCTGTAAATTTCGTAACAGGAATTGTTTTTGCATGGACATATGAGAAGTCTGGCTCTGTCATACCAGGAATGATCATCCACGGAATATTCAATGGGCTTGCTGTCATCCTTACTGCACTTGGGTAAGTTATTATAAAGAGTCATAAGCCTTTTCTATAAAATCAATGATTTCTTGTTTAACTGGATACAGGTTTAACTCACTAGATGATTCCTGAGAACGGCGAACATCCCAGAACTTCATCATCAGGTTTTGGTCTCCCTGAAATGTTTCTTCTGATAGTAATTCCATATCTTCAACAATTAGTTTTGCGTGAGCAGAACCTGGTGAGAAGCCTTCTTGAATGCATAACTCAATCCGTTTGATCATGTTCATCCATTTCTTTGTTGTCATAGAATCCTGTTCTAGTTTAGGCAATCTTTCTTGTAAGGTTTCCTGCTCTTTTTCTGAAAAAAATGTGCTCCAATTCCGGGTTTCTTTTTTAGGCAAAACTAAAGAGAGTAATTCCTCCCAATGAATAGTTCCCTCTAATGAAAGGATGTTGATTAAGGAGGTGGTATGCGCAATAGATGCTTGTGTAGCTTTTAATTGTTCCTCTAGAAATGTTTTATGAGCCAATAAAATCGTCTCAGTAGATTCCTCTGTTACGATCTTTTTTATTTCCTCAAGCGGTAAATCCAATGATTTAAGCAACAATACTTTCTCCAAAAGGAAACAGTCCTCACCGGAATAGAATCGCTTTCCCCCTTCTTCTACTCTTGATGGAGACACGAGATCAATCTGATCATAATATCGAATCGTCCTCATTGAGATATTAAAGCGTTTGGATAATTCACCAGTTGAAACGTACATACTATCTCTCCTTATGTACCATACTCTTTCTTTATTAATTGACCAACATTATCTAACAGAAGCTCAAGCTGATTCCACTCTACTGATGGATCAATAGTTCTAACAAGACCAACGACAGTTATGACTCGATCACCAAGCTGTATAAATCCAATATCATTGCAGACTCCTTCAAGCCCTCCTGTCATATGACTCCATTTTCCACTTAATTTAAATCCGTCTGGGTCACTCTGGTCTAATAGACACTTGGTAATGAAACTAGTCATGGTATCATTTAGAATCTGTCCATTGATTAGATGTACAAGTAGGTTATATATACCCTTTGGAGTTCCACTATTTTCTGATACACTCCTATTATTACGGTCAACTCTTATCCTACCAAAAGGAATTAACTCTTTATTTTGTTCTTCAATACTCACATAATCTAATAATTTCACATATGATTCGTGGTCATGATTACTAATAGTTTTATGAATGAGCTCTTTAGGTGCATTTACTTTCAATGCAAAAATCGAAGCTATAAATTTTGATAGACTTGCTAAAGGAAATTCTATTGTCTCATTATGAGTAATAGACTCTCCTTTTTTTGAATCTGAAATAATAATACCCAATTGAACATTCTCAGGGATAATGGAAAGAATATCTTCTTTTTTAATCATCTTAAAACGCCTTTCTGTCATCTCTTTGCACTCATTAATTCTCGATTTTCCCTTTTGTGTTACCAAAACGACCGTACCTCACTTTTTAAAAAAAACGGTCGTTTACTGCACATGCTAGAATTAATGTAATGATTACTCAATAAAAAAGAGCATTTTCCTACAAGAAAATGACTCCATATAGTCAGATACTATCATTGTTCTTACAATTACTTTCGTGACAAGGGAAATGTTACCGTAACCGTAGTTCCAATTCCTTCTTGACTTTCTAATTGAATCGTCCCGTTATGACTCTCAATTATTTGAAAACACACCATCATGCCAATTCCAGTTCCTTTTTCTTTCGTAGTATAGAACGGTTCACCAATCTTATGTATTAATTCTTTAGGAATTCCTTTCCCTTCATCCGTTACTTGAATTTCAATTAGATCATTGAATTTTTCACCTTGACACAGACTTTCCCACCAGTCTCCATCGCATCTATTGCATTTTTAATTAAGTTTATAAATACTTGTTTAATCCGATTTGTGTCACAATAAATGGTCATTTCTTTCGAAGTGGAATCCACAGTAATTTCTATATTTTCCATATGTGCTCGAGATTCAAGCAACACTTGCACATCATAAATAATTTGGACGATATTGGACTCTTTACGATCATCAGAATTTGGCTTAGCAAGGGTTAAAAGTTCACCTGAGATTTGTTCAATTCTTGAAAGTTCGTCATCAATCACCTTAAAATAAAGATCCTTTTTCTCATCTGTATACTTCATCATTTGAAAGAATCCCTTTATTGATGTCAATGGATTTCGCAATTCATGTGCAATACTGGCAGCAAGTTCTCCTGCAATATTCATTTTCTCCGAACGAATCATGATTTGTTCATTTTCCTTTTCATAAGAGGCATCTACAAAAGAATGCATGACGGCTGTTTTAGATTCATAACTAAGTTCAATTGATTGAACGATATAATACTTCTCCTTGCCGTTTTGTAATGTATATTGATGATGAAGTGGCTGCTCAACAGAATCACCTTCAAGATGATCATATTTTTCAAAAAATTGTTTTAGAAAATTCTCCTCTATCGTACTTTCCTCTATGAGAGTGAAATGTTCAGAAGCTGCATGATTTGCAAAAATAATCTTTCTATCCTTCCGAATAATTATTGGAATAGGAAGTCTTGAAAAAACTAATTGCAGCTTTTTTTCACTTTGCATGATCATCTCATGTTTAAGTTTCGCTAAGTGACTTTCAGCGATAAGTTGAGTATTCTGATATTTCAGCTCACTATTCTGTCTTTCTAAATTCCTCAACCGTTCTAATTCTCCTAGCGTTAAGTTATCAAAGTAATCCCTATTATAGAAAGGAGATTGATTAAAGTCTCGATCTGTCATGATATGAGTGTGTGTTTTCAATAATTCATTCTGAACATACGCAGGTGTTGTCATTCCATTATAGATACAAACTGTTGTGATATCTTTTCTTGAAACAAATGCATCACATTCTAGCTCAAACAGACGAAGCTTTTCTAATACCGCCCCAGAATCAGTTAATGGAACATGTCCCCATGTTCGTATCTTCATTTTTTTCTCAGTATATGGTTTAACTAAAATAAGAAGTTCACGAGCTTTTGAGATATCAAATTGATCATCAGTAAGATAAGAATCCTTATTATTAGCAAAGATTACGTTTGGATAGGAATCAACATTCAGTCCATTTAGAATTAATTCATTTTGTATAGTTCTAATCATTTCATCTGATTCTATTACGAACACTATTTCACTATTAGCTAATCCCTCACTGATAAAATGAATTGTATTTAAAAGATATTTATCTAATTCATTATAAATATATAGAATATGTGACCCAGTTTCTTTTGAACAGTGATGCCGTGTTAGTTCACTTATTGGGTGTCCATTTTGCATCGACCTATTCTCCTTTTGTAAAATGAATTTACTATATATGACATTATATCATTATAGAATTCATCTGGACTCGTTATATCTTTCAATTTTCTCTTACAATTCTATTTATGTATACTTACACCATTTATACAACACATTACCCACTTTCTAATACCTTTTAATCTTGCTTTTACTAGCCTACCTTTTTATGAAAATTAATATACTAGTACGTTCTCTTCCAGTGGAGTCATTATGTTTTATTACCCCGAATTTGTTAGATACTTTTGCCCATAGTATCAGACTAAATTACGAAGGGAAATTACTATCTTCTCGCTTTTTTTCCTCTAAATAGCTTTTATATGCACTTGAACTTTGCAAATGAGCTTGTTGTTTTCGCTCTTGAGCATGATCCTCTTTAATTGATTTTGATAGGTTTGCTTTGTGAATCTCATTTAATAAATACACTCCTCTAAACAAACAACCTACTACAATTCCAAAAGCAAGAATTCCACCGACAATGGGTCCCATCATCAATAGAATATAACCTAATATTGCACTCAGAACGATGGATAATAGTAAGTTCATATAATCCCTCCTAACTATGAAAGCGAAGCCAAAGCTTTCTCTAGACTCTTACATTTATTCAACAAAATATCCATGAATCCTCTATGATTATAAGCTTTAGTTATTATTTGTGAACTTCGTTCTATTAACAGTATTGGCTGCAAGATTGTAGACTTCCGGAATGATATGGGATTCTAAATACTTTCTGTCAAATCACATAAAAGCCTTTTTTAACTAAAAGACACATGAGTACGTTTAAAAACAAAAAAGAGAGCTATCCCCATATAAGAGAAAAGCTCTTTATCTTGTATATGTTTTTCAATTAGTACACCATAATCGAATTTACAAAATATCTTACTGCTTTAAAATCCCCCATAATAAGGCATCTTTTTATATTAATGGAATTAGATAATCAAAGGCTTGGGAATTCGTGCTTGAATACCTTTCTAACTTTGTCCCAGAGGGTTGGAAACCATATCGGATGACTACTTGAATATATGAAAAACAAAGGAAGTCATCATAAGCTCTACAGCCTTGTAATACTGCAAATAGAGTAGGTGGGACGATCTCAAGTCGGAAGTTCCTCTCTTTCTCCACTTTAAAATCCTTACATACCTCAAAGCCGATTTCTCCTATAATATGATTCTTTGTAATAGAATCATTTTTTATATAAACCTGCTGGGAACATGTCTCGCCATGCTTCTCCAATCGTTCTTTTGCAGTCAACATACATTCACGAAAAGGATGTGGCACTCTCTCTACTTCAAACCTCTGCCAAACAAAGTACTTTTCAGCTTCCCATTTTGAAAGCAATAATGTTTGAGGGTTTTCTCCATCCATTCCTCCAATGTATTTCCTAGCAGCCATTAATGCTTCCATTTTTCTATTTAAATCTGCTTTCCAGCTATCGAGTAAGATCTTTTTTTCTTTCTCATCTGCTGCACAATAATGCTTGATATCTTCTATGGAGATTTCTGCTTGTCTGAAGGAATCAACTAATTTTGCCTGCGGTATTTGCTCAACTGAGTATGCTCTGTAACCATTGTCCAAACGAACAGAAGGGGTTATTAATCCCTTTTTATCATAAAAACGGAGCTTGCTTGGAGGTAGACCTGTCCTATTTGAGAATTCTTTTATTGAAAGATACATATCTACTTATCCAAATTATTTGTAAGACCAAACATTGATTTGATTATGGTCAGGATCATAAATGTGAAATCCTCCCCATCCATTTATAGGATCCCCTGCAATTTGTGATGGTTTAATTCCATTACGGATCAAGGTGTTATATTCTTTAAAGAAGACATTCGGCCTTATATCGAAGTATGTTCGAACCTTATCATCATTGCGATTCTGTTGTTCCATATCTTGAAGGAACCAAATGTGATCCCAGAACTGTTGATTCAAAGCATTTCGGTCATAAGCATCCTCTGTACGCATATGAGCAAATCCTTTATCTACACTTAGTTCAACCAATTCAAACCCAAGATTTTTTTCATACCATTCTGTAGATCGCTGCACATCTTTGACATGAATGATACTATTAACACTTCCATACCCGATAATCCCCGATGCTGGATATTCATTTACATCATCACCTCTTGATTCCTCTACTATCGTCAAACAGGTATCATCAAAAGCAAAGATATCACAGTATGCCTGACCATTTGGTAGAGTATGTGTTTCAGTAAAATCCACTTTATGAGATGCTAAATACGTTAAGGTCTTTTCTAAATCGTAGGTGACAAATACCAATCTTACATTTCCTTTGGGTTCATTTGATTGAAGATGTTCATAGTGTCCTTCAAATGACTTGATAGTGACCATACCCGATCTTGGCAGCTTCATGAAACCTTTTCTACCAACCCATGAAGTGATCTTATCTACACACTTCCATCCAAGTACTTCCTGATACCATGTAACCCCTTCCTCGAACTTTTCTGGGTCAACCATGATAAATCCTCCATCCCATCGATACATATTCAACAACTCCTTAATTTGTTTTTACAATTTAAGGATAAACGTTAAACCTAGTTTAATGTCAATCTCTTTATCTGAAAAAATTGGAAAAATATATAAATATCCCCTATTTGTTTATTCGTAATTTCTATTATTATATTTTTACATATAAAATAGAAGCTATCCTCTTTAAAAGAATAGCTTCCGAATTGTGAAACACACTATTTCTTTAACTCAACAATAATATCTTCAAGTACGAATGTTTCCTTACCAATGTACGTTCCATCTTGTTCAATATCCTTATACAGTTTCATGTGAGGCGTTATAATAAGCTTCGTTGCTTCCTCATCTAATTTTTCAAAGGTTTTATTATACCCAAGAGTGATACCGTTCTCCTGATCCGACCATCCACCATTTACTTCTCCATCATAAGAATGACCTAAATCATCCTTCACTTGAAGATCAACCTCAATGCCTGGCCATTCTTTCTCCAGTTCTATGGGTACTGCGTTGTTGTAATATATGATAAAAGACATCGGTGTAACAGTCATTTTTCCAACTTCAACCTGAATCCCTTTTTGTTGCGCGCTCTGATTGATTACTTGAACGTTGTGTTCGGTTGCCTGTAAATCAAGCTCAAATTTCCAATCCCCTTGAATTTCCTCATCATGTTTAGTCATGAATCCAGGCATGACCAACTGAACAGTAACAGCATCTTTTTCTTCAAACCTATGATTACTTGCTGTCGTGATCCCAACATATTGGTTTTCACCAACTTTCGAAAGCCTAGAGTTTCCAGTCCAGCCACTCTCTCCTTCAATAATAATAAATGGCTGAACAAAGGGAGGTTTTTGTAGATGCTCGACTTCTCCTAAATCGTGTTCACTTTCAATCGTGTACGCCACTGATACGGTTTTGCCGTCAAAAATGGCATCACTCAATGTAACGGTAATACCATTGCTTTCTTTGGATTGATTGATTTCTGTAGAATTTTCCTTGTATTGATCATATAAGCCTGTCTTTTCACCATCAAGAAATCGAAAAATATCTCTTACAATTGGAATATTAAGAGCATAAGCCGGAAACGTTAGACCTAGCGAAACAAGAGATAAACCAATTACAGCAACAACTGCAGCACTTTTTTTCCAAACAGACCCACTTCTCTTGTTTGTAATTGATTTTCTGAGGTTCCTTTTATACTTCGCCTTCTCGATCTCATCTACTTCCATTTCCTCAAATTCATGCTCATCGAATTCAATATCATTTAATAACTCATAAATGTCTTTCATAGTGTACTCCCCCCAATAGTTAGGTTTTGAGCCTTAGTGAAAAGTTTTTTCTTTCCTCTATAGATCCGATTATCAATGGCAGAATGAGTCATACCAAGCTTGCTCGCGATTTCCTCCGTTTTCAATCCTAGAAAATACTTCAGAATAAAAATATTTCGATCCACGGGCTCTAGCTGATTGATTAGTTTGATTAACTCAGCCTGATCCTCCATGATGACCAGTTCATCCTCTGCAGAGTTCGTAACATGGATAGCTGAAATATCAATATGAAGCTCTGCCTTTTTCTTAGCTTTTCGATAATAATCAATGGCTTTAAATTTCGCGATGGTACAGATCCATTTTTTAAATTCTAACGGTGTATCCCCATGAAACTTATTTGAGTGATTCCATATTGAGAGGAGTATGTCGTTAATACACTCTTCCACAATTCCATCATTCCCCAACGGAGACAGCACTTTATACGAAATCCCTTTAATTACGGCTAAGTACTGATCTACAATAAATTCCAAAGCGTCTTCCTTACCCCGCTGCAAACGTGTTATAAAATTCCTATCATTTGACTTCATTTACAACTCCCCTTATTGCTAACTAAAAAACTCTTATACTATAAATAACGAAGGAAAGTAGATCTTCTCTCATTCTTTTTTACTTTTTTCATCTGGTTTATTTTCCAATCCTATATTACCTCATTTTTCTCATCCACACCTTTTACTCCCCGCAACAAAAAAAGAGACTTACTCCTTATAGAGTAAATCTCTTAGAAAAGTGGTTAAAGTGGAATGGATAAGAACAGTTTTCCCTTAATCGGAAATAAATTCAATCGATTCCTCATCATCGATATATCATTCAATTTCAACTTTATTTATTCTCGGGTCGTCAATCATGTTATCAAGATTATACCGCACCAAGCTGGTACCTTCTTGAATTTCTCTTATCAAGAACCCTTCTATATCCAATTAATTAATCATGACTTGATGCTGCATTCTCTATGGTTTCACCCAAGTAAGAGAAGGTAAAATCTTCACCACAGACTCTTTTTACTCGTTCCTGCCAAGAAAAAAGTTGATTGGGTACAATAAAATGTTCCATGAATCGACCAAACACATCTCTTTCATTGTAAACGGTGTGGATCTTATACTTTGCTCGGATCATATCACGAATTGCTAGAGCATAGTTGTAGTCCTGAAAAAATGCCGGATTCTCAATATAAAACATCTCACTACCGGGATGGAAGGTCTCCCCCTCATATCCGAATACATCTCGATAGCACTCATCCGCTATTACTTGGAAGCTTCTTTCTGGATCTTTATATAACTCATATTCAACAAGACTATAATAATAATTGATTTGGACCATCTTTAAATCGGTTAGTACATTTACCTCTTTAATTTGTTTTAATGCTTCATCATCCAACTCAAAATTAGCTCTTAAGAAATCTGGATCTGTAACAATAGTCTGAACCAATTCAGCAATTGATTCAGCAGCTATGCTCGAATAAAAGCGGTAAAGCTCTGGATATTTATATGAAGCATAATACCCGTCCAATGCATGTCCTAACTCATGTATCCCTGAAAGAAAGACAGAATAAGCATCCCGTTTATTTACTACGAGCTTTAGGTTTTCAGGATGAATATTAACCGCAAAACCACCATAAGGAATTTCCATAACCTCAATCGTAAGAGGTAGATTTTGGAGTGGGACTCCAATGCTACTAGCAGCATCACCTAAGGCCTCTTTTATCCGTTCAGAAGAAAACAGATGACCAGGAACTCGATGAAAATTAAAGGTAGTATAATACTGGTCGTAGAAATTCGTTTTCTCCCATCCAAACTTAGCATTTATTTTATTATTCCAATAAGTAAATGAGCCTTTAGATTTTTCAAGTAATCTTCTCATTTCTTCGAAGTACATATCTATATCGATTTCCTTCAGACTACATCGGAAATGATAATAGCTGTCATATTCATGAGCGCGTGCTAGTTCGTTCCTTTTTTTAATCAGTGTTCGATAAAGATCCTCATGTTCACTTCCAATCCTCTTTGTCTCTTGGAACAATTTTCTTCGGAGTTCTCTATTTGGATGATCCATTATAGTAGCATGAACACTACCTAAGTTATATTCATTTCCATTAATCTCAAACCTACTATTCATTAAATTATTTTGAAGCTTTTGTTGAATTCTTACTAAATCAGGTTGACTGTCGAGTGCTTCTTGTTTCATTTTTGATAAGAATACTTTAAGCCTTCTATGCCAGGTAGGGTCATCCTTGAATGTTGATTTCCAATCTTGTAGGGTATGTATTAAATCACCGTTCGTCATTAGCTCATGCTTAATCTGTTGAATTTCCCCAATTCTCTGATTCTCCATATCTTGTGAATACATGAGATAATATAGTTTCTCTTCTTCTTGGTACAAAGCATCCAAGTTTTTGATTGAACTGCTGTATGCTTGTTTCCATTCACTTTTATTTGAAATTTGACTTAGTTGCTCAAAACCTAAGTTCATGATCACCACTCATCTCCTTTGAACTTCATTATTGTGTACAAAGTTCAAATTTCATCCTTTAAAATAGCATACATGGCCAGGTCAACATATTGACCATTCAAATAAAAACTTTGTCTTGCAATTCCTTCATAAGTCATTCCTAGCTTTTCTAGAACCCGTTGAGATTGCTTATTCTCTAGCATGATTGGTGCCTCAACGCGATGAAGTCCCATTGTTTCAAAACCATAGTGTAATAGTTTTTGTGCAGCTTCATATGTAAAGCCCTTTCCCCAATAATGATGTGATAGTACATAAGTGAGTTCGGCTTTTCTATGACTTGGGACCCAATTTACATAATCAATCGTCCCAATCAGTTTCCCTTCTTCCTTCAACTCAATTGCCCATGTTCGTTTCTTTTTGTACTCGTAAGCATTAAGTATGTATTTTAAGAATTCTATACTATCTTCTAGAGATTTGTGGGCATCCCACGGAACATATTGTGATACTTTATGCTCTGAAGCATATTCATATAAGTCATCAGCATCTTCTACTGTCAGTCCTCTAAGAAGTAAGCGTTCTGTTTCTATTATTGGTACAGAATTCAATTTCTCTATTTCCCCCATTTCGTTCACCTCAATTTTGTCTTTTAGGCTACTCTTTTTCCATGTTGAGACTAAAATTTCTTAAGGCCCGAAATCTGCTGATTAAAGTGATTAAGAATTTCTAATACAGCTTCACGATGCTCTTTATCACTGACAGAAAAGTTACGGTCTTCTACTAAAACATTTAAATCTGCTCGAGTGCTATGCATCACCATAATGGCTGTGTCTATCTCAGCTTGAGTATATTGAAATCCTCTTATGCTTTTTATCAATTCTTCTATATTCGCTAGATAATCCTCATACAGTACAGCAAAATTCGAATGCACATTCAATCTTTGAATGGATTCAGCTACCTGATGTAAATGAATGATGTCTTTATTTAATGAGTCCTGAAAATACGGTCGCTTCTCATCTTCAATCGGAAAGCTATACAGGTTTAAGGTTTCTTCGACATGAAACAGAATCATCTGCACGTCACTTAAGTGAGTTTCAATCTGAAAATCTTGCTGTTTCTCTTTCCAAAAAAGCTCCGTTTTTAGATGTTCCCATTGGATATAGAAGAACATCGCAAGAATGATGACTGCGATTCGGGAATATTTTTCAATTTGATCGTTTTGAGCTATCATGTGATCCCCCTTACAAATCTTAATAGTAAGTATTCATTTTAACATTTAATCGCCTTTAAATGTCTTAATTTTCTTAATACTCTATACTTAGTATTAAAATATGGTGAGTATATGAAATTTCTATATCTAAAAAAAGCATTGGTCCTAAAGACCAATACTCTTTTACAAATTCATGGATTTTATTCTGGTTCTACCTATACATAGACTCAAATTTTATTATGCCATTTTAGAATGATTCTGACTTATCGATCGTACAGGCAACATAACCTCTATCGTAGTACCAACATTTACTTCACTATAGACGTTTAGTTTCCCGTTGTGTTCCTCAATAATATTTTTACATACCATGAAACCTAACCCGGTACCTTTGTCCTTTGTTGTGTAAAAGGGTTCTCCTAACCTTTTTAACGTACTCTCTGGAATTCCATACCCCTCGTCAGTAAAGCGAAGGGTAATCATTTGATTCATAGAGTTCTCACAGTGAATCCTTAGCACTCCCCCCTCAGGCATCGCATCAATGGCATTTTTAATAAGATTAATAAACACTTGCTTTAAACGATTCTCTTCACAGAATATCGTGTAATTGTTAGGCTCTATCTCTGTTTTTATCTCAACACTATACATATTGGCTTGTGCCTCTAATAAGGCAATAGATTGTTCTAGTGTTTGTATAATATTTTGCGGTTGAAACATGACTGCTTGAGGTTTTGCTAATAAGAGTAATTCTTTTAGAATTAACTCGATTCGGTTCATCTCAGAATTGATAATATCAAAATAGGTTTGATTGATAGAACCATGCTCAATAATTTGAATAAACCCTTTTATAGCTGTTATTGGATTACGAATTTCATGCGCAATACTGGCAGCCAATTCACCTGCAATAGATAGCTTTTCTGTATCTAAGATGAGCTTCTCTGCTTTTTTCTTATCTCGAATATCCTTTAAACTCACGACATACCAACGATTATGATTTAAATCATTTTGAACAGCAAAAGATGTAAGCAGTACATCAATTTTTTCTCCATTTTTCGTATATCTGTATGTCTCAAATCCCTTGATACCCTCATGATTTTTCACTCTATTAAAATAGTATGATGCCTCCGTTAACTTCTCTTCTGGAATCATCGGCATGTCCGTTATCGACAGGCCTAGCAGTCCGTTCCCTTTCCAACCAAAAACTTGTTCAAAGGATGAATTTACCTTGATTAATTTTTCTTGATTATCAAATATAAGGATCGGATCGATGTTATTATCGATAAATGATTCAAGCTGTATCATAGTTGAGCGCTGCTCTGATATATCTCTCACAATACCAGACAGAGCATACACTTCCCCATTTTCTTCTTTTCGAATAGGAGACATTGTAATGCTAACGGTAATGTACTCACCGTTCTTTTTTTGCTTTATTGTTTCAAAATCTTTTATACTATTGCCTTTAAGGGTTTCATTTAATAAATACTCAGCATCCCCTTTAGAGAATATAGGAGTTACTGGTAGACGTTTCCCCTTTACTTCTTCTAAGGTATATCCAAAGATTGTTGTAAAAGCAGCATTAAGATCTAAAATTTTCCCGTCTAGGTCAAAAATGGCAATTCCCTCTGAACTATGATTATAAAAAGATTCAAGTCTATGTAAGGATTCTTCTGTTTTTTTCCTTTCAGAAATATCTCTACAAACAGATAAAATATATTGTTCTTCATTAGTAGTTATAATATTGGTTTTTATTTCAACAGGTATTAACCTACCATCTTTACTAACATGTGTTGTTTCAAATATCATACTTTCTTTTTGGGCGATATCCCTTAAAAACTCTATGATCTTATCTTCACTTTGAAGATTAATGTCATAAGGGTGTAGGTTCAGGATTTCCTCTTTCGTGTATCCTAAGCGCTTATACCCTTCAGCATTGACTTCAAGAAATTTACTTGGTCTTCCTGTTGAATCTATTTTAAAGCAATAGATCGCGTCCATAATATGACTGAATAATTGTTTATAATTCGTAATAGCATTGTTAAAATCAATGTGATCATTTAGGAGATGAATCTCATTCTTTAGACGTTTATTCTCTTCAGTTAACCTAGTTAATTCTTTTTGCAGCTCGGCAGCTCTCATTTTTCTCAATTCCTACTTTCACACTTGCAAGAATAGATAATTCACATTACTCATTTTACCTTTAATATGTTAAAAGTTATACATAATGCTGTAAATATTCCGAAAAATATAACTATACCAGAAAAAGGTTTATTATAAAAGGTTGCGCTTTAAGATAACATCCCTATTCAGTCATACATGTTCAAAATCCATGCCTTACTGCCCTTTGTATACCCAATACATTAGTTCATCCTTTATACCAACGTGTTTAAAACCTGATTCCTGTAACACCCGTGCAGATGCTTCATTTGTAATGAGACAATTTGCACTACTTAATTTCAAAGAACGAGAAATAAACCTTGCTGTAAGCATATCTTTTTATCTTATAAATCTAGTAATTTTAATAATCAAGAGCATATAAATTCGACAATTTTCAAAAAATTCTTCCAATTAACTACAATTAACCTTAAAATATGGGTAAGACTTAGTTACTATTACTATTTTACATGGGGTGGACTTATGGCATCTATTGAAGAAGTAAAGCTACTTGATACGAGGAAAAAGAATCTATTAATGTTTATTACATTTTCTATTTCACTTATTATGGCTGCTCTCAAAACGGTTGCATCTGGTGATATAGACAAAGCACTATTTTATAGCAGTGAGTTTATCGCCTTTACGATTATTTTTATAACCATGCAATATCTATTGAAACGCTATCATGCTTTTGCTCTTGTTAGCATTATCGTCATCCAAGCTTTTACATTTTCATCATTAATGATTTTAGGGGCAACGATTGACTTAATCCCCGTTTTATTTGTTTTAGGCATTATATCCTCTCTTCATTTTAAAAGATTGGTGTTTGCAATCGGATTTACTTCCGGACTAGTCAACTTAGTCTTAACGGCTAGAATGGTTGAAGGATCAGAGTCTCTTTTCGCTACATCAATATTAGCTTATGTTCTAAGTGGAGTGATGCTTGGGGTCATGATCTTTCTAAACAGCAAGCAGCAAGAAAACTTGCATACATACATGGAGCAAGTAGAAAATGATGCGCAAGAAAAAGCAAAACAGAAAGAAGAGCTTGAATACAATGTAAAATCAATCATTTCAGATATTAGCAAGGTAAACCTACAAGTACAGACAAACCTAAATGCACAAGAGGAAATGAAGACAGCAATCAATGAGGTTGCTACCGGAAGTCAATCTCAGTCTGAACAGATCAGTGATATTTCTGAAAATGCGAACCGTACACAAAGTTCCATGCTTCACTTATACAAAGTGTCATCTGATTTAAAAGAAGAGACAAACGAAGCAAGCATTGTCGTTAGTGATAATGAACACCAAACACAAGAACTACATCAAGATATGAAAAACCTTCGTGTCATGGTTGAAGAATTAACAAATACCTTCCATTTGTTAACGGATACAGTTAAAGAAACAAACACGTTTACTGGTATCATTAAAGAAATAACAGACCAAACGAACTTACTTGCATTAAATGCATCGATTGAGGCTGCTAGAGCAGGGGAAGCTGGCAAAGGCTTTGCCGTAGTAGCGGACGAAATTCGTAAACTAGCTGAGAACAGTAGCCAAACGACAGATCGTATTAATCAGAACTTACTGAAGCTTAACCAAAACAACCAAACGGCTCTTGAAAAGGTTCAAACGAGTAGCTCTTATATTCAAAGAGGGCAGCAATCTACTGAAGATGTTATGAACTCTTTTAAGAATACAACCCTTGTATTTAATAAGATTGAGCATCATGTTCAGTCATTACTAGAATTAGCTGAAGAAGTAAAAACACAATCACATGATGTACAGGGTTCTTCAAGTGAATTAGCCGCTATCATTGAGGAGTCCACAGCAAGTGTTGAAGAAATTAGTGCAACAATTGAAACTCTAACAAATGATAACAAGACAATTGCTCAGCTTATGGAGGAGACGAATCAAAAAGCTGAGGCCATTATAAAATAATGTCTGAGATAACCTCCTTCTAGCTTTATTGCGAGATGCTACATTTTAGAGTATACTATTCATACAGTATTGATAATTACTGTAGCAAACAATTAAATACTCCAAAGGGGAGTAGTTAACAGTTATGTCGTCAATACGTGATGTACTCATACCATCACCGGCATTGCTGGCAACCTAGCCGTTGTTTACGAGACCTTTGCCTGATCGGTAAAGGGATAAATAGAGCCATCTACCTTTACCAATTTTGGTAAAGGTTTTTTTATGAACAAAAGGAGGAGAATCACTCGGTTAATTAGGAAACATGTAATGGTTTAAAATAAAACATCATACTGGAGGAAACAAACATGAAAAAATATGTAGTAGCCATTCTTACAGCCGTTCTTTTATTCTCACCTATTGGAGAGCATATTCTCCCAGGAGATCAAGTAACAACGGTAGAAGCGAAGAAATACAAATCTGGTAAGAAAAGCTTCAATTCAACAAACAACAACACTAATACAAACTCCTTCTTCCAAAAAGATAAGAAAAATGATTCTGTCACACCCGCTGCTAAAACAACAAACAAAGGGTTCACTTCTGGTGGGTTAATGAAAGGTCTTATGCTCGGTGGTTTAGCAGGTCTATTATTCGGAAGTCTATTTGCTAACATGGGTATTTTAGGTTCCATTCTAGGATTCATGATTAATATGATTGCGATTCTTGTTCTGATCTCAGTAATCCGTAAAATCTTTGTATTCTTTAAGAAGAAAAGACAAGAAGAGGAAGCAAATGCATGGAGAAGATAATCATTCCTGAACAGGATATTATTAATGCGATTTGTGTTTACACATCACGTAAAAAGCAAGTACGGCCAGAAGACGTAGAGGTTGAGCTCATGTATGATGATGATCATGGAGGATTCTCTGCAGAAGTATTTGTAGCAGGACGCTCCCAAATCCTTATTCCAATTAACATTATTGAAGCTCTTCGGATTTGGTTAGCTGAATATATGAATCGTGATCCATACTCTGGGATTAAGCTTGTTCTTGATGATGAGGAAGGGATTATTGCGGAAATATCTTAATAAATGGTAAACCTTGAAATGCTTGGTGTTTAGCTAAGCATTTTTTTTGTGCTGTTCTACTTCGACTAAAACAATTTCGTAATGACGCTTTATTAACAATATTTAGCTTTTTTCTCATAGTTTGAAAAGTGACTTTACCTTTAACTAAAGAGAAAGTTAACGTCAAAGTAATTTGGTAGAGGAGTAGAGGAGTAGAGGAGTAGAGGACATTTATTCCGTTATTCCACTAAATATGACGCTTTTCAAAGTACTGACGGACATTTATTCCGTTATAATCAATATTCATGAGTAGAATGGCCATGATTTTGTAAAATAGAGGAACAAATGTCCGCTTACTACCAAAATTCACTGTTTTAAGTGAAATTAACGGAATAAATGTCCGCAAGCCGGATGCCGGATGCCTCATTCCACATTAACTCATCAGCTTATTCCTCTTTTCTGTCCCTATTTTTATTAAGCTACATTTACAAAATAAAACGAAAGTCTGAGATCTTAACAGTGACTATATCTACAATTACACAATATAAAATAGCAGCCTCATTTGGACTGCTATTTCAAACTTGTACTCTAAAACTTAACTACCTACATCGATAGCAACGTCTTTTTATTTACTTTTATAGATTAATATCTACTCCAATGCTATCAACACGGCCAACCTCACGGATATAAGCCGCAACAGCCTGATGATCCTCATTAGCAGTATAAGCATCTAATGCTGCTTGATCCTCAAAGCGCACCATAAGCATCACTTGAAATTCTTTACTTTTTTCAGCGATATTTAAGCCTGCTTGGATTTCTACAATTCCTGATAAAGCATTCTCTAAGGCTTTAAAACGGTTGATAACTTCTTTAAGTTGTTCCTGAGTCGTCGTTTCAGCAAACTTCAAAAGCACAGTACGTTGTATCATATAGTATTCCTCTATTCTCTTAATTTTTGTCCTATTCATTTTACAGAGTTGAACGTTCGATATCAACTTATTCAATATTTTTTTCAATTTGTTGCTTCCACAACAGCAATTTTTCAGCAACTTCTTGAGGGTCATCCCAATGAATATTATGCTTCGTATTTTCTATCCCTATTACCTTTATATTATTTATACTTTTTTTAATCGTATGTAAGCCCCTATCTCGAGAAGGGTCTATCTCGGGAACCGTTGCATGCAACATTAATACCGGGCATTGGATGTCCTCATATGTTGTAGAACTAGGCTCTTTATAAAAAGCTTTGACTGTGGATAGAAGACTAAATTTATCAGCTCTTAAAACATATTCCCCATTAATATTATTAAAATTAGAATGTATGATACTATCCAGATTGATATCCCATTTCTTAGTAATGTATCCTTGGTAGTCCTTTACAACGTCTTCCCAAGATTGATACCTACTAGAATCTATGTACTCATCCCAATCTAAAACAGCTTTTTCTAACGTCAGCCCTTCCACTTGTTCAGGAAATACATACCCGCCATCAATAAGAACGATTCCTTTTACTTTTTCCGGGAATGCTTTGGCGTAGTGGAGTGAAAGATCTGCTCCCCATGAGTGCCCCAGTATATATAAAGGTTTTGTTGCAACTTGATTTAACACTTTATCAATCCTTTTGGCAACAGAAGAAAACAAATAATCTTTCTCTTCGTTATATGCTTCTGTTCTCCCATGGCCTGGTAAATCTAATAAAATAAGATGAAAGTCCCTTGTTAGAAATCTAACAAGAGCATTAAAGCTATTGGCATCGCTCGTCATCCCGTGTAAACACACAAGAGTTGGAAGAGTTCTATCCCCAAATTCATACCCATAAAAGGTATGGTTGTTTTCTAGTATTCTTAATTCAGCCATATTAGTATTCTCCTTATTAACAATTCAGACCCTTAGTACACCTCGAAATCCCCTTGCAGCATAGTAAGAATCTGCTCCATTGTGGTACATAAAGACCGTGTCGTAACGACGATCACAAAAGATAGCCCCGCCAAGTTTTCTAATGGATTCAGGTGTATTTACCCAGCTCGAGCTTTTTAAATCAAATTGACCGACTTCCTGAAGCTCTCTGTATTGTTCCTCTGTTAAAAGTTCAATCCCCATAGAGGTTGCCATATCAATAGCACTCGTCTCTGGTTTATGCTTCTTTCTTGCCTCTAGTGCTTCTCGGTCATAACAAACACTTCTTCGGCCTTTAGGACTTTCGACTGAGCAATCATAAAATATGTATTCGTTCTTCTCCTTGTTATATCCAACAACATCCGGCTCACCGCCCGTTCTTTCCATTTCATAAAGTGACCAAAGTTTTTCTGTATTCTTTTCTAATTTTGCATAGACATTCTCCCATTCAATCGTTTGATGACGATTCATATGGTTTTCAAAACGGGACTTTAATGTTTCTAGTAATTCACTTCGTTGTTCTTGGGACAACTCCTTGTTTTCATTTGACATTTAAATTCCTCCTATCATGTCTTACTAAACATAAATATTAGCAGTATTACCAAATTCAAGAACTTTATCTTATTTTAACACTTTTATCTTCTATTCTACTTCTGATTATTTACTAAGCGGGACCTACTCTCTTTTTTTAAAAAAGTAGATTAATTGACTAAAAAGCTGTGCGCGGTGTTTGTTGGAATTTCTGCCTTTGGATTAAAAAAATCCTCACATCATCAAAGGATCTGCATCATAAATATAAAGTAAATATGAATCTCTAAACTATTGTGAAAGCGGTGATGTGACAAGATGAAAGGTGATTCAGACACCCCCTACTGGTTTCAAAATTTAGAGAAGAAACGGATGTCTTTTGAAGAAGTCTTTGATCATATTGTGAAGTTCATGCTTCTAAAACCATATGGAAACTTCCGTTTAATGATCGGGACCGATTCTCAAGTTCATCCCGGACAGACAATCTTTATTACAGGTATTGTCATTCTGAATGAAGGAAAAGGCGTATGGGCTTGTATTCGAAAAGTGGTCATTCCTAGGAAAATGCTCCAGCTACATGAGCGCATTTCCTACGAATTATCATTATCCGAAGAAATTGTTGCATTGTTTACCGAGCAAAGAAAAAACCGGTTAATTGATATTGTTCTTCCTTACCTATACCAAGGAGCCACGTTTACAATGGAAGGTCATATCGATATTGGTGCTGGAAAGAAGAATAAAACGAGTAAGTTCGTAACAGAGATGGTTGCGCGAATGGAAGCGATGGGTGTGGAACCAAAGATTAAACCAGATGCTTTTGTAGCTTCTAGTTATGCAAATAGGTTTACTAAAAGGTTTCAACACAACAAGACGTAATGTTTTTACACAGAGTTACCAGCTTCAACGAAATAGATTCATTTAAGAAGACACATTTTAAATAAAATTGCCATGGCACCTTAATTCACAAATTGACAATGGTTAATGTCATTGAATTAAGGTGTTTTTTTACTTGTTTGTTCTGTATTTTTTGAAAGCCATTCTGTATGGATTGATATGGTAAAATATAGTTACATTCAGCTCCGTAACGAACGGGAAGTAATTTCTAAAAACTAAATTAGCAAATAAATTGGATTATCTAGTGAGGTGGGGTGTCCTTGGGAAGCGTTATTGATTTTACATTACAATATTTTAATGTTTTTCTTATTGCTGTTTTAATTGTGCTTGTAACACTTGTGATGAGTATATTTATTAAAAGAAAACTCACATTGATTTTAGTGATGACTTTATTGGTGTTGGGAGGGTTTATTACTGTTAATCTATTAACATATACTACCTTTCCAGAGCTATATGAAGAAACACTTACAGAAGATAGTGTCATTGATTCCATTAAAATTCGGGTGCATGATCCCTCGAGTGACGAATTATATAAACATGCAAGTAAAGCTATTGAAGATCCGGATATCATTGAGCGCCTTATGAATGATTTTTCAAAGATAGAGCTTAAAAAAGAAGACCATAGTCCACAAGATTATTATCAATACCATGTCGAGATTGCTGTCACGAATCAAGTAGGTACGGATCATTATCTTACTAAAGTTCTTCACGTAAAACTAGATGAACATTTCCTTGATGACTACAAAATCATCAGCAACACCAACCATTTGAAAACCATTCAAACGCTCGTTGGAGGGAAAGAAGGTTTTTAATTACGATCAAGTAGTTATTTTTACATGTAGCTTAATTTCAAATAAAAATAATGAATATGGAAACGTATAAGTACCATAGATTATCCCCGAAAGTTAGGTGAACATCTAACTTTCAGGTATCTACTTAAACTGTGTCTGTAAGGAAAAAAATTTGAATGCCTTTCCAAAATAGCTTTCTTTAGAATCTAAGAAACTTAAAATTTAATAGAAGATTGGTGATTTTCGATATTGAGTAGCCTGCTCAAAAGAATAAGCAAGCTTGATTAATGTTCCTTCACTAAAAGCTCCACTTGCAAAAGTGATTCCAAAGGGTCTTCCATTTTTCATATATCCTGCTGGAACTGCAATGGATGGATAGCCAGCTTTTGCACAAAGTGTTGATCCGATATAGGAAGGAAACAAAATTGCGTCGAGATTATATTTTTTTAATGCATAATCAATACCTTGTTCTTGTGCAAAATATAAATCTTCTAGTTTTGCATGTAAATATTCAGGATTTGCGAGTGTGTTATGTGGTAATCCTTGTCTATATTCAAGCATATTTTGTCCATATTTTAAGACCTTCTCTTCATTGCTTTTATTATATTCAATTAATTCACTGTCTGAATGTATAGGAAGCTGAGAAGGCAGTTTAGAGAGATAATTTCCTAATGCATGCTTCATTTCATAAATTGGAACGCCCCAACTCCAGTCCTTATGAAAAGATGGAATGTCAATTTGCTCAATTACTTCTGCTCCTTTATTGCTAATAGTTTGGATGACATTGTTAAAAAGTACCCCATCATACTCCCCACTGTTCTTATAATAATCCTCCGAACCATTATTAAATACACCAATTCGAGCACCACTTAGTCCTTCCAATTCTAAAAAGGAAGTATAATCCCGAGAGGAAATTCCGTCACTTTTGTATGTTGCAGGATCAGACGGATCAACACCCGTAAGAGCACCTAATAAAATCGCTGCGTCAGTCACTGTCCTAGCAAAAGGACCAGGCGTATCTTGTGTATAAGTAAAAGGAATAATCCCCTTTCGACTGATTAGACCAACAGTTGGCTTAATCCCAACTACCGAATTTTGAGTAGCTGGACTCAGAATGGAAGCATCTGTTTCTGTTCCAATGGACAATACAGTCAAATTCGCTGCCACCGCTACAGCAGAACCTGAACTAGAACCACCAACAAAGAAATCACCAGGACTGTATGGATTTAGGGTTTGCCCTCCTCTTGAACTGTAACCGGCCCACATGGTAGTAGACATTCCATTTGCCAATTCGGTCATGTTCGTTTTACCGATTATTACAGCTCCAGCTTCTCTTAATTTTTCGACTAAAAAGGCATCTATTCCACTTAAGTGGTTTTCTAAGGCTAAAGTTCCTGCACTCGTATGCATATGATCATCAGTTTCAATATTATCCTTTAGTAGTACTGGAATACCGTGAAGTGGACCTCTAGCTCCCTTTGTTTTTCTTTCATGGTCTAAACCCTCTGCGATAAAAATAGCATCTGGATTCATTTCAATTATAGAATTCAATGTAGCTCCACTTTGATCATGCTTCCCAATTCTGTGTAGATAGTACATAACAAGCTCTTTTGACGTTATTAAACATGAATCTAGTGCTTCTTGAATTTCTTTAATGGTTAATTCTTCTTTGAGAAATGTATTAAATGTTAACTCCATAAATGTTTTCATCCTTTTACAAGTTTAATAAACTATAATTACAGTTAACTATCTTTCAAGAAAAATAATACAATTTTATCATTCATATCCCTTATGTATTAAACGTAAATCATGCCTGTACTTCCTTATCAAAATACAAAACATCTTAACATCTATCGTACTATCTCTTCCTTAAAAACACTACCAATTTCTTACTTTTCCCTCATTGCTTTGGAAGACCAATTCTGGTAGACACTTTATTATCAATAACTGTGATTATCTGGCTTCACAATAAAGAAACTGATCATGTCCTTCACAAGACATAACCAGTTTCCAGTATCCTTTAGTTCTTAATAACCTTCAATTCCTCTTTATCCTTACTATAGATGACAATCTCATAGGGATCATCTAGAATCATATTCTTCACTTCTTCTGTCTCAAGAAACTCTTCAATTGTAGTTTCTATGTTTTCAACTACTTCTTCTACCTTTGAACCATCTTGATCAAGTGTTGTTGTAATGAGAACCTTGAAAGTTTCTTTTGATTTATTGGAGTACCCGATTCCTTTTACGTTGTATTCTGTTTTTGCCGTTAAACCATCAGAAATCGTTCTAACGACTGGCATCCATCTGCCTTCTCGTTCTCTCTTTGCCGGATCATATGAATGGATCTTAATCGTATAGTCACCCAATTGTTCCTGAACAAGACGTACATGCACAGCATTTTTAATTTCTTCTACCTTTGTTTCATCATTTGGCAGTTCAAATTCAACTACATCCTCTGAAACGCCGTTTTGTTGCCCCATGGTTGAGTAGCCGTATTCTTGAAGTACTGCCATTACCGCTTCTGTGATTTTCTCATACTGTTCCCATTGTGCTATATCTTCTTCTGTTGGCTCTTCTCGCTCATACGGTTGCATCACAGATACCTTATAAGCATCGTAATTTTTTGCTTTTAGTACATCCTCAATAAGCGCTTTAACAGATTCTTTCTGCTCTTGATAGTACTCTTTGGAACCAATAAGCTGAACGGTCACCTCTCTCGGATTAACAGAAACACCTATCCCATCATATTGATATCCTTCTCGGTCAAGAGCTGCACGAATTTCATCAATAAATGGTTCTGATTCAAACAGCATTTTTAAATATGGGATGTTCGCCGCAATCTGCTGCACTGTTGGTGATACAAAGGCTGATCCAATAAATAATAGTACTGCAGCTACAACGGAAATAGAGAAAGCGACCACTTTTTGATTTGGACCTTTTTTCACTTTTTTTCGGAACGATTTCCACTCTTTATCTATTTGTGATTCTAACTCCTGATCATATTCCCCATTTGCATATCGTTTCGGAAGTTCTTGTATAAACGAGTCAAGGCTTTTTGGAACTTGAATATCTTCAAACGATTCATTTGTATTTGATTTCTTAGATCCCATTTGTCTTAACCTCCTGAATAAATGGATTTGAATCTTTTTTCATGATTTCTGCTAGCTTCTCTTTGCCTCTTTTCATTCTCGTTTTTACCGTATTACTATTTTCATTGAGAACGAGAGAAATCTCTTTTACCGATAATTCTTCATAGAAATGGAGAAAAAGTGGTAGGCTCTGTTCCTTTTTTAACTTCATGATATGTGCAAGCATTTCTTTCTTATTTTCTTTTTCGATGACGATTTGCTGTGCAGATTGACCCATATGTTTTGATTTGGCTTCACTATTTTCATCAAAGTCAATGTATATGAGTTTGCTGTTTTTTCGATAAAGATCAATGGAACGTGAGTAGACGATACTATAGAACCAAGCCTTAAAGTTGGTGATATCTTTATGCTTCATAATGCTGATGTAAGCTCCCTCAAGTGCATTTTGAAGGGCATCCTCAGCATGCTCTTTTGATTTTAAAATAAGAAATGCGGTTTTATAGGCAGAAGGTAAAAGATCCCTCACAAGCTGCCCGAATGCTTCCGGGTCTCCGCTTCTAATTCTTTTAAGTAAATGGCGTTCCTTTTCCAATGGAGTTCCTCCTTTTTAAGTTGTTTCATAGATATAACGAAATGAATAGTCATTTTGGTTTCAATTTTGACAAAAAAATAGCCTCCCCGCTTTAACGAGGGAAGGCTACCTTCTAAAGCATACACTGGAAAAGCACGATTAAACTTTATGACTAAGCAATGATGTATTCTATGCGGACATTTATTCCGTTATTTGTTATGTAAACCGTCTTATTGGGGTCGATAGGGACATTTATTCCGTTATTCATCGATAAATTAGCTTTTCTCCTAAAATTTTCATCGAATAACGGAATGAATGTCCGTCAACCTTGATAAATCAGTCTTTTTTTTACAAATAGCGTACTTAATGTCCGGACCATCTATTAATATGTTTTGATTCTTCCTCTAATTAGGTTTAACAGCCTAACCTAAATACAGTAAAAACGCTTGGTTCTACATCACTAACCAAGCGTTTCAGAGTGCGTTTATTAGAAATTCAAGTACGATAGATACCCTGTAAAGGTGTAATTATTCTTCAACTAAAACAAGCTCCGCCACACATTCAACATGAACAGTATGCGGGAATAAATCAACAGGCTGAACGACTTTTAATTCATATCCAAATGGCTGAAGTTCTTTAATGTCTTCAGCAAATGTACTTGGGTTACACGAAACATAGACGATGCGCTCTGGCTTTGAACGCCCGATTCGTCTCATGACTTTTCCACCAGCACCAGAACGAGGCGGGTCTAATAATAACAATTCAGGCTTACCGAATGTCTCATGAATTTCGTCAATTCCTTTTCGTGCATCTTTTGCTAGGAATGTCGTATTTGAAATGTTATTATCCTCAGCATTACGCTTCGCTGACTCAATTGAGCTTTCGACAATTTCAATTCCTGCTAGGGCTCCAACGCGTTCTGCGAATGGTAGCGAGAATGTTCCAACGCCACAGAAAAGATCAATCATTTTCTCTGATTTCTTCGGTTTTCCCATTTCAACTGCTAGATCAACAAGCTTTTGTGCTTGTGTTGGGTTTGTTTGGAAGAATGTATCAAACCAAACGCGGAAACGGTAGCCGTCCATTTCTTCATGGATAAAATCACGACCTGATAGAACATGTGTTTCTTCAGATTGCGTACGGTCTGCCCAATCACGATTTTCTAACCATAATAAGCTTTTTACTTTCGGAAGCTTTGACTCAACACGGTTCACTAAATCAGCAACAGCAGACTGTAGTTCACCTGAAGGAGCTTCTGTTACAAAAAGCCCTAACATCATTTCACCAGTTGCAAACGATTGGCGCACCATTAAATGACGTAGCAGCCCCTCGTGAAGATCCTTGTTATACCCTTTTAATTGATGGTCAGTCGCCCAATCTGCTACTTCCATCGCTGCTTCTACCATGTCTTCACTTGCAATTAAGCAAGTTTCAAGTGGAATGATTTTACGCCAATTTCCTTGTTCATGTAATCCAAGTGATCCTTCAGGAGAAAACGTAAATTCCATTTTATTACGGTAATGCCATGGGTTGTCCATCCCAATTGTGTCACGTACTAGACTTGGGTCAAACCCTTGCCCTTCAACGGCATTCTTCACATAATCCGTCTTATGCTGTAACTGTGCTTCGTAATCCCAGTGCTGCCAAACACAACCTCCGCAACGGATAAAATGTGGACACGGAGGCGCCACACGGTCTTGATTCGCTTCTAAAATTTTCTCTGGCATTGCTTTTCTACGCTTTCGATCAGGCTGGTCTACAAATACTTGTACCTTCTCTCCTGGTAACGTTTGTGGGATTGTTAATTTTAATTTTTTTGGATTACCTAGCTCATTTTCACGCCAAACGCTAGCTTGTCCTGCCCCTTTTTCATCTAGTCGCTGTATTTCAGCAATCATTGTTTCACCTTTAGTTGTGTTCAATGTTTGCCCTCCTTCTTTTTTAAAAGACTTCAATATAAATAAGACATTCGTTAAAGAATGTCGTTCGTCACAATAAGTACATATTAAACTAGTATAACGGACGAACGGATATTATGGAACTATAGATTCACTTGTATATATTAACAGCCTTTGTAAGCACATCTTCAGCATTGCCACAATCGGGTAAAATTAGTATTAGGTTGGCTGGTTGATTAAGTACTGATAAATAAAACACTTGTAGAAATTTTTATTTTTTTGTAACATTTTGTTGAGATAGTATATCAATTTGTTCATTATATTTTACGTTTTACAATTTGAGAAGAACCTTCTCCATATACCTTTGGTAGACGGCTTTGATAGGAGTTGGGATTATTAAAACCACCCAAAAAACAAAAATCATTATTATAGTAGCTATCGCCATTCTCTTCAGTTTAACCCTTATCAATATTTTGGTATCTTACTACTCTACTAAAAAAGCTGTAGAAGTCTCTATTGCGAAAAACACGCTTGAAATGGCGACTTCCATCGCCCAATCCATTGATATAGAGAGCTATCAACGTTTTTTAGAAAACCCTGAGAGAAACGATGACTATTGGAAAATTAGAAAATCACTGCTTGAAGCGACAGAACATACCGGCGCACTCCATGTCTACACGTTATCCTTTGAAGTTGCAAATACTCAGCCTAAAGTGATGATAGTCGGCTTCCCTCTAGATAGTAACGATTATTATGATATTGGGATGCCTTGTATTGTTCCTCGTGAACAAATGGCACAGGCGTATGATGGAGAATCATATTTTACAGGAATTATTGAAGATCCTACCTACGGAAATTATATCTCTGTAGGTGCTCCAATGAAGAATGCTCAAGGAAATGTAATAGGATTTCTGGCTATGGATATTGAAACAAAGATGCTTGAACGGATAAGCGAAACGGTAATAAAGCAAAGTATTTCTAGTTTTATTTTTAGTGGGGCTTTTGCGTTTCTTATTCTTGCGACCTTCTGGCTCATTCAGAAATGGTACCACCATGAAATTGACCAACAGGTTGGAGACACTGAAGAAGCGTATCGTTCCGAATTAACATCACTTCTAAATTCTGTACGTTCAGTGCGTCATGATTATGCCAACCATATCCAAGTGATCAATGGATTGCTAAAGCTTGAAAAAAACCAAGAAGCACTAGAGTATTCAGATTCACTTCGTAAAGAGGCTCAGATGGTCTATGCTATGCCAATTGAGGCCAAAAACCCTGCTTTATATGTACTGTTTCAAACAAAATTACTTGCTGCCCAAAGTCACTCGATTGATATTAACTTTCAAAGCTCAAATGATTCCTTTAACGGTATTAAGACGATAGACCTGATTAAGCTGTTATCAAATTTAATTGATAATGCCATAGATGCAACGAATGAGATGCCAGTTGAGAATCGCAGGATTCATGTGACCTGTGAGGAAAAAGCTACTCAGTACGTATTTGAAGTTTCAAACACTGGTTCTACCATTCCAGCTGAGGAAATGGACAAGATCTTTGAAGCTGGCTATTCCACGAAATCGAATAAGGATGGTACGCTACGTGGACAAGGATTAACCATTGTGAACACAATGGTGGAAAAATACAATGGGAGAATTGATATTGAATCTAGTGATGGTTGGACTACGTTTTCTGTTCAATTGCCGAAGTAACCAGAAATCCTATAGGGTTTCTGGTTTTTTTGTTTTTATTGTGTCGGTTTGAGACGACTTGGATAGGCTTGTGATGGTAGTACAACTGACTGCGGGAAACGATATGTATGATGAGTCACCAAAAAGTTAATTTCTCTTCGGATTTGGTGACAATGGTACCGTGTACAGTCAGCTATTGGCTAAAATTATGCATTTTATTTCTAAAAATTTTGAACCAAAGCTGATATTCGTTCGTATTACTAGTAAACAGTCTAAAGGAGTGGCTCAATGGGGATCATAATTGGAATTCAGCTTTTTCTTATTTCATTATTTCTTCTGTTTGGATGGCTTATAAAAACTAAACAAAATTACTGGTTGCTATCTGGATTTGCCGGACGACCACAAGAGGAACAGAATCAATTAATTGAGAACGGTTATCCTCAGAAATCAGGTAATTTATTTATTGTAACTGCAATCGGAATGTTACTTCTCTTGCCGCTTTCCTTTACATCATTCTTATATACGATTGAAGTACAATTTGGATTTATGATTCTATGTTTAATGGGTGGGCTTATTTATCTATCAAAATATGAGGTGCCTCATAAACGGAAGCGAAGCTATATTATGACTTCTGTTATTGCCGTTGTTACGATTGGTTTTATTGTTGCACTTTCATTTATTGGCTATCGCGACCACCAATTACTGATAAAAGAGAACACATTTGAAATCAGTGGACCTTACGGTGATGAATGGAAATTAGGAGAAATCTCAAAACTCGAACTTTTGACTGAAATGCCGGAAACGACCCTAAAAATCAATGGATTTGGACTATCTACAAAAAGCAAAGGATACTTTAAAGTCAAGGGATATGGAAAGAGTTTACTATTTATTACTAAAGAAGCTCCCTATATTTATATGAAAATTGAGGATCAGCATCTATTTTTAAACGCCAACTCTCCTGAAAAGACAACTGAATGGTTTAAACAGCTGCAGTCCGAACGGTAGATATTATTAAAATCCAAAGCTACTAATTGCTTTGGATTTTTTATTGTTCTTTCTCTATTGGGCTGAGACCCTACACTGTAAAGATCCACCAAGCATGTAAAATAGCAATAGATATAAGAAAGAGCCCACATAATGAGCTCTCTCATGGTTCAAAGTAGAGTATTAATTTGCACTACTGCTCTTCAGACTTAACATGTTCATTAATAGCACGCAAGAACTTCTTAAAGGCTTTTTTCCCTTCTAGATCTCGTTTAAATACACCTGCATGTTCAAGAATGGTGGAGAACGTTTGACCGATTTCTTCAAGTAATATGTCCTTACAATTTGATTCACTTAGTGTTGGATACTTTTCTTTAATGATTTTCGACCAATTTAAATGCTTAGAGATCATGTCATGATGTTCAATCTCTTGTTCAAAGTTTTCCTTCAATAATGCACCTGACAAGACTTCAATTTCTTCTTTAAGTCTCCCTGGAAGAACTGCCAAACCCATCACTTCGATTAACCCTATGTTTTCTTTTTTTATATGGTGAACGTCTTCATGAGGATGAAAAATACCATGAGGATGCTGTTCGCTTGTTCGATTATTACGTAAAACGAGGTCTAATTCATATAGCTCTCCTCGTTTTCGAGCAATAGGTGTGATCGTGTTATGAGATCGTTCATCAGTATAGGCAATAATATCTACACATTCATCTGAATAATTTTTCCACACTTGCAATATGCGGTCTGCTAGATGTTCCAATTCCATTCTTTCCTTACCTTGAAGGCGCAGTACGGACATTGGCCAATTTACGATTCCAACCTTCACATTCGGATAATCGTTTATCACGTAACGTTCTTCTATCTCGGCTTTTGCCATTGGAAAGTCATGGTTCCCCCCTTGGAAGTGATCGTGACTTAAAATAGAACCACCTACGATCGGTAAATCAGCATTAGAACCAAGGAAGTAATGTGGGAACTTTTCAACAAATTCAAGAAGATTTCTAAAAGTACGCTTGGAAATCTTCATTGGTACATGCTCATCTAAGAACAAAATGGCGTGTTCATGATAATATACATAGGGTGAAAATTGGAGATGCCATGTTTCCTCCCCTAATCGAACCGGAACTGTGCGTAAGTTTTGACGAGCAGGATGATTCACTCTTCCTGCGTACCCAACATTTTCTTTACATAATAAGCATTTTGGGTAAGAGCTTTTTTTCATTTTTCTAGCTTCAGCAATCTCTTTAGGATCTTTCTCAGGCTTTGATAGATTAATGGTCATTTCTAGGTTTCCGTATTTTGATTCGACAAACCATTGTTTATTTTTTGATATTCGATCTGTACGAATATAGTGAACATACTTAGAAAGATCATATAAGTATTTAGTAGCAGCTTCCGCTCCCTCTTGTTTATAATGCAATTCAAATATTCGGATGACCTCAGATGGTTTTGGCGTAAGACATCCCATGATCTTTGTGTCTAATAAATCTCTATAGGTTACTGTAGAATCTTTTAATGTTCCATTCTCTTCAACCCACTTCAGGATATGATCTAGTATCTCATCTGGGGAATGGAGATCCTCTTCTTTTACTGTTACGTCCTGCCATTCTGAAACTTGTAAAACGTCTAATAAAGTATTTCTTGTAAAAATTAAATCTTCTCGCTCAATCAAATTTTTCTTTAATCCAAATTGTAGAAGGCGTTCAATTTCTTCATAGATTGAGATCACTATTTTTCACCCTTTCAGAAATTAATAAAATAGGAGATTAATAACCATCTGGGTGCTTTACATACCACTTCCATGCGGTTTCAATGATCTCTTCAAGGGACAAATATTGAGGTTTCCAGAAGAGTTCCTTTATTGCCTTTTGAGAAGAAGCAACTAATGTTGCAGGGTCTCCTGGTCTTCTTGGAGCGATTTCTACGGTAATGTTCTTCCCAGTTACCTTTTTTACTGCCTCAATGACTTCTTTTACTGAAAAACCGTTGCCGTTTCCTAAATTATAGATGCCACTTTCTCCACCATTTCTCAACTTCTCAATTGCTAATATGTGGGCATTCACTAAGTCCGTTACATGAATATAATCTCGAATACACGTACCATCATGTGTTTCGTAATCATCTCCATATATATAAACCTTTTCCCGTTTACCAAGTGCTACTTGAAGGATAATTGGAATTAAATGTGTTTCTGGACTGTGGTCTTCTCCAACATCCTCAGTCGGGTGTGCACCTGCTACATTAAAATACCTTAGGATAACATGTTTCATTCCATATGCCTTTTCAGACCATTTTAACATCTTCTCAATAGCTAATTTCGTTTCTCCATATGGACTTGTTGGATTTGTCGGGTCTGTTTCTAAGATTGGTGTATGTTGAGGCTCACCATAAGTGGCAGCAGTTGAAGAAAAAACAATCTTATCAACATGATGCTTTTTCATCATTTTTAAAAGACATAGCGTTCCATAAACGTTATTATCATAGTATTGCAATGGATCCTCTACACTGACTCCAACCAATGAGTCTGCCGCAAAATGTACAACCGCTTCGATATGATTTTCAGAAAAGACGTTATCTAAAAAGCTTGTATCTCTAAGGTCGCCAATATAGAGTTTCGCACCTTGTAGTACTGCATTTTTATGTCCTGCTTGTAAGTTATCAACTACAATGACCTCTTCACCTTTAGAAAGTAAATCCACAACGGCATGACTCCCAATATACCCTGCACCACCACAAACTAATATAGACATGCTATTCTCCTCCTTCAATTAAAGAACAACTTAGTTCTCTTGCACCATTTCCAATTTCAACAACGTAGAAGTCTGCCACCAATCCTGTTTTTTTGGTATATATGTTCCCTACATGTTCAATGTAAGTGTCCAACTCCTCATTCTTTACAATGCTGATTGTGCAACCACCAAATCCAGCACCTGTCATTCTTGACCCAATTGCCCCTTCAGCCCATGCTGCTTCAACAAGCACATCTAGTTCATTTCCCGTAACTTCATAATCATCTCTCAATGAAATATGAGATTCATTCATTAATTGCCCAAAACCGTTTATATTCCCTTGGTTTAGTAACTTCACAGCTGAGATCGTACGTTGATTCTCGTATATTACATGCTTTGCTCTCTTTTGATCCATTTCGTTTGTAATTAAAAATTTATACGTTTCATATTCTTCAATACTAATTTGACCAAGTGATTGCACATCCAGTGCTTGTTGAAGTTGCTTTAATGCTCGTTCACACTCTGCCCGGCGTTCATTATATTTAGAACCTGATAATCCCCTACTTTTATTTGTATTGGCAATGACTAGTGATGCATTCTCTAATACTACTGGACTGTATGTAAATTCAAGTGTCTCACAGTTTAGTAGCATTGCCTTCTCTTTCTTTCCCATACCAATTGCAAACTGATCCATGATCCCACAGTTAACACCAACAAATTCATTTTCTGCCTGTTGACTCAACTTAACCATCTCGATCATAGTAATTTCTAAGCCAAATAACTTCTTTAACATAACGGATGTGGCAAGCTCAATCGATGCTGACGAGGATAAACCGGCTCCATTTGGGATAGTACCGTAGAATAACACTTCAAAACCACTATCCATTTCATATCCATTTTGCAAAAAATGCTTCACGACACCTTTTGGATAGTTAGCCCACTCATGATCCTTATTGTTTTCCAAAACATCAAGGTCACATTCAATAACACCTTTTTCCCTAAAGTTATTCGAAAACATCCTAAGCTTTCGATCGCTTCTTTTTCGCGCAACCGCATAGGTTCCAATCCCTAACGCACAAGGAAAGACATGCCCACCATTATAATCCGTATGTTCCCCAATTAAATTAACTCTTCCTGGAGAAAAGAACATATGGATATCTGTACTTTCTTGAAAAACTGACATAAAATCATTTCTTAATTGATCTAACATTAAAATCACCCTTACGAAAAGAATCACTTGCACTTCATCAAAACGTTTGTACACAAAATGAATGAATGTTTTCTGAGTACGTTTCTCAAACTTCGGCTATCTACAGTTTTACTTCAAGTTCAAATAACAACTACGGTATTCATAGTGGTCTTTATGATCATGGATGTATTCTTACCAAAATTAATCCTATTCGTTACTTTGTTAATTAATTTAATTAACTATATGGTATACTATGTACAAATAGTTACGCAAGTTATATTTCCAATTCTCTAACAATTACTATTCTTACATTTACTATAGGTGGAGGTTACATATGCACAACGAACTTAGAGGAAGTTTTCAATATATGAAAGCTCTTAATCGATCCATAATATTAAATCAGATTAGACAAGAAGAACCCATCTCACGTGCTGAACTAGCTAAAAAGACTAGTCTTACCCCTCCTACTGTTAGCAATATTGTTAAAGAACTTATTGAATCTGGTTTTGTTCTTGAAAGTAAACAAGGACAATCAAGTGGCGGTCGAAAGCCAACAATGCTTGTAATAAACTCTAAGAACTTTTATGTTATTGGACTTGATGTTGGTCCTAAATATCTCAGAGTTGTGTTAACAGATTTAAATGGTACCGTCATGAACTCCTTTAAAAAGTTGATCCCTTCCTCCCTTTCAAATGAAGATCTTTTGACTTTTCTTATACAAGCAATCAGAGAAGTAATGGATCATTATAAGAACGAACTTAGTAAAATAATCGGTATTGGAATTGGGATGCATGGAATAGTAGATGTAGATCAAGGATTATCATTGTATGCCCCTACGTTAAGATTGCAAAATGTGCCGATTAAGAGTTCTTTAGAAAAAGAATTTACGATCCCTGTAAAGGTGGAAAATGATGCGCGTGTGCTGGCACTTGGAGAATCATGGTTTTATAATGATACAGGTCACAAAAACATGATAACAATTAATGTTGGAAGAGGAATTGGAGCTGGAATTGTCATCAATGGAAATCCTTTTTACGGGAATAATTTCATTGCTGGAGAAGTTGGACATATGATAATAGATTCTGATGGTATACAATGCAGCTGTGGGAATTATGGATGTCTACAAACATTAGCCACAGGCCCTGCAATGGCTAATAAAGCAATTAAAGAGATTTCGAATGGGCGTTCGAGCTTACTTCAAAAGATGACACTAAACAATTCTCATAACATTACCGGAAAACTAATATACGAAGCTGCAATAAAAGGAGATGAATTAAGCAAAGAAGTTCTAAAAGGAGCTGGAATTGCTTTAGGAATTGGCCTAACAAATATTATTCATATTCTGAATCCTGAACGCATCGTCATCGGAGGCGGGGTTTCAAATGCAGGAGATTTCGTATTGGGTAGCGTGAAAGAAACAATAGCAAAAAGAGCTCTTACAATGGCAGCAAAAAAAACGGATATTGTTATTTCTAAGTCTGGTGAATATGGAACAGCAGTCGGTGCTGTTGCCTTAATTATAAATGAGAATTTCTCATCTGATACACTTCACTTTGATACCATGAATATGTAGTACTAAAATCATGTGACCATGTTAACAATTGTAACAGTAGATTTTTTAAATCTTGCTTATTTAGTCCTTTGTATTATATAAAAATGAACGATCATGAAACTTTACAGTAAAGTTTTCTGATCGTTCATTTTTCTTTTTCTGGCTCTTTCTGTGTTAAATCTCGCTACCATAATATCATATTATAGCTTTTGCCCATCACTGGACTATATGTTTATAAAGTACTCAAGTCAAATTATGTTCCACAGTACGTCTTATAAGGAACAGAAGAGTCAGGTGGCAACTCACAATACTTCGCTTTCTTATCTGAATCATTATATGGATCAGCTAAAACATCCAACAGCCTCTCCATCACACTAAGATCTCCCTCTACCGCAGCTTCTAACGCTTCTTCCACTCGATGATTTCGTGGAATCACAACTGGATTTGATTTTCTCATTAATTCATGAGAAGCTTCTTTCGATTCTGACTGTCTAGATTGTCTCTCTTCCCACCGTTCCTTCCATTGCTGAAATTCTGGTGAATTTGGAAGGTCCGTCCCTCTCGTTAAGCTTTGGAAGGTGTTGGTGAAGTCTGCTTTTTGTTTGTGCATGATGCTAAGCAGTTCTTCAGCAAGAGCTTTGTCTCCTTCTTCCTCGTTAAAGAGACCAAGCTTTGAACGCATTCCTGAGAGCCAATGTTCGTGATAGATACTTGAATACTCAGAGATGGCTGATTGTGCAATTTCTACCGCTTGATCTTGGTCCTCATGAAGAAGTGGTATGAGACTTTCTGCAAAACGAGCTAGGTTCCACCCTCCTATATATGGCTGATTGCCATAGGCATATCGGCCTTGGCGGTCGATGGAGCTAAATACCGCTTCTGGATCATATGTGTTCATAAACGCACAAGGACCGTAATCGATTGTTTCTCCACTAATTGTCATATTATCAGTGTTCATGACACCATGGATGAACCCGACCATTTGCCACTTAGCTATAAGTGCAGCTTGTCTGTTAATCACTTCTTGAAGAAGCGAAAAGTACGGCTTCTCTTCATTTTCAACCTCTGGATAATGGCGTTTTATTGTATAGTCTGCAAGAGCACGAAGCTCCTCTACCTCTGTAAACTGGGCTGCATATTGAAATGTCCCTACTCGAATGTGACTTGACGCTATCCGAGTTAGAATTGCACCTGGCAAATCCGTTTCTCGAATAATGTCCTCTCCAGTCGTTACAACTGCAAGACTCCGAGTTGTCGGGATTCCTAGTGCATGCATGGCCTCACTGATAATATATTCTCGAAGCATCGGGCCAAGCGCTGCACGCCCATCTCCCCCACGAGAGTAACGCGTTCTTCCTGATCCTTTTAACTGAACATCAACACGTTCGCCTTTTGGTGTTTTGTGTTCACTAATTAGGACAGCACGTCCATCCCCAAGCATATTAAAGTGACCAAACTGGTGGCCTGCATAAGCTTGAGCAAGTGAGGTTGCTCCATCTGGTACCGTATTTCCTGCTAATATGGCTATTCCTTCTTCACTTTGTAGTGAATTCTGATCGAGCCCTAGGTCTTCTGCAACAGTCTTGTTAAGCCTTATTAATTTAGGTGCTTTTACTGGTGTAGGGTCTTGCTTTGAATAAAAGGACTGGGGCAAACGAGCATAACTAGTATCTACATTCCAACCGATATCTTTCGTCATACAATCTCCTTTGTACTTCTGACTTCCTTACCTTTATTTAAAACAGAGTATCTTCATCTATGCAATTTATATGATTAGTTTTCACCCTATACCAATAACTATCCTAATCGTCGTCTTAGAAAAGAATTCCTACTCATAAGAAAAAAGTTTAGTCAAATACTAATGGCTGAAAGGGGTGTTCATGGTGGAAAAGAATGCTAGAGGTTATGTTCAGGATTCATATTCTGCTTTAAAAGAAGCACAGAATTGTTTAACAAATGCGCTACAAACCGTGGAGCGTAATGAAAACTGTCAAAGAATTGAAGCTTCTCTACAGGCTGTTGAGCAGGCGATGAATGAGTGCGGAAATACAGCTTCAATTCTAGAAAAGGTATAGGTAGGTAGGCAACATTTGCCTACCTTGCTAGATTTGTGAACTTGTGCTTATTTTTGCAGTCTATGTGCTTCCACTTGCAAAAACTTGTGCCTTTTCGTGAGAAACTTGTGCTTCTTTTTAAGAAACTCGTGCCTCTTCATGAGAAACTTCTGCCTTTTACCAAAAATTGTATAGCATTAACAATATTCTAATTACATTAAAAGCCTCCAGTTTTGGAAGCTATTAAATAACCCATAAAAAGAAGAGTGCCCCTAATTAGGCACTCCTTTTACAACTTACTCATCATCAATTTCGCCGTCGCCAAGCTCATCTTCTTCCTCGACTTCCATTTCACCGTCTTCTACTTCAACTTCTTCAATTTCTTCTCCTTCTTCTGGTGGTGGATCGCCTCCACAAGCTGCTAGTGAAGTTCCAGAAAGAGCAAGTAATAGAATGAATAAGAACTTTTTCATGTGACTAACCTCCTTTTTATAATACTATCCCCACATAAAAATGAAATATGTATCATCCATGTTTAGAGGTCCGTCCCTCTAGCTGAGCTGGGAGAGGATTTCGTCGGTTGTGATGATGGTTGCAAATTCTTTGTGCAGCATGGCAAGTTCGAGCTCCTGAACGGTTTCGGGCGGGTGCTTTTTGCCCTGTGCATCGGTGACTTCAAAGGCTGCTATGGCATCTGAAACGAGATAGGTTTGATAGCCATAGTTTCCGCTCATTCTCGTAGTTGTAGACACACAGTGCTGTGTGGATAACCCTGTGATGACAACAGATTTAATAGAATTTTGTTTTAAGTATGAGTGAAGTTCTGTCCCGATAAAAGCACTATTCACATTTTTCGGAAACACTTTTTCACCTTGTTTGGGTTGAATTCCTTCTTTGAAGTCCGTCCCTACTTGGTTTTCATGGAATAGTGGGGACTGTGGCTGTAAGGATAAGTGCTTTGAGTACAGCACGGTTCCCTTGCGTTTTCTCCATTCTGTTAACAATCTGGATATGTTTTGCTCTGCTTGTGGATTATTTCGCTGCCCCCAGTAAGGGTCGTCAAAGCCTTTTTGGACATCAAGTACTAATAATGCTGGAAGATTCATGAGCTTTGTCATACTTGCTTCACCTAACTTTCTTGAGTTATCCCTTTCATTGTTTGCATACTCGAGAAAAGTTATTTAAAAAACGCTTTTCCATTTTAGAAAAGCGTTCGCTACCATCACAATTCATATTTTGATTTTAAAAAGTAATACACACCGTCTTCGTCACAAGTGTATTCGGTTACCTCATTTGCAACATCCTTAACACGATCGGGGGCATTTTTCATCGCAACGGGATATTCAACAAACTCTAGCATTCGCAAATCATTATCGCTGTCTCCAATAGCAAGCGTTTCTTTTTCAGAGATTTGAAAGACATCAAGCATTTGCTTGATTCCAGTTGCTTTGTTTACACTAGCAACCATGACTTCAGCGTTAAAATCAGAGGACACAGACATTGTAAAATCAATTTCTTTTTTCAAACGCTCTAGCTCTTCCTTCCATTGTTCAATATGCTCTTTCGTTCGTGCAAAGAAATAGAATTTCGAGAAGTGATTCCCTTCGATTTGTTCTACCCATGATATTTCTCCACTAATTGCTTGCTTTCGGGAAGCCCACTCATTGACTCCAACCCCTTCTGGCTGAGGATCACGGATTTCATGTTCGACGTATTCCCTATCCTGTTTCAATGTGACACGCGGAGCACCGTATGGAAATAGCTCGTAATATACCTTATGCTCTCTCGCTTTTTCTATTATGATGTCAATTAGTTTGCGATCAAGAGAGTGCTCAAACACAATCTCTTTCCCAACATACCCAGCCATTCCATTTGAAGACACTATTCCGTCTACAGCAAAACCTGGTGGGACTAATCCTTCAATCTCATCGACTGATCTTCCTGTGGCAATAAAAACCTTAACCCCCAGTTCGCGTACTCGATCAATGATTTCTTTTGTACGCTCCGTCACTTGATTGTGATGATTTAAAATCGTTCCATCCATATCTAAAAATACAGCCTTCGGTTTCACTGGCAATTGAATCCCTCCATAACAAATGAATATGTGTAAGTATACACTTAGAGCTTTCCAACCTCAATTAAAGAACCTGATATCTTGAAAGGAACAAACTAGTAAGAGCCTAATTTCATGGAGTCATTCCTCGAAGTATACTGAGGAGAGGATTATGATTGGGAAGTAAGAGCTGCGGTATTTTCCAACGGACATTTATTCCTTTATTCGCTGAAAAATCCGGGTTTTTTCGATGTTCGCGGACATTTATTCCTTTATTCAACAAAAAAGCAGCTGATTTCCTAGAATTATCATGAAATAACGGAACAAATGTCCTCCTAACTCAAAAAATAGATGTTTTTTCTAAATATAGCGTACTAAATGTCCGCATCCGAACGAAGCAACCATGTTTTTAAATCACTTTCGTTTAAGACTCGAAAGTTCTTTACCGTGGGTGGGGAAAAAGACCAAGGGTCTGTAGTGTTTTCAAACCCAATAAAAACGCTTGGTTAGAGGCAAAAAACTCATATCCAAGCGTTTTGTTATCTAATCTGATTGTTAGCCTATTTCCCAAACCGCTGACGATACCCACACTTCCGGCATAATTCCTCAACCGCTACCCGGTTCGAAAACCCGTCTACTAGATTACGGGCACGGTCATCTTCAATAATCTCCGAAAAGGACTTTTGATTAATGTTTCCAAGATTGATAATCCCTTCTCCATCCAAGCAGCATGGAATGACTGTTCCATTTGCTAGAATCCCAGCTTGAGTACGTAGGCCGTAGCAGAAGCCTTTTCCATCGTCCTCTTCCTCATGCAGCGCTGGCCATTTGAACTCGTAATCTTGATTAATAAAGATGCGTTCTGCAAGCTTGATCCCTTTGCCTGGAGTAATCTTTTCTTCGATTTTATAGTCTAAGTCGAATTCTTTTTCAATGATTGCAAGCAAATCACGATTTCGTTGTCTCTCTATATTAGTCATGTTATCTTGCGTTAGATTCCATAATCGTAGTGATACAAACAACTCAGACTGACTTGTTGCTTCTTTGATAAAAGAAAGAATACTGCGGACATAGCCTTCCTTGTCTTCAGACCCTGGATGACCATCAAAGCTGTGTAACGAAAAGTTCATTTGACGGAGTGCCGGTTTGTTCAATAGGCGTGTTCTCTTTTTATTAATTAACGTCCCATTGGTTGTAATATTGACTTTAAACCCTTTTTCATGGGCGATATCAAGTAGCTGATCAATTTTTGGGTGCAGCAATGGCTCCCCTTTTACGTGCAAATAAATGAAATCGGTGTGAGGTTTGATTTGATCTAATCTTTTCGAAAAATCCTCCACTGATAAGAATTGTTTCTGACGTTCTGTAGGCGGACAGAAGCTACAGGCAAGATTACATACACTCGTAATCTCCAAGTAAAACTTTTTATACTTTTTCAAGCTCCATTCCTCACTTCTTTTACAACATTGAACAGCATGCTAGTGTTCTATCATTATTAGAGCATAAATTGGGAAGGATGGAAACATGCAGATTGCAGGAAAATATTTTTCTCTTATTATGAATACGAAATCCTTCGTAATGAGCATTGTGCTGCTTGGTTTTGGATACTTGGAGCATAGTAGCTTAATTTTTTTATAAAATAACACGTTTCTGGGAAGTGGTGTTCAAGGAAGCGAAGAGTCGTTTTGTTTAGTAGTTTATTTTCTCTATACTTCAGCATCATCTCATAAATGAATTGACTCATTTCAATGGTCGTCTTGGCAACATCCTGAGCAAATTCCTTTTGTCTCGCAAAGCCAGGCTGTTTAAAGCGCAAATATCCTTTTAAGTGGCGATTTTGGACAATATAGGCTTGATATGTACCAATATATACTTCTGCCTGTTGTGAAGGCATCATCTCAATTGGATCGAGTACATTTCTGAACAGTACAGCATGCCCTAGCTGATCCTCAAGCCATAGATCCATTAAGTCAACAATACCTAATGGAACTGGCTCCATTCCTTGCACCATATACGATAATAGCCGCAAATACTCTTAATTTTCCCCTAATGTACCATTTAGATAGGTTGGGGAAAGATTTAAGTTTACCTCATTTTCAATTCGCAGACTTTGTAATGTTCCTTCAAACTCATAATAGCCTTTAGCAATGGGCCACACTCTGTTAGAAAATGCAATTAGCGCTCGGTCATGATGTGTAACCGTTTGTGGAAGCTGATTGAGACCATTCAGCAAATCCTCAAATAAGTAGATATATCGTTGTGCTGTTTGTACATACTCAGTCTCACTGACAGAAAGATGGTCTCTAACAAAGTACGCATGATCCTGTAAAATTCCTAGCCAAAATTGATGCTCTTCCCATAAGGTAATCATAGACAAATTCCTCCTTTTAGTTTATATGTATTGCTTGACCTAAAAGGAATGAACCTTCTTTTTAAAAAGACCTTATTTCCAACATACAAAATCGTTCTAGTCAAAAAAATCTTTTTCCGATACACTCTAGATAACTGTAAAAATTATGTAATCAAGTGGTGATTCCTATGTTTAAACTGTTGTTAATTGAAGATGACCTCACGTTATTTCAAGAAATAAAAGAACGCCTTGTTCAATGGTCGTATGATGTATATGGAATTGATGACTTTAGCAATGTGATGAGAACCTTTACAGAGATCAAACCCGATCTTGTCATTATTGATATTCAACTGCCTAAGTTTGATGGGTTTCATTGGTGTCGTATGATTCGTTCACATTCGAATGTACCCATTCTGTTTTTGTCATCACGAGATCATCCAACAGATATGGTGATGTCAATGCAGCTGGGAGCTGATGATTTTATCCAAAAACCGTTTCATTTTGAAGTGCTCGTCGCCAAGGTTCAAGCAACACTTCGCCGTGTGTACAATTACAATGCCGACCAGGTTAGCCTGAAGACCTGGTGTGGTGCCACCATCGATTTCGAGCGTAACACCATTCAGAACGATATCGGCTCCATTGAATTAACAAAGAATGAAATGTTTATTCTAAAACTATTAATCGAACAAAAAAATAAAATCGTTACTCGAGATCATTTGATTAATAGCTTGTGGGACGACAAACGTTTTATTAGTGATAACACATTAACCGTTAATGTAAATCGATTACGGAAGCGTCTAGAGGAGATCGAATTAGGGCAGTATATTGAAACGAAAGTAGGACAAGGCTATCGCGCTGTTGAAGAGGAATCCTTATGATTCTCACATACTTACGAGAAAGACGTAGCTGGATTCTGTTATTCGTATGTTTACAACTCCTTTTTCTAGTGATTGCCTTTTTAGATGCTGCCATCCCGTTCCATTCGATACTCTATGTTGTGCTAATCTCTACGATTGTTTTTGTATTCTTTGTCGTTTTTCGTTATAACAAGGAAACGAGCTTTTATAAAAAACTAGTTGAATGGGATCAGAATCTTAATGGTACTGGATTTGCAAAACCTGATTCCCCCTATGAACACATCGTGGCTTCTACCCTTACTGAACAAGCCGACATGCTAAAGAGAACTGCGACAACAAACCGAACCCTTCTCGAGCAGGAACAGGATGACCTTTTATCCTGGATTCATGAGGTTAAAACACCCTTGACTGCGATGCATTTGATGATGGAGCGTCTTGAGGATTCTGGCGTTAAGGCTTCTCTGAAATATGAGTGGCTACGAATTCATCTTTTATTAGATCAACAGCTTCATCAGAAGCGTATGACGTTCATTGAAAATGATGTCTATATGGAAAACATCGATCTAGAGTCGCTCCTGTTTCAAGAAATCAAACCCCTTCAGTCTTGGTGTATTCAAAAAGGGATTGGCTTTGACCTTCAGCTTAATGTTTCTGATATTCAAACCGATGTGAAGTGGCTCGCTTTTAGCATTAGGCAGATTATCACAAACGCAGTGAAATATAGTGAAAGCTCCGACATTTTAATAAAAAGCTTTCGTGAACATGAACAGGTCAAGCTTGAGATTCAAGACTTTGGACGCGGCATTGATCCTAGGGACCTTCCTCGGATTTTTGACAAAGGCTTTACCTCTACAACCTATCATCAAGACAATGCATCAACAGGGATGGGGCTTTACTTAACGAAAAAAGCGGCAGATGCGCTACACATTACAATTGACGTTCAATCCGCAGTAGGTGAAGGTACCCGTTTTATCCTGACATTTCCGATGAAAAATGACTTTGTCAAAATCATGAGTACGTGACCTAGCGAGCATGTGACAAAAATGTCACATGCTCTTCTCATTTGTTAGATGAATAAAAGGAAAATAGACCTTCCCCCTTCTATACTAGGATTATCAAACACAAAAGGAGCCGGTATCATGATTATTCTAGAGGCAACAAAGCTTTATAAAAGCTATGGAAGCAAATTCAATCGACAAGAGGTTTTAAAAGGAATTGACCTTAGCATTCACAAAGGGGAATTCGTTAGTATTATGGGAGCATCAGGCTCAGGTAAAACAACGCTTCTTAACGTCCTATCATCTATTGATAAAGTGAGCGAAGGATCTATTAAGATTGAAAACAATGAAATGACATCAATGAAAGAAAAGCAGCTAGCAGAATTCCGAAAGAATCATCTTGGCTTTATCTTTCAGGATTACAATCTATTAGATACATTAACGGTTAAAGAAAACATTTTGCTACCTCTTTCTATTACGAAAACTCCGAGAAAAGAAGCGAATCAAAAATTCCAATCTCTCGCAACTGAGCTTGGCATTCATGAGCTAAAGGATAAATATCCAAACGAAATCTCTGGTGGTCAAAAGCAGCGTACATCAGCAGCACGTGCTTTTATTCATGAACCGAGTATTATTTTTGCCGATGAACCAACAGGAGCACTAGATTCAAAAAGTGCTTCCAGTCTTTTAAATAAGCTTAGTGAATTAAATGAGAAGCGTCATGCCACCATCGTGATGGTGACGCATGATCCAACAGCAGCGAGCTTTTGTAATCGAGTCATTTTTATAAAGGACGGTCAAATTTATACCCAATTGAATAAAGGTGAGCAGGATCGTCAGCAGTTTTTCAAAGACATTATGAAAACACAGGCTGTGCTTGGTGGGGTGCACTATGAGCATTAATCAACTCATCCTACGTAACTTAAAGAAGAATCTTAAGAACTACTACTTATATGTCTTTGCATTAATCTTTAGTGTCGCATTGTATTTTGCGTTTGTGACACTCCAATATGATCCCGCACTCGATGAAACGAAAGGCTCCGTAAAAGGTGGTGCCTCTATCCGAGCTGCTTCTGTTGTACTTGTGGCGATTGTGTCCATCTTTCTACTCTATGCCAATAACATTTTTATTAAGCGTCGCAGTAAGGAGATAGGACTGTTTCAATTAATAGGATTAACAAAGAATAAAATTTTCCGCCTTCTAACTGCTGAAAACGTCATCTTATATTTTGGCTCACTAGCAATTGGAATTGGCATTGGATTTGCATTTTCTAAACTCGTTATGATGGTTCTATTCCATATTACAGGTGTTGATATTGAAGCAAAGCTTCATTTTTCAGAAGTCGCCCTTATTCAAACTGTGATTGTGTTTAGTATGATTTACTTGCTTATCATGCTTATGAATGTTCTTTTCATTAAGAAGCAAAGCATACTATCCCTATTTCGTGTACTCTCCTCTACTGAAGGGAGAGTTAAGAAAGTTTCCATACTTGAGATGATTCTTGGAGCAGTTGGAATTAGCTCTATTATTGTAGGCTACTATGTATCCTCTAAGCTATTTAGTGGCGACTATACAACGATGCCTCAATTATTCGGAGCGATGATTTTCATCCTTGCCACTGTCATTATTGGAACGTATTTATTTTATAAAGGCTCGGTTAGCTTTATCTTCAATATCATTCGAAAACAAAAGAATGGTTATGTGAACATACGTGAAGTATTGTCGTTAACATCCATTATGTTCAGAATGAAATCAAGTGCATTGCTGCTAACAATTATTACAACGGTTTCAGCCTTAGCCATTGGACTACTTTCATTGAGCTATATCTCCTATTACTCTGCAGAGAAAACAGCTAAAAACAATGTTCCTTCCGACTTTTCATTCGTAACTGAAGAGGCAGCAGAGCAGTTCAAATCAAAATTGGAGTCTAATGGAATTGGTTTTACAGAGGATGTCATGGACGTCATTCAACTTGAGATTAATGTAAAACAGCTACTTAAAGGAAATACAGACGTTATCATGCAAGACCCAACTGCAATGACATTTCCTGCTATTAGTGATGCTGAAGTAGAAGGCATTGATGTATCACCTGAAGAAACCCTATTTACTGGTTTTAATGACTTACTTCAAAAATTTATGCCGATGAAGGATTCAGGTGAGATTGAACTTAAAGGACTTACAACGGTCATTCCACAGAATTATCTAGGGCTAAAAGATGGCTATCCAGTATCTTGGTATTATACAAATGGTGGGGTTCCTGTTGCCATAATCGATGAAGCCCATTTTAAAACATTAAAGCATGACCTAAATCCAGAAATTCAAAAGGCATCCCATTATTATGTTGGAATTGATATAAAGGATGAATCAAAAATAGAAATGGCAAATGATTTCTTTATAGAGTTAGGGTTTGCTGAAAGTAATGATCATGACTCCCAGCTTTTACTTAGCAGCAACCAAAAGCAAACAATGGGTCTTATGATGTTTATCGTCGGATTCCTTGGCTTAGCCTTCTTAATTACTTCAGGATGTATTTTGTACTTTAAACAAATGGACGAAAGTGAAGAAGAGAAGCCAAGCTATACGATTCTAAGAAAATTAGGCTTCACTCCAATGGATCTACTAAAAGGCGTACAACGTAAACAGCTCTTCAGCTTCGGAATTCCTCTCGTGATTGGACTCGTTCACAGTTACTTTGCTGTTCAGTCTGGCTGGTTTTTATTTGGAGCAGAAGTATGGACACCGATGATCATTGTCATGGTGATTTATACAGGACTTTATTCTATCTTTGGGCTTTTATCGGTGCTCTATTATAAAAAAGTTATTCAGGATGCATTGTAAAAAAATTGAGCGTTGCCATCTGCAGCGCTCTTTTTAATCCAAACAAAATAAATCTGATATATCTACCTTCCGCTGATCTATAAAGTAAAAGTCATTCGTTTTTGAATCATATTGGTAATCCTTTTTCCATTCTTCAGCATGCTCCATAATCTGATTTATCGCATTAGTAAATTGTTGAATCTCCTCATTTGTCATCGTTGGGTGTATAGAAAAACGAACCCAACCTGGTTTTGTTGATAGATCCCCTTGTTCAATTAAATCAGTAATCTCCTTTGATTGTTCATGATCTATGTTAAACAAGTAATGCCCATAGGTACCTGCGCAAGAGCAGCCCCCTCGTAGCTGAAATCCATATCGGTCATTGAGTATTTTTACGATCAAATTATAATGAAGACGATTTGAGTAAAAGGAAATAATCCCTAACCGATCCGTCTTCTCCTCCTCAAGAATATACACACCAGAAATTTGCTTCAATTCCTTTAGCACCTGAGTCACCAGCTCATGCTCTCGCCTTAGTATCTGTTCGACGCCCATCTGCTCCTTTAAGCGAATCGATAAAGCAGCACGAATCCCTTGAAGAATTCCAGGTGTGCCACCATCCTCACGCTTCTCTATCACATCAACATATTGCTTCATCCCCCAAGGATTCGTCCATGTAACGGTGCCCCCACCGGGTTGATCCGGTACACTGTTGTGGTATAGCTTTGAGTTAAAAATTAACACACCACTAGATCCAGGACCTCCTAAAAATTTATGAGGGGAAAAGAAAATAGCATCTAGTGCCTCTTCCTTGTTCTCAGGATGCATATCCATCTCGATATAAGGAGCAGAAGCCGCGAAATCTACAAAACAATAGCCAGCATGCTTATGCATCACCCTTGCTAGCTCGTGATAAGGTGTGGTAATTCCGGTTACATTGGAGCAAGCAGAAAAAGAGCCGATCTTTAGGTTACGATTCTTATACTTGTTTATGGCTTCTTCTAATTTTACGGGACTGACAGATCCTTCTGAATCTGGTTCTACTACACACACATCTGCAATGGTTTCTAACCATGATGTATGATTTGAATGGTGCTCCATATGTGAGATAAAGACAATGGGAGTATCCTCCTCCCTTAATATACACGTTTCTTGAAACCGTTCCGGAACCCTTAATCCTAGTATTCTCTGAAGCTTGTTAATGGCTGCAGTCATTCCAGCACCACAAAAAATCAAACAATCGTCTTCGTTTGCATGTACATGGGATTTCACTATCCTTTTTGCCTCTTCATACGCTTCGGTCATAAACGCACCTGTCATGTTTGACTCTGTATGTGTATTGGCCATATATGGACCAAACTGTTGACTGATGATGGTTTCAATTGGTTGATACAATCGTCCACTCGCCATCCAATCTCCATAAATCATTTTTTTCCAACCTAAAGGAGACAAATATTCATGATCACGTCCAATAACCCCTTCACGAAATGGCTGAAAATACGTCTCTAATGTGTCTTGTAGTTTATAATGATTGCTTCCAATTCTAGCCTTAAGCACTGGGATACCCACCTTTACATATAGGGTTTTAGTGTAATATATGTGCGTTGTTTCGAAAATGTTTTAGCTGTATAGAGTGCTTCTTATAAATTCCCGATACATTTTTTTACAATTCATTAGTATAATTTAGTTATGAATTTGCTTTTTCGTTCTATTACATACAAAGGGATGAGATAGACATGTTGAATATAAGGGTTGTTGCTTTACTATTTTGTTTTGTGATTGTTCTTTCGGCTTGTCGAGTAGAATGGCGGCCAGCACCGGAAGAAACCCCAGAAGGAAACCCATTGGAGGTTGTAGAGAAAAAGGATACGAATGGTGAAATGAATACTGAGATTCAAGTTATAGGAAAGGCAGAAGGGTCCTCTCACATTTGGATTTCTGGGGATTCTAATCTTCCTGAAGGTGCTGTGTTGTCACTCGTAATTCAACAATATGAAGATCGAAAGGACTTTACTGAAGGCCATATTGTAAAAGGAGAACAGCCAACAGGACCGATCATTGGTGAAGGAGAGATCATCATTAGTGAAGAAGGAACGTTCCGTGGAAGAGTTAGAAGAAAGGTAATAGAAGAATACAGTAAACTCACCGTTACCTTTAGGCCAGAAAAGCAATCAAAAGAAATACAAGATATCTATGGCGTACATGGTGAAAACATCTCAAACTCTGACAATAGTATTACGAACATTCACTATGAGCTAGATGGTCAGCAATATACAGGCTATCAGGTGTATGGTTCATTAGATATTATGCACGCTACCTCTTCGCTTTTATCATCATATGAGAAATAGTGACTGATGTTGGAGAGCTAATAGACGCAGGAGATCTTATTTTAAGATTTATAGTAAAGATGTTTACTATATTTCATTTATAGCGTCTTCTGTGTCGGTTGTGCTATGCAAAAGATTGTCCCCTAAATTCATCCAAGATATAGATGGTACTGCTCTTAACCCACCGAAGATCCTCATGTATTGCAAGTTTATAAACGATTCCCCCCCTTTTTCACCATTACTATTTTCTTTACTACTATCAAACTAGGAAATTGTTACATCCTTTTTTATATTCTAGCTCCTTAGAGTAAGGGACGAACTCTCTTCATAAAAAGACTTCTACAACGTTAGAAGCAGTTCTTTTCTAACAAAACCTTTTATGAAATAATGAACAGATATAAACGTTAAGAGAAAGCTTTTGGTGAAGACGCAATAATAGATATCCTTATCAAGAGTGTTGCCCTTACATTGGAGGAATTTATGCAATATTTTATAAACCTATACAAACGATTATCATATAAACAACTATTTATTTTCTTATTTCTTGCAGTTTCATTTTTTGGCTCTATTTTCTTTGTGAACCATAATCATTCATTTTATGACCGTCCTATTGCGGAAGTAATAAGTGCTAGAATCACTGAAACCACTGATATTGAAGATATAAATGGAAACACAGATCGATTACACAGGCAGGAAATTATCGCAGTTCTAAAAAATGGTGTTCAAAACGGTGAAAGAATTCTCCTACTGAATGAATACTCTGATTCAGGTGCTTACGACCAGGAGTATCGACCAGGAAACGAAGTGTTTGTAGCTATAAATCAATCAGAAGAAAAAGACTCTTTAACAGGAGTCATCGAAGACGTAAAAAGGGATCAATACTTAATGATTATTGCTTGGGTGTTTATCCTTCTCCTTCTAATTGTCGGCAAGAAGCAAGGTCTGTTTTCTCTAGTCAGTCTTGCTGTCAATGCTGTCATCTTATCATATGCATTGGATATTTATTTACATTCTGAGAAAATCAGTTTATTAGTCATTTGTAGTATTGGTGTCATGTTATTTACTGGAATCTCACTATTGTTAGTGAACGGTTTTAATGAGAAAACGTATTCTGCGGTGATTGCCACCCTGATCACCACCTTTACTACATTATTAATCAGTTATGGCGTAGTTGAGCTTACAAGAGGAGATGGTCTTCGGTACGAGGAAATGCAATTTCTAACCCGTCCGTATAAAGCAGTATTTATGGCCGGAATTTTAGTCGGATGTTTGGGAGCCGTGATGGATGTAGCCATTACACTGTCCTCCTCGATTTTTGGTCTTTATGAGAAGAATCAACAGATCTCTATTAAAGCTTTAACAAAATCGGGGTTTGATATTGGTAAAGATATCATGGGGACTATGACGAATATTTTATTCTTCGTCTATATTAGTGGAGCCATTCCCATGCTCATCTTGTTTTTCAAAAATGCCTCCCCATTAGGGTATACCCTATCTATGAATCTTTCCTTAGAATTGGCTAGAGCATTGACCGGTGGAATTGGTATTGTGTTAACAATTCCTATTGGAATCTATACGTCTATTTTCTTTGTGAATCGAAAGAAGGCGAGACTATGACTGTACAACTCATTCTTGGTGTCATTCTCTTTATATTAATGGTTTTAATTGGTGGCAAGAAAGGGGCTCGTTCGTTTTTTGCTCTATTTTTAAACTTTGGTGTCCTTCTATTTGCGATTATGCTGATGAATGACCCCGACATTAATCCAATTATCCTTACGTTGATTGCTTGTGTGATCATCAGTTGTATTTCACTATTTTTCATTAGTGAATATAACATTAAGACACTAACTGCTTTTATTTCAACTATTTTCACTACTGGAGCGTTACTGTTCTTTATTTTATGGCTTACCGAAATATCCATGATTCAAGGATTTAGTGAAGAGGAAATTGAAGAAATCGGTGCCTTCTCTCTGTTTGTTGGTGTGGATTTCGTGCAGATTGGAGCCTCTATGATTATTATGAGTACAATCGGAGCAATTATTGATTTATCAATATCCATCTCCTCACCAATGCAGGAGATTCACTATCATAACCCTGATATTAGTCGTAAGGAACTATTCAAAAGTGGACTAAGTATTGGGAGAGATATACTCGGTACTAGTACAAACACCTTATTCTTTGCATTCTTTGGTGGATATATGGCTCTATTGATTTGGTTCAAGGACCTTTCCTATTCTATTGGAGATATCGTCAATTCAAAAGTGTTTAGTTCAGAAATGATTTTCATTGGATCGGCTGGGATAGGTGTTGCGCTAGCCATTCCTATTACATCTATGATTACGGCTTTTTACTTAATCCGTGCAAAGAAAACAGAGTCTTCATAATGCGGTATTGCGTGGAGGCTGGTACTTAATTTTTATTACTGGGCTCCTTTTTAAATAAACACATCCCAATTTCTAGATACTTAGAAAATTGGGATGTGTTTTTATATTTTAGTTTGTTAAATTGATCTTATCTATACGAATCATGGGTCGGTTGAAACAAATCTTCCTCTGCACTTCTCACTAGTGAAAAGTGTTCAACATTGTAATGACCATGAAGTGTCGCATTATGGTGGGTAATTATTTGTTCTGCACGTAACTGTTCACTGTCTGTTGTTGAATGCCCATCCTCAACTAAGGTAACATCAAAACCTTGAATCGTCGCCGTTCTAACGGCACTATCAATACAGTGTTGTGTCTTACAGCCCATCATGACTATATGTTCAATCTCTTTCGTTTTTAAATATTCTAGAAGTCCTGTTCCATGAAAAGCATTTGTCGCAGCCTTATCAAACACCTTACTATGATCCGGTACTAGGATTCCGTCATGTATTTCAAATCCTTTACCTTGTCCCTCTGCTACATCTAAATCTCTTACAAAGATTACTGGAATACTAGAATTTCTTGCTTTATCAATGACAAGATTAATATTTTGGATCAGACTCTCCTTATTATAAACAGCATGTTCCTTTTGATTACCATCGATCAACTCATGTTGAGCGTCTATTATTAACAATACCTGGTTCAAATGACCTTCCCCTCTCCTAGTGGAGGAATCGCTTATAGGCAGACGTATTCCCCTTTTTTTATCGTACATTCATTTTGACTATTGTTCATACGATCTACCTCCTCAAATCATTTTTCTGCCTGAAATTTTCTAATTTCAGCTATATAAACTTTACCATTTTTTATAATAAAAGGGAATCTTTACACTTTTTATTTAAAGAAAATTCTCCATCCCTACAACACAATTTGCCCATTATATTCAAATACCATGTTACACTAATTCTATACTTTTTTAGCTGTCTCATTTTTACCTGACAATATCAGAAAGTGTAAGAGGTAAATCAAGGTGTTTATAATTGATATCTTATTTTTTATAGTGGTCATCATTATATTCTTCTATCAGATTTTCATCAAAGGGAAAGATGAAGAGGACACCCCACCGTTTCGAGCTGGGTCCCTTTCAATCTTAACGCGTTACTTGCTATTTGGAATGATGATTTCTATATTTTTCGAGCTTATTTTTCAAATCCACTGGGTCATGTGGATCGCTCTTTACTCCTTCCTTGGAATCCTACTATGTTTGAAACCAAAGGAAGGGGAAAATGTCATTATGAAAAGGTTGATATTCACTTGTCTTTTCCTTCTAGTCTTGAATGTACTGTCCCTACCAACCATCCAAATTCCTTTATGGACCATGTTAGCGATAAAGAAGAGTATCAATGCGTACACAGTTGGGAATGTGTAAAAATCACATCGGTTACAACGAAAGACGATCGTTTAGATACAAAGGTTGAAATCTTATCTGTAGAAAGAGATACATTCAATATGTACTTCTTGTTTGCAAAAGGGGCACTTCACCTTAAAGATGAGGAAGGACATGTTGAAGAAATGAACGGGATTAACATTGGTGGGTATTGGTTTGAGTATTAACCATAAAAAACTTTGTTGAATTAGGTACCCATGAAAAAAATGTGGCTGGGACATAACATACTTAATCCACCCAAAAACAGTAATAAAGACCCGAACAAATTTAGCAAAATATTCGTTATATACCGCCCTAGTCATTCGGGTTTTACATTAGCTAAAACATCTATGTCCCAGCCTCATTCCCAAAATCAACCTTTACTCTCCAGCATCGTAATCGTTTTATTCAATAGCTCCTTTAACTCCTCATTCTGAGCCTTTACATGCTTCATTTCTTTTTTCAGTTCAGAAACGTCCTTAATGGCATGTAATATAGCTGCAAAAAACACAAGAATTAAGACAACTATGATGATGTAAAAAATGAATTCGATAAACCCCATATAGCTCCCTCCATTAGATTCATAATTTACTATTATTTAACGACACTCTTTATTCAACGAACAGATATCGTTCCCCAAAATTTTGTAAATATTTTTACAGATATCTCTTCATAAATTTCATTGGATTAAGAACTTCCACTATATTTCGTACATATCAATAATAGAAGGGCATAAACCCATGAGAAAAATGCTTATCTAATTTATTTTTCAATCCTAAAACAAAAAGCAGTTAACATCTTTACAAGCTTTTATTAATACAATTTCATTAGAGGTGATGAAAAGTGCCGAGAGTAAAATATACTGACAAAGACATCGATATTATGGCAAGGATGATGAGGGCAGAGGCTGAAGGTGAAGGCAAACTTGGCATGCTGATGGTTGGAAATGTAATCGTCAACCGACTAAAAGCAGATTGTTTGGATTTTAAAGAATTGCGATCCATACGTGATGTCATTTACCAAGTGCAAGGAGGTAACTATTCTTTTGAAGCTGTTCAAAAGGGAAATGTTTTTTACAATAGAGCTAGAGAAGCAGAGAAACGATTAGCAAAACAGACCTTAGACTATTGGAGAGATCATCCTTCTAAGTATGCACTATGGTACTTCAATCCCTACGCTGACTGTCCAGCAACATGGTACAATCAACCCAAATCAGGACAATATAAGCAGCATTGTTATTATGAACCAATAGCGAATACCTGCGAAGGTGCATATAGGTGGTAACGACGAAATTCCCTACAATATGTGGGGAATTTTGTTTTTTAAAAATTTTTTATTTATTGTGATCCAAATCTATATTTCTTTCGTTACCTATATGGAGGACTGTGAAAAATTTCAGCAATAAAATCTTAGTAATGAATTGGGTCTTCCAGAAAAGGAGTTCTATATGTTAAACAATGAAAATAATAAATTTGTCATGCAAGTATTTGCCGGTGTTGCCTTTTTCATTGCAGTTATTGTCTATATCCTTCATTCTTATTTTCACGCATTTAATGAATTTATACTTTTGTATGGCGTTGAAAGTACTGCTACCGTTCATGTCATTAAAATCTTACTTACAGTATTGGCCTTTGCATGTTTACTCTTTACTTTATTTGAAAAACAATACTTCCAATGGTGGATCACACTTTCCCTAACATTTAGTAGCATGGCGATTATCGCAAATGGTGAAGGATTAGTAGAGTATCATTTTAGTATTTTTGCTGTTATTGCCATTATTGCTTTTTTCAATTCAATTTCTCTCATTATCTTAAGTACTATTTTGTTTGCCGCACAGCATCTTATTGGATATTTTACTCTACCTCAAATTGTTTGTGGCTATCAGGACTATTCATTTGGATTACTTATGATCCATGCTGTTTTTTTAATCCTGACAAGTGCTGCTACCATTACAAATATATATGTAAAAAAGAAAGCTAGCGATGCATTGGAGCAAGAAAATAAAGAACAAACAGCTACCGTTTCTCTATTAATAGACAAATTAAAGATGACCTCTACTAAAGTTACAAGCACGGTTCAAGAATTACAGCAGAGAACAGATGAATACTTTTCCGTTTCCGGTAAAGTAACTGGAACAATTGAACATTTATCGGAAGGAAATCAAAGTCTATACGAAAAAACAACCGAGAGTGAGCATGTAATTAAGGAAATCATTCATGGTATTCAAGAAATTGCATCGAGCTCTACAACACTCCATGAAATCTCACAAAATAATACATACAGTGCTGCCAAAGGAAATGAAGTTGTACAGGATGCCATCATCCAAATGGATAAAATCTCTCAATCGGTCATACAGTCTGCAGATTCCATTCAATCATTAGCGAGCAAATCAAATGAAATCACGACAATTATTACTCTAATATCCGATATTTCCTCACAAACAAATCTGTTGGCATTAAATGCAGCCATTGAAGCAGCAAGAGCTGGAGAACATGGGAAAGGATTTGCGGTAGTAGCTGATGAAGTAAGAAAGCTGGCAAATCAATCTGAAACTTCCGCAAAGCAAATTGCTGCATTAATTCATGAAGTTCTAGAAGAGTCTACCAAAGCATCCTCTTTCATTCATGAAGGTCAAAATGAAGTGAAAAAAGGGATCGACATTATGAATACAGCTCGCGAGACCTTTAATGATATTCACGGGGCAGCAAAACATACGGAGGAAAGTATTGAACGAGTATCAAGTGCCTCCGAGGAATTATCCGCAGGTTCTCAACAAGTTTCTGCATCTATCCATACTATTAATGTAATCTCGAATGATGCAAAGGAAAATAGCTTGATTATGTATGACCAAACAAAACAACAACACGAATCAATTGAGGATATAAAAAATGTATCAACATTGCTACATAACTTGGCTAAAGATCTTGATATCTTGGTATCCTCTACATCAAAAGCTACCTTATAAAAAAACTATACCCCAAGCTCTAGTAGCTTGGGGTTATACAGTACAATTCGGTAAAATGACATTCTCGGACGAACCGTTAAAAATATAAGCAGGTTTACTCCCTATGACTTTCAGATGATCTCCTTCTACAATTAATGCTGTTTCCTCAGGTAGTGCAATCACTGGATTGTCATTTTGAATGACAAAGTTATGAATCAAATGATCCTCTTCTCGATTGTAATGGCACCAGATTGAATACTCTTTAACGAAATCGAGTCCATTAAAACTGTCTAATCCTACATCATTTCGGTCATTATGTGAACACGTTCTAATATTGTTACCAAAAATAATGGCTCCGGCACTACTACCATAGACAATCCCACCATTTTCTACATACTCGGTTAGCACCTCACTGAAACCTGTTTCATGTAAATCCTTTAGCAGACTGTAGGTGTTGCCTCCGCCTATATATACCGCTGAGAAGCGTACTAAATCATTCACTCTTTTACCCTTCAAATCTTTTTCCGTCCACATTGAAATTTTTTCGATCCCAAGAGGGTTAAACACACTGTTAATCCATTCAAAACAAGACTCATACGGAATGGAATTCGCATCCATTGCAATCGGAATGTACAATAAGGGTTCAGTCGTATTCAAGAAGCTTACAAACTCTTTGTCTATCGTAAGAGTCTGTTCTGAATCTCCTCCACCTGACAGAATAAGTCTCCCCATAATGTTGTTCACCCCTTTATTACTTGTCATTATCTAAGTCCCGGTCAAGAAAGGACTTTTTCTCATTTTTCATTCCATGTTTTTCTTCGAGGTATTTTCCTAGTACAGAGCTGTTAATCCCGCTTCTAACTGCTGTTTCAATGATAATGTATAAAAGAAACAATCCCACGATAAAAAATAGGATAAAATAACCAATGCTCACTAAGTACACCTCCAATAATAAAACAATCAAACATTTCTTTTACACTTCTATTCAATAACAAAGACGCATTCTCCTTTTTAAAGAAGTGCACCTACTAGTAGTAACTATGATTTTTGGACTTTTTTATAATATAAAAGGACGAGAAATGCAATGATAGTTAAAATGATAAACATAATAAGATAGTAGCTCAACCCTACCTCTACACTTGTCCATAGAGGATCAAACTTTGACCAAAATAAGAATCCCACAGCTAGCATCACAAACGCCTGCCAGCTTCCCATAAACAGTGAGTATGGGATTGAATAGGTTGCTTTTATGTATTTATTTCCAAAAAATACAAACGTGATTGCCACAAGCTCATGAACAAAGCCAGTAATACAAATCCGATGTAAACAAATAAACCCACTGTATTTCTCTCCTCCGCACAATACTATTTACTCCCTATATGCTTTAACGCCTCTCGAATACTCAACTTAGATAGAGAATACTTATTCGTTATGTCTATTACCCTATTAGAATCAAGCTTCCCATATTCTCTTAATGCCCAACCGATTGCCTTATCCATGCTTTAGAATAGTCATACATTTAGTTTACCATATGAATCCAACATTACTTTTTATAAGTACGAACGGTATATTGAAAATTTGTTCCGAATCTATGAAAATCTGATTGATTCTCTTAGATTCAGAACAATATTCCTCATAAAGTACTGTCTTTTTGTTTCGTTTATATGAATAAGTTCTGTTTCTGGAGTGTGTTGTGCAAATCAGGGCTCTGTTTGTTCCCTTAAACCACGGAGCTAGCATTTTATTATCGAAAACTACTGTTTTATTATCAAAAATCAATATTTATAATCGAAAACGAACATTTTATTATCAAAAATCCGAATATAATTATTATTCGACAAAAAACGCCACATTCGAGCTTCTCGGTAGCTTCAACAAAATAAGCATTCATCAACATCGACATACACTTTTAGCCATGAAGCTTCTAGCGGAGATCACAAAAAATTCACTTAAACCGTTCATCTGTAAGCAACTCATAAAATACCTCTGCATCCTCATGAAGCATAACCGCTTCTTTTGTTTCACCGTCAATAATCGTGAAGACGGATATCGACTTGATTTTTTTTGATATACATACATGGTATGTTTCAGTTTCTGAAAATGTAATAATGTAATCTGTACCTGTCCATATTCCTGAAGATCCCCAACGTTCATTTTCAATTATATGGCGGATTTTCTTCACATCCTTTGGAGTATCAATAGTTCGGAAATGCTCCTCCACTCCTTCGACTACTTTTGTCACTTCTATATTTTGCATTCGATTTGGTTGATTACAACCTACTTGAAATAAAAAGAACGTTATCATAAACATTAAAAGTAATTTTTTCATAACCTATTCCTCCCGTTTTCTCTTTCTCAATATATTAGACGGTTTTATTCTAAAGTTATCGCATGAAAATTCATCACAAAAAAGCGATCTTCCTTTTCGAAGACCGCTCACACAATATTTTGAGAAAAAAAGAAAGAGCCAATAACTTGGCTCTTTTGTAGGACAAAGTTCTTTAGGGAGAACTTTATTAAATAATATTCCACTTTTTTAGGAATAATATACCTAAGATCAAGAACTTTTAGATAAGAGTTTTGCTTCTTTCTTACTAATGTCTCTCCTCAGCATCTCATTTTTAATGGTTTTCATTTTTTCTTTCTTTTTTACCATTACTTCCATTTCATAAAATGAAAGGTGCTTTTGTTCAACCTTGAGTATTTCTTTTAACTTAATAAATTCCTTTGCAAGCATAACATCATCCATTTGCCTTATTTCCGTATATAGAAACATGTGGAAGATCACCCCAACACGTTATTTCGCCGAATCTCTTTTCGACATTTTCCTACATTGTATTATATTCTGGGTATTTTTTATAGGGGAAATTTTTTTCCTATTTGTAGTATATACGTAAAAAAAATCCACAAACTAATAAAATATTTACGGCTTTTCGTACCACTTTGTAAATTCCATGTAAATTTTTCACCTTTTTTATTTACAAAAACACAACAAAAAATTTACAATTGGACAGTACGTTGCAAATTTTGTCGTTTTAGGAGTGGAGAACTTGGATTTAGATGTACAGCTATTGATATTTCAATTTGTTGGTGGACTTGGAATCTTCCTGTTTGGAATAAAGTATATGGGAGATGGATTACAGAATGCGGCAGGAGATCGATTAAGAGAGATTCTTGAAAGATCAACCTCTAATCCGTTTATGGGGGTACTATCCGGTATCGTCGTAACAATCCTTATTCAGTCGAGTTCAGGGACAACAGCATTAACCGTAGGACTTGTTAACGCAGGGTTCATGACATTTAGGCAAGCCATTGGAGTCATAATGGGTGCTAATATCGGAACAACTGTAACCGCTTTTATCATTGGAATAAAGGTTGGGGATTATGCTCTTCCTATTATAGGTTTAGGAGCAATATTACTGTTTTTCTTCAAAAATAAAAGCTTGCAAGCCTATGGACAGATCATCTTTGGATTTGGTGCGCTATTTTTAGGTCTGAGCTTTATGAGTGATGGTATGAAACCATTACGTTCACTTGATCTATTTGTAGACTTAACGGTCTCAATGAGTGACAATCCAATCTTAGGTGTTATCGTAGGTACTGTGTTTACAGTAATTGTCCAGAGTTCCAGTGCAACAATTGGAATATTGCAAGAACTTTTCGGTCAAGATGCTATCAGCTTACAAGCAGCACTTCCAGTTTTATTTGGGGATAATATTGGAACAACCATTACTGCAGTTTTAGCTGCAATTGGAACATCTATTGCCGCAAGAAGAGCAGCATTTGTCCATGTCCTATTTAATATCATCGGAACCGTTATATTCTTATTAGGTATTAAATTGTATACCAATTTCATTGCCTATATCCAAGCTAGTTTAAACCTTGATGCTGAGATGACGATTGCCTTTGCTCACGGAATCTTTAATGTTTCTAATACCGTCATTCAGTTTCCGTTCATTGCAGCATTAGCGTGGCTCGTAACGAAAATCATTCGTGGTGAAGATACAACGATTGACTATAAGCCACAAAATTTAAATCCAATGTTTATCGAAAAGTCTTCTTCTATTGCTTTAGGACAAGCGAAAAAAGAGATTATTCGAATGGCTAACCTTTCGATTAAAGGACTTCAAGAAGCACTTAGCTATTTAAATACGAATAGTAAGAAGCATGCTGACATGGCATTTCAGGTTGAGGAAGCAATCAATAATTTAGACCGTAAAATCACTAAGTATTTAATTGATGTGTCTGCAAACCCGTTATCTGCAGATGAAACAAATGATCATGCTAACCTGATTGATTCAGTGCGTGACTTAGAACGTATTGGGGATCATATGGAGAACATTGTTGAGTTAATCGATTACCGTATTGCCAACCGTGTTACTCTTTCTGATGAAGCCATAAAAGAACTGAATGAAATGACTGAATTAACGATTCATACGTTAATGGATGCCATTACGTCACTTGAAAATGAAGATGAAGAATTAGCAAAAACCGTTCTAAGTCAAGAAGAGAGAATTGACAAAATGGAACGAGTTCTACGTCGAAAGCATATCAGCCGTTTAAATGAGGGCCGTTGTGATGGAGATGCTGGTATTATCTTCGTTGATTATGTAAGTAACTTAGAAAGAATAGGCGATCATGCTGTAAACATCGCTGAAAGTGTTCTAGGTTTACGTCACCAATAATTTCCCTTTCCACTTTTATAATAAAAAAGCCAAGTTTCTCTTATTGACAGAGAAACTTGGCTTTTTTTATTTATAGGCGAATTCAATATTTCTTTCCCTCTTCCACATTGTCAAGTTTTTTTAATAACATATTCTCTAGCAATGGTTACAATTCATCAAGTACAGAAAACTCTTCTATGGCAGAATCCGTATTTAAAAAAAGACAATACTCCTTTTGGAATAATGCCTCTTTTATAAATCTAAGCTTATTTTACCTACCAAAAAGGTGAATTAATCTCTATCTTTTGCCCTCTGTGTATCCCTTATATTCTTTTGTACCGTTATGGCCGCAAAAATACTAAGAACAAATGACATCGCATAAAATCCTTTTTCGCTTAATACAATACTTCCTGCATTATATAAGCCAATTGCCATTAATGAAATAGCGATAATAATTGCTAACCAACTAATACCATAATAAATACCAGTTACCGGAATACCCTCGTCTTTGTCTCGGACTGCTTTTTGTAACGAAACTGCTGAGTAGAGACCGAATACTAAAACAGCAAAGTAATATCCTTTTTCGTTTAGTTGCATATCCGCGTTAAACAATCCAATAAGGTAAGCTGATACCCCTACGATTAATGCTGCCCAAGAAGCTCCTTTAAACGCTGGAGTCGGTTCCCCTTCTTTTCTTTCTTCTTTTACTTTTAAATCATTCTGTTTCCCTTTTTCTAAAAGAATTTCATTTTCATTAGACATGAAATGTTTTCCTCCATTTTTAAATCTGATAATGTATAAGCATATGAATGTACTATTCCTAGAACCTATTATATATAATTTTCTTACAAATAATAGATAATTTTATTATATTTTCCATAATTTCATTTAGTTTTAAATACCCATGTAAAAAAAGATACAGTCAATAGGAGACTGTATCTTTTACTTTTATTCAACTACTTCAATTTGTTCCTTGAATCCATTTCACACTTTAGCGAATCGTATACTGTTCAACCATTTCCTGTAGACTTTGAGCACGCTCACTTAATGCTGTTGCTGAAGCTGTAATCTCCTCCATAGAAGCGAGTTGCTCTTCTGTTGAAGCGGCAACAGTCTGGGTACTTGCTTCTGTTGTCTTTGCTTTTTCAGCAGTTTCTGTAATAGAGTTAGACAGCTCTTCAATCGATTGCAGCATATTGCTAGATGAAGCGGTCACTTCTTTAATTTGATTGGCTACTAGCTTTGTAGCCTCAAAGATGGCAGCGAAGCTACGACCTGTCTCGTTTGCAATGGTTAGCCCTTCCGTTGTTTCCTTCGTAACACTCTCCATTGCAACCATTGATTTCTTTGTATCCTTTTGGATTTCTGTAATCAATGTTTGAATTTGCTTTGCTGAACGAGATGATTCTTCTGCTAGTTTGCGAACCTCATCTGCTACAACAGCAAATCCCTTTCCATGCTCACCAGCTCTTGCTGCTTCGATAGCAGCATTTAATGCTAGTAAATTCGTTTGTTCCGAAATCCCTGTAATAACATTTAGAATGTTTCCAATGTCATCAGAGCGTTCACTTAAGACCTTAATTAATTCGGATGTATCCTGAACAACCTGACTGATTAAGTTCATCTGCGATACGGTTTGATGAACCGCCTTTTCTCCAATTTCGGCTTGTGCCGATGAATTTGCTGATGAATTGGATACCTCATCCGTAATCGAAGAAATGGCATATACCTCTTTTTTCAGCTCGTCTGTTGAACGAACATTTGACTCAGCCTGTCCTAGTTGTCCTTCCACAACAGATGCAACTTCTTCAATTGCCATAGAAATCTGGCTCGTTGCCTGAGTGGATTCTTCTGTAATGGCTGCAAGCTCCTGAGAAGAGGACGCCACCTCTTGTGCTAAATTCTGGCTATTCGTAACGACCTCTTTAAATGCGACAAGTATCTGATTAATCGACTGACCAATGACGTTTAATTCATCCTTTGAGTGAATTTCAACATTTTGAGAAAGATCTCGGTTGACGATTTTATTGGTAACGTTCTGTATTTTTTCTACATTCTCACGAATGGAAACAGCAAATGCGATAAATAAGTAGATTACAATGATTAAAATAATTGCTACTACAGTTAAGGTGAAATTTCTTTCCATTTGTAGACTAGTGACTTTTTCATCAATATTGTTTCCTAAAGCTTTTTCTTGCTCCTCAATAAGCGTAAAAATACTATTAATTGTTGCTGTTGCTTCCTCAAAATACTCTGATGCATTTATCCTAATTGTACTGGCATTAAGAAAGTCTTCCTCAATAATAGATACAATTCCTCTAGCTCTTTCAATCGACTCTTCTGCAATTGGACCGATCTCAGATTTTAAGGATGGATCTCCTTCAAAAATAACATCATATTTTGCTTCTGTTGTTGCTAAATAGCTTTCAAGCATTTTTGTCAGGTAAACAAGTTGAATTTTTTGGTCCTCTGTCATACTTTTCTTTGCTGCTACTCCTGATCCAACAGCTCTTGCTGTTCCCATGTACTCGGTAATTTGCGGCAAATACTGAACTAATAAATCGTTAATATGACTATTTTCTACATTTGGATCAAGACTTAAATTCGAATGGTCAGCCACTGAACTAACTAGTGCAAGTTGATTGGCAACCAATGCATTATGCTTTGAAACAGATTCATTAACTTCATATGAAAAAACTCCAGATTGGATTGATTTCCAATCATCTTCAATCGCTACTTTTCTAGGAACCATCTTTTCAGAGAGCACGTTGTTGGCTGTCTCCATATGTGACGTAATAGATTGAAGCTGTTCGTTAATAGCCTTTTGCTTTTCTTCAACTTCTGCTTTCACTGATTGGTCCCCACTTAAATAAGCTACTGACAGTCCACGATGCTGTTGTGTTAACTGAATTAGTGGATATAGTTCTCGTAAATAACTTAATCCTTCTTCTTCTTTCTTAGTAAAAGCAATATCCTGTTGTAAATTAATTGTTGCCATCGTACTTAATAAACCAATCGGTAAAAATACAATAATAAAAATGAGAACAAACTTCTTTTTGAAAGTCAACTGGTTTAATAGTTTTACTGCAGGTTTTGTAAAACTCATGATGATTCACTCCTAAGATGTAAAAGTATATACAGAACCTTTCTCTAGACTTTTCTCCACTTCTCAGAACCTATTAGCTAGATTACACATATAAGAAATGGTTCTATATTACTGTTAAATTTATCACGTTCTCCAAAAAAGTGATGTGACAAAAATCACTCCTAACTGACAATTTCCCAGGAAATCTGTCCAGATGTTGTCAGAAAAACATTTAAAATGGATTCGGACTAAAAATATCTTCTTTATATGGGACGAATATTACAGGCGATCGTTTTCGCTTGATAATATTGTTCTTGGTCTGTAAGTATCTGATTAGTTGAATGTAACAGCCTAAAGATTAACTTAGACAGCACACGAATAAAAATGAATAAAACCCCAGTGTTGGGTGTGAGGAAAATCACTGCATCTTTCTTTAAAACAAGTAAAATAAAAAGTGTAAAGTATGTGAAGTAATTCACATAAAATAACTTCCCAATACGGGAATAGGAGGTAACCATAATGGTTGTAAATTTTTTAAGAAATAATAAGGTTTGTGCATATATTTTAACGGCTTTACGATTCTATCTAGGGTTTGCTTGGATGACTGCTGGATGGGGAAAACTTACTGGTGGATTTGATGCTTCAGGATTTATAAATGGTGCAATTGCAAATCCAGTAGCTGGACCGGATGGTATCGTATATGGCTGGTATGTAACGTTCCTAGAAGGTGTGGCACTACCAAACGTTGAATTATTCAATTTCTTGGTTCCTATGGGTGAATTTTTAGTAGGATTAGGTTTAATATTAGGTTGCTTTACCACTGCAGCAGCATTCTTTGGGGTTCTGATGAACTTTGCATTTATTCTAGCAGGAACTGTATCTCATAACCCAACAGATATCCTTATGGGATTCATCATCTTGATTGCAGGTTACAATGCTGGTAGATATGGTTTGGACCGCTGGATATTGCCAATGATTAAGAAATATATGAATACACAAGGTCCGAAAAAGAAAGAAACAGAAAAGCAAGAGCCAGTTACTGTATAATATGGAAAGCCCCTTTCCTTAAAATCGGTTGGGGGCTTTTTTTCGTTCAAGAAGGGGGCGATATCCACCTTGAAGAATCGCTTATCTTTCAACCAGAGTTTGATGAACCCTGTTGGACTTGATTTAATGTATTCATTAGCTTTTTAACAAATAAGCCATTTCACATACCTTGATTTATATTTTCAGTAAAGCATTACCTCATATGACAAGTCAAGATACTAAAATTAACACTCATCAAACATTAATACGGTTCAATATGAATGTGTACATACTTAATATTGTGTTGGCGACTCAATCGATTCTCAATGTCTTCTGTAATTTCATGGCTTTGACTAACTGAAAGAGAAGAATCCACAAAGATGGTGGCATCTACTAAAGGTTGATTTCCAGCTAATCTTGCTTTTATTTCTTTTACGAACTTTACACCCGGGGTTGTGCTAATTGTGCTTTCAATTTCATTTAATTGATTCGCTTCAAATCCATCTGTTAACTCATGAACAGCATCCTTTAGAATTCCCCATGCTGTAATGCAGATCAACACTCCTACAATTGCAGCTGTAGCGGGATCAAGCCATGCTAAACCAAAATAGGCCCCAGTTATCCCAATGACTGTCCCGATGCTTACAAGTGCATCAGAACGGTTGTCTTGAGCAGCAGAATATAGGGCTTTACTTCCGACTTCTTTTGAAAGTTTCTTATTAAAACGATAAACAAAGAACATCACAATCGCACTAAATAAACCAACAAAAGCTGTATACAAATCAGGCCTTGAATTGATAGGATTTAAAAACAGTTGAAATGAGCTATAAATAACCTGTAATCCTACACTAAGTATGATAATTCCAGCAACTAAAGATGCAATTGTTTCTGCTTTCGAGTGTCCATATTTATGGTTTTCGTCTGCAGGCTTTTGAGCTATTTTCAAGCCAATAAGCACAGCTATTGACGCTACAACATCTGTTAGGTTATTTAAACCATCGGCTCTTAATGCATTTGATTCTCCGACATATCCAACAACTAGCTTAATGGAAGACAGAAAAATATAGGCTCCTATACTAATCCAGGCTCCCATTTCTCCTTTTTTTAAATCTTGATTTACCATACTATTATTCCCCTTTTTACTAGTAGATGTATCAGTCCTCTTTTGACTTAATCTTCCCTAAGTAAAGAAACTAATTCCAAAAAGCAAAACACCTCATAGGACATTGTTCAAAAAAAGCCGTCCAGTGAATACACTGAACGACTTAAGAATATTTATTTAACTCTGAGGAGACGTAGAGCATTTAAGATAACAATAATAGCAGCACCGGTATCACTTAAAACAGCTAACCACAGTGTTAACCATCCTGGGAAAATTAACGCCAATGCTACAAATTTTACGATTAGAGAGAACCAGATGTTTTGTTTAATAATGGCTAGTGCTTTTCTGCTTAACTTAATCGTATGTGGCAGCTTTTCAAGATTATCTGCCATTAATACAATATCAGCCGTTTCCATTGCAGTGTCAGTGCCAGCTCCTCCCATTGCAATACCTAAATCTGCTGTTGCGAGTGCAGGAGCATCATTAATACCGTCTCCCACCATTGCTACACTATGACCTTCTTTTTGTAGTTTCTTAATGGCATCTACTTTATCTTCTGGTAATAGGTCAGCAAAGTATCGACTTACACTTGCTTCTTTAGAAATCATTTTTGCTGTACCTTCATTATCGCCTGTTAGCATCACCACTTCATTTACCCCAACTTGCTTCAAGCCATCTAAAGCCTTCACAGTTGTAGTTCGAATGGTATCTGCAACTGATATAACTCCCATTATGTTTCGTTTTGTTCCAACAATGACAACTGTCTTACCTGCCTGTTGCATATCTTCTACCATGGCTTTCGCAGTGCCTAATGGAATATTCACTTCATCAAAGAGTCTTGCGTTCCCAGCATAGTAAATTTCTCCGTTGATCGTTGCTTGGACGCCTTTTCCTACAATGCTTTTAAATAATTCTCCCTGCTTTGATTGAATTCCCTTATCCATAGCATACTCCACAATGGTTTGTGCAATAGGATGTGTTGAATAATCCTCTAGAGTGTAAGCAATTGATAGTAGTTCGTCTTCAGTAGCACTTAGGGTTTTCACTTCTGATACTTTCGGTTTCCCTTCAGTCAAAGTTCCTGTTTTATCAAAAGCAATAGCATTGATTGCTCCAGCTTTTTCTAAAAATGTACCACCCTTTATTAGTACACCATTTTTGGCAGCATTTCCGATTGCAGATACAATGGCAACTGGAGTTGATATAACAAGTGCACACGGACAAGCTACAACTAATAATTCAAGTCCTTTATAAAACCAATCTCCCCAAGTACCGAAGCCAACTAAAGGTGGGAGAATCATAACAACTAATGCTAATACAAACACAATCGGTGTATAGATATTTGCAAATTTATCAATAAACGCTTGAGTAGGTGCTTTCTGCTCCTGCGCTTCTTCTACTAAGTGAATGATTTTCGCAATGGTTGTATCTTCAACTAACTTTGTCACTTTAATTTCAAGTGAACCATTTTGATTGATTGTTCCAGCATAAACAGGATCTCCAACCTGCTTATCTACTGGGATCGATTCCCCAGTAATAGGGGCTTGATTGACGCTTGATTCACCTGTTATGATCTCACCATCTAATGGAATTTTATCTCCTGGTTTTACAATTAATAAATCTCCAATTGATACATCTTCAACAGGCTTTTTGATTAACTGAGAGCCCACTTTAATCCATGCTTCTGTTGGAGCAAGATTCATAAGGCTTCGAATAGAATTTCTCGTTTTCTCTATCGACATATTTTGAAGAGTCGTTCCGAGCGCAAACAACCATACAACGGTTGCCCCTTCCAACCATTCACCAATAAAAGCAGCTCCAATGGCCGCAGCAGACATAAGAACATTCATATCTAGTGAACGACTTTTAATAGAATAATAGGCACTCTTGACTGGTTTATAGCCACTAATGACCATTGCTATTGCATATAATAGTGTGCTCACATATGGAGAAATTCCGGTAAAAGAACCAACAAACCCCAATGCAATCAAGATTCCTGAAGTAATAATGGTTCCAATACCTTCTTTACTTCTACCTTCTTCAGACCTCTTGTTCTTTGAAAGTAATGATGCCTTAAAACCAACCTTCGATACCTCAGAAATAATATCTTCTACACTGTTCTCATGTTCTACCTTCATTTTCCCTGTTGAAAAATTCACACTAACACGTTGAACAGCTGGATTCATATTGAGATGATTTTCAATGCTTTTAGCACAACTACTGCAGTCCATCCCTTGAACATCGTATAATCTTTCATTTTTATTCTGATTTAAGGGTTCTACCTTAAATCCTAGCTTTTCAACTTCAGTTTCTATGCCTATAGCACCACTGCCAATTACTTGCAATTTCCCTGAATTATAATGTACTACTGCATCTTCAATATTTTTTAACTTACGTAGTGCTTTTTCAATCGTTGTTGCACATGATGGACAATCCATTCCATATATTCGATATTCAAATTTCTCCCCATTTGTTTTGGCTGGATTAGATTCATTTATTTTGTTATCTCCAGCTGGAATACTGCAGCAGGAATTCGTTTCCTCTGCACCCAGATCACGACTACATCCGGGCGCGTTTCCACTGGTAGCTTCTTGATTAGAACAACTTTTAGTAGTTTCCTTTTTTTTTGTTACTTGCGAGCAACAACTTTTACTATCAGCAGCCTGATTGTCTTCTTCCTTGTTTGAATTACAACATTGCTCTCCCATTTGACTCACTCCTTGATGATAATATTCTGACAGTTAGCTACATCATCTTGTACTTCTTCAAGTACATCATCAAATATTGTTAATAAATCTCGAACTTTTTGATTACTTAGGCTATAAAAGATATACTTCCCTTCCTGCCTTCCAACAATCAAACCACAGCCTTTTAAACATGAAATATGTTGAGAAATACTAGATTGATTTCCATCTAATTCACTTACAATTTCAGATACTGTTTTTTCTTGTTGTTTAATACTTTCAAGAATTTGAATTCTAATTTTATGCGCAAATCCTTGCAGGAACTTCACTTTCGTATCTATATCAATATTTTTCAACATAATCCCCGCTCCTTCATATTAGAAATTTCTAATGTGTTTTATATCATATTAGACTTTTCTAATATGTGTGTCAAGAAATGAACCCAAATTAGTAGAAAAAAACTGGACTAGTTTCGAGTCCAGTTGTTCATTAGGTTATGGATACTTTTGTTTTTATGTATTGCTTCAAAGTATTTACACCAGAGGTGAATAGAAGTTAATTAATCCTGAGAATAGCTTTTTTGGGAAGGTTGTTAGTACAGATTGGGGCATCTTGCTATCGGACACAGATGACCTTATTTGCAGGTAAATTAGCACTTTTTCTATGTGAACGGACATAGGAGACCTTATTTCGCTATAAATGACTATGAGAGAGGCTATTTCCCCATAAATAGGGTCATCTATGTCCGTTTCGATTGAAGAATAGCACATTTTTGTTAAAATAAGGGCTCTGATGTCCGTTTGAGTCAGTTTAATCGGAAATTTTCTTGCTTCTTTACAACTTCCACCATACATCGACTTACGGTATTCACAATATGTCATTCATCTATTTCTATACAAACAAAAAAAGCTCATTTGAATTATTTCTTTTTTTATTGCCTTGCGACGTCCTACTCTCACAGGAGGCGCTACTTACTACCATCTGCGCTGGCTCCGGCTTCCGATGAACGGCGAATCACTACGTCAGATCATTCGTTCAAATCCTCATGGGTGGTACCCATTCCGGTTTTCTCTCATTTCTTTTCCTTGATCTTCTTGCTCCTCGAAACCCTTCGCTTTACATGGGCTTATGCTTTATAATTTTTTGAAAACACCTATTCTTAAACATACAAAAAAAGCAGCCTATTTGAGCTGCTTTTAAAAGTACCTGGCAACGTCTTACTTCTCACAAGGGGAGCCCCTAACTACCATCTGCGCTGGCTCCGGCTTCCGATGAGCGGCGAATCTCTGCGTCAGCTCATTCGTTCAAATCCTCATGGGTGGTACCCATTCCGGTTTCTCTCATTTCACTTCCTTGACCTTCTTGCTCCTCGAAACCCTCCGCAGTAATTAGGCTTATGCTATTTCAGAATATGTCATTCATCTATTTGAATACAAACAAAAAAGATAGCTCGACTGAACTATCTCTATTAATTGCCTGGCGACGTCCTACTCTCACAAGGGGACAGCCCCTAACTACCATTGGCGCTGAAGAGCTTAACTTCCGTGTTCGGCATGGGAACGGGTGTGACCTCTTCGCCATCATCACCAGACAGCTATTTAACTGGAGAACGTTGTTCTCTCAAAACTAGATAAAGTGAAAGTCAGAAAGTTGAGTATCGGTATTACATATGACTCTTTGGTTAAGTCCTCGATCGATTAGTATCAGTCAGCTCCACGTGTCACCACGCTTCCACCTCTGACCTATCTACCTGATCATCTTTCAGGGATCTTACTCACAAAAGTGATGGGAAATCTCATCTTGAGGGGGGCTTCATGCTTAGATGCTTTCAGCACTTATCCCTTCCGCACATAGCTACCCAGCGATGCCTTTGGCAAGACAACTGGTACACCAGCGGTGCGTCCATCCCGGTCCTCTCGTACTAAGGACAGCTCCTCTCAAATTTCCTACGCCCACGACGGATAGGGACCGAACTGTCTCACGACGTTCTGAACCCAGCTCGCGTACCGCTTTAATGGGCGAACAGCCCAACCCTTGGGACCGACTACAGCCCCAGGATGCGATGAGCCGACATCGAGGTGCCAAACCTCCCCGTCGATGTGGACTCTTGGGGGAGATAAGCCTGTTATCCCCGGGGTAGCTTTTATCCGTTGAGCGATGGCCCTTCCATGCGGAACCACCGGATCACTAAGCCCGACTTTCGTCCCTGCTCGACTTGTAGGTCTCGCAGTCAAGCTCCCTTGTGCCTTTACACTCTGCGAATGATTTCCAACCATTCTGAGGGAACCTTTGGGCGCCTCCGTTACCTTTTAGGAGGCGACCGCCCCAGTCAAACTGCCCACCTGACACTGTCTCCCGCCCCGATCAGGGGCGCGGGTTAGAATTTCAACACAGCCAGGGTAGTATCCCACCGACGCCTCCACCGAAGCTGGCGCTCCGGTTTCTACGGCTCCTACCTATCCTGTACAAGCTGTGCCAAAATTCAATATCAGGCTACAGTAAAGCTCCACGGGGTCTTTCCGTCCTGTCGCGGGTAACCTGCATCTTCACAGGTACTATAATTTCACCGAGTCTCTCGTTGAGACAGTGCCCAGATCGTTACGCCTTTCGTGCGGGTCGGAACTTACCCGACAAGGAATTTCGCTACCTTAGGACCGTTATAGTTACGGCCGCCGTTTACTGGGGCTTCGGTTCGCACCTTCGCTTGCGCTAAGCACTCCCCTTAACCTTCCAGCACCGGGCAGGCGTCAGCCCCTATACTTCGCCTTACGGCTTCGCAGAGACCTGTGTTTTTGCTAAACAGTCGCCTGGGCCTATTCACTGCGGCTTTTCAGGGCTATGCACCCTAAAAAGCACCCCTTCTCCCGAAGTTACGGGGTCATTTTGCCGAGTTCCTTAACGAGAGTTCTCTCGCTCACCTTAGGATTCTCTCCTCATCTACCTGTGTCGGTTTGCGGTACGGGCGCCTTCTTCCTCGCTAGAGGCTTTTCTTGGCAGTGTGGAATCAGGAACTTCGGTACTATATTTCCCTCGCTATCACAGCTCAGCCTTCAGGTGACAAGGATTTGCCTCATCACCAGCCTAACTGCTTAGACGCACATATCCAGCAGTGCGCTTACCCTATCCTCCTGCGTCCCCCCATTGCTCAAACGGAAGAGAGGCGGTACAGGAATTTCAACCTGTTGTCCATCGCCTACGCCTATCGGCCTCGGCTTAGGTCCCGACTAACCCTGAGCGGACGAGCCTTCCTCAGGAAACCTTAGATATTCGGTGGACAGGATTCTCACCTGTCTTTCGTTACTCATACCGGCATTCTCACTTCTAAGCGCTCCACCAGTCCTTACGGTCTAGCTTCAACGCCCTTAGAACGCTCTCCTACCACTGACACCAGAGGTGTCAATCCACAGCTTCGGTGATACGTTTAGCCCCGGTACATTTTCGGCGCAGAGTCACTCGACCAGTGAGCTATTACGCACTCTTTAAATGGTGGCTGCTTCTAAGCCAACATCCTGGTTGTCTAAGCAACTCCACATCCTTTTCCACTTAACGTATACTTTGGGACCTTAGCTGGTGGTCTGGGCTGTTTCCCTTTTGACTACGGATCTTATCACTCGCAGTCTGACTCCCATGGATAAGTCTTTGGCATTCGGAGTTTGTCTGAATTCGGTAACCCGATGAGGGCCCCTAGTCCAAACAGTGCTCTACCTCCAAGACTCTTACACATGAGGCTAGCCCTAAAGCTATTTCGGAGAGAACCAGCTATCTCCAAGTTCGATTGGAATTTCTCCGCTACCCACACCTCATCCCCGCACTTTTCAACGTGCGTGGGTTCGGGCCTCCATTCAGTGTTACCTGAACTTCACCCTGGACATGGGTAGATCACCTGGTTTCGGGTCTACGACCACATACTCATTCGCCCTATTCAGACTCGCTTTCGCTACGGCTCCGTCTCATCGACTTAACCTTGCATGGGATCGTAACTCGCCGGTTCATTCTACAAAAGGCACGCCATCACCCAGCATATTTCCAAAGAAATATGCATCGGGCTCTGACTACTTGTAGGCACACGGTTTCAGGTTCTATTTCACTCCCCTTCCGGGGTGCTTTTCACCTTTCCCTCACGGTACTGGTTCACTATCGGTCACTAGGGAGTATTTAGCCTTGGGAGATGGTCCTCCCAGCTTCCGACGGGATTTCACGTGTCCCGCCGTACTCAGGATCCACTCAAGAGAGAACGAAGTTTCGACTACAGGGTTATTACCTTCTTTGACAAGCCTTTCCAGACTTTTTCGTCTACTTCGTTCCTTTGTAACTCCGTATAGAGTGTCCTACAACCCCAAGAGGCAAGCCTCTTGGTTTGGGCTAATCCCGTTTCGCTCGCCGCTACTCAGGGAATCGCGTTTGCTTTCTCTTCCTCCAGGTACTTAGATGTTTCAGTTCCCTGGGTCTGCCTTCAACACCCTATGTATTCAGGTGAAGATATCACTCCATTACGAGTGATGTGTTCCCACATTCGGAAATCTCCGGATCAAAGCTTACTTACAGCTCCCCGAAGCATATCGGTGTTAGTCCCGTCCTTCATCGGCTCCTAGTGCCAAGGCATCCACCGTGCGCCCTTTCTAACTTAACCACTAAATGGTCTTTGTTTTAAGGTTTAAAACCTAAAATGGCGATACTCGGTATCTTTCTTGACTTTCATTTCTAACTTTATCTAGTTTTCAAAGAACAATCATTTCTATTGATAGTTTTTATTAAACCATCAAAACTGAACAAAACTCATGCGTCAACGTCTCAATTATTTCCTTAGAAAGGAGGTGATCCAGCCGCACCTTCCGATACGGCTACCTTGTTACGACTTCACCCCAATCATCTGTCCCACCTTAGGCGGCTGGCTCCAAATGGTTACCCCACCGACTTCGGGTGTTACAAACTCTCGTGGTGTGACGGGCGGTGTGTACAAGGCCCGGGAACGTATTCACCGCGGCATGCTGATCCGCGATTACTAGCGATTCCGGCTTCATGTAGGCGAGTTGCAGCCTACAATCCGAACTGAGAACGGTTTTATGGGATTGGCTAAACCTCGCGGTCTTGCTGCCCTTTGTACCGTCCATTGTAGCACGTGTGTAGCCCAGGTCATAAGGGGCATGATGATTTGACGTCATCCCCACCTTCCTCCGGTTTGTCACCGGCAGTCACCTTAGAGTGCCCAACTGAATGCTGGCAACTAAGATCAAGGGTTGCGCTCGTTGCGGGACTTAACCCAACATCTCACGACACGAGCTGACGACAACCATGCACCACCTGTCACTCTGTCCCCCGAAGGGGAATGCCCTATCTCTAGGGTTGGCAGAGGATGTCAAGACCTGGTAAGGTTCTTCGCGTTGCTTCGAATTAAACCACATGCTCCACCGCTTGTGCGGGCCCCCGTCAATTCCTTTGAGTTTCAGTCTTGCGACCGTACTCCCCAGGCGGAGTGCTTAATGCGTTAGCTGCAGCACTGAAGGGCGGAAACCCTCCAACACTTAGCACTCATCGTTTACGGCGTGGACTACCAGGGTATCTAATCCTGTTTGCTCCCCACGCTTTCGCGCCTCAGCGTCAGTTACAGACCAGAAAGCCGCCTTCGCCACTGGTGTTCCTCCACATCTCTACGCATTTCACCGCTACACGTGGAATTCCGCTTTCCTCTTCTGCACTCAAGTTCCCCAGTTTCCAATGACCCTCCACGGTTGAGCCGTGGGCTTTCACATCAGACTTAAGGAACCGCCTGCGCGCGCTTTACGCCCAATAATTCCGGACAACGCTTGCCACCTACGTATTACCGCGGCTGCTGGCACGTAGTTAGCCGTGGCTTTCTGGTTAGGTACCGTCAAGGTACCGCCCTATTCGAACGGTACTTGTTCTTCCCTAACAACAGAGTTTTACGATCCGAAAACCTTCTTCACTCACGCGGCGTTGCTCCGTCAGACTTTCGTCCATTGCGGAAGATTCCCTACTGCTGCCTCCCGTAGGAGTCTGGGCCGTGTCTCAGTCCCAGTGTGGCCGATCACCCTCTCAGGTCGGCTACGCATCGTCGCCTTGGTGAGCCGTTACCTCACCAACTAGCTAATGCGCCGCGGGTCCATCTGTAAGTGATAGCCGAAGCCATCTTTCCACCTTTCCTCATGCGAGGAAAGGAATTATCCGGTATTAGCCCCGGTTTCCCGGAGTTATCCCAATCTTACAGGCAGGTTACCCACGTGTTACTCACCCGTCCGCCGCTAACGAAAGGGAGCAAGCTCCCTTTCGTCCGCTCGACTTGCATGTATTAGGCACGCCGCCAGCGTTCGTCCTGAGCCAGGATCAAACTCTCCGAAAAAAGTTTGACTTGCTCATTTGTTGAATCTAGTTCAACTTTTTTGTAAGACTATGTCTTACGTATAAAAGAATTAACGTTGACGTTTTGTTTTGTTCAGTTTTCAAGGTTCAATTTTTGCTAGAAACTAATCATAGCATTCATTTACTTCGTTGTCAACTTCTGCGAAATTTCTTACGTTATTCACATTGGCGACAAAACTTATTATACGATTAATATTCGTGGAAGTCAACTTCTTTTTGAAATTATTTTTCCGAAGTGATTTCTACTATCCAACAGCATTTCCTGCTGGGATAAATAAGATACCATGATATTTATATACAAATCAACTGGAAATATATTCTTCATATATTAAAAAGCAAACAACAGTAGGTTCTAAGAGAATACTTTACTTCTACAGCTTCAATTAATTAAATTTCTACTTATAATTTTGTCGATGTTAACAAAACATATAAGAGATATTCCTTCGAATATCATTATCCTAATCATGAGGTGATAAATAATGAGCTACAAAGATCAATTAGATCAGCAATCTCAGTTATTTCACCATAGATGGACGAGCCGTAAGCATTTGAATGCTCAGGTTAATGGTGAAACTCAGGTGTCACAGAATACCATTCGAGCACGAGGTAATGCAAAAGCACATCGTATGTTTTAGGATAAGTAAAGACTTACAATTGGAATAGTTTAAAGAGGCTTATGCTTTTGCATAGGCCTCCTTTATTTTGATTCCCCTTATCATTACTTCCCCAATAAATATTTTCATCAAATCAATTTTAAGTAATACTTCTAATAGCGTTTTGACAAAATAACAAAAGACGTAAAGACCGTACTAATTGTTAATGTTGCTAATAAGCTAACTGCTTGGTATCCATTTAAATTGATAATATGAAATTGTAAGAGTGGCATCAAAATGATCATGTAGCCTAAAATGAAAAAGTAACTAAAAAACAAACCTCTCTCACGTATCCTTTTAGAACGTTCATCGTTTTCCTTGAATTGAGGATATAAATAAGATAGACAAAAAGACATAATTGAAGTACCTACAAAAACAACCTCGTGTCCCATAAAGAATGCCCCTGTTGAAACGCTAGCATAAATCAGTAACAAACTATATAGTGAAAATAATAGCCCACTGACAAAAAAAACTCTTCTACCTGCTTTACTACTCATTGCCACACAAACTCCTCCTTAGTTAAAGCCATATATTTTTTCAGATTACTTTTCTTCATCGTCAATTAAAAACACTTCTTCTACAATCGTGTTAAAGCACCGTGCAATTTGGATGGCGAGAGGTAATGAAGGATTGTACCGCCCCTTTTCAATCGAAATAATGGTCTGTCGGGACACTCCCAACTTAGCCGCCATTTGTTCCTGAGATATTCCATTAATCTGCCTTAATTCTTTCATTCGATTATTCACAGAAGCAACATCCTTTCTGTACCTATATATTATTATAATGTAAAGTAAACTTTACTGTAAAGGTGACTTTACACAATTGTTAATGACTATCATTCCGAAGATCAACAAAAGATGCCATCAAAAAAAGAGACACCCTGTAATAAATGGATGTCGCTACTTTCTTCACATTTTCTTATATTTCATAAATGTTCAAGAAGAACTCTTAGATATTCCGACAAATACAAACTTAATTGCGCATGACAAAATCAGCTTTTTCTATTGGAGAAACAGTCTTCATATAATGTTCTTCTGCTTTCCAGTATCTCCGTTCAAATTTCCCGATATTATTTCGAGTCACATCGCTTTCACGATTAAACCTATTTTCCCGCGAACTATCTATATAAATAATAGAATCGAAGAAATCCCTCCACTCTTTTCTTTGTAGAAAAACCCCTTCTATAATAATGAGACAAGTATTAGGTAATATAACGTTTTGTAATGTATGGGAATCAGCATCATCTTCATATGTTAATAACTGAAGTGTCTCAGCTTCCTTTAGTTGTGTAAACAAACTCTTTGCTAGTTCTCCTACATCCCATTGCAAACTGTAATACTCATACCATTCTTCATATCCAGTGTTATACCGCTTCTTTCTCTCAACTATGTAATCATCTATATGAAAAATGCAAACTGGCTTATGGAAGTGTTGCTTAATTTCTTTTACCAATGTTGTTTTACCAGAGCGACTCAATCCATCAATTCCAAGAACTACTCTTTTTCCTTCTTCTACTTTTGGTATTTTATCTAGTATATTTCGTATTCTTTTTTCCAAGTTACTCACCCTAATATTATGTAAGTTATCATTTCTAATAAGAATATGTAGTACTCATCCAATGTTTTGCACTTGTTCTTTTTTTGCCTTTCCACCCTTTTTTCTGGAGTTCTTTCGCTATCAGCATATTAAAATAGCCATGTCCCATTAACACTACTGATTCATATTTATATGCGGTTTCAATCAACTGTTGTGCTGCATCGCTTGCTCTTATTTTAGCATCTTTACATGACTCACATTCCTTAGAGTAGCCACAAAGCCACAAGGCCCTTAGAATAATAGACCAAAGTTCTGGCTTACATTTCAAACCCAACTTTACTGAGGGCGTCGGCAAATCAGCCTCTCGGAATATGGGATTTGGTACAACCTCTATGTCAGAGGATATTAACAAGGCTGACTGCATGGCTCTTTTTAAGTCACTCGACATAATTATTTTTGCTCTTTCTATATTCTGTAGCGTATCCAAGGGATATTCTGTCTCCTCAAATACACCATTTACATTATAGTTATCTACCCAATTCTTAAAATCTACACAAGTTAGTTTTCTATTTTCAGTGTAAAGAGACTTTCCATGTCTAATTAGAGTGATCTGCAAATAAATCCCCCTTACTATATGCGCACTATAATACATTGATTCAGAAAAGATCCTTGCCTAATTTTCTAGTTCATGTGAACACTCATCTTTCACCATTATCAAACCCATATTATACCATTCTCGTAATAGATCTACGAGTTCTATGTCAATTCCTAGTAACCTTTACTCTGTTCTACCCTCTTTCTATTTCAACCACAGAAACAAAAAAACACCCTAATTGTATTGTTAGGGCATGATGATATATATATAGACTAAAAAGGTAAAAGAGCGATACGACTTTTAGATTGTAGGTCCTCAATCATTGAAAGCCATGATTCTGGCTTGTTCGGTAGAACGGTATAGTATCTTCTTAAAAATTCTACAACTAATGGTGTTGGAAGATCTGTTGTTCCTTTTTCCATAGGTAAGAAGCATAAATCTAGTCCTTTCACAGCTTCACCGTCATTATTCCATGAAGGATGAACATAGGTGAAATCGATACGCTTATAACCTAGATGGGCTAACACTTCGCGACGGACATACGGATCCATTGGTTTTACCCCACCAAAAGAATGATGCTCAACTTGATAAGGATCGTAGATTTCTGCAAACATCCCAAATAGTTTCTTCTCATTAGCAGATGCAAGCTCATGTAAGTCCTCTAATCTTTTCTCAGCTAAGAACGGCCCCGCTCCAAGACCTGCTTCCCCAATGATTGTAAAATCTGTCATCGCTACGTTAAAATCCTCATAATAGCGATACTCCGTTGCACCAACGACCTTTCCCTGATGAACCGCAACAAACACACGGATACTTGGGTCCTCTAGGGGCTCTTTCCATAAATCAAACGCTAATACTTCCTCTTTCGGAAATACATCTTTCATGAGTTGATACATTTGTTTAAAAAGCGGGTCCTCTAGATTCGTTATTCTTATAAATTCCATATTTTCGTTTCTCCTTCTCTAACACCTTTTAAAGATGTTCGGGTTCTTCCACTCCATAAGCGCCCCGTAATTTCGTGATTCTTCATCATCTAGGTAATTTTCAACTACTCTTACTGGTGTACGGCCACATCTCAATAAGAATGTAATGACGGGATCCTTTAGATCACCTTTTAAAACCTCTTCTAAATATTGATGGGCTGTTAGTTGGTCTGCTACTTTATGATACCCAGGCATTCGCCCCCCACCTAAAAGTCTTTCTAACCCTAGGTGAACAACCACCTCATACATCGATTGCATTAACCACTTACCTAAACCATATTTTCTAAAAGCAGGCCGAACACCAATATCAACAACGTATAATGTGTTCCCATTCGGATCATGATTCGTAATATAGCCATTATCTGTGATATCTTCCCAGGAATGATCGGGATCATCTTCGTCAAAGTTGACAATCAAGCCAGTCATTGAAGCTACAATCTCACCATCAACCTCCATACAAAGGGCTCCCTCAGGAAATCGCTCAACATGGTTCGTGAGCTGTTCTGTATTCCACCATAACTCAGAAGGAAAAGGTGGGGGAAAGCTTTCCTCTTGTATTTTTATTAAGCTTGGAAAGTCCTTAGGTTCATACGTACGAATAACGGCTCGAACTGGTTTTTCTTCTTTGAACACATAAAGCTCTTTACGAAACATAATTTCCTCCTTTAAATAAGGTTTTTGTCTTTACTCTCTTCCCAATCTGGATATAGGTCTGTTCGGCGATCACGCCAAGTAGTTACGGAGCCACGTTCACGTACTTGATACAGCAGCTCTAAATCAAGGTCTGCAGTTACCAACATATCTTGGTTAATTTCTCCTTCAACTAAGATGCCTTTTGGTGGAAACGGGACATCATTTGGCGTAATGACAGCAGCCTGCCCAAAGTTCCCTCTCATAAAATCAACGGTTTGAAGAGAACCGACAGTGCCTGTTGTGACAACATATACTTGATTCTCAATGGCTCTTGCATGGCATGTATAACGTACACGATGGAAGCCATGACGGTCATCTGTACAAGAAGGACAAAAGATCACATCTGCTCCTTTTGCTTTTGCCATACGGACAATTTCTGGAAACTCAATGTCGTAGCATGTTAATAGAGCCACAGTTCCCTTTTCAGTTTCAAATACTTGCAACCCATCCCCTGCACTCATATTCCACTCGTCTACTTCTGTCGGCGTAATGTGAAGCTTCGCTTGTTCAACCACTCTTCCATCAGGATAAAACATATGGGCAACATTGTATAATTTGCCTTCTTTATTTATCACATGCGTCCCCGCAATAATATGCATGTTGGTTTTAATCGCAAGTGTAATAAATAACGAACGATATTGCTCTGTAAAATTAGGTAGATGATCAATTGACAATGCCTCACCAAACTCATTTTCAATTGACATTAGCTGAGTTGTAAAAAACTCAGGGAATAATATAAAATCTGAAGAAAATTCTTCAGCTGTTTTCACATAGTGCTCAACTTGCTTTGCAAACTCATCAAACGATTGAATCGTGTGCAGATGATATTGTACAGCAGAAACTCGTAATTTCATCCATCCAACCCACTTTCATATATAAGATGTCATTATAATGATGTTGTTTTATACCTCGTTTTTCTAACGATAATGTCATTATTGTGGAAACAGGCTCGTTTCACAAGTACACACTTTAAAGTGACTAGGTTACCTGGAGGATACTATGGGTAGGAGTGGGTCATGGGGACAGGTTCCTTGTCCCAGTTCGGACCCTATGACTAAAATGACAGTATAAAAACTTTCATGTATGATAGTGGAAAAAGTAGTTACAAAGGGAAGAGGTGAAAAAATGGTACGATATAAGAATCAGACGTTTAACTGTGAAAAGGAGTTAACACTGTCAATAATCGGCGGCAAATGGAAAATGATCATCATCTGGCATTTAGGTAAGGAAGGAACCAAACGATTTAGTGAACTAAAAGCTCTTCTTCCAAATATCACTCAAAAAATGCTAACAAATCAATTGAGAGAATTAGAGGAGGATCAAATTGTCCATAGAGAAGTCTATCCGGTTGTACCACCTCGAGTGGAGTACTCGTTAAAGGAACATGGTAAAACCCTCTTACCTATATTAGAATTGATGTATGACTGGGGTATAAATTATATGGAAACGGTGGTTCAAGAAGTGGATGAAGGAAATGGTTCCACACTTCTCGACGATACACAATAACTCCTCAAACAAGAACAATAATAAAACCTATACATACTCAAAAAAGCAGAAAAACGAATTTCTGCTTTTTTGTTTCCTTAACACGAGGAAAAAAATCTATTATTCTTACATATTCCAATTTCCTTTAATTAAGATGGGGACTATATTCGTTTCTCTTCACCAAACACCTTCTAGTAATATAGATACGTTGTCCAGTTTTTTTTGCTTCACCCATTAAAAAATAAGGTTAGTCTTTTTAAACTCTAAACATAAGGCTTGTTTTAAATTCAAGTGTGTTGGAACATCTTTGAAATCCAGTCCTAACTGTATAGCTGTTTGTGCTATTTCAGGTCTAATTCCAGAAAGAGTTGCCTTAACTCCTATCATTCTAAGTGCTTTTACTAATTGAAAGATTTGGTGCGCAACCATTGTATCGATCATTGGAACACCTGACAAATCTATAACAAGGAAATCTACTCCTGTTTTTACGCACTGCTCTAACGTATGCTCCATCATAATTTTTGCACGATTTGTATCAATATCGCCAACCAGTGGCAATAATGCGATTTCGTCCGTTAAAGAAATAATCGGTGAACTCAATTCTTGAATTAAATCCTGTTGAGCTGTTAATTTTTGATTTAAAAAGAATTGATATTGTTCCACAAAGCTACTTATAACACGATTAAATGCTTTTAAAATAATTCGATTCCAGCTATTTATCGTTTCGTCATTAAACTCACCTTTATGTAGAGCTACAAATTCATTAATGTAATCAAGATATTGCTCTTGCACTCTAAAAAATTCCCTTAATACAAAATGAACCGGTGTATCCAAGTGCTGTGGATCCTTTGCAATCGTGACAATCCAGCTTTGGAAATCTTCAAGAAATTCTGTTTCTTCTTTAAGAAAAACTTCACATAGATGTAAATGAAAATCATAATTTTGTTGTTTCAATTCGTTTATTACCTCAGGATTATTAGATGCATACACTCCAGAAGGGTCACTTTTATCAAGTGATTCATACCATTCTTCCGTGAGCTCTCGTGCCTTACCTAATAAAAATGAGTGTAAATCTTTATTTCTATGCAAATTACATCCTCCTATGCATGTTCATATGCTTTAAATATAACTGGGCTAAGAGAATTTAGCTACTTTTAACCATACTATGGGTCATGGGGACAGGTTACGAAAATTAAAGATATGAGATTCCCGAAAAAAAATGCCCAATTATACATTTTCTAGTCATTCGTTTAGACCAATTTCATTTACTGCCATAGGATATAGTAATCCTACAAAAGAAAGGAGAATTTCATTATGGGATTTGGTTATGGATTTGGTAATTACGGTGGTTATGGAGTTGGTGGCTACGGTGCAGGTGGCTATGGATATGGTGGCGGCTATGGTGCCGGCGGAGGATTCGCTTTAATCGTTGTCCTCTTCATCCTTCTAATTATTGTTGGAGCTGCTTTAGTATAATTAAAAAACGAAAAGATGAAAGGACCGATATATTTCGGTCCTTTTTTAGATTTTATTATTTTATACAGACTCTGTTTCGTCCTAGTCGCTTTGCGTTATACAAATATTCATCTGCATGAGTAATTAATAATTCTGTATCGTGAGTCCTCTCAGGAAATGAAGCAACACCGATAGATACTGTTATATGTATCGTCTCATGCTCATTTATTGGGAACAAGTGGGTCTCAACAGCTACTCTTATTTTTTCTGCAATTTCAGCTGCTTGAATAGCCGGACAATCAGGAAGAATAACAGTAAATTCCTCTCCTCCATTCCTAGAAACGATATCGAAGGAACGAGTCGTCTTTGTAAGCAATGTGCCTAATTCCTTTAAAACCAGATCCCCAGCAGCATGTCCGTACGTGTCATTCACTTTTTTGAAATAATCAATGTCTAATACGAATAGGGACAATCTTTCAGATTTTTCATTAGCATTCTGTACGAGTGTATTCCAAATCGCATCAAATTGACGAACGTTATTTAGCCCCGTTAAGTAATCTGTAGTTGATTCATTTTCATATTTCTTCAATAGAAGATGTGTTTTTCGAATGTATCCAACAATATATACAGCTATTGTTCCGCCAATCGTTGACAAGAGCCAGTACAACGGAATTAATTCTACTAAGATACTACCCTTTTGAATGATGAGGGTAATAATAATAGAAAACGTAATATTTACATGAATAATCATAGCGAGTGCTCGTTTGTATGTATGATTTTTTATTACTTTCATAATGACAATACAGCCTAGCAAGATCACAATCATTAATACGATGTTGTAGAGTGATGAACTATTAATTCCGTATATAAACCTTCCAAGGATAATGAGCACTGTACTGATTAAAGCGGGATAGATTCCTATAAACAACATTAACACCATGACGGGTATAAATCGTAAATCAACAAGCGTTTCACTCGTAACGGAAATTGAAAAATACATTAGAATATTTCCTAATAGACCACCTGCTATTCCATCAATAAATGCAGTCTGTGTCGTTGTCAGTTTACCTAATTTAGTATTCCATTTTACTTGCAGATATAAAAATATTAAGGCAATGAAGATACAAAGATTCAAGAATAGCTCTGTTAATAGCATCGGTGTGTGACTCCCTTTTAGTCGTTTAACGTACTTCCAATAATCTTACTAATAGATACTAGATATATCGGTAGAAGTATGTGAAATTTTAGCTCCACTAATATTCGATAGCCTTTGAATATCATGTCCATTAACTAAAGATAAAAACAGCCTGAGATTCTTCCCCAAATTGATTACAAACAATCTTAATAGATAAGTTGACTCCTATTGTTAAAGAATGTTCTATAGCCAAATTTAATAAAAATAATAAGGGAAAGAGAAGTACTTCCAACACATCCTAGCATAATGGCAATTTGATATTCTATCGCCACTAGCGGTGATATACCTGAAAGAATTTGTCCTGTCATCATTCCAGGTAAAAAGATAATTCCCATCCCTACCATAGAATTTATAGTTGGTAAGATTGCAGCATCAAATGCTCTTTTAACAATTTCCTTCGTTGCCTTTTCAGGTGTTGCTCCCAACATTAATGCTGCTTCAATAACCGACCTCTGCTTGTACATGCCCTCAACTAATGAATTTACCCCTAAGGCAATTCCTGTCATTGAGTTCCCGATTAACATACCTGCAATGGGAATAAAATATCTCGGCTCATACCACGGAGAAAACTGAATCACAACAATGTTAAAGAATAAAATCGTTGTAATCGCACCGATCCCCATTGATAACGCAATGACTCTCTTTGTTTGAGGCAGTAGTTTTCTTTTTACCCTTTTATAAATATTAAAAATGGCAAAGGTAACCATCACCAACAGAAATAAAAGAGTATAAAGAGGATGACTATTTTCAAAAATGTATGTAAGCACATAGCCTGCCAACGCAAGCTGTAGTGTCATTCGAATACAGCTTATAAGGATTTCACTTTCTCTTTTTATTCCTAACCGTTTGACAATGAATAAAGCTATTAGAACAAATAAGTAAGCTAGTCCTACCTGCCAAATCTGTAAATCTATTATTGTACTATCCATAACTTCACCATTTCTATGCCTTCTTTATTTCTATAATCTCATCAGCAATTCTATTTGCCAGTTCTAGTGAATGTGTGACCATGATTAAGGTTGTTGACTGATCTTTACTATATTGAACAATATTATCAATAACCACCCCTTCTGTTTCATGATCTAGAGCAGATGAAGGCTCATCTAATAGTAGCACTTCAGGCTCCATCAATAATGCTCTCCCCAAGGCTAGTCTTTGCTTCTCTCCCCCCGATAATTGCTCCGTTTCAGCTGAGAGCTCTTTCTTCAAATGAACCATTGACAAAATCTTTTGTTGCTTAGAAACTGTCGGTATTACCTTCTCTGCAAATTCTACACCCATAAGAAGATTTTCTTGTACATTGCCTGGAAAGATTATAGGCTCCTGAGAAAGCATCACGACTCTTCTTCTATATAAGATAGCATCCATCTGCATAATAGGCTGTTCTTCAAACAAGATCTCTCCTTGATCTGGAGTGATTAAATTGTTTAAGAGTTTTAACAAAGTAGATTTACCTCCTCCACTTTCCCCGACAATACAAACAACCTTACCCTTTGGTATAACCATCTTTTCTATAGATAAAATATTTTTATATTTGATATCATTTAATTGAAACATCCTTGTAACCATCCTAAATAGACGAATTTCTACTAATTTATTTTAGAATTCCATATAAAACAGTTTTGAAAGAAAGCCACTATCCCAACCCCTATTTCATGAGTACAATATTCTTAGCACGGTTCCCTGTCAAAATAACTCCAGTAATACGACCTTGTTCTTCAATAAATTCTAACAAGGTTGAAAAGGCTACGTCTGTAACATAACGATTTTCATCAATCTGGTACAGTATCTTTTCCTCATTTCTAGAGTGAGCAATATGCAAGATACCTTCTTTTTCAATAATTTCATAATAGGTATCTAGTTCTTTACTTTCATATTTCCCTAGAAACGGTGAGGAGTCCATTGGTTTAAATGGCTTCACTTTTTTTAGTAGAACAAGCTTATCTTTCACTCTTATATAACTTTGTTCCCCTAGAAAGAAATCTATGTTTAAAGAGTCGACTGTGAAATGATTGCCGGAAATATGTGTTAATGGCACGTGTCCATACGACGTTTTCAAATGAAGCATTTGGTTATTTAGAGATAATTCAAAGGTCATAAAAACTTCCCATGACGCAACATAATATCCCTCAACCTCCTCCAAAGAGAACTCTCCCCTATATGCCTCATTAGGTTCTACTTTTGGATAATGTTCTTCTAATCCCAATACAATATCCGCTAATTCAAAAGCTGCTTTTCTCATAAGTAGATTTTCTGTATTAGATAAAATCACGATATCTACATCCTTATCAGGAAACCTCAACATTGCACTTCGATAGGATGCATCTGCTCCACCATGTTCAATATATTCATACCCCTTATACTCACCTACAAACAAACCACCCGCATAGCTACTTTTCATTCCATTTTTTAATGTTGGAGTCTCCCACATGAGCTTTACTGTATCTACATGACAAATCGTCGGATTATTGTATTGCTCCATCCACTTAAGAAAATCCTTTGCAGTTGTATGCAATGATGTTGCACCATATGTACCGTAGTTAAGGACGCTATTGACAAATTCCCCTGTTCCGTCGTCGTCATAGGAACTAGCATTATCCTTTGTGATCTTCCAATACTGATCTTTAAAAAAGGTCAATCTCATTCCTAACGGCTTAAAGATACGCTCTTGGGCAAATTCATTCAATGTTTGCCCGGAAATCCGCTCTACTATTTCGGCAAGCAATGTAAAATTGGAGTTGCTATATAGAAACTCTGACTGCGGTTCAAAGTTTACATGTTCTTGTTTGCTTATGATAGAAAGAGCATCCCTTTGTGTAATCGTATCGACGATTCTCACACCACTTAAAGCTAGAAGTTCCCACTGATCTCGTATACCACTGACATTGTTTATCATATTGCGTATTGTTACAGGGTCATCAAAATGTATATATTCAGGTATGTAGGACCTCACGTCATCATCAATATGAAGCTGACCCTCTTCTTGTAATAAAAGCACACACATGACAGTGATTTGTTTAGACATTGAAGCGACATGGAAAACTGTCTCATCTTTTATAGGAATCTCATGCTCAAGGTTTGCATATCCAAAGTTTTTACCATAAATGAGTTTACCTGCTTTTCGTACTACAACCTGACCTCCAGGACATATACCTTTTTGCCATTTGGAAAAAACAGCATCTATTCTCTGTTCCATCACTTTCTGCCTCCTTGTGCTTCTCTTCCGTTTAATTGTTATCCTATAAAAATTTCTATAAAATGGTAGATTCCCAGTCATTATACCAATAATCTCAACGATAAGGACTAGTAATAACGAGTATTTTCTAAAGAGTTAGTTGGTTATCGTGAATGCATGACCCACCATCCCTTATTACTATAAACGGTTTTTATTCTTAGAAAGATACGGGAGGAATAAAATAAGCACCATTCGTGATGAGACAAAAGAACATGGTACCTTCCCTAAAAGATAAATTTCTCCAAAGGCCCAAATCGATGTATCACTAGACGACTGTCTAATCGAATTGGTTGTTTTCTAATAGGATGTAGTAATCCTAGAAAAGAAAGGAGAATGTTTTTATGAGTTTTGGATATGGAATTGGGCATTACGGTAGTTATGGAATTGGCGGTTACGGATATGGTGGCTACGGTGCAGGTGGAGTTGGAGGATTCGCTCTAATAGTTGTCCTCTTCATCCTTCTTATTATCGTTGGAGCTGCTTTACTATAAAATGAACAGATCTAGCATATAAGGGCCGAATTTTTTTCGGTCCTTTATCAAAAGTTAAAGGTATTTTCATCCCCCTAACTGAATATAAAGGGCAATTGAATTTACAAATAATACATTAATTGTTAGCAACAACCATATAAACGAACATAAAATTTAGTATCTTTAGATTATCAGACATAACTGGTGGGTATAGTCCAATACATTTTCTTGTTGTATATGAGTAATTCCTTATTTCCTGTAGCAAACTATTTTTATTAGATATTCAGAAAAGAGGGTGAACAGAATTACGTACATACTATTAATTATTGGTTTTGCATTACTGATTAAAGGGGCGGACTTTTTTGTTGAAGGCTCTTCTAAAATAGCACAAGCTCTTCATGTCTCACCTTTATTAATTGGGTTAACCATTGTAGCTTTTGGAACTAGCTCTCCTGAAGCCACAGTAAGTATTGTTGCTGCTCTTGAAGAAAATGCTGGAGTCGCAATTGGGAACGTTGTTGGAAGTAATATATTTAATATTACCCTTGTAGTCGGAATAACTGCATTATTGAATCCGTTAATGGTTTCAAGTGAAACCATTCGAAAGGAAATTCCGTTTACTTTGTTAGCAAGCACTGCCTTGTTAATATTAATCAGTGATACTCACCTTCAATCATTACAAGCTAACTTTATCACAAGAAGTGACGGACTTATTTTTCTTCTGTTCTTTGCAATCTTTTTGTACTATATCTTTGAAGTTGCCAAGCATAGCCGCGATAAAATGTCGCAAAAAAATATTCAAGTTGAGAAGCCCTCTTGGGGGAAAAATATCTTTTTTACACTAATAGGACTTGCAGCTATCATTTTTGGTGGGGATTTAACCGTTAACAGCGCCACTGAAATTGCTTACTCATTCGGAATGAGTGAAACATTAGTCGGACTAACGATTGTTGCGGTCGGAACCTCCTTACCAGAACTCATTACGTCCATTACAGCAGCTATTAAAAAACAAAGTGAAATTGCACTAGGCAACATAGTGGGTAGTAATATTTTCAATATCTTATTTGTTCTCGGGACTGCCTCTGTTATTTCACCACTTGCAGTCGATTCTAAAATCTTTTTTGATGTAACGCTCATGTTAATTCTAACATGTGTCCTTCTGATCTTTTCTAGAACACATTCTAAGATTGGAAAGATTGAGGGTCTTATTCTTGTTATTGCTTACATCGTATATATGACTTACATTATTATGAGAAATTAGAGGGAACCACTATACCCCCTCTAATGTCTATCTCTTAACTTCTCCCTTCCTGAGAACGAGTAACGGCAACGAGCAGACTATTCATTTCCGTCCTTCATAAATGATGCAATGATGCTTTTTATACTATGAATTCGGCCAGAAAAAAGAAATAAATCATTGTATCTCTGAAATACATATTCCTCAATAGGCTTTATGTTTTCTCCTACTCTATTGATCAATGTGATCGTTTGTTTTTCGTCCCAGCTAAAGGTATTAAGTCGATTCAGCTCGTCAACATATAGCTGAAAACGATGTTCATCTACTAATGACTTTAATCGATATAATGATTGTTCATTTTGGACGTAGTAGTGATGCTCCTCATAAGCTCTTGTCACCAAGTCTAGAAGTCCCTGTAGGCTTTCTGCCAGTAAGCGTGCCTTTCTCATACTGGTTTTCATTTGCTTCACCTCTTGCTATATGTATAAGATGGAACATCTCATTTCATTCCAGGCTAATTGGGTCAAGGTCCCTATGACCACATTTCAAAATCTGGAACAAGTGGTCAACTTCGTATAAAATAAATACAAAGACATGCGGTTTATTATCCGCGATTCGAAGGGACCGAAAAATTGATTGGGACGAGGAACCTGTCCCCCTGTCCCAAAGTCAAGATCCCGAACACAAAGGACGGAAATTAAATGGATTCAAATTATTTCTACCATAATGACATAAACGAAACGTATATTCAGTTACCCATGACCTTAATTTCAGACCCTAGCTATCAAGAGCTCTCTTCTGATGCAAAAATAATATGGGGTCTTCTAGTGAAACTTCAGGAAACGAGCATTTCCACTAACTGGATCGATTCGCAAACTGGGAAAATTTTTTTCTATGAGTTGGAAGTTTTTATTAGTAAAATGGTTGATGATGCACACAAAACTCGATCCATTATAGACGAGTTGGTATCTTTTCACTTATTAGAGGAAATTCGGATACCGAATTATGACATAAAAAAATACTATCTCCTTAAACCAAAACTGAATTCTACTATACGAGGCTTCACGGAAAGCTATCTTAAAGACGTGAAAGAGATCTTTGCTAATCTAGGAGAGAAAAAGTCAGCCTCAAAAAATGAGCAAAGTGACCAGCAAGCACTTCAGTTTATGAAACATTCTCAGAAGTCTTTAGATGTCACGATGCTGAAAGATTCAACCATCATCATTTTATATAACTATTTTAGTGATATTGAATACTTAATGAAGCAAGGCGTTTTTAACTTAAGCCTACTGCTCACGACCAAAAATCATTTACGTTTGGGTATACCACAGTTTAATCGAATACTACAAATGGCCTTTGAGCATTATGACTTCAATGCAGACGTGAAGAAGCTACAGCCGTTTGATGAATACTTCAAGCTCATTCATGACAATCAAGAAATTCTTGATAAGGAAGAGCTTTTAAAATCTGAGATTACGGATAAGCTTCCTGGTATCTCTAATTCTCTGAAAAAATTTGTTTATCAGGAGCTCATAAAAGCAGATGAGCATTTTCCAGATCGATTTGAATTTATTCTTCATAACCTCAGAGTCATCAATACTGTTTACGAAGATTTCGGAACTGGTACTGTGCCTGATACAACGTTTGAAAAAGCCTTTCGACGTTTGTTTATGAAAGAACAAATTCATAGCCTTGCTCCTTTTTTCAAAAAGGCCATTCAACTCGTTCAAAAGGAAGAACAAAAACATACTGCTATAAAGCAACCGAAACAGGATAAGACAACAACAGATTCCGATACAAAACCTAAAAATTGGCTTGAATCTGTCGTGAAAATTGATAAAGACGCACAGTCTGTTGATAAAATGACAGAAGAAGAAAAAGCGGAATACTTTAAAAAAGCCGAGCAGCTTAAAGATATCCTTCGTGACTTATAACGATAAGGGGTGAACGTTGATGAAAAGTCTAAAAGACGTACTAGGAAAAACAAATGGATCAGCACGATTTAGCCAAAAGGTTGTTGCAACACAATTGTGTCCACATGGGAACGAAACATTAGAACTAAGAGAAACAGTCAAAATCAATAGTGACGGTACAAAGGATGTTCAAAGACAATGGACAGAGTGCTTATGCGAAATGGTGAGACAAGCACAAACGGACTATTTCAAATTAAAGCTTCAGAAATATGATAAATATACAACATATAATCCTGCATTAGAAAAGGCAACTCTCGAAAACTTCAACTATCAGGACAGTCCATCACAATACGAAGCAGCATTAAGTGTGAGTGACTTTGTGAAAAACTTTAGTGTGGAAAATGGGAAGAAGCTTTACTTCTACGGAAAAGTTGGAACAGGAAAAAGTCACTTAGCTATGGGGATTCATAAGAAGGTTATCGCAAAAGGCTTTAGCTCCATTTTCATGGAAATGGACAAGTTTCTACGAATTATTAAGGGAACATGGTCCAATAACGATGAAACTGAAGCTGAATTTTTCAAAGTATTACAAGACGTGGATTTACTTGTTATTGATGACTTAGGAGCTGAAAACAACAGCAGTGACTGGGTGCAAGAGAAGCTTTTCTCCATTTTCAATAGTCGAATTGGGAAAAACACCGTTATCACAAGTAACATTTCACCGGAAGATTTAGAAAAACATTATAATGAGCGAATTGAAGATAGAATCTTTGATGGCCTAGATATCGATAACCTGATTAATATTAAAATTGAATCAAGCTATCGTAAGAAGCAACTTTTACAAAAGCTTCAGCAGAAGCAGCAATCGCATGAGGAGTAAGATCAGATTATATAATCTGGTCTTTTTTTATAGAATAAAAAAAGAGATTGTCACTTTCCTTATAGTAAGGGCACAATCTCTTTAACGATTAATTAAAAGCTGGAGTCTCTAATAGTCGTTCAATTTCTGGCTCCATCTCAAATGGTTCTGAAGTTGATTCAAAACGTCCGATGACATGTCCTTCACGATCAATTAGGAACTTTGTGAAATTCCATTTAATTGAATCGCCTACTAAATAATGAGGGTAACGCTCATTCAGAATAGACATTAATAGCTTAGATACAGGATGGTTCATATTAAATCCTTCAAATGGCTTTTGATCCGCTAAGTACGCAAATAATGGATGTGCCGTTTCATCACGTACGTCAATCTTCCTGTAGATTGGAAAGTTGACCCCATGGTTCAAAGCACAGAACTCTGTAATTTCTCCATCTTTTAAAGGCTCTTGATCATCAAATTGGTTTGATGGAAATGCAACAATTTGAAATCCTTTGTCCCCATATTTTTCTTGTAGTTTTTGAAGGTCCGTAAGCTGTGGAGTAAACCCACATTTAGTTGCTGTATTCACAATAAGAAGGACATTACCTCTATATTTTTCAAGGCTTGATGTTAATCCACTCGCTGTTTTCACTTTAAACTCATAAACTGACATAGTATGTAACTCCCTTTATAGTTATTTAGAACTATTATTAGTATAGTTCAAATTTACTATAAAAGAAACCAATATGGACTCCTGTAATATTTTTCCGTTTTTTTCTCGCTCTAAATTTGATCACAAGCTATTCTGATTGCAAATAGAATAATTAAAACATACTATCACATAATACATGTAACAGAAAAAGTATAGTGGAGTGGTATTCATGGATCATAACCATCAAAAGCTAACGTCAGCTGAAATCGGCACACTGTGGGGAGCATATGTTAATGGTACAGCAATTGATTCTGTCAATAAATATATGGAATCTATAGTTGAAAATGTAGAGATTAAGGCATTACTGAAAGAAGCGATAACAATCTTCTCAAAGCAGAAAGAACAAGTTGTCCGCTTCATGAAGAAAGATGGATTTCCTATTCCTAATGGGTTTGATGAATCTGATTATCATCCTAATGCTAAAAGATTATTTACTGATATCTTTTGCCTACATTATTTACATATCATGACCTTACATGGACTAATTGGTCATGTAACAGCACTCTCCTCTTCAGTCAATAAGGATATGAGAAATTTTTATGATTCTTGTGATCAAGATGCTAAGTACATATATAACAAAACGACAGATTTGCTCCTTGAATTGGGACATTTTCAAAGAGATCCATATTTCTACCCTGAAGAGAATCAGGAGCTAATCGTAACGAAAGATTTCACAGAAGGTATTTTTGGTAACAGTAGACGGTTAGCTGCAACAGAAATCATTAGTTTATCCTTAAACTTAAAAAAAGCAATCATGTCAAAGTGTCTATCCATCGCATTTAGCCAAGTAAGTCAGGATCAAGAAACAAGAGAGTTCCTTGAATACTCAAGTAATGCAGCTGATAAACAGATTCAATCCTTAGCAGCTATTTTACATAAAGATAATTTACCTGTGCCAATGTCTTGGGAGGCAGAAGTATCTAACTCAACAGAGGCTCCCTTCTCAGATAAGTTAATGCTCTTTCATATGGGCTTTTTATACCAAACTGCTCAGACGTTTCAAGGTGCTGGTCTTGCAACAGCTATGCGCACAGACCTTGCATTGGAATATGAAAAAATCATATTAAAGAATCTAACCGTAACAAAGAAATGGTTCAACCTTATGTTAAAAAATAAGTGGTTGGAGCAACCGCCGCTTGCACCCAATCGAAAAAGAATAGCAAAGGAAAAGTAGCCTATATGTTTATGCAGAACAACTAAAGCATATATCCTTGTATGGATGTATGCTTTTAGTATTTGACTATACCATTGCTTGAAACACCTTGGAACATGCTTCACCTTGTCTCTTTAAGGCCCTAATTTTTATCCTTCCCTACCGTACTGCCATAAGAAACGGCTAGTACACTAAACATACTCCCTACTAATACGATAAGTGCAGTCAATTCGTTTCACCACCTATCCTGGTCATGAATTCCTTATCCAATCACGCTTATGTAATAAGTAATGAAGGTAGTTTTGACCTTCAATTTGTACTTCTGCCCTATACTGAAGGCCACTCTTCTCTATCACCGTATTTGAGCCAATATTCTCTGGTAATGCAATCGCATTGATGACTTCTAGGTTTGTTTCTTCAAAAAGAAACGCAATCAATCTCTTTGTAGCTTTTGTCGCGTAGCCCCGCCTCATAAAATCCCTTGAAATCGCAAAGGCAAATTCCCTATTTGGCTCAGGTAGATCTTCTTTTATTCCTGTACTTATAAATCCAATAAATTGCTCTGTTTCTTTATGAATGATTCCCAGCTTTAATATTCCTTGCCCTTCAATATTAGGCAGGGCTGATATAAATGCTTTATTTGATGGGATCTCATACTCAGATACATAATAATGACGTTGCTCCCTTGTTGTCTTCCAATCTGGTAAAAACTCATATACTTCAGGTTGGGACGTAATGTCATAAATTGCATCGACATCTTCTAATCGAAACTCTTGAAGAAAAATCTCTTCACAGTCCAGTGTAAATAATGGTTTCAAAATGGATCATCTCCGTTTTTGGTTTAATAACGTTTATCTTGGCCCTGCTCATCACCATTGATTTCTGTATTTTTACCAGCGAGAATTTCATCTACCGGCGTGTAACGATTATTTGGAAATTTCTTTTTTCTAATCACTTTATAGAGGATAAATGCAGGTATTGCAATATACATCACAAAAGCAAGCCCACTAGATAAAAACCTTTGAATGGTATTGATCGTCTCCATGCAATTCCTCCTAATTCAACTCTTACTAAAAGTACTCTATGCATTTGATGAACTTAGTTTTCCTACATATAATTATGTAGTGATATTAAACAGAAAGTCTACAACAAAAAAGAGCTGCTGACATCAATGTCCTCAACTCTAGCTACGTATGACTATATCATATGTTTCATTTACACTAATTTTTTATAAGAAATTGATTGATAAAGCTCCTTTGCAACCAATTCATAGCCTTTTTCCGTTAGGTGAATACCATCATCACTAATGAACTCTTTAATATTACGTACATCCTTAAAAGCATTACGAACATCCACCTTGATAACATCTAATTCTTCTGCAATGACCTCGATTGCACGATTGTACTTTGTATGCCAGTGCTCAATACCACCCACCTTGCAAATCCAGTCACTTACTTTAGAACTAACGTTGTCTGTAATTCTATTATAATAGCGAACCGGGTCTAGTGGAGGGAGAGTAGATAGGATGGGTGTCATACCCGCGCTCTTCACCTTATCAATAATGGACGTAAGGTTTGAAACATAGCGATCTAACGGGACCGTTGGGGAATGCTCAGCATTCGGGTTCTCGGCAACCTCTGACCATTTAAAATCACAATCGTTCCCACCAATTTCAATAATGACATAGTCTGGGTGTTCCGCAATCACGTCATGATCTAGTCTTTCAATTAGGCGATCCGAGTTATCGTTGAACACCCCTTTATTAATCACAAGGATCTGGTTGTCATCCTCACTTTTACTATTCTCTAAAAATAATTCTTGTAGCATTTTTGGATAATTGTTTTTTAAAATTCGGAGACGTCCATTGACGTAGGATACCCCTCTAGTCAAACTATCCCCAAAGCATAAGATCTTCATATTTTACGCTCCTATCAATCCTATATATATTACATCTTGCACGAAACGTTCAATATCAATTGTTCATAATGAACGGGTAGCTTGCAATCCGACTACTACGGGTAGTTTCATTCCATGACCCTATAGTAGGATAGTTTCATTTTATCATCATTAGTAGGAAAAGTCTTATATGATATCTTATGACATGTAAGGAAAACAAGAGGTTGTGACATAATTAAAGAAGAATATATATCAACATATTTAGCTGTAAAAGAAGTTCGTTCCATTACGCTGCAGACACTCGCTTTCCACGGGGAGGAAGCTGAGCCTCCTCGGCAACGCCTGCGGGGTTCCGTTCCAGTAGGTACGGAACCTTGGTCTCAGCCTTTCCTCAAATCCCGTAGGAGTCGAGTGTCTTCCGCTCCATTCCACTAATCATAAATATAAATAATCATAAAACATTAAGAAAGCACACAAAAACCCAAACTATTAGGTAAAATAATAATTAAATATCACCTAATAGTTCGGGTTTGTCATTTGCTATTATATTTATGTCCCATCCTCAACTTGTTACAAATGAAGATTATTTTCCATAGCCATTAACAAAATACTCGATTGTCTCTAGCTCATCCTCATTCAATTCTCTATTTACTTTTTTCTGATAGGCTTCTTTCATGTTGTTATAATCGCCATCATATTCTACTGTTAGATTTGCAATCGTTCTTAAAAGTGTTGCCTCTTGTTGATATTCTTCCTTTGAAGCCGGCTTCCAGTGCGATAAGATATAAGTATCTGCATCAAACTGTTCAATAGTATCTAGCAACTGAAGTGTTGTTTGAACTGTATAGTTTCTTTTTTCTGAGTAGATATCTGGATAGATGGCATCTCCAAGAAATAGAATGTTCTCTTCTTTTATATAGACAATCGTGGAATCAGCAGCGTGGTCTCCACCAACATATTGAAGGATACACGTTACTCCACCTAAATCAATCTCAACTCGGTCTTCAAAGGTAATATCAGGTAGGGTGACTCGAATATCTCTTGCTGAACCAAATTCCAGCTTAATCGCTTTGGCACAAAATTCAATCTCAACTCCCGTATGTACTCGCTGATCAATGGCTTCATCTGACCATTCGAACGGCAAAAGCTTTTCCATTTCCACTTTAGTCTGTTGTGAAGAAATGGATACCATATTAAGAGCCGATAAGCCAAAGATATGATCCCAATGCCAGTGAGTTAGAGCAACTATCGTAGGTTCAGGCAGATTCTGTTCCTTTAACTCCTGAAGAAAATATTTAGCGTGTGCTTCCGAGTTTCCTGCATCAATCATCAGCGCCTTCGAATCTCCGACTACATACCCTAAAATGGGTCGGTCTGTATCTGAAACCGGCGTTTGATACAAAAAACGATCACTTAGTTTTTCTAGTGTTTGCATGTTCATCCTCCTGGAAGTAGTACTTGATTGCTATTTAAATAGAGTTTTGAACTCCTCTGGTACCTGTTTTACATTAACAATTTTATGATGTTCATCGTCTTCTAGCTTAGGAGCAAATTCTACTAGTAGCATTTCTCCATTTTCAAAGGTTATTAGTTCATAATTTTTATAGTTTGAGTTAGATGTTGTGAGGCTACTATACTGTTGAAAGGTTTCCTTTGATACATTTTCTTTTGCTTCTTCGTAAAACAAGGATTGAAATTCTTCGTAATCTTGTGCACCTAGATTTAATTTCATCAGCCAAGCTGCATTCATTGGTGTATCAGGTTCCATAGTCTCTTCAGTACATCCTACTAGAAGTAAAGCTAGCATTATACTTATTATGAGTTTTTTCATCATATCCCCCTAGCCCTTGATTTTCCCTTGCAATAAAACACGGATTAAAGTCTTATAGAAATATAATGTCCTCGGAAATCCACTGAACGGCATCTTCTAGATTGTCAGCTATATAATCTGGTTCTATGTCTTTCCATAAATCTCGATGAGTAGTTAATGAAGATTCACCCCAGCCGGTTCTTACTAGAAATTTTTTAGCTCCCACTCGACTTGCAGCCTCAAGATCTGAACTACCTGTATCACCTACAACATAACACTGACTAAGGTCAAAACCATACTTTTCTTTCGCTTTTAACAACAGTCCAACTTTTGGTTTTTGACACTCACAGTCATCTTCAGGGTGATGCGGGCAATAATAGATGTCATCGAAATGGGCTGAATGTTTTGCTAGCTCATCTTTCATATTTTCAAAGCCTTGCCATAATTCCTCTTCTGTAAAATATCCTCTTCCTACCCTTGATTGGTTAGTAAACAAAAACACCTTAACCCCTATATCATTAAGCTTTTTTATTGCCTTTGGTGCAAAGTCATACATCCTAAACTCAAATGGATGAATGCCTCCACCAGTCCCTCCGATCGTACCATCTCGGTCTAGAAATACTGCTTTGATTTTTACCACCTCCATTTGATTCTATATAATTCTTGTATTCTCCCTTTGAATAGTAGTGAACACTTAAATTTTATTTCTTTTGCCTATAAGAGTAGAATGAGAAAGCATTGATTCACTCGTATTAAGTCATAAATTTTAGATTAATACTAAATGAAGAAAATATAACTCTTCTGAAAAGTTTAAATCTATTCAATTATTCCGATAGTAATAGTAATGAATCAATGTGTTGAGTTTTCATAGTTAACTATAATTTACTACACAACTAATGGGAGGTAGACAATGAAATTAAAATTAAGCACAAAAATGAGCATCCCATTGTTTGCAACGATTGCTTTCTTTATTGTTGCTGCAATTATTGTTTCTTATTTTGTTAAATCAATTCAAACAGACATCGAAGCTGTTGACCGCCGTGGAGATCGTTCTGTTAAACTAACTGAAATGGGATCTCAATTCCGATCTAAGGATACACGGATTTCCGATTATATTATTTTCCAAGACGATGCCTTTATTGAGGAGTTTCAAGAGAAAAGAGAGCTTTTCAATCAACTGGAAGAAGACATTCGTCCAAAGATGGATACTGAGGAACAACTAGCACTTTACAATCAAATCGTTGAAAATGACAAACAAGTGAATGACATTTTTCTAGAAGAGATTGTTCCAGCTATACAAAATCAAAATATGGTCGAAGCCTTATCATACCGAACTGAAACTTCTTCCATTCGAAGTGAAACAGATGATTTACTTGATCAGTTGCGCGTAATAGTAGATGGTGAACAAGCTACTGCTATCGAAAAGGCAAAAGAAGATGCTGCTATAACATATAGTACATTGATTATATCCGTTGTACTTGCAAGTATCATTGGAAGTGTCGTTACCTTTCTAATTAATAGAAGAATTTTAAGACGCCTGAATAGTATGATTCAAGTAAATCAAGCTATTGCTGAAGGAAATTTAGCCGTAAACGATATAATAGATTCCTCTAGTGATGAATTAGGTCAGTTATCACACACGATTAATTCTATGAAACATAACCTCAAATCAATGATTGAAAAAGTAGCATTTGGTTCTGAAAACCTACTAAAACAGTCAGAATCTTTAACTACAGCTGCTTCTGAGGTAAATGAAGGAAATAAACAGATTTCAGTAACAATGAATGATTTAGCGGATGGTTCTGAAGAGCTAGCAAGTTCAGCTTCTGATATTTCTCAAACAATGGAAGAATTTACAACTCAGATTGATTATGCAAGTAAAAGTGGTGAAGAACTAAATAGTGACTCGCATGAAGTCATTGAATTAACGAGTACCGGTAATGTGTTAATGGAATCTTCAAGTAAAAAAATGAAACAAATTAATACACAAGTGAAAGATTCCGTTTCAATGGTGAAAACATTAAATACACAGACGCAAGAGATTTCAAATCTAGTAAACGTAATCAAAGATATTTCAGATCAAACAAATCTTCTTGCACTAAATGCTGCAATTGAAGCTGCAAGAGCTGGTGAACATGGAAAAGGATTTTCGGTTGTGGCAGAAGAAGTAAGAAAATTAGCTGAACAAGTAAATGGTTCTGTTCAGAGTATTACGGATATCGTGACAAATATCCAGCACGACTCTAATAGAGTCGTCCAATCACTTGAAAGCACGCATCACTTTGTTGAAGAGGGTACGTCACAGATTGATGAAACACAAATCACGTTTACTGCCATTCAATCAGCAATAAATCAAATGCAAAATAAAATCTCATCAATTTCCACAAATATTAATGAGGTAGCACAGTCGAGTAGAGTTATTAACTCTTCTATTGAAAGTATTGCCTCGATCGCTGAGGAATCATCTGCTGGAATTGAAGAAACATCAGCATCTACACAGCAATCTACAGCTGCAATGGAAGAAATTCTTCATAATACTGGACAATTAAAAGATCTGTCAAAAAATTTAGATGAGTTGATTTCAGAGTTCAAAATTAAATAAATGACATTAACTTGATGACCTCTATTGTAACTGATAAATATGGGTTTCATTGGAAAATGAATCATGAGGATGACGAAGCTGCTATGTAAATAAAAAAAGGATACACAACTTATCGTTTAACGGTAAGTGTGTATCCTTTTTTATTTCGCTAAGCTTATCAAGCTCTTCCTGTCATTTCTGGACGTCCTTTTCGGTTATTCTCCAATTTTAACTACCCCAAGAAACATCACATAGTCACGGTTCACCCTATTGAAGAGAACCGTTTTAAGAATCTAATGTATTTCTTTATTTACTTCGAACAATATCACGCCACTGAAAGTTTCCGTTTTCAAGCCCATGTATTAAAATCTCTGCTGTACCCATGTTCGTTGCTACTGGAATTTTATAGACATCACATAATCGTATCAGTGCTAGAATATCAGGCTCATGAGGCTGTGCTGTTAGCGGGTCTCGAAAAAAAAGAACCATGTCCATCTCATTATTAGCAATTCGTGCACCAATTTGTTGATCCCCTCCAAGAGGTCCTGATTGATAGCAATGGATTGATAAATTCGTAGACTCCATGATTTTTTGTCCTGTTGTTCCCGTTGCAAACAATTCGTGTTTCCCTAAGATAGTTTGATAGGCTTTCGCAAACAGTACTAGGTCCTGCTTTTTGTTATCATGTGCAATTAAAGCAATTTTCATATTGAACCCCTCTTACTATAAATAATAGTGCGTGATCTTTGTAAGAATCACGCACCTAGTATAAAGCCCTTTAACTTACCAGAGATTTATTATTTTTAATAATCGGTCTAGCATTTTTGGACTAATCTTCCCATTTGAGAAACGTGGAATTTGGCGAAACGGCATATTCATAACAAACATCACATTATTTGCTTCTAGAGGTTTCCCTAACAAGTTAAGAACCTTTTTCGTAAACACTACAATGAGATAAAGTAATTTTCCAAATCCCTTTTTAAATTGCGCTTGAGCAATCGTATCATTATACCCAAGCTTCTTTTTCCGATCCCAAAGAGGACTTGGTGGTGTGTATCCTAGCAGATTGTGGAATTCGTCATCACCAATGTTATGAATATCAGCATTATAATAATGTTTGAGCACTTGCTTATCATATTGATGCGCAGTATGGTCCCCTTCAACTTCTATTGTTTCAACTAAACGAATGTCTTCAATTGAGCTTCCTACCTGCAATTCATACCTTCCACCCTCTACTGACCAATCACTAACAAACGTGTTGTAGTAAGCAAATGCATGGTCATCGAGGCTTATATTCACTCGCTTAGACTCATTTGGTTCCAAGTAAACTTTTACAAAACCCTTCAATTCCTTGTTGGCACGAAACACACTTGAAGAAAGCGGCTTGATATAGACTTGAGCGACCTCTTCACCAGGAACATCACCTACATTTTTTATCGTAAAAGAAACAGAGCTTTCACTTGCCTCTATGTCGCTATAGGAAAATGTTGTATAAGAAAGGCCGTGTCCAAACGGGAATAGCACAGGGATATTTTTTGTGTCAAAATAACGATATCCAATATAAATACTCTCTCTGTGCTCCGCTGTAGCCTCTAAGCCTGGATAATACGGAGCTGAGGACACATCCTCATATTTCAGTGGAAATGTTTCAGCTAACTTTCCACTTGGATTATAGTTTCCAACTAAAATATCTCGGATTGCAGTAGCTCCTCCTTGTCCACCTAAGTAGCCATGCAGGATTGCCTTTACACCATGAACAAAAGGCATTTCGATTGCGGATCCGCCAGATAAGACAACGACAATGTTGTTATGGATTTCCGCTAAAGACTGAACAAGCTCAATCTGATTTTCTCCTAGCTTCATGTTTTCACGGTCGATACCCTCTGCTTCACTACCTTCGTCAAGCCCTAGAAATAGAAGAACGACATCTGCCTGACTAGCAAGCTGTAGAGCTCGACTCTTTAGTGATTCACTTTTTCCACCGAAACGTTTAAAGCCTTGCTCATATCCAATGATTGTTAAATCTGTCTGGTTTAATTGGTCCCAAGCATTTTCAACCTTTGTTGGGTTAATTAATGAACTTCCTGCACCTTGATATCGTGGATTTTTTGCAAAGTCCCCAATAATAGCCACCTGTTGATTCTTATTAAGAGGTAACGTGTTTGCTTCATTTTTCAAAAGAACCATTGAACGTTTGGCTGCTTCGACTGCTTTTTCATGATGCTCATCAAAATCCACTGTTTTCGAGGTCTGCAAAGCTTCTTTTGTGTCAAAAGTTAAACGAAGCATTCTTTCAACAGCTTCATCTAAAACATCTTCGTTTAATGTCCCAGCTTTAACAGCTTCGACGATTTCTTTATCTGTAATCCCACCGGCTGCTGGCATTTCGAGCTGATTTCCTGCTTTAAGCCCTTCAACACGGTCATTGTTTCCTCCCCAATCAGTTACAACAATTCCTTGATAATTCCATTCCCCATATAAAATTTCTTGCATAAGGTGTTTATTTTCATTAGCATATTCACCATTCACCTTATTATAAGAGGACATCACGGTTTTCGGTTGACCTTCTTCTATGGCATACCGAAAACCCTCAAGGTATATTTCTCGTAAAGCACGCTCGTCTACCACCTCATCGATAGTCATTCGCATATGCTCTTGACTATTAACAGCATAATGCTTCGGACATGCTGATATCCCATGAGACTGTATCCCTTTCACCATATCTGCAGCCATTTTTCCACTTAAATATGGATCTTCAGAGAAATATTCAAAGTTTCTTCCGCAAAGTGGGTTCCGTTTAATATTCAATCCTGGCCCAAGAAGAACGCTAACATTCTCACTTGCTGCCTCTTTCCCTAAATAGCTTCCTACTTCATGAATCAATTCAGTATCCCAGCTGTTTGCTAGCGTTGCGGCAGTCGGGAAACAAGTTGCCGGAATACTTTTATTTAACCCTAAGTGATCCGCTTTCCCCCCCTGTTTGCGTAAGCCATGAGGTCCATCTGTAAGCATGATGGATGGAATACCAAGTCGATCAATCGACTTGGTATTCCAAAAGTTATCTCCTGACATTAACGAAGCTTTTTCCTCTAGTGTCATATTTTTTATTAATTCATTATAATTCTTCATTTAATCCACCTTATTTGTTTGTAAAATATAGTAACTAATATTGTGGACAGCATTTCTAAGTCCATGAAGTGTACCCGCTTCATCCTCTTCAAGATACTGTGCAAGTTCTTCTTCAAAGCCATTCGGCCCACTAAAGTTAATTGGGAAAGCCAGCATTAAATCATTACCTGCTGTAATAGCTTGGTGTGTATTAAAGTGATTTCCTTGTGGTCCTATTCCAGCATCCGTAATAACAAACCCTTCAAAGCCCCACTCTTCTCTTAAAAGATCTGTAAGCAATTCTTTGCTTCCTCCAGACCAAGTAGTTCCAATTCGATTAAACGCAGACATCGCACCATAAGGATTTCCTTCTTTTACCGCTATTTCAAATGGTTCAAAGTAGATCTCTCTTAATGATTGTTCCGTTGCCCAAACATATAGTCCATTGGCTGCACGGTTTGTTTCTTGATCATTCGCAGCAAAGTGTTTAAATACAGCTACAGTCCCCGTACTTTGTAACCCTCTCGTATACGCAGCTGCCATCTTACCAGAAATGTAAGGATCTTCAGAATAATACTCAAAGTTTCTTCCACCTAATGGAGAACGGTGCATGTTCATTGACGGAGCATAAACAGCATTTACACCATACACTACAGCTTCTTGCCCCATAGCTACACCCATCTCTTCAATAAGCGGGTCGTTCCATGTACTTGCTGCATTCACTCCCACAGGGAACGCTACCGATGCCCAGCTATCAAAGAAGGCACGAATACTTGCAGGTCCATCATACATGGTTGTAGCAGGTACTCCAAGTCGTTCAACTGGCTCAGTCCAATAACCGCCATCACCAACAAGCTTAATCATTTCTTCGGCAGTAAACTGGTCTAAGAATTTCCCCCATAATGGATCATTATAGTCTAATCCTTTTAAGTCTTCTAATTTTAAGTCATGATTCTCATTCGTTGTAGGAACCTCTGCAGTTGAAGGCTCCACCTGATATTCTGCACTTGCTACTACTTCTTCAGGAATCAGATAGTCTTCCTCTGCTGGTTCTTTAGGAAGCGTTTCTTCCGGGTTAGAACGAGATAAATAGACAAGATCTCCATCAGCATCTTCAAATAGATTCTCAATTTCAGTTCCTGTTGTTTCATCAGCTTTTGTTACCACTGTTTCTTCTACTTTATACGGAATTTGTTCAACAATATCACGGATATGATGTGCTACTTTAATCTGATACTCCCCAGCTTCTAGTACCCAAGCTTCTTCCGTTTCCTGATCATAAGACGACATGTCATTTGTGGCAAAGCTTACTGTCACAACTTCTGATTCATTCGGTTTTAGTTCTTTTGTTTTTCCGTAACCACCAAGTTCAATACTAGATTTTTCAATACCTCCTGGAGTATATGGAGCTGAAAAATAAACTTGTACGACATCTTTCGATGCAAACTCACCTGTATTGGTCACCTTAACATCTACTGAAATCTTGTCTTTAGTAAAGTTCGAATCTACTATTTCCCATTCAAAGTCTGTATAGGAAAGTCCATATCCAAATGGGAATTGAACGTTTTCGTTATAAGCCTGCTCATCTAAGAACGTTTCATAATAGCGGTACCCTACATAAATGCCTTCTAGATTATTTGTAAAATAACGACCAGTAGGTTCACCTTTTTCGTCTACATATTGAAAGTCACCTGTGTTTTGTACAGCAGGGTTGCTTTCTACATTGTATGCAAATGTATCTACTAACTTACCAGATGGCGATACTTCACCCGTTAACACTTTAGCAATGGCATGCGTACCATATTGCCCAGGTGCACCTACCCATAAGACACTATCAATGTGTTCATACTCATCAATAAAGCCTAACTCAAACGCATTTACAGTATTAACTAAAAGGACGATATGTTTGAAATTTTTGTCTAGTATATCTAATGTATCTCGCTCTTCATCAGACAACCTCACATCCTCGACAGATAAGTCAATCGCCTCAGATCCTGTTCTTGAGATAACATAAAGTGCCGTATCAGAGTAGTCAACAGCCTCTTTTACAATCTCATCTGAAAGATGGTTGGCTGGCATTTCCTTCGTTGACTGCGGAATAAATCCAATCACATTTGGAAATAGCTTTTGGATTAATGATTTCCCTGGTTTATTGAATTCCTCACTACTAGCTTCATCATTGTAGATAAAGTTACTGTATAGATTGTACAGTGTTGTATTATATTGAATATTTTGCTCATCAAATGCCATGTATAGGTCATCAACAGTAGAACTGTCAATAGCTCCAGCTCCACCACCACCAAACACCGGTTTAGCCGCTCCTGCACCGAATACATTAATCTTTGTATTTTGGAGTGGCAAGATATCGCTTTCATTTTTCAGCAAGACAATACTTTCTTCCATTACCTTTTCCGCTACATTTCTAGAAAACTTTGCTGCTTCAGCCTCTTTTGCTGTCAGTGGTGCCGTTCTACTAACATAAAAACTAGTATATGAACCGACTACTAATAAGACAATCGCTGCCCAAGTGCCTAATACGTAAGGACGTCTTCTAATCTTCTTATATTTCTTAAATCCTTTTTTCTTAGCCTTGCGTTCCTTCTTGTCCTCTGTAGCTTTGATGTCCTGCTTCCAGAGCTCTACTTGTTTCTTATCTTCCTGCTTTAGTACTTTCTTTTCTTCTTTAGAAAGACCCTTTCGATCCTTTCTTGACAACTTTAAGGCCTTAGCCTTTTCCTTAGCATCCTCTTTGTAGGATTTTACTAATTGTCTATAGTTTGACTTAGCCATTTCTATCCACTTCCCTTACTATATTCGTTGTACCTTGATGTAGTTGAAAACGTTACCATATAATTGCATACCTATCGAAGTAGGTAATGTAACTATATATCGATTTTCAAGATGCATCATTCCAATTCTGTAGAATTCTTGTTCCGATTCTTGACTTGAGAGAACAATGATCAGAAATAAGCATGTATAAGTAGGGGTAAATATTGGAAAGTTGTTACGATTTTCGACTTTAAATATAGTAGAATCCCTTAAAAACCATCTTTAGAGAACATAAAAAGCCATTCGCCTCTATACTGCTTGCGAATGACTTTTACCTATTATGATATTCAATAACGCCTTTTGATTTCTATCAATTGAATCTCATGGGGATCTAGTTTGGTTATTATATTATACGTATCATGAATTGTGACATCCTCTACCTTCATTCCAGGTTCAGCTTTTGCATGGAGATACCGAATGGTTTCATCATCTACATCAGTTGGTGCACCAAGTGAAACCCATGCATCGTAGGAAGAGCCTTGTTTCCTGTTTACGTACTGCTTCTTAATACGGTAGCTCCCATTTAGTCCTTCTATAGATAGGTTAAACGTGTTCACTTCCTCCTGATCAAAAACATTATAACGACTAGTAGAAGATAATTGGGAGTAATCAAATGTTCGATACAAGTAATTTGGATGACTATAATTGTAAATTAGTATTTGGTAATCTTCTCCCCTTCTCGTAATAATCATATTGTCTGTTCTTTCAATTAATTCATCACCAAGTTTGTTTAAGAAATAAAAGGCATGATAACCCGCCTTCTTGATTCCGTTATACGTCATTAAACCGAATCCACCATGAAACAAATACTGATTCTGTTTAAACTCTTCGAAGACATCCGTAAACGTCCAATATCCCATACCGTTAACTTTTTCAAAATTCTCAAGAGCATATTTAACAATAAATGTAGCCATATAACAAGTATCGTGAAGTAGATCCTTACTATCACTATTTCCGTTCCATTCCGTTATCCAGATTTCATCTGTTTTCACATGCAAGTTCTTACTCTTCTCAATAATCGAATCAATTGTATTCGTAAGATTATGCTCATCACCAATCATAATACTTTTAAAATCTGTAACACTCTGAATTTCTTTGCTTGAGGATTTACCGCTCGTCCCTGCTATAGTATTCGGTTTTCTAGCCAGATTGTAGATATGAAAAGAGAAGAAGTCTAATGCTATACCATTTGTTTTTGCAAAAGCATTAAATTCATCAATCCACTCTTGATAGTTGGCAAAATTAATACTACTAAAACCGCCTATTTTGATTTCACGATCAATTGATTTAATAGATTGATACGTTTCGGCATAAAGTGTAAAAAACTCCTCTCTTGTTCCATCCCAAAAATACGGAACTTCTGGTTCATTCCAAAATTCAAAATACCATGTTCTAACTTCCGCAAGACTATAGCGATTAATCACATGTCTAACAAATGCATCAATTAACTCCTTCCACCGATCCATCCTCTTAGGTGGCGAGACATAGGCATCCCACAAAAAGATGGTATGCTCTGTTGTTGCAAGATCCTTTGGCATAAAGCCAATCTCAATAAAAGGTTTTAGATTTGCCGCGAGAAGGTTGTCTAATAACACATCTATATGATTGAAATTGAAATAATACGTTCCGTCCGGTTTCTCATTATAAACGAGGAGCTGGTCTGCAAAAATCCCATGAAACCTCGCGTATCGAAACCCGATCTCCTGTTGAATGTGATTCAACTGTGATATAAAATTTGTTCTTAAAGCTAATGGAGAATATCCGAATGTTAGCAGGTTCGTAAATGTATGACTAATCTGTTTTTGTATTTTTGTAACGTCAACCCCTATGGATCGAGCTTCCGGATTCCATCTTTTTTGTTGAGGCACTCTTTTCTGCTCTAGGTACTTATACAGATTAGAAAGTGAGTCACGGTTATTAATATTGAGATAGTCTTTGGATATGTTCTTCTGTACCTCTACTTTATAGCTTTCTCGATATTCACTTGGTGTTATTCCTAACACATCTTTAAAGACTCGATAATACGCTTTACTGTCAGGAAATCCATATTGTAAGGCAATTTCTGTGACAGTTTCTTCTGTTGTTTGCAAAGCTACCAATGACTTATTTAAGCGCATACTATCTAGCTTCTTTTTTAACGACATGCCAACCTTTTCCTTAAAATATCTAGAAAGGTATTGTGAATTCAACGAGAACTCTTCCGCTATATCTCCTAATCCTAATCCAGATTTTACGCAGTTTTTATTCATATATTGCAAGATTTCCAGTAGTCTTTGGTCATGGTCCAGCAGCTTTTCATCCTTGGTGGTAGCTACCTCAAAATGCTCGATAAGAATAACCACAAGCTCTAGCAACCATTTCTTCACTTTTAGTGGGCGAAGACTTTTTTTATTTATGATGACATCCATCATGTTAGCTAGGATATATTTTAAATCATTTATTATTTCAGGTGATTCATTCTTTTCATCACTAGAATTTAAGTAGAATTTTTTATGTTCTATAGAGATTCCTTGTTCCTTAAGAAAGCGGCTATCCATCTGAAGTACCAACACCTGCGTTTTACCATAGTTTGTTAGTGAGTTTATAAAATGAAGCTCATTTCCATTTACTAGAAAAATATCTCCACTCTTCAGAACATAGCTTTCTTTATTAATTCGTATTTCTAATTCCCCTTCTAAGACAAAGAGAATCTCCATATCCTCATGCCAATGATACGGAAAGCGTTCAATGGTCTGGGTAAATATATTTACTGGCAGATCGACCTTATAATCGATCTGTTCATATTGATATTGCATGGATTCTCCTCCTTGACGTTGAAGAATAAAACGTTCAATTTATAGTATCATTTTGATACCATATTAATGATTTACACAATTTTTAGCAAACAAATTTATTGGAGGGCTTGAAGAGAAGCATCTCTTTTCACACCTAAAAGCACTGAAGTACAATTCCTATTAACGGTAAACCGTACGACACCAATTAAATCATTGATGATTAGGTTATATCCATTCATCACAACAACCATTCCAGATTCAAAATAAAAATCCTCTTTCTTCGTTTCTGGCATATTTCTCATCCTCTCTTTTTCACCTGAGAGGGACGGACCTCATATGTGAACATTTTTTGAATTTTTAGCAGTTAAAGAAAAAGGCACCCACCCTAAGGTCGATGCTAGTTATGAAACGCTTTTACTTTTTCTTCTCTTCTCTTACAGATAAAATCTCAGCGCCTGCACCATATTCAATACGAACAGTCTTCCTAGCGTCTACTGGGGTTCGGGCTGTTACTGATTCCGTCAGCTTTTCACCATTTACTTCCATTTCCACTAGAAAACATTTTGAACCACATCTCATTTGGATCACTCCTTCTTGCTGGATACTTCTAGTTGAATGCCTCCAAGAAATACTCTCTTATCTCTTCAGGTAATTCTTGCATTGATAGTATTTGTAACTTTTCTGTACCTAGTGTTGTCATGATTAAGTAAGATGTATCTTCATATTCTATTAGCGTGAACTGACTTATACGGTTTGCCGAAGTATCAGTTTTCATTATGTATTCCAAATCTTTTGAGTCAACGTTTTCTTCATAGCCTTCTAAAAATAAAGCTTGTACCTCTTCTGCATCATCAGCAAACGAGATGGATTGGTACAGCTCAAGTGAGTTTTTTGGTGTAAAGAATACCTTATAAAATACTGCTCCTCCCAGAAAGACAATCATGACAATGAAGAAGAGGATAATCTCTTTTCGATTTTTTCTTTTTACTATCCCATCGTATACGAACGCCCCCTCACCTTGATTGTAACATGGTCGATCCGCTACATTTGGTGGATTGTAACCATTGGCCAGTTCTCTTTCCAATTCTTCTTTTTCACTCTATTTTCGTAAATTGCGAAACGTTCTTTTGTTTCGGTGAAAAATGGCGTCGGCTTTACCTGTAAATGTAACACGTCATCGAGTCCATGAGGAGCAGTAAGGATTAGACTATTGTCCTCAGCTAATGTAATCCCCAGTGCTGTTACGGTCTCAGTGAACTTTGAAATCGCATCCTCTGCTGATGTGTATGGTGGGATACTATTGATTACATGCATCCTTGCTTGGTTTTTAACCGACCACGGAACATTCGGTAGTATTCCTCTTAGCTTGTTCTCAAGTTCTTTTTCTAATGTCTCATCAATGTGATTTTTATCGTAGTAGATGACATCAACATCTTGCGTCCTAGTTCTTTCTTGAAAACCGTGCAGATGATCCCAAATTTTCGAACGAACAAAACCTGCACAAATCCACCAGTCCGGTAGATTCAGTGTTTTAGCAGCATTTAGAATGTCCATCATTTCATTATCAGACCTAATTAGCCTGATTACATCTAGTTCATTTTTCATCATTTCCATCCCCTCGCACAAGAACGTACGTTTGTATCTTATCATATAAAATGATTCTTATCCTGCTATAAAATATGGGACAGTATTATGTATGTTCATCTTAATCACCCTTTAATAGGATAGTTTCACTTCTAAATTCCGAATATAGTTTAACATAATACTCCAAACAGGGAATCTACCATTCTGGTAAAATAAAAGATGACAATAACTAGATTAGTTGACTTCTGTCTTTTTATCTCTTCATTAAATAGAATGTGAACGGACGTGTTATTTTGATTAAAAATATAGTAAAAAAGCATCTAGTTGATCAATACGGAGATTTTACACTTGTTCGATTAACTGGTGGATACACAAATGAAACATTCTTATTAAAGGGGACAACCCCTCCTTTAGTCGCTAAGGTTGCAAGCTCCTTGACCCCAGACATACATAACGAAATAAATTGCCTTAAGAAAATGACTCATACAGGGATAGCCCCAAAGGTTTATGACGTATTCAAAGAAAGAAATGTCCATATAACCATTTTGGAATATAGAGAAGGCCAAAATGGACAATCCCTTTTAGACCATCATGATATTGATAGAACAAATGATTTATATAGATTTTTAGGGAAGACGCTCTCTAAGGATATTCATTCACAAAAATATACCTTCACTTCAGATGGAATTAGAACATGTAATCTACATGAATTAAATATCAACTTAGATTTTGTACCTAAGGACCTTATTCGTGATTCTAAAGAAATACTGGAGAAGCTTCATGATCAACAGGAGGACTGGGTTTTAACACATGGTGATTACGGGATGCACAATGTATTATTCACAGCTAATAATCAACTTACCGTTTTAGACTGGGAATGGTCTGAATGGGCAAATCCTTTAATAGACATCGGTTGGGTATGCTGGTTTACGCATCTTCATTATCCGGAACATGCCAAACGTTTAAACGCACTATTTTTAAAGGAATACCAGACACATGCCAAAATTGATCTTTCTGCTGAAAAAGTTAAGGGCTATTGTGTATATAAGGTGTGGAAGATTTTAATGAAGGTTCAACATGCGCCACAACAGGTTCAACAGGAATGGATTAGACGTTTAAAATGGACAATTGAAACGGACATTATTTAATATCTTATAAAGCCATTCTCTAATAGAGAATGGCTTTATATTGTATTCTAAACTTATCATGAAGCTTTTAACATATACTTACTCTTTTACCTTTAATCCCAATAACGAAGCAAAGCCAAGCGCTTGCTCTGCTGACACTTCACATCCTACCAAGCTTTCAAGTGACACATTGATTTTCTCATACGTACACGTACTTAAATCAATTCCCTTTAGCATCGTATGGGTAAAATCAACATCATTCAGATTGCAGTGATTCAAACTCACCTTTGTAAACTTGGCGTTAAAGAAGTTGGCACTTTTTAATGAAGATTCTTCAAACTTCACCTGCTTTAATCGTGTATCCGCAAAGTCACTTAAACTTACATCACAATTCTCAAATAAGACATTTCCTAGGTTCGCTTCAGATAAATGTAGCCCGAGGAGCTTGCAGTCTTTAAACTCGACTCTATGAATATTTCCACCATCCAGGCGGACATTCGATAGATTACAATTTTCAAAAACAACATCTGTCATATCAACATTGAGAAAGGAACTATTAATAAACGTTACATCCTTGAATAACACCTTGGATAGAATGAGTCGTTCAATTGATTCGTTTTCCACCTCGGTTCCTTGAATAGAACCGTTTACTAGTTCAGGATCTTCTTCATAGAATACCTCATGAAAACGTGTATCCTTCAAGCTTGCTGGTAATTTTGGTTGTTCGATTTTTATATTCACCATAATACGGGCACCTCTATATCTTTGGATTGTTACTTAACTTTACTAAATATTTTAAGTGGATTTAAGTCTTTATTTTTTGAGGATGTTGTGTGCAAAGTGCTTAGGAGGTTCTTGGGCAAAAAGGATCTTACCGGACATTAGTGACCTTATTTCTGCAAAAATGCCTGTTTACACTGTCGAACCGGACACAGATGACCTTATTCTTGGTATTTTAGTAGTTTCAGCAGTCAAATTCATGAAATAAGGGCTTCTCATGTCCGCTAGCTTACAATAATCCCCTCTATATTGCTAAATAAGGTCTTAAATGTCCGGTCCCGCCCCCTTTCCAGCCGTCCACACCCCACCCAAAAACAAACAAAAAGCGTTCCCCTGAAGACAACGCTTACTACCAACCATACGATCCTACTCTTTATATGTAAAGATACTTATCTCATAGCCCTTCTCAGGAAAATCGCCTAAATTCTCCAAACCATTCTCGGTATAAAATTTCTTCAATTTCTCATTTCCAGCCCAGCAGTCTAAATACAATGCTTTGTCCAATTTGTCCACATAATCAATAACAAATTTCACAATAGCTGCTCCACAATTCTTCCCTTGATACTCTGGAAGGATGGCAATTTGTGATAAGTATATACTTCCTGGTACGACGAATAGCTCATTAATAACATCTATTTCATGGATACAAAATGTCCCGATGATTCTTCCGTCATCCCATACTGCATAAGCAAATTCACTTTCAATTTGGTTGGCAACCTTTCCTTCATCCCAAGGATAGTCCCATTGTTGAATTCCTTTTCCGTGTAACTCTAAGGTGGTTTTGTTTAATACGTCAACAATCGCATTTGCGTCCTCAAGTTTTGCTAACTTGATTTCCAATTCCCTCACACCTCTCCATGTCTCTATATCCTTTATACACTAAAAAGGCGCAACCTTATATGGCTACGCCCAAAATTTCTCGAATTCTTCACTTATTCCTTTTCTAACGAACAATCGTAACAGTGTCCCCTGTTTTCAAGCCAGCAGCGTTTGCCTCATCTGTATCGATGTGACAATCTAGCGCGTACGTATCCTTAACTCGTATTAACACTTGATGAAAGACAAGACTTCTTTCTCCGTCTGTTTTCACAGAAACATATTCACCATCTCTAACATCAAATCTCTCCGCATCTGCTGTTGTCATATGAATGTGACGCTCTGCTATTATAACCCCTTCTTCTACCGCAACCTCACCCTTTGGTCCGACAATCGTAATTCCTGGAGAACCTTTAATGTTTCCTGAAGAACGAATGGGAGGTTTGACGCCTAAAGCAAAGGAATCTGTTAGCGAAATTTCAAGCTGAGTCAGGCTTCGAACGGGTCCAAGCACGCGAACTCTCGGAAACTCTCCCTTTGGCCCGACAACCTTTACTGTTTCAGTTGCTGCAAACTCTCCTGGCTGAGAAAGCTCCTTCATGCTAGTTAAACCATAACCTGCGCCAAATAATGTATGCACATGCTCCTGTGTTAAATGGATATGTCGATTGGAAACACCTAATGGAATCGTCAATTGTTCTACCTCTTTCTTAAAATAAATGAATATCCATAGTATGTCTTTCTTTTCCAGTGTTATCCTTACATCTACGACACTTGAAACTTATTAATTTCCAGGTTTAACTGTTCTGCTAATCCACTTAATTCCTTTGAAGATTGTGAAATCATTTCAGTTGTAGACAGCTGTTCCTGACCGGAAGCTGAAATTTGCATTGTGCTATCTGCAAAGTCCTCCGCCACCTTCGTCATGTCTTGTATTTGTTCAGAAATTCTTTTCGATTTTCCATTAACTGTTTCAATAGCTTCCACTGTATGCTTATACCCTTCTACGATACGATCATAGGTTCCTTTTATTTTATCAAATGCGGCTTCAGTAATCTTAATTGCATCCTTTTGTTCACCAATTAGTGCACTCGATTTATTAATATTGGAAACAGCGACACTAGATGTCTCAGTCGTTTTTGAAATCAGGTCAGTTATTTCTTTAGCCGCTCTTGAAGTATCCTCGGCTAAGCTTCTAATCTCACCAGCTACGACCGCAAAGCTTTTACCTGCCTCACCTGCTCGACTTGCTTCAATTGCTGCATTTAATGCTAGTAGATTTGTTTGTCCAGCAATGGAGGTAATGATTGTCACAATTCCTTTTACTTCTTCGACCATACTGCTTAATTCCATGATTGAATTATTTGCTTCTTTTGATACCTCAATACTCTCTTCCATTTTCATTTTCTGAACATCGATCGTGTTTTGCCCTTCAACGACAGCCTCAAGTGATTCTGCAGCATGATTTGCTCCAGTTGATGCCTCATGCGTCATTCGGTCAATATGGTTAACCACTTCTAATAATGTCTCATTAATGTCACGAATCGTTTGCGCCTGTTGATTGTTTCCAATCGCTATGTCATCAATAGTCGTAACTACTTGTGTAATGGATTGAAGGTTTTCCTCTGTATTTTGTGTCAGGTGATTGGAATGTGTTGCAATAGTTGAAGAATACCCCTGTAACCGAATGGCCATTTCCCGCAATGTATGCCTTGTTTCTAAAAGCGCTCTAGCCATTTGACCGATTTCATCCTTATGCTTTTTAGCTTCTTCAAAGAATTCTGTATCCTCACGTAAGTCAAAACGAGATGTTCGTTCCACCATCTCAGTCATTTTTAGAATTGGACGTGAAATGATAGTTCCGAAAATGTATGAAAGAATGACACCGATAATTAATGATATTCCTAAACCGATTAAAATCGGAGTTGGAAGTAAAAAGAATGCTTCCTGAGCGGGTGCTGCTTCTACAGCTGTGCCCGTATTAGTTGTTGCCATATCCACCCCTCCACTTTTTTGCATAAAAAGAGAGCCTCCTACATTTATAACTGCAACAATTACTGAGTTAATTAATGATAATAGAATAATTTTTGTTGAAATTTTTTTCATTTTGTTTCTCCCTTTAAGAACTATAAATTTTATGATAAGTACGCTTTTTCATCAGCGAGTATGTTTCATTATGTACTTCATTTCTAAACAATTTCACAAAAACAGTAACAACCTTTGGATCAAATTGTGTACCTTTATGACGTTCCATCTCAGCTAGGGCTTCTTTCCAATTAGCCTCTGTATTTTGATAGATTCTTTTTGAGGTCATTGCATCAAATGCATCTGCAACACCGATAATTCTTGCCTCAAGAGGAATCTCTTCACCCTTTAAACCACTTGGATATCCTTTACCATCAAAGCGTTCATGATGGTATAAAATCATATCGAGAATTCCTTGGTCTTTAAATCTTTTAATATGCTTAACTAAGTTGTATCCAGTGACCGGGTGCTGCTTAATAAGCTCGTACTCTGAATTCGTTAAAGACATTGGTTTGTTTAACACATCTTCAGGTACGCCAATTTTCCCGATATCATGAAGCAGTCCACCAAAATAAATATTTTCACACTTACGTTTCGAAAGCTTCATCTCTTCTGCAATTTTTCTAGAATACTCGGCAACATTCGATGAATGGAGAGCCGTATTCTTGTCACGGGAATCAAGAGAGTTCGCTAAAGAATGTATTAGATCCACCATATTTTTCTTCTCATCAAGATACTTTTCAATAAGAATTAAAATAAAGGAACACATGGCGAACGTAGAAAGCCAATGAAAAAAGAAAATTAGCAGCTTATAATCAATTAAATGATAATGGCTGAAGTACGTGATAAATCCACTTGACATGACTTGAATCCAAATCCGCCTAAATGATAAAGCAGAGAGCAGTGTAACGAATAGATATAATAGAATAGTAAATTCCTCGAAGGTTCTATATCGTTCTGCCAGGAAGAATAGTGGTAAAACGAAAAGGAACAACAATCTATACACGTTTTTTGTTTCCAATAATATCGACCATCTTGACTTCATCTCCCTGTAACCTCCTTTTGTTAGAATCGTATATGTAAGTCATTTGTCCTAAGTAAAAATTACTATACAGAAGAATATAAACGATAAATGTTACCAAATTATTACGTATGTATGAACAATGAGGAAATGATTTTCTTCATTTAAAAAAGCGTTATCCTGGTTAGGACAACGCTTCGTTTAACATTATCGAATTCTAGTTCGTTCACTCATAATACTTAACAATTTCAAAAATACCTGCTAATAATAAAACAGGCAATTCCCCATTCGTGTTATCAATAAAAATAGTTCGTGGTGGTAACTTTTTGTTATACGATATTTGCGCAATATTGCTTTCATTTTTCCTGAAGTAAACTGTGTTTTCCCTAAAGGTTTTTGACACATGAAAGGTCTCATCCTTGTATTCAAAGGCTAACTGAATATTGGTTTTTGTTTTAGTATGACTATCAATCATCAATGTGTCCTTAACTTGATGCTCGAGAATGTCAACTTGCCACCTACTTTTTACTAGCCCCTTTTTCCCTTTAACCTTATGAATGTGTAATTCAAAATCCTCTGTAGCATTTTTACAAGTTACATCTACAAAATAACTTGGTAAAAATATCGATAGCATCTTTTGCAAAGCCGTATTAAAGTTACGTTTTACATACCCGATATCATTTGTTTTCATATCTCTAATTTCCATCGGAGTAGTCATGACCCTTAAAAGATTTTCAGTGTACGAGGCTTTCTTTTCAAACATATTTGTTGTAGCTCTGTTTTGAGCTGGAATGGCCTCTTGATCAATACGTGTCACCCAATAGAGAACCACAGTAAATATAATAAAAAAAATGAGTACTAAAACTAAAAACCAAATAGGTACGGAAGTCCAATGATTCATTCATAAACACCTCATGCTTTTTACTATTGTTCATAACGTCAAATAGGTAATGTATTACTATTGTACGCAATAATATTTCGTACATTTAAATAGTAACACAAACTAAAAACCATTCTCACTCACGCACTAACTTCTACATCCAAACCATCAAAAAAGACTGTAGAAAACTTAAGCTTCCAACAGTCTTAGATCTGTCTATTCATCAATAATCTTAATTCTTATACCTAGCTAATAGCTTACAAACAACATCCACAAATGTTCCAAATACAACTAAATACAGACTTAGTGCAACACCACTACCAAAGAATTCTACATCATTTGTGTATCCTAAATAATACACTGGGTATGCAAAGGCAATAATTACGTTAATATTTCGTGTCAGACTTCCTATCGATAACACTCTTTCCTTCTTTGTTCCATAACCACGGTAAATCAGTACACTTAAGCCTAAGCTTAAAAGTACGATTAGGATTCCCAATGGATTTACTAACCATAACATAGATGTTCCTCCTTATATGTTGTCCTTTTTATTATCGGAAATGATTTCTAATTTGTTTAAGGAAAGAACATTTCCCCCAATTTATCTCAATAAGAAAAGCCATCCTCAAAACGAAGAATGGCTCAAATATGTTTCCTATATAAGTATGATCTTTTCTAGCTTATTTCCTTGAACAAATGCAGAATATGGTCTGAACCCGCTGCTTGGATCAATTGGAGAATTTCTTCTTTTGTTTCTTTATCCAAGCCGTTAAATATAATCATGGCTCTTGTTTCATCAGAAGTAACAATCTTACGATACAACTTAGAAAGTTTTTTACTCCTGTGAGACTCCACTTGCATGCACCCCTCTTATATTTTCTTTATTATAAATTGACACAACACGTCTTTACAACCCATTATTTAACAAATATTTTCATTGTCATATTTATTTTTACTATAGGTTATTACTTAATCTATGTTCTTATGAGTCTATCATTCTTATAATAAGAGCAAACCAATCAAAATTAATGAAAGTTTGCTCCTAGTTTACCATATTGTTTTTGTGTTTTTCTAATATAATTCCTTATAAAACCGAAACCAAAATTTGGGTTATACGTTTATCGTCCATTTCCTTTACGAAAAACTCAAGGTTTTCAAACTGTACAGCAGGTCGTTCATCTGCTTTTGGAATATATCCTAATTGACCAACAACAAAGCCACTTAGTGTATCATACTCCGCTACAGGCAGTTCAATCTTTAGGACTTCTTGAACGTCTAAGAGACTTGCTGTACCAGCAATGATATATGAGTTGTCATCAACAGCCTTAATTTCTTCTTCATTCAGCTCAGGCTCATCATGTTCATCAAATATATTCCCTACAATCTCTTCCACTACGTCCTCAATGGTTACGATTCCATCGGTCCCACCGTATTCATCTATAGCGATTACAATATGCGTATTATGTTGTTGCATCTCTTTAAAGAGCGTATCAATCCTCTTAGATTCATGAACATACAAAGGCTCTCTAATAATTTGCTTTAAATGAAAACGACTTTCGTCACCATCTTCAACAAAATCTAGCAGGTCCTTTACATGTAATGTACCAATAATGTGATCTAAGCTTTCCTCATAGACCGGATAGCGTGTATATTTCTCTTCATTTACTAAAGAAATGGTCTCACGTAATGAAAGATGATGAGGGATGGCAACAATATTTGTTCGATGTGTCATAATATCCGAGACCGTCTTATCATTAAACTCAAAGATATTATTAATCATGAATTTTTCTGTTTCTTGTATGGAACCATTTTCTTTCCCTACATCGACCATCATTCTGATTTCCTCTTCTGTTACGTTTTCCTCATCGGCATTTGGATCAACTCCAAATAGTCTTACAATAGAATTCGTTGAAAACGTTAGAAGCTTAACAAAAGGTGATGAGATTTTAGAAAGAATCGTTAATGGAACAACAACGAAATTAGCAATCGCCTCCGCTTTTTGCAACGCGAGTCTTTTCGGTACAAGCTCACCTAATACCAATGTAAAATACGAGAGTATTAATGTAATAACAACAACAGATACAGCTTCTAGAAGACTCTTAGAACCTGGAACTCCCATTTCAATTAACCAACCTGAAAACCTTCCAGCAAAGCTTTCAGCTGCAAAGGCACTAGCTAAAAATCCAGCTAATGTAATTCCAATTTGAATGGTTGCTAAAAAGCGACTAGGCTCTAATAAAAGCTGATGAAGCATAACAGCTTTCTTGTCACCTTTTTCTGCCATCAATTTCACCCTATTATCATTTAATGAAATTAAAGCAATTTCAGATGCAGCAAAAAAAGCATTTAAAATAATTAACACAAATAGAATCAAGATTTCTATTCCCAATGTAATGTTTCCCCCAAGTAATCAATTAGGTTATGTTTTAACCTATGAGCTAATTATAATCGGATTCATTTTGTATACTCAAATCCCAAATTAGAACAAATCAAGTCTAAATGAACCGATATTCAGCAAGAAAAGTAAGCACCGATTCCACAGTCTTTTATTTTTACGCGCTTGCTCACTCGCGCTCATTCTCACAAAATTTATAGGCGAAAAAATCAGGATAACAAATCAAGCCTTCTTAATTCCGCTACGATTCTTTTCTAATCTCAGTTCAATGGATTTTCCTCTCCCCAAACCTAGTCCTTCTTATTCAAAATACTAAGTTCCCCTTGCCGTTTAAAATACCAATCTTTTATAGAACGGGCATATGGGACAGAAATGTCTTGAATTTCCTCAATATGAACTGGTGTAGAGCGATTCATCGTAGTAATTGAAGCTACATGAAAAATTCGTTGTAGTGGTGATTGAATATACGACATCTCGATGACATGTTTCCTCTTTGTCATAAACATTCTACTCGTTAAACCGCCATGCCACCACTGAACCTGATCCTCAGTCACAGCATAACGAGTATGCATATAATCAAGAATCCGATGAAACATAATCAACACAAGTAGCACGATACTTACCATCCACCAAATATGAGCCATATCAAATAACTCCGGCTTAAAATAAACCAAACCTACTGTTGCGATAATCCATAGCCAGCTTGGTCTTAATAGTTTTACCCATAACGAGTTACGAGGGAGCCGTTCCAACTCTACATTCGTCTTGTAGGTTGGTAGAATTTCTTCTATTAGCTCATATGCTTTTTTTAGAGGTAAGAAAGGATAAAGAGAATTCACCTTAACCTCTTTGTCCGAGCCTGTTGGTTTAGCAGAACTAATTAGTGTCACTTCAGCCAAACCAAATAGCCGTTTCATAAAGGTTTGTTTCAACTCAAGTCCTTGTATTTTCCCCTTCTCAATGGCAAAATAACTCTCGTCCAATACGCCACGATGAATATAAATATGCGTTCGGCTTGAAGAGATTTCATACTTACCATACTGAATAAATGTCTTAACTACGCCAAACACAACCGCAATACATAAGGCAAAAAGCACCGCGATTACCAGCGCCCACTTCTGGGTTAGTACATCCTGATAAAAGTTCAATAATTGTGTGTTCTCCGGTAAAAATGGTTCAACATAATCCAGACCCGCCAAGACAATAGGAATAATGGCCAGAAAACTTAATGAGGTAAAGCTCGCCTTCCAAAGGTCCTTTCTTCTTGGAGTAAAGTGGATAGTTCGATCAGATACTTTTGGCTCTTGAATCTCCTGAACTGTCGCCTCTTCTTGTTCTTCTCCACTCACGCAAGGCTCTTCTACTTCTCGATTGTTTGATTCTACTAATTCAATAAGAAAATCTGCATGTTTCTTCGTTAAAACGGCAAACTGTATGGAGTCATTGTCCCCATCCATAGCCGTTTCAAAGGTTACAGAAGTTAGCCCTACTACTTTATGGAACAAGGTTGTTTTTCTTGTTACGTTTTGAATTCTTGAAAATGGAATCGTACTCGTCTGTTTGACAAAAATGCCTTTACGAAGATGAAACGCACGATTCTTCCACTCATATTTTTCTACATACCAAGACATTACAATATTGACAATTTGAATAAAGACAATGGCTAAGAAAGCATACCGACCATATTTAAAAAACCATGACTCAGACTGTCCATTAACAACAAAAAGAATAATAGCCAGAAACAACATACTTTTTATAAAATTATAGAGACGGAAACCGATTGTTAGTGGATGATGTCTCATGATTCATCCTCTTCCTTTAACTTCGCATATTTTGATAGAACTTCCCGCAACTGTAGTGCAACACCCTCATCCAAAGCTGGAATAGCATGAGATGACCCCATCGTTTCGACTCGAATGGAACGGGTTTGAAATCGTTTCATAATGGGTCCTTGAACGGTGGAAACAGATTGGATTTTTGTCATTGGGACCGTTACCCATATTTTCTTCCAAATTCCATAGCGTAATTGCAAATACTCCTCATCATACTGATAACTCCAGCTACGATATAAAAATGTTGGTTCGAATAAAGAATAAACCGTTCCCAAGACAGAAAACACAAGCAATCCGATTAAAATCCAAATTGCCCATATCGGCCACCCGAAGTGAAAATCTAACCAAAATAGCACCCCGACTACAAGTAAGGCTATGATATTTGTTACCAATTCTGAAATTCTGCGCATTTTTGGGAAAGCCGAAGATAAGGAATGCTCTAACCTTTCATTACTCATGTATTGTTACTCCTTCCGGATCTATCACATTTGTTGGATTATGGAAGTTGATGTTCTTCACTTCCAAAAATGATTTTAACATTATTTTCCTCATTTGTATCCTTGTGAACATAAAGATTGTCATTTACTACTTCTTCTTATTAGCACTCATTGACCCTATTCCAGCACCTATCGCAATTCCACAGCCTATGCCGATTGCAAGGTTATCTAGTGCCACACCTAAAGCAACTCCTATAGCAATTCCTATTGACATACCGTACGTTAATTTTTTTTGTGATTTATTATCACTCATTTTACAACCTCCCCAATCAATTGTTAGAAGCTCCGAGAATGATTTCAAATAGCTCACGGTAACCAAAATACAATCCAAAAGCAATTGAGATTCCAATCCCAATAAAGGACGTTGTTAAAACTCTATATTTTAGTAGAGAAATTTCTCCTCTTCTAAAGCCAATCCGTAATACTTTAACGATAGACAAAACAGTGATACAAATAATAATAGCTGAAAAGATGGTAGCTGTTAGTACGGCCATTTGACACCTCACACTCATTTTTATTGGTTCCTTGGTTACCATACGAAATGAAAAGAAAAAAAGTTTCGTATTTTCATCACCTAATGAATTGTTGGGCATAAAAAAGTTGGCCCTTATTTGGACCAACTAATCAAAGTTGAAATTATACATAGCCGTTCTCATGCCATGTTTGTAAGTAGTAACAATGACTGCTATTCCCTTGATATCATTAATTGAATGTTTCATTAGAATTATTTGATCACAGACTTTCAGAAGAATTTATGGCTAAGTAGATGTTTATTTCAATTTTTTTTGTTATATCCAGAGAAAATTTTCTTTTATTATGTCTTTATTCATCTGCAACAATCCCATCATCAAACGAAATATTCTGAACGGCATTCACACCAAGCTTATTATAGGTGACCTTCAAACTACTGATATCATTGGTGATTTCATTAGATTTCAGTTTGACTTTCATGACTAAAGTAAAGTCATCATTCACTTTATATCCGTTAATTGGACTCAATTGATTAATGATTCCTTTTTGGATTGCAGTTTCTTCATTAACACTCCCATATTGTTCCTTAGAAGCAAATGCTTCTATAAGAAATTGCTTATCGTCATTCGTTACTTTCGTTCCATCCTTTTTGATAAATTCAATCTTCTCAAGAATTGGAGTGCCCACGCCCTCCCACCTGATAAGATAATCTATATAATAGGTCTCGCCACCTTCGAGAAGCTGTCTATTTAAAGATGTATGACTCCATTTCGTGAATTCTCCATGTTGAGCATAATAGAAAAATCCCACTACACTACTTGCTACAACTACAATAAGAAGAATGATGAATCTTTTTTTAGTCAAGGTTTCTCCACCACCGTTTTAAAAATGAGTTTATCAAAAGTTATATAGTAGATTGTTCACTTATTCATTCCAAAAAAAATAGCCTAATATTGGCTACTTTATCCTTAGTTAAATTCTCATTTTAATGCTAAGATTTTTTCCATTACTGCAAAGGTAATCACTCTATCAGAGGGCAGATTTAAAATATCTTCGACTATAATGCTTTTATCCTGTAAGTCTTTGTATACTGATCTCGTTCAGTCGTGAAGAACATGAAAGAAGGAGTCCCTAGATTTAATTCAGGAGACATCTTAGTCACAACTTAAAAAACAAGAATTTCTGTCGAAAATTTCACTGCCTTATCATAGACAAAAGGAAAGGCGCTATCTTCTTTATTTCATAACCTAATTTTAAAATACATTCAATAAGGTCAAATCTATTGATCTAGCTTATCAAATTTCAAACTCACCTCGTGGAGTTTGAATAAGAGACTGCTTCCATGTAGTCATACCTTCTCCTCTTACTTTTTTGGGATCCTGAAACTCAAACGTCAAAGTACGAATTCAGTAGGTCAATACTCTTAATAAGAATCAAATAATTGTGAGTAAAACATAACAATAATGACTGTAAGTATAACGACCATGTCCGCTAATGATAATATAGCCTGTTTCGGATATTCGCTATATTTCACCTCAAAGAATACCCTAACTGTAAAATCCACAAATAATATAATAATGACTCCAATTAAATATAAGAGCGCAAATCCTTCAGAATAGTAGATCGCAAACAAGGCTAGGATGGACAAAAAGATTGCAGAAATTGTCCTTACCCTCATGTCAACTTTACGGTGTAATTCATTTATATGATTATAGGAAAAAAACTTCTTCCTTACATTCTCCAATTTTAGAATCTTTTTTAACAGAAACTTAACGAACAAACTTAGGAGAAAGCCAACGACTGCAATCAAACAAAATTTTAGCCAGAACACAAAACCCCTCCTTTATGTTGGATGCCTAGTACGTTATAGCTTCTATAAAAGCAAAGAATCTGATGTCAGATCTATAGTCTAGCATTCGATACGTCTATTTTGAATTACTTGACTTGCATAGTAACACACTGATTTTTACGGTTAGAAAGGATTTTCTCCTATATAAAATGGAATAAAGACTACATAAGTCGATCCAACAAATACAAACCAAAAGAATGAAGATGTAAGTCGCTGTCTAAAGAAAACACTACCCTTATATAGAGTTAAACCAATAATTACCGAGTATAGTACAAATAAAATATAAGATACTCCAAACCAGTTCATCCAAACGTTTCCAATAAACTGAATCCCAAATGTCTCGTAAATAGGTCTCAAAATATGCATTGTGAAAAATAACCCAATTGATAGAAATACAGTGAATTCAATCAATCTACTTGCAACTCTTTTTATTTCATTCATCGAAATCCCCTCTTTGGTTCTTATTTATACTGCATCAACAATTTTAAATTAGTTTTTTGACTCTGACTTCTTGAAGCTCAAATTAAATGAAAGCAAAGGAAGCTACCATTGTTATTAACATATTCCCATCATAAGATAATCGCCTGGGGATATCGTTGTTACAGCCTATCACTCTATTTCAATTGCTACTATTAATGAGACATTCATTAAGACAAAAACATTTTGATAGTAAGGTATCTATTATATGAATCTATACTTTTTTTAGGTAATCATTTTGTAAGATACCCCAAACAGCACAGTCCTTATATTGATTTTTTGAATTACGTATCATATCTCTAATGATGCCTTCTTGAATCATTCCTACTTTACCCATGATTTTTCCAGAAGCAGGATTGTCTGTGTTATGTGCTGCTGAGATCTTATGTATGTTCATATCCCTAAAGCCAAAATCGACGACAGCTCTTAAAGCCTCGGTACCGTACCCTTGATTCCACCATTGATATCCAATAGAATAACTTACCTCACAATTTCCAGTGGAAGGATCAAAATCATACAAATCAATTTCTCCGATGAGGTCACCACTAGCTTTTAACTCGATTCCCCAATAACAAAAATCCTTTGTTTCATATCCACTTACAATCTTCTCCACTCTCTCGATCGTCTGTGAAATAGATTTATGTGCAGCATTAATTCTGTTATCTGTAACCCGTTCGTCGGAAATCCAATGATCAAAAACACTTTGAGTATCATTCGAATTCATTTTCCTAAGAATTAATTGCTCGGTTTCCATTCTTGGTGTACCTACAAAGTTAATCATTTCTTCACCTTCTATAAGATTATTACTGTATGTTCTAGGTGCTTTGCATGAAACTAAGATAACTACTCCTATTAAGAATATTCTAACATTATTATCCAACTCAATGGTAAACTTGTAAGAACTTTATCCATATTATTACTTAGTCATGATCAAAAAAAAGGTGTTAACCCATTTTGGATTAACACCCTTTTTTTACATTATCTACTTTTTAAAACCAATTCTAGTCGTTTAGGAAACTGCTTCTTTTAAAAGTCTTATCGTAAAAGCAGTTCTTCCTGGTATACTCATGACATCAATTTCTCCACCATGAAGTTCAATAATGCTTTTTGTAATGGCTAAGCCTAATCCAGAACCTCCGGTGAAATGTGAACGTGATTTTTCCACACGGTAAAATCGTTCAAAAATACGTGGTAGATCCATCGGTGGAATAGCTTGTAAACCGTAGTTGATGATTTCAATTTCAATCATTCGTTCTGTTTCGTGTAGCTTTATATCGAGATATTTTCCATCACTGCCATAGCGAATCGCATTTTGGATTAGGTTTTCGAACACACGAGCTAGTTTTCCACCATCTCCAACCACAATTGGGTTTGATACAAAATAAAATAATCTATATTCCATCCCTGCTTCTTCTATCTGGACTCTTGATTGAACAGCTAATTGATTCAGCATTTCCTCAATATGAATTGGATCCTGTTGAATTTTCACCTGCTGATTTTGCATATAGGTGTATTCAAAAATATCATGGATTAATGTATGCAATCCTATTGCCTTATCATGTGCTACTTGAACATAATATCGAAGCTCTACCTCGTCACGATATCGATCATTGTTAATGAGTTCTAGATAACCAAGGATCGAAGTAAGTGGAGATCTCAAATCATGCGCTACATTGGTGACAAGTTCGTTTTTGAATTGTTCGGTCTGCTGAACTTCTTCTATTGCCTGGTTCGACCGGTCAATAATTTCCTGAATTCCTTTAGAAAGTTCTTCAAATTCAGTTCCAACGAACCTCTCAGTAGGTATATGTTTTTCAGCCAATTGTTGAACATCTTTAGTTATCTTCTTGATAAAAAAAGCAAGGTAACGCTTTCGCTCGTATTGATAAAAGAGTATGAGGTAAAGGAACGTGAGCAAGACATAAAACAGGATGATGATTAATGCACTAAAATAGGATAATAGAAACAGAACGCTCTCAAAAAACCTTGAATTGTCCTCTAAATACGATAAACCAGGCATGAGAACGGCTCCGGTCACCACCGCTAATAGAAACGAAACAAGAGCGTACATAAGGATTTTCCATTTTGGCAAGAACCTTATTACATTTATGATATTATTTTTCAATTTTATATCCTACTCCCCAAACGGTTTGAATGATCTTTTCACCTTGTAGGGCGTCTTCAAGTTTATCTCGAAGATTGCTAATATGAACCATTACGGTTTGATTGGATCCCTCTCCAAGTTCATTCCAAACCCGTTCAAAAATTTCTTCTGAAGAAAACACGCGTCCACGATGCTTCGCAAGTAAATATAAAATCTCAAATTCTCGTGCTGTTAGCTTAATTCCATTTCCTTCTACGGAAACAGCATGACTCTGCTTATCAATGTCTAATAGTCCAATATGAATGACATCCTCATCTTTATCCTTTTGCTTATAGTTTGCACGCCGAAGTAATGCTTTTACTCGTGCAGTTAACTCTAAAGGATTAAACGGCTTGATCATATAATCATCGGCACCTGTCATTAAGCCAATAATTTTATCCATATCCTCTATCTTTGCACTAACCATTAAGATGGGGATCTGGCTGGTTTCCCGAACCCTTTTGCAAAACTCTAGCCCATCCATATTCGGCATCATAATATCTAAAACAATGAGGTCAGGAGTAATCTGATTCAAAAGTTGAAAAGCCTTCACCCCATCCGATGCAATATCGGTTTCATATCCCTCATTTTTAAAATACACCGCTATTAACTCAGCAATGTGCTGATCATCATCTACGATTAAGATTCTAGTCATCTATTTGACTCCTTATTTTAACTAAAGCTGAAACCTCTGAAAGAAATCTCTCAATCCTTTTACCTTGAATATATTTCTCACAAGTAAAAAGCCAATTGCAGCACCAGCTGTATTTGCGATTAGGTCATTAATATCGGTGCTTCTTCCACTTCCTAACGTCCCTCGAATAAGAAGCTGTACCAATTCAAAAGAAAGGCTCAAGTAAAGTCCAAGTGTTGCAGCTCGTTTTACAGAAGCTACCTTCTTGTTTAGAAAAGGAATGTACATGCCAAAGGGGATCAGCATGATAATGTTTAAGATAAATGTCCATACATCTATTGTTAAAATGGGTATAAAGTTTATCGTTTGATACCACGGTGTTTGATTCGCATAGCGTCCAATATTGACACCTATAGGAAAAAACACGAGGTGAATAACACAGAGTAAGTATATCCCAAACGAGATCAGTACGACAAATTGAGCTACATTCAACTTACGCCCTTGCCGCTTAATCCAAAATACTAACCAAATCATTCCTAATAAAAACAAAGGAACTAATACATACCATGAATCTATTGTAAACATAATTGATCCTGATTCTTCCATCTAAAATCCCTCCTGAAATACGATTCTTTTAAGACAAAACTTAGTATAGATCGGAAATCTAAAGTTTTTATAAAGAAGAATTAAAGGGTTCCTAAATTATTTTGAAATTCTAAAATAATGGATAATTCCAGACTATTTTCCCAACACATGATGAATTATTTAGAAAACCTTAAAGCCATCTTTAAGGAATCTTTAGAACTCCTGATTATGCTAAAGACATTCAACGAATACACGTGAGCTTAGTTGAATGAGAAATAAGTTTCTATAAATCATAATGGAGGTTTTGTGATGCAAAACGAGAATGTCAGGAAGAAAAATTTTAAAAGCAAATTAGTTAGAAGAAGTCTGTTAGCCGCTTCCACGGTGTTTGTGATCGGAGTCACGACAGTTGGAGCTCATAGTCAGGATTATTTTTCAAGTCTCTTTCATAATGGGGGAACAAGTCTAGTAGAAAATCACACAGCCATTCAAGAAGCAAAGGTCGTTTCAGGCATTAAGATGAAAGTGGTAGAAAGTATCATTGGAGGAAAAAGTGCATCTATCCTCGTGTCTTTTGAAAAGGAAGATGGCACACCCTTCTCAGGTGACGTAAAAGCTTCTTCACCAGAGCTAGATTGGAAACAGAATGCAAGCTATATGGTCAATCAACAAATGACAGAAGATGATAAGAAGCTTGTTGTTTTGTTTGACATCGATACAACAAAAAACCTTAATGGAAAATCAATGACGATTATGGCTGGTAACCTTGTAGATCAAAAAACAGACAAGATTGTCGCTGAAGGTCCCTTCACTATTTCTTTCGTAGCAAGTGAAACTAGTACATCAAAGAATATAGAAATTGACTTGGATATAACGGACTCTACTGAAAAGCTAGCACTTCATCATTTGAATATTTCAGCAAACGGTATTGGAATTGAAGGAGCCCGCCTAGACGGAATGACCGATGTTTTACCAAAACATAAACCAGAACTTACGGTAACAACACTAGACAATAAAACCTTCGAATTAGAAGTAGGTTCAACAAGCACCACGAAGTCCGGCTTTAAATGGCAATACAATGTATCGGAAAATGGAGAGAGAATCTATTTGAATGAAGAGAATATTAAGAGTGTGTCGATCAATGATCATCTCATAGAAGTGATAAAGCGGATAAGAGCAAGGTTCTAAAATTTATATACGTAAAAGCTGGCCAGATTCCTGATGAGATAGTCCTTATTCGACTCAGGGTCTGGCCCTTTCGTTCACTATTCATTACTGTAGATGGGATCAAACCTTATGAATTGAAGTCTTATGTTGAGGCTGATTCAGCTTATTGTTTATTAAGAAAAGACCATAAAAACAAAGTCCACTCATTCCCCAGCTAAAAATATTTTCTACCATTAACCCCTCATCAAATGCCTCTACCCCATACTTGAGTATGAACCCCCCCTTTATACAAGCAAGGATAGCACTTCTTAATCCGAAGCCAAGAGTAATCAATCGAAAAATAGCGATTACATCCTTTTGATAGAACCTTGATTTCATTGTATTTCTATCAAAACCTTGTAAGTCTGTAAAATCTAAGGAAAAATATAACACTATTGGTTTATTGATTAAAATCGTCACAATAAAAAATACGGCTAATACTACTTGATAATAAACATTGTTCCACAATAGATTAAGTCCAGAACCTGATATCAAATCTATGGTTGTACTTATAATTAATGTTGTTAAAATAAATAAACCAATGGTATTAATTCTTCTTGTCTTTATTATTCGTACTATTGTATAAAGAATCCCAGGTATTGCTGATAATAACATGGCGTAATAGTCTCCAATAGGATCCTTTGACATGTTCCATATGACTACTGGAAAAACAAAGTAAAACAGAATATCTAGCAATACAAGGTTCTTCATTACTTCCGCTCCTTTAAAATCTCTATCACACTTGTTAGCATTTTTATATCTAACTTCATATGCTCAATTCCATTTAAAAGGGTTACATCATAGATTGATGCTTCAAGACTAGAACGATCAAAACCTTTAGATATACCAATTCCCTTTTGCCATTTAGAAACTATATTCTCCAGTTCCTGAATATGTTCGGTAATAAGATCAATACTTTTAGTAAAGGAAAGATCTTTTAAGAATGATAAACTAGCATACAGATTAGAAGGTACATTTTTTGTAGGTTGCTGTAGAGTAGTTTTTAATGTACTTAAATATTCAGCTTTTCCTTGCTCAGTAATCGTATATACTACTCTTACTCTTTTACCTGCTGCTTCTTTAGAAAATTCTTCAATTAATCCCTCTTTCTCCATTTGTCTTAATGCATGATAAATTGAATTTGTTTGAATATTCGTCCATAAATCAATATGACTTGACTGTAAAATTTGTTGAATCTCATATCCATGCATTGGTTTCTCATTCATTAACCCCAAGATTATTAGCCTATACAAGTAGATTCCTCCTTAGAAAGTAAATACTTAAATTTAATTATATAATATTAAATATTTAAAATTAATTCAAGTAAAAAATAAAAATTGGCCTATCTGCAGATGTATGTTAGATAATTCATCCGTGATCAACCCACTATCTAATTTCTCCATCAAAAGTTCTGTATGATTTCCTACATATTTCGAATACTATTACTAAAACAATTCGGAGGAGCCTATGGAATTTGTCGTTTTTTTCTTAATCTCATGGTTCACAATCTTTTTGTTTAGAGCAACTAATAAACATATACCATTACTAGAAGGTACAATAATTTATTTAATCATCCTTATTGTAAGCATAAATTTTTCATGGATTGTTATGGAAGAACTGAAATTCATCACCATTACGAAGGAACAATCACCCTATACGTCGTTCATTCTAAACCGAAGTATTATTATTCCATTACTTATGTTAATACAGCTTAACTTTGTATGTATGTTCAAGAAACGGAAATATAAAGCTACCGTTCTACTGATTACTGTATTTTTGTTAAATAGTCTAAGCTGGCTATCAATATCCCTTAACATAATTGAATACAAAAAGTGGAACGTCTGGTATGAATCATCCTACTATTTATTTCTCTGTTTAGTATCACTTTTACTGTTCCAGATTTTAAATAAGTCGTTCAGGGATGTGTTAAAGACAAATGATTCTTTGGGAAAGTTATGATAAAAACGAAGCCTATATTTTCTTATTATTACTGATTGCATATACTACTCTTTTAATTCTCCCTAAAAAATTGCCTTATCCACTAACAATATTATTCTTAATATGGGGGTTTGCAAGTGCTACTCTTTTTGATTTTACTATTGGAGGAGGTATGCTTGATTATTATAAAGTGAATGATTCCAATCAATATGAATTAACTGACTTATTGTCGTACTTTTTATTTGCTACATTTAGTTATTTCTTTGTTTACTTTTACCATGTGTTCCAGATTAACAAGAAACTTTTCATACCATACATACTGGGCTGGACTATAATCGTGTTACTTATGGAAAAGCTTTCTACAATTATGGGGGTTACCCACTACCAAAATGGATATAAACTACACTTCTCCCTGGTCGTGTTTCTAGTCGTACAAACAACAACAGCACTTTTCTTCGAACTAATAAAGAGTAAATACAAAAAAACAGAGCCTGCCCCCTGATGCGTTACAACACTACTGCATCAGAAGGCAGGCCCCTATCAATATTTCATTCACTCAATTCAAAGTTATCAAGCAGTGTACGTACGTCATCAGTTGAATTCGTATTCATCAATTGATTTCGTAATTCACTTGCTCCTCGGAACCCTTTGACATAAATCTTAAAAAAGCGATGAAGTGCTCTGAAAGAACGCTCATTTGTATATTGGTCATAGAGATCAAGATGCAATCGTAAAAGATCTAATAATTCCTTACTACTATGCTCCCTTGGCTCTTTTTCAAAGGCAAATGGATTTTTGAAAATACCACGGCCAATCATGACGCCATCAACACCATATTGACTAACAAGCTCCATGCCCGTTTGATAATCAGGGATGTCCCCATTAATCGTCAGCAGTGTATCTGGTGCTACCTCATCACGCAGCTTCTTAATCTCTGGGATAAGTTCCCAATGAGCATCCACTTCACTCATTTCTTTTCTAGTCCTCAAATGAATCGATAAATTCGCGATGTCTTGTTTCAAAATATGTGTAAGCCAGTCACGCCATTCATCCACCTCTGTGAAACCAAGTCTTGTCTTCACACTAACCGGCAGTCCTCCTGCTTTTGCGGCCTGTATAAGTTCTGCTGCAACATCAGGACGAAGAATAAGACCCGATCCCTTCCCATTTGATGTCACATTCGGGACAGGACAGCCCATATTAATATCGATACCGCGAAACCCTTCCTTCGCCATACCAATACTCATTTGTCTGAAAAACTCAGGCTTGTCTCCCCATATATGAGCCACAATCGGCTGTTCATCTTCAGTAAACGTCAAACGCCCACGCACACTATGATGTCCTTCCGGATGACAATAGCTATCTGAGTTTGTAAACTCTGTAAAAAACACATCCGGTCTAGCTGCCTCACTCACAACATGACGAAACACAACATCCGTCACATCCTCCATTGGTGCCAATATAAAAAACGGTCGTGGTAACTCACGCCAGAAATTCTCAGTCATATTCAATTTCAATCCTTTCATTATTGGGGCATCTCAAATTAATCGTTTTTATGTCCCCAAAAATAAAAAGCAAAGAGATCTCTGCTTCTTTAACACTTATACCATGCCTTGGCACTATTTATCAATCATTAGTATTTGGAAAAACAGTACCTCATCTCTGAAGCGATCACTCTTACATATCTTAAAAATATATCTGTTTTCTATAAGCCTGAATTACCCTTTCTGTATTAAACGTTGAAACCGGTTCCTTAAGGACATAAAATGTCCCTTCAAAATCCACAATCTAATAAACCAGAGCAATCTCCTATTCAAAGAATCACTCCTCAGTCAAGCGAATCTAAATTCTTCAATAAAATACTTCACTAATGATCACCATAAATATTATGATCATTAACAACCATCTTAATAATCATTAAATGAAACCATCTTACAAGTATTGATAAAAGAGTAAAGCTAAAAAAAGAAACCGTATGACCCCACTCAAATGTACTTTCATAAAACTTGAGCATTTCGAATTTCACAAAGAATGGTTCAATAATATAAGAAAAGGTGAAAGCAGCAATAATAGAAGCAATAATAAACTTTCCCCAGCTTTGGATGTATTGATATAAAAACATATATGTTATGGGAATAACCGCTAAATCAGCAGGTACTAGAGGTGGCATGAGATAGATGAGCTGAATTGGATAATCCCATAAATGCAATGTCACGCCCATATTATCTAATGTGACCGCAACAACAACCCACCATAACCCAAAGGTCGTAATATCAAAAAACCTTGATCTATCAACTTTCTTCCACCAAATGATCCAAGGCAAAATGGTTGAGGCTAAAAGAAACCACCATTGCCATGTAAATAATGAATACTGAAGCCAATATTCTAGCTCCATCACAGGTAAGACTTCTCTAATCATCTCAATGTCTTTAAGAGATGGCGACTGTAACATGTCTGTAGTAATTCTTATACTCATATAAAAATCCGTCCCGTTCACTAAGAATTTGTTCTTAGTTTCCACAAGAGGTACGGACTTATTCATGATGTCTAACATAGAAAAGTCGTTTCAGTCTTTTGTGGTTGGTATAGATACTAAATAGGAAGCACAAAAATTTAGAAGATCCTTTAATCTGGTTCTCATTTATTCTCAAAGAAGCGTTTCAAAGCACTCTTCTGTACAAAAGATTTCCGGACGAATGAGTCCAGTTCACCCAATAAAATCGCAATCGTTTTCAATATTTCCTATGATTAAGATAAGACTCCATTACAGAAATAGAATAAAAAACAGTAACCATTCCTATTTTGTAGATACTTAAATGCCCTAGAGTATAGACACATTTCTTGAGTAGAAAAGTTTCATTGAAGATTATTAGAACTAATGATATCAACATTAATCTTTTGCTTAAAATCTACATGTTGATATTCATCTTTCCAACTATCAGGATTCCAACTTTCATGATATTCCGTTGAAAAATCTTTAGCAACTCCTAAGGCATCACTATTAGCTTTAATTAGGATATTCGTTAACTCTTGTGTCTTTTTTGTAAGTTCTTCTGATGCGACTTCATTTAAATGCTTGATATCCTCTGAAGCTTTTCCTTCATAGTAACTTAAAATTTTTGCTTTCAGGTTAGCTGTTATTTGACATGTCACTTTTCCATCTTCTTTCTTGACATCCATTTTAGTTTTACCATCCTCAATGGCAAGAGTAAGAGGCTGGCTAAGTTTTTCCGAGTCTATAGTTACTTTTGCTACTTCTTGAATTTCCCCTCTTAATAATAAAAGTAGAGAAGTTTGGCTTGTTGTGAGTGTATAACCAGTAAACTTATCTCTATCGAACAACGCTGAGCCTGCAAGTCGTAGTTTGTTTTGGCTATCTTTTTTAATATAAGGGATGATGATATCATTCGTATCATCTAATATTTCATTCCAAACTGTAAAGGTGGTTTCTTCCGGAATATAAGAGTTTTTTGCACCACCTATGAGCAGATTATCCACTTCAAAAACGATGGGACTTTCGTCTATTTTTAATGTTAAGATATCACTACCTTTACCTTCACTTATAACAACCCTAGAGGAGATGTACCCTTTAAGGGAACGAAAAATTGGTTCTAGTAGTGGATTAATCCCTTTCTTTTGTGCCAAATCCTCTCCAATTATGATGATAAATGCTTTTCCTAAATCCATATTCCCTGAAACTTTATTTTGAAGATTCATTTCTAACTGAGCTACCGTCTCTTCTTCAGAAATGTAAAAATCGTCTTTGACTTCAAATCTGCCACCACCAGAGCCTCGGATGTTAATGGCACGGACCGTACCCTTGATATCTTCTGAACTATCAGCAGTGTCGAAACTGATACCATTTACAAGTCTGTCATCTTTCAGTTGATTTTGATCCCAGCAACCCGCCATAAGAAATGTTGAATAGAATAAAAATAATACCTTTCTCAATTTGAACTCCCCCGTATTTTTAATAGGTAGGATAATAGTAGTAATATGCATGGAAATGCAAATACCACAGTGTAGCTCATGTATTCTATTACCTTTGAGTAAAACGCTTCAGATATTGGATCCTTCTTAGCAAGAACAAATAGTAGGTAAACCACTGCACTATTTCCCACAACAAGTTTGGAGGGACTAACTTTAATAAATGTAAGACTTCTACTTCCCAAGTATAAGAAAATGACGATTGATGCCGCAAGTGGAACAATCCATATCGAAATGAACAACAAATCAACTCGATCTATCATCTGAAAGTGAAGTGGTCGCAAAAAATAGATCACCGGGTATTTAATTTGTTTTAATAAAGATTCACTAAAAATCATGACGCAAAGAATGACGAAGTAAGCAGTCAATACGGTACCGAACATATTTGCTACTGTTAACACTTTTAGATAGGATGTTCCTTTTTTAATAGCAAATGGATATAGAAAGAGGCTGACTTCAAATCCTAAAAGTGTTAATAGACTATCGTTCCCCCCCTTAATAATTTCTTTTATTCCGCTGTTACCAATAGGTAGAATGTGGTGAATATCCAAAGGCAGAAAAAAAGAAAAAAAAGAGAGTCCTAATAAGATAAGAAAAAGAAATGATATTAGTCCAAAGAAACGGGCGATGATAGTTATATTACTGATTGCCAAATATGTACAAGTTATAATCATCAGCATACCTATCACCCAGTAAGGAGTATTTATCAAAAGGTGTTCTTTAATGATTGAAGTAAACTCTAACAAAACATACGAAGCTGTGATTATAAAGTACAGATAGATGACACTATTAAGAAGACTCCCAAAGTATTTACCCAATAGTGCTGTAGAAATTTCAGAATAGGTCAATCTTGGGAAACGGCTTAATAAGAGCCAGATGATGACCAAGAATAGTTGTATGACTACCCCTGCCAATAGTACAGAGATCCAGCCGTCTCCTTTACTAGAATTTTGCAGGGTGTTAGGAAGAGATAGGATTCCAAATCCTATTTGAGTTTGTATGATGAGAAAAAATATCTGCAAATTTGTTAAGGATCCTGACTTTGTCATAAAGACTCCACACTTTCCTATCTGTATTATCTAGTTTTGTTTCACAGTGTTATTTCTTTTCTTACTTCTAATGATTGAATCCTTAATACCCTTAAAGTGTAGGGGGGCTAAAGGTTCTAAATAAGATTTCCCAAACGTCTCCAGCTTGCAGAGATGAATCAATAATACCGAAAGAGATAGAGCGATCCCCAAGAAACCAACAGTGTTTGCTGCAAGCATAATAGGAAAAGCCAAAATCCTGGCTGCCGTTCCCATATGGTGGACAGGTGCAACAAAGGAGGCAATTGCTGTAAAGCCAATTACAACAATCATTGTATTTGAGACAAAACCAGCTTCCACTACTGCTGTACCAATGACCAGCCCTCCTACAATTCCAATGGTCTGTGCTATTGGGGAAGGTAAACGTATCGCTGCTTCTTTCAAGAGTTCAAGTATAATCTGCATGACAAGCGCTTCATATATTGGTGGAAGCGGAACATATTCAATTTGAACTCTTATTGCATAAAGAATTCCCAGAGGAAGTATTTCTGAATGGAACGATACAACAGCAATGTAAATAGCAGGAAGACTAATAGCTATTAAGAAACTCGCCAGCCGGATAAGCCTAAAGAATGAGCCGATTAACCATGGACTATTATAGTCATCAGGAGTTTGAAAGAAGCTGAAAAAGGTACAAGGCGCAATTAATACATGCGGAGTTCCATCCACAATCACGATTGATTTCCCTTCTAATAGATAGGATACTGTTCTGTCTGGTCTTTCAGTTGTTAACATCAGAGGAAACAAAGAATTATTGTTGTCTTCAATCAATTCTTCTAGCTCCCCTGCTGCTTGTAGTTCCTGAACGTCTACTGCCTCTATCCGTTTTATTAAAATATCTAGTGGTCCGCGATCTACTAGTTCGTCAACATAGACAACTGATACTTTCGTATTAGTTTTTGTTCCCAGTGTAAAACTTTCAATTCTAAGGCTGCGGTTTTTAAGCCTTCGTCTGATTAGAAAGATATTTTTATTAATATTTTCTGTAAAACCATCATGTGGCCCTCTAATAATATGCTCATTCTCTGGCTCAAGGATGGACCTTTCATCGTTGGCAGCAGCAGGCATGAGCAGAGCTGAATCATCCCCTTCTGAGAATAATACGCAGTTACCTTCCAATAAACAATTTCCTATAACTTCCATATCAATTGTTTTCTGATATTCAGCATTTCTTATCACTGTTTCTGGCTCATCCTCTTTGCTGCTGTCCAATAACGGTTCTATAATGTTCTTTTCAATCAGTTTTTTATCAACAAGGGAATCTATGTAGAGTAGTCTATAAGTACTCTTCTTTACGACCAATTCCCTTTCTTTTAAGTCTTCCGTTCTATACAGGAAAGACTTTAACGATTCAATATTTTCATTTAAATTCTTTGAAAGTCTTTTTAAAGAACTCATTTCTATTCACCTGCAGCTTAAAGAATGTTTTTTTTAGTGTTTGTCTTTTTAGGAATTTTATGTTGGGTATGTCATGATGCACCTTTGAATTTATCTTAAAACAAAAGAAAAAGGTGATTGCTTCGCAATCACCTTAAGAAATTATCTATTGATCCTTCACTTCAACATCAATCTCTTCCTCATTTATTCGCACTGAAACATCCCAAACACGCTCATCTGCATTAAAGGCTAACTTCCTGACAATTAAGAATGATTGCTTCAGTTCATCTTCTAACATCGCAATCGTTTTTGATATCACCTGCGATTCGGATAAAGATGCTCCCTCAGGCTTATACTCCGGTAATACCTCAACATATGAAGCTGTTCCCTGAGCTGGATAAGACTCCATAATGGGTCCTGATGCTTCTACCTTCACTCGCTGTCCGACCTTAAGCTTTTCCAATACATCAGGAAAGCTATAGCGAATGGCTGAATAGTACTCATTTTCCCCGCCGCTATCGCCATAATCCTCAGGACTTGCATCAACTACTAGCATAGATTCCTCACCAACTGTGATAACATAGCTACCTTCTTGATTGTATTCCGTCGTATAGGCTTCAGTCGGATACGTTGTGTCCGCTTCCCCTTCTTTTGGGATCATTCGACCTTCCTGTTCAAATATAACCGTCCGATCTGGGAATTGTGATTGAATGTCTTCTTGCTGCTCCTTTGTTAGGAAGTTGTGACTAACTGTTGCTACACCTTTTGTGTTCACACCTACACTAAGTGAGCCTCGTTTTTCAAAATACTTTTTCGTGGCTGCTACTACTTCATTCGTAAATTGGCGATTATCTAGCTCTGTAAATGGTGTGTAATAGACATAGATAAACTCTGCTTTGATTTTCCCAGCATCTACCTGAGATTGTAACTCACTCATCAATTCAGTCAAACGCTCGTCTGGCTTTTTGACACCCACCCAAATTCCTGACTGCTCGGCACCTCTTGTTTTATTTTCAAAAAAGATCACACCTTCATCGTCGAAACCACCATTTCCTCCATAAATTTTATCAATTAAGGAGACAACGGCTGGTCCTTCAACCTGCTGAACAGTCATTTCTTCCGCCAATTCATCAGAAGGTTCACCAAACAAACCTTGCTTAAAATCATCACCATTCTTTATCTCATCGAGAATGTGATCTCGTTCTGGAGTTTCACTAACAGTCTGCTCAAGCTCTGCAATGATTGGGCGGTTACTCACCACTTCTAGTGTTTCCCAGCCTGAATCGTTGACAGCTACATTCGTAGTTGTCCCTTGGTTCCGATCCTCTATGTTTTCTTCTGTCCCACACCCAGCTACTATCAATGCTAATGATAACCCTGCTATAAATCTCTTCAAGTTACTCACCTAACCTTTTAGAAATCATTTTCGGTGTTCTACTGATATAGACGAGTAAACTGAAGATATGTTACATGGGTGATTTGAAGAGAATGGTTTCATCAAGATTATTTCGTATACGTAATATTATATTTTCGGTCAAGCCATCTCGAGAAAAGTAAAATACCCACACCAATACCTAGGTATACCCAGCCAGCTAAAGTGAATTGGTATCCCAAAGAAGGTAGAAGTCTTGGTAAAAAAATGATTCCTGCTAGGGAAATAAGCATAACATAAACAGCGAATGTCCAAAACCACACTTATAAAAATGTAGTTTACACAAGAGCACTTTGTCATATCAAACAAAAGTATTCAATACTAATAGAAGATAGATTGTTAGTCATTCTCTTTTTCTATTTCTTCTGAAGTAACTTCTGATACGGCTTCTACTCGTTCAACTTCACTTTGTTGCTCGCTATTAACATTTTCAGCAGCTTTTTCTATAGTATTAACAGATGCTGCATTAATGATTTCTTTCTGTTTTAATAGATTCTGTTTTAACACCGTCTTTAAATCTTCTTTTTGCTGTTTCAGGTTCATCTTTAATTCTTGCATTGATGCTTTAATCGCTTCAGCAACTTCTTTCTCCACTTCTTCGTTGTTAATGCTTACGTTTTCAGTAGAATTATTTCTAGATATATTTGTATTTATACTAATGGAATGTTTTTGCTGTTTCTTATCCATGAATCCCACTTTCCTTTCTGAATTAGTTCTCATGTGATGTCTGTAGTATCGGGAACTGTGAATCCACTAATGTCACAGACTGAAAATGCATAGATTACCGAAGGCTCAAGTAAATTATCAACAAAGAACGCGAGGCAGTCACAAATGTTATATACAAATACATTTCCGACCGTGTTTTCAATTTGCAATCCACTAACGAAAATATTTAATCCTAAAGAGAAGGCTTGGGCGGATCTTAAATTACATAAAATTTCTCCATCACAACATAATTTTTCTCGTTTACAATCACAATCCAATCCTTCATTTTGACAGGTCGTTGCAAATGAAAGTAAAAAGTCAAAGATATCACTTTCAGACATAGCTCGAATGCCTGTTAAATTCTTAATTTCAACAGTTGTTGAAGGGTTTGGGTTTGGTTGTCCAACTGTTCTGAATGTCACAGTGTCACAATTATTTACTATGGTAATCAATTGGTTCAATATAGGGTTTTGTAGAGGCAGGTGCCCATTCGTGTATATGTCAATACCTTGATCTACTGCATCAGTAATTTGACTTTGAGCAATTCTTACTTGGTTTAATAATCTAGATAAATTTTCCACACAACAATCAACACACTCATCTTTATTTGTTTTTCTACAATCTCCCTTTCTGTTCTTTCTTTCACTCTTTTCATCAGGACAACATCCACACTTCACATTCGTAGTAGTATTCACTGTGACACCACTGACAGATGTGTCAATAGCCTGATTATTTTCAAGCGGAGACAAATTTGTATGCCCTTCAATCTGCTGCATTCCTTGTTCTTGTGTTTGGTCACCCATTAATTGAAGCTGGTCTTCTTCCTGATTTTGGTCTTGCATTTGTGTTTGATTTAATTCAGGGCCATCTTGCGTAGGCATTTGAACAGTGTTTTGCTCGTTATCTAAAGTAGATCCTTCTTGAATAGGAACTTGGGCAGTAATATGCTCTTGATCTAAATCTTGGTCTGACCCATCTTGTATTGGGATTTGACCGGTAAATTGTTCTTGGTCATTTGTAAGTTCTGAACCTTCTTGTATTGGAGTTTGCGCCGTAAGCTGCTCCTGATCATTGTCAATTTCGGAGCCATCTTGTATTGGAATTTGACCGGTAAATTGTTCTTGATCATTTGTAAGTTCCGAACCTTCTTGTATTGGAGTCTGCGCCGTAAGCTGCTCCTGATCATTGTCAATTTCGGAGCCATCTTGTATTGGAATTTGACCGGTAAATTGTTCTTGATCATTTGTAAGTTCCGAACCTTCTTGTATTGGAGTCTGCGCCGTAAGCTGCTCCTGATCATTGTCAATTTCGGAGCCATCTTGTATTGGAATTTGACCGGTAAATTGTTCTTGATCATTTGTAAGTTCCGAACCTTCTTGTATTGGAGTCTGCGCTGTAAGCTGCTCCTGATCATTGTCAATTTCGGAGCCATCTTGTATTGGGATTTGACCGGTAAATTGTTCTTGATCATTTGTAAGTTCCGAACCTTCTTGTATTGGAGTCTGCGCTGTAAGCTGCTCCTGATCATTGTCAATTTCGGAGCCATCTTGTATTGGGATTTGACCGGTAAATTGTTCTTGATCATTTGTATTCTCTGATCCATCTTGAATAGGTACCTGTGCTGTGAGTTGATCTTGTCTTAACTCTTGATCAGAGCCACCTTGTGCACTACATTGCGTTAATTGTTGCTCAAATTCTGAATTCTTCTGACATGCTTTTTGTAGTTTTTCTTTATTTTTACTGGGTGAGCATTTATAACAATTGCAGTCATTTTTTCCTTTTGACATTGGATTTTTACAATTCAAGCTTTTTCCTCCTATCTCTTGCGTAGATTGGTATTTAAATAATTTTCAATCCCATAGGCTATGCAATATGTTATGTCATAAAACCTCGTTAGACTGTGTATTGGCCCTTATAATGGGATTTTCTTAAAATTCAAATGATTCATAGGGACAGATTCCTTCTCCCAAATAACTCAGTTGACAATATATGTAGCATAGAATCACCACATCAAAAAACACCCACAATAATAGTAGGTGCAAGAATTCAAACTATCTATATTTATTTTAATGAAAGACATATCTTCTTTCTTAACTTAACCAATAAACTGAGCCAGCTCCTTATTCAATTTATCACGCTCATCAATAAACAATCCATGCCCACTATGCTCAAATGGTACAAGCTTAGAATTACGGATACTTTGATTTTGTGCCTCTGCCAACTGGAAGCGACAGACCTGATCATGAATTCCATGCAGGATTAACGTTGGTACCCCAATGTTCCTTAGGTCATAAAACAACTGTTCCTCATGTAGCCATGTGTTAGAGACCTTGGCGGTTGACCAGCCTGCTGCATCAAGACCTAATTGGAAAAACCAATCTGAAAATGGCTCACTTATCTTTTGATAGAAAAACTTCTCTCCAAAATCCCTTAGCATCTTCGGTCGATCCGTATAAGTTCCTTCAATAATATCGAGTACATCTTGCTTTGGTAAGCCATATGGAAAATAAGGACGTTGAATCAAACTAGGTGCTGCTGCAGCTAAAAGGGCAAGCTTTGAAACTCCAAATCCATTATGACGAGCCATATAGCGAACCGCAATGGCTCCACCAGTTGAGTGACCTACAAGCGTGACATTCTGTAATTGTAACGTCTCGATAACAATGCGAACATCATCAGCTAAGCGATCATACTCATAGCCACTCCAAGGCTTATCAGACTTCCCAAACCCTCGACAATCCACTCCGATACATCGGTACCCCCATTGTGGAAGAACATGAAACTGATATTCAAACAACCGATGGTCTCCTGGCCAGCCATGTAAAAAAACAATAGTCTTCTTCCCTCTTGGATTCAGGTCCTCTACAAAAAGCGAAACATCTGACTCAACCCGCACATAGTATCCCATCTTTATTCCTCCATAAAAATGCATGTTATATCAATATATATTCCTCGTAAATTGCAGAAATACTTTTGAGTTGTGGGTCATGGGGACAGGTTCCTTGTCCCACTTTTTTGTTATGAATTCTAACGTTCACCTTGCTTTAGCACTTTTTGATTCTATCCCGCCTATACAATACTAGTGCTGATCCTTACTATCGTCTTAATAGCTCATTTTGCTCAAACTAAACTATTTTTCATTGAAACTCCTCACTAAATCTTTAGCAATGTTCACTTATGTAACTTAAATAAATACGCATTACCTTAACCACTAACAGCTTCATTTGAAAAGTTTATTCAACTAGCAATGTCGTGAGTTGAAATCATCCACGACAAAATAACCACCAAAAATGTGACGATGAATCTATCCCTGAACACGACAAAAAGACTCGTTGCCTCAACGAGTCTTTTGATTTTTCATTTATATTCTCATTTTAAATTAAGATAGAAGCTCTGATTCCAATTCAGCAGCTTCATTCTTAAGCTCCTCTACATCAAACAGTAGCCTAAACAATCCCCTAATTACCAGTTCATCCGGTTTCGATTTCCGACATTCTTCAGAAATACGGTCCGCAATGCTACTATATTGTTCAGTGTGTTCAGGTAGTTCGTTAATTTTCTCGTAGAATTTTTTCCAAGCTTCTTCACGTTTTCCGAAAGAGATGAAAGCTCCCTCTCGGTCCATATTAACCGAATAGGGTTTCATGATTTCATCATCCAATAGAGGCTTGCTGTTCCCGTTGAAATAATCTTCTGCCAGAATCGAAATCTGTCTCACAATATGTTTTCCTAGTGCGTCAGGCTCTAGTCCGCTTTCTGTTGAAATTAATAGCATCATGTAAGAAGCATAAATCGACTGTGTCATCCACATTAGGTCCCATTTGTATGGCATGATTTCATCACCATACAATTGAATAAGATTATGCTCTAACCAACTAAACAAACGACCTCTCATTCGATGCTCCATCGCAGCAAGCTTTTCACTATTTTTGGCACTGTCGCCTCTCATATGCATTTTCATATAAGATTTGTACTCTAAGATCCCTTCAAACTGGACCTTGAACTGCTTTGCCAATCGTTCCTCACCCGGCAGAGTTGCATCCAACCCTACAACGTACGCACGTTCAAAGACAAGCTGCTGATAGTGCTCATAGATTGATATGATTAACTCTTCTTTAGAGTGAAAAAATGAATATAGCGAGCCTTTGGAAATACCGATACTATCAGCCACCTGCTGCATCGATGTCTGTGTATACCCTTGTTCAGCAAATAGTTCGACCGCTGCTTCAAGAATTGCTTTCCGCTTATTCATCCATTCCACCTTCTTTCATTCATCATTTATATTAAAAGCCACATTTCGTATTCTCTTATTCAAATCATCTCATTATAGCATAATTCTTATCATCACTATTATTTGTGGATAGTTGACCTTTTTAATACCGACGTGTCACAACATTCCATTGTGTCATCTTTAAAAACTTAGAGCGTTATATATTGACTATCCTTCTCACCCATGTATAATGACTAATGAGTCAAATAACAAAAACCTTTATATATCAATGTTATAATAAGTTTAAAATTAAAATTACGACCCATGAGTCGAACACCTACAAAGGAGGTTTTTCTATGTTAAAAGCAATATTAAAACGTTCCAAAATCACACTTATTTTCGTTTTGTTATTTGTGATCATTGGGATTTTTACTTTTTTCCAGCTACCCCAAAGAGAAATACCTGAGACAGAAGTCAACATCGGAACAGTTTCGACCGTTTATCCCGGGGCCACTGTTGAAACGGTTGAAAGAAGCATTACCAACCCTATCGAGGACTCCCTACAGTCTATCGACGGGATTAGTGAGCTAAGCTCTGCTTCAGCAGCTGGTTTCTCTACTATTATTGTAGAGGTAGAAGACGGCGCAGACAAAAAAGAAGTGTTCAGCAATGTGCGACAGGCTGTTTCAGATGCTTCCGTTTCATTCCCAGATGAGGTTTTTACCCCTGAGGTGAATGAATCAACAGTTAAGATGCCGATTGTGTCTTATCATTTGGTAAGTGATAGCCGTGACAATCTCGAGCAATTGAGAGGTGAGCTTGATCTTTGGAATAAAGAAGTAAAAGAGTTGTCAGGTGTTGACGGGGTTGCAGTTAAAGGACTTCCAGAGGAAGAAATCCTGATAACACTCCAGCCAGACTCTCTAAAAGATGCAGGCTTAAATGTCGGCAGTGTCATGTCAGCAATAAACAATGAGTTCTACCCAACACCGCTTGGAAAACAAGAGATTAATAATGAAATCGTTCAATTATCAGTTGAACACTATTCAACAATTGAAGAAATGAATGATGTTTTTATAGGAAAAAACTCTCAAGGAGAATCTGTTTTCCTACGCGATGTCGCCAATGTTGACATTGCACCTAAAGAGGTAAAGGATCTGATCACCTTTGAAGGCAAACCAGCGATTTCCTTTACAGCATTTGTGCAGGCAGGGGAGGATATCCCGTCAGTTGATAAAAGAGTAAGTGAAAAGGTAGATGAGTTGGCTGAAGGACTTCCAGAAGGAATTGAACTAGTCCCGTATTATTCCCAAGCCAACCTTGTTAACGATATCTTCGACGGACTTTTTGTCTCCCTTGCGATTTCTGTTGTTGCGGTTGTAATTACAACATCACTAGGCTTAACAGGTTCTGGGGCACTTGTTGTTGCATTAGCTGTACCGATTTCAGTGTTGATGGGCTTAATTCCACTTCCATATGCTGCAGTAGACCTGAATCAAATCTCGGTTATTGGAGCGATTATCGCACTTGGTATTCTAGTCGATGACTCGATTGTGGTGAATGACAATATCCAACGAAGATATAAATTAGGTGATGGTGCATTAGTCGGTGCGATTACAGGGGTAAAAGAGATTTGGGTTTCCATTGTCACTTCTTCCTTTGCTATTGTATTTACCTTCCTACCACTCGTGTTCTTATCAGGAGGGAATGGTGCGTTCATCCGTGCGTTACCTACGGTTTTAATCACAACGATTATTGCTTCTACACTGGTTGCGTTAATCTTTGTACCTGTGATGCGTTATCTTTTATATAGTAAAACAAGCAAGAAAATCTCCGCTTCTCCTGGTTTCCTTGGAAAACCGTTAGATAAGCTGGCTGATTTTTATGCTGATACCATCCTGAAGAAATTTTCAAAAAGACCGTTTATCACATCACTTGTTGGTCTTGTGTTTACAACGGCCATCTTTGGATTGGTAGTTCTAACACCCTTTGAATTCTTCCCTTCAGCAGACCGTGAAGAGGTGACGATTGATGTTACACTTCCAATCGGAACAACATTGGAAGAAACAGCTGATACTCTTGCAAAGATTGAAGAGATGCTAAAAACAGACGAGGGTGTCTATGAAACTAGTGTATTTGCAGGAACTGGACTTCCAAACTTGTTCAACAGCTCTTTATCAAATGCTGGTACCAATACGGGTCAAATTGTTGCTCGTGTTGACAGAGAAACTCAGACAGCACAAGGACTCATTGATGACTGGACAGAAAAGTTACGCGAAGAATTTCCTGATGCTGAATTATTTATGGAAACGATCCAGCAGGGACCGCCTGTTGGTGCACCAGTAACGGTAACCGTTTCTGGACCTGAACTAGAAAAGCTTCTTGAATTAAGAGATCATCTGAAAGAAGACATCTCTGAACTAGATACAAATTTAGTTGTCGATAATATAGGTGAGTTCTCATCAACAATTAAATATGTACCAAACCGTGAATTGTTGGAAGAGTACGGAATCACCATTAAGCAAATCAGTGAACAAATCCGTTTGGCAACTGAAGGAATTCCAATGAAATCCTTTGATAATGGCGTGACAGAACGAGATATGAGTATTGTACTTGAAGGAAATGAAGGTGACGTTGACCTTTCGAGTTTGGAACTTCCTGCTACAGGTGCAAATCCTACTGGACCTCCAACTCTTATCTCATTGGATGAGCTGGTTGACATTGAGGAGATTGAAGAAATCCAGCAGATTCCTCATAAAGACGGTGAGCGTGCAATCACCATTCGAGCATTCCCAAATAACGAAGAAGGTTATGAAGCGAATGTGCAAGAAATTGTGGATTCTGTCAAAGAAGGACTAGACAAAGACTACAGTGTTACACTTGGAGGAGAAAACGAAGCACAGGACGACTTCTTCTCAGAAATTACGATCTTATTTACCATTGTTCTATTCCTTGTCTACTTGTTGATTGCATTGCAGTTCAACTCCTTGTCACTTCCATTCTTAGTGCTAGTGGCTGTTTATCTGGCCATTGCTGGTGCCATTCTTGGATTGTTTGTCACACAAACACCAATCAGCTTCCTTGGTGTCATGGGGATGGTATCCTTAACAGGGATCGTTGTTCGAAATTCAATCGTACTCATTGAATTCATTGAGCAGCGAAAAGAGGAAATGGGTGTGAAAGAAGCCGTTATCGAAGCGGGTCGAACAAGACTACGCCCGATCCTTTTAACAGCGTTAACATCCATCGTTGCACTAATTCCAGTAGCAGTAAGTGGAGATGCATTATTCACCCCACTAGCTGTAACGATTATTTCTGGTATCCTGTTTTCAGCAATCTTGACATTGCTGATGGTTCCAATGCTGTACCTTGTGTTTGATCGTTTTAGAAGGAAAAAGAGAGATAAAGCATTGTCATAGTACCGGTTGGGATATTTGTTTAATCTTGGTGTCTGTGTCGAAAATTAAAAGAGCAAACCAGATCACACATTGTGATTGGTTTGCTCTTTTTTTGGTCTTGTAGGCTTTTATGTTCTATGGCCGCAGTATGCTAAAGTGACATTAATTTGGTTATTTGCTGGAAAGCTTGCTTTATGGGGACGTGCGGACATTTGTTCCGCTATTTGCTTGGAAATGCCTGCTTTTATGGGGTCACGCGGACATTTATTCCGCTAATCACCCAAAAAACAGCTATCTTTCTTCAAATCTAGTTAAATAGCGGAATATTTGTCCGCTAACTCACAAAAACTGACGATATAAGCAACAATAGCGGAATATTTGTCCGCTTCGCTTCCTTTCAATAATGTCATAGTTTGCTTGTTCGATCACACACCTAAAAGCGGAGGATGCACTCAACTCAACGGACATTTGTTCCGTTATTTGCTTGGAAATGCCTGCTTTTATGGGGTCACGCGGACATTTATTCCGCTAATCACCCAAAAAACAGCTATCTTTCTTCAAATCTAGTTAAATAGCGGAATATTTGTCCGCTAACTCAAAAAAACTGACGATATAAGCAACAATAGCGGAATAAATGTCCGCTTCCAAGTCAATATTGTCATAGTTTGCTTGTGCGATCACACCCCAAAACCAGAGCATGCTTCTCAACGGACATTTGTTCCGCTATTCCCGGAAAAAGCCTGCTTTTATGGGGTCACGCGGACATTTATTCCGCTAATCACCCAAAAAACAGATATCTTTCTTCAAATCTAGTTAAATAGCGGAATATTTGTCCGCTAACTCACAAAAACTGACGATATAAACAACAATAGCGGAATAAATGTCCGATTCGCTTCCATTCAATAATGTCATAGTCTGCTTGTGCGATCACACACCAAAACCAGAGCATGCTGCTCAACGGACATTTGTTCCTCTATTCCCGGAAAAATCCTGCTTTTATGGGGTCACACGGACATTTATTCCGCTAATCACCCAAAATACAGCTATCTTTCTTCAAATCTAGTCAAATAGCGGAATATTTGTCCGCTAACTCACAAAAACTGACGATATAAGCAACAATAGCGGAATAAATGTCCGCTTCCAATCTCCAATCAACAAAGTGAACCTCATTTCTCGTTAAACGTCAGCATCTATATGGAATGCATTAAGCATGATCCATACAAGTAAAAAAGGAAGCCCACACTTGGCTCCCTTTTCATACATACAATTTTCATTATGTTGTTCTTAGTAACCTACGTAAGATGCACCAATAATGATTAAAAGGATGAACAGAACAACGATTAAAGCAAATCCTGATCCATATCCGTATCCAGCACTCATGTACCACACCTCCTATGTTGAGGAATAGTACATTATATGGCAAACTTTTATTACGTGTTTGGACTCAATGAGAATTTATCTTGAGTTCAAGAAAGGAAAAGGGCGCATGAAATACGCCCTTGGGTGAGGTGGAAGGCTCACTTATCATACGGTTAAGACAGTATATGTCCGAAAAAACAATAAGGAAAGGCAGACAACCATAATAATAAAATTAGATTTATAACGTTAATTCATCTATAAGCTTAGTTGTAAATGTTAACTACAATCCGGAAAAGTCTAAGAATGAGTGAAATGATGATGTCCCCAAAAATAATAAATCCGTCTACAATGACATCAAGCATTGTTATATTGTCTGAACCGTGTCTCTTAAAAACCCTTTTTTCCTTCCGTTTCTTCATACGATCCTTAAATAGTCCCATATCATTCTCTCCTTAGAAATCATTTACATAATCTACGTAGCTTATGATCAATTGGTTTCATGTAATTAGAAAAAAATGGATATTTATTTACTGGGACAAGGAACCTGTCCCCACGACCCACCATGAGCCACAACAAAAAAGCTTAGCCCCCTCTGGACTAAGCTTTTAACATATCTGGAACCTGTGGCTGAGATTCGAATTGTACAACACAGTTTCTTCCTTTTTCCTTAGCTCGATAAAGTGCTTCATCTGCCTGACGAATTAATAAAGAGACGGTTGATTCTTTATCTAGTTGAGAAGAGCTGGATATCCCAATGCTTGTCGTTACAGTCACCTCATACTCCTCAGCAGCCAAAGTTGAAGTTGCTATGGAATGACAAATGGTTTCAGCGATGGTACTTGCTTCGTCTATGGATGTGTTTGGCATACAAATCACAAACTCCTCGCCACCAAATCGTCCGAAAAGATCTTCCTCACGCAAGCATGATTTTACAACTCGTACAAAGTGCTGGAGTACTTCATCCCCTGCAAAATGTCCATACGTATCATTCACTCTCTTAAAATGATCAATATCAAACATCAAAATTGATACTAATGGTTCTTTTTTAAGAAGCTCCTCAGATTTGCATAGAAACGTAGCTCGATTATAAATCTGCGTTAATCCGTCCATACTCGCCAATTCTGTTAACTGCTGCTCTAGCAGCACTCGTTTCGTGACATTGATAAAGGTTATAATTTTACCAATTTGAACATGATGACGGTTTTTTAATGGCACACATTTAACTTCATAGTATGTTGTTTTTCCTACCTTAATCGTCTGACCATGTGCTTCTTTTTTGTTCCTCACTAAGTAAAGAAGATCCTCGTTATCACCCAGAACTTGCACGACATTCTGCCCTATAGCCGTTGCGTTCAGAGTTGGGATAACCCCCATCATCGACTGATTATAATCTAGGATCATCTCCATTTGATTGATAACCAATACCCCTTCTGACATACTCTCAAATACTTGCTTTCTAGCAACGGGAATAACGTCAAACATTTTAAAAGAAAATAACGCAATTCCATGAAAAACAAACGATACACACATGAATACTGGTCCAATATCAATCCCATTAGGACTTAGCCCAAACACATAAAGGATACTCGCAATAATTGGAATCATCAGACCTGTTACCATTAGAATGATTTGCATTTTAAATTTCGTTGATGACGTATTAATTAGTTCCAATAGCAGAAGGACCATACTAGCCATCACCAATGAATACAAAAAGATCGAGTGAATGATAAAGCCCACTCCACCTTCAAGCTGTAGTATTGGATAAGGGGTATTCGTTGTTAAAGAAACCGAAGAATAGTACAAATAATGCCACTCGTTTGTTGAGTTTAAGGAAATCGTAATCACCGGTATCGCAAATAATAGAAAACTAACAGCTCGTCTAAGCTTTTTCCCGACATAATCAAGACACATCAGAAAAATAAAGACGGGAATAAAAGGTAAGGCAAGATACTCCATCTTCACCCATAGCATTTTCTGATCCAGTCCTTGACTTAACAATTCAAAGCCGTATGAAAAGGTAAAAAACGAAGACATCGCAGTCACCAAAATATAGTATTTCCCACCTGCAGAATGTTTAATTTTAATGGATGCATAGATACATAGAATAAGACTTAATAGTCCACCTAAAAAGGTAGCAATAATAAATCCTGAAAGTTCATGATTCATGTTTTTATCTCCAAATATACCTAATTTAAACTTGCCTTCATTATTATATAGTAGGAGCTCGTTGGGTACTAGATAAATTTAGTCTTTTACTTCTGCTACGAAAAACGATAGACGATTGGTGTATCCCTCGCATCGTTGGTCCAGGATTCGGGGGCAGAATTCGCACGACAGGAAAACTTGTGCTTCAAAAAGAGAATCTTGTTACTCTTTTCTGCAAACTTGTGCACCTCCTGGCTAAACTTGTGCATCTTTTTAACAAACTTGTGCATTTTACCAAAAAATGTATTCACCAACACTAGTTAGAACCAATATCTCAATTCATTTTCAAAGCACTTTTACCAAACGAACTCCATCCACACTCACTCAAGCAACATCCCAAAACAAAAAAGGATGATCAATACTGACCACCCCCTTAACGAATTATTCTTTTCACAAACCTACCTATCGCGAGCCACCCCACCCATAGTAAGTCCCCTTCGACATCCTACCATCTGCATTCGGACTAAATTGTGATTGATTCGCTGCCATTTCAACTCTAGCTTTTTTTAGAATTTCTTGTTCCGATGGTTTTCCTTTGAACATGATCTTCGCAAGACTCATGTCAATCGTTACTCTTAAGGCTAATTGTTTATTACCAGGCACTCGAACCATCTCAACTATTTTCAGATGATAGTAATCCTTCTCCTCAAGAATACTCGCTTTTTTCGTATTAATACGGTCGAGTGCAAATGTCATTTTCATGATGTGGTCGTGATTGATGTTGATATCAACAAATGGATCCTTGCTGTAACGTTCATTTCCACTCACAGCTATTGGTAAAATATCTACTCCCATATTAAATAAAGAAAAACCATCTTCAGGGGTTTCCCTTGAGTACGAAATTTCTGATTCAATCTCTCCTAATGTTGTCGGGATGATTAGTTTGTCTTTTTTCATATGTCGTTCCCCCAAGTTGCAAAGTACCTTCTATCTTTTACATCGACATACCTCTAACAGATATTTACTATCTTCTATTCTTAATCTCTAGCGCATCTTTTGATATACTTATGAAATCAAATAATGTTGAGGTGTCCTATGATTAACACAACAGGTTATGTAACCTTTTCCTATATTCCAAAAGCGGTAAAAAACTACAAGCAACACGCTTCGAAAACAATAAATGCTTATAGTAAAAACGGTAACGTATTCGATGTCCAAACAGTCTCCGAGCCCTTTGAACGCAAAGGTGATATTGTGCTACAAATCAAGTGCAACTTTGACATTAACCTTAAAGAGCGTTACGGCTTTAAAGATAACATGGACTATATTAATGTGATTACAGATCAACTAAAAGAATTACTTCCGATGCAAGGTGTTCCGATTACACAAATCGTTACCATACAGAAAATGTAAAGGGACGGACCTCAACCAGGTCCGTCCCTCTTATCGATCCATTAAGTATTTCAATGCTTCCTTTACATTGGGCATTGTATGTAATGACAGAATATCATTGTCGCTGTATGTATGTACCAGTTTGAGTGCAAGTTCTGGTCTAACTCCTGTACAGATTGGAGATACACCTAATAATCGTAGCATAGCGTTAAATTTGAATAAGAAGTCTAAAACCGTAGCATCTATATTATAAATACCGGAAACATCTATAATAAGATAATCCATTTCCTGCTTCTGAACCTTGGGAGGTAAGCTATCTAATAATTGGAGAGCGCGTTCTTCATCAACATTACCTACAAGTGGCAGAACAGCAATTCCATCATATATAGGGACAATAGGTGTCATGACCTTAATTAAATCTCTCTCAACATTTTTACGAGGGGTGATATCTCGAATGATTGTTTGAATAGCTTTACTATCTCCATAATCTACAGGATGACAGTATAGATCGACCTCAACTTTTGCACCATCAGCACGGTATACGATCGTTTCCACTAACTCACCAACAATCCCCTTCTCTTCACCTTCTCGAATTCTTTCAACAATAAAATCCCGATATTCCTCTTCAAAAACATCTACAACATTAGCACCAATTAAATCCTCTTTCTTTCCGGCTTTCATGAATTGAACTCCGGCATCATTGATGTATAACACCTTATGATCTGAATGAATGATGGTCGTTTCAAATGAATATTCAACAATCTGATGATACAGTTCTTTTTTCTCTATTTCTTCACGATTTACTATTTTTTGATTATTCATGACTACTTCACCCTTCCCTTCGTTAAGATTTTTTCTACTATTCCCATCAAAGAAACTTGATTGAATCTTAAGACTTTTCAATGGAAGAGTTCTTGTCACAAATGTAACATATTAGGCTAGCACTTTACACTATTTCGTAATTTCAATCTATTTAATTTTGTAAAAAAGATGGCTTCTTTACATTATAACTCTAAATTATTTTGGCTCCTTTTTAAATGTATTTAAACAATCTTTACATATGCATTGTTTTCTTTTACTTTCATCTGGAACAAGATCAAGAAGCTCTTCTGGAAATGTTTCTTTTGTACACCAGCAATTCAATGGCTCATTCGAGTGTATTCCACACTTATTCTCTTTCCTACATAATGGACAATCCTGATTGGTCATTACAACACCCCCTTAGAGGTCCGTCCCTCTATATTATTCATTCCTTAGTATGACGGGATTTTTGCTTTGATTTTTTTATTTGAACAAACGTTTGATTGAATGTCTTAGCCTAGTTAAGATTAATTTTCTATCAAATATTTCCATAAAGTATTTTGCTGTTGACTAATAAGGACCATGTACCTATAATTAACAAATGTTCTTGAATTCTAAGTGAATTTTATAGTGTTTTAGTCCTAACGACTTTTCATAGTTGCTGTTAAAAATTTTCATTTCAAGACTTCAGAAATAGTTGTGAATATCATCATTAGCTTACCATTTCAATTACATAGCTGAAACCGATAATGGCAAACTTATCGAAAGGTAAGGACGCAAAGCTGAGGGCCTAAGACATTTACTGTTATGGCAGCCTAGTTACCGAAGAACACTAGCAATCAAGGTCTAGATTCTTCTAGGCCTTTTTTCTATGAAATGAACCGTATGTAAGAAGTGATTATTCTAGTAAGCAACGAAATTCTGCAATACATGTACCCTATTAAATTTTATTTAAAGCTCACAATCTATTTTACAACGATTATCAGGAGGTAACCATGGAACAACAATTAATTATAACCGTCAACTCTGTAGATTTTGGATTACCAATCAATCGCGTCACTTCGATTGAGAAAGTGACACCATCCACTCCTATTCCAATGATGCCTGAATATGTTTCGGGTTTGGTAAGTATTAGAGAAGGAATTTTACCCATTTTTGATATGAACATGATTTTGTATAGCACAAAAACAACACTTTGTGACACTTCAAGATTTGTATTAATAGAAAATGAGGGACAACAGCTCGCACTTTTAGTAGATGAGGCAAAAGAAATTGTTTCACATTCTGCCGATGAAATAATGGCCTTACAAAGTGTGAATGTAGAAGGAATTCAAATCTTTGATGGCGTCCTTCAAACTGAAGCTGGCTTAGTTTCCCTTATAAACATTGCTAGGTTTTTAAATAGCTTAACAGATATTGATTATGTTCGAAGTCAAATCACTCTGCATAGTAAAAATCCTCAAGGAGATATAAACCTAGTATGAAAATATCCATTAGACAAAAGCTAATCAGTAGTTTTCTAATTGTTTCATTCATTTTTGGTCTATCATCCTTTTTTGCTTATCAGAATATGCAAGAATCGAATACCTCATATAAATATGTCATTGGTACTGTTTCAGAGCTACACTCAATCGCACTAGAAATTCAAAAGGATTCTGCTCTACAAGTTGGGTATTACAGAGCATACATGTTATATGACGATCCTATCTACAAAACCTCACTTAATGAAACAAACTCAAGGATTAATGAACTGATTCAAACCGGTAGAGAACTGGGAACTTTACAAGAGACACAGGACCGGCTAGATAAGATTCAAGAGAGTAATAATCAATTTAGAGATGTTGCGAATCAAATAATGGATTCTGCTAAATCAAACAAGGATCAGGCACTAGCAGACGGACTTAAAGAAATCGTTCCCATTACCACTGCCTTAACTGAGGATACGGAATCGTTTAAAGCATGGTTACGTGATGACATCATGGTTCCAAGAGTAAGTGATACAATGAACAATTCAGAGTCTGCGCTAACCCAAGTCCTTATATTAAGTCTTATCGCAACCGTTTTAGCAATCGTATGCGGTGTCATCATTTCCTATTTCATTTCGAGACCACTTCAAAAGTTAGGTAAGATTGCAAATGCAGTTGCTTCAGGTGACTTAGATGTAGAAAAAGTAACCATCAAGACGAAAGATGAGGTGTATTACTTAAACCAATCTTTTGAAACCATGACGGAAAACTTAAGAGACATGATTAGTGGAATCGCAGAAAATTCTTCTCAGGTTGCTGCATCTGCCGAACAATTAACTGCGAGTGCAGAAGAATCTAGTAAAGCATCCGAAACCATTTCCTACTCCATTCAAGAGATTGCTAGTGGAACCGATGTTACAACCAAAAAGCTTAATCAAAACACAGAAGCCTTACAAGAGGTTCTTCAAGGAGTCCTACGAATTTCTGAAAGTGCCTCTACTGTTACAGAATTATCAAGACAAACCACTCTAGAAGCTGAAGATGGTGGCAGAATCGTTACTGATAATGTAGAACAGATGAAGTTTATTCATGAGTCTGTAAGGAAATCAAATGATGTTATCTCCTTATTATCAGAACGTTCAAAGGAAATTGGAGAAATTCTTAGTGTTATTAGTGCGATTGCAGAGCAAACCAACCTGTTAGCCTTGAATGCCGCCATCGAAGCTGCAAGAGCTGGAGAACATGGAAAAGGATTTGCTGTCGTAGCGGATGAAGTAAGAAAACTAGCAGAGCAATCAAAAGAGTCTACAGAAAATATTGCTTCGCTAATCACGATCATCCAAAAGGATACAGCAGAATCCGTAACGATTATGAGTGAAGTCATGCAGAATGCAGAAAATGGTGTAAAGGTTTCTCAAGAAACTTCAAACAAATTCACCGTAATTTTAGATCGTACAAAGGACATTACTCCACAAATCGAGGAAGTTACTGCAACCGTTCAAGAAATTTCAGCTAGCATTCAGGAAGTTGCTGCATCTGCAAATGAAATTACTGGGCTGGCACAAGGTAACGCATCTGTCTCAGAAGAAGTAGCAGCATCAACGGAAGAGCAATTGGCTTCAACAGAAGAGATTAATGCTTCTGCACAGTCCTTGTCTTCTATGGCTGAAGAGTTAAATAGGCTTGTTAGTCGATTTAAGTTATAAGATAAAAAAACAGATTGTACTAAAGTAATATAAAGAAAAAGGGCCTGACCTTTGATGGACTATAGTAGTAAACATCAAAGGTTAGGCCCTTTATTCAAAACATTTTATGAATGACTGATTAGAAGGAACTTAAAGTATGACTATTAAATCGGCTTTATTGGAATATCATCATTTTTCCCTTTTCAAAGTTATTAAAACGCCCTTACTCCTCTTCACTATCTTCTTCCGGTCGATACTCCAACAAATCTCCAGGCTGACAATCTAAAGCCTTACAGATTGCCTCTAATGTTGACAATCGAACGGCTTTTGCCTTTCCATTTTTCAATATCGAAAGGTTGGCCATCGTGATTCCAACCCTTTCCGAAAGCTCCGTTACGCTCATTTTCCGTTTTGCTAGCATCACATCAATATTTATAATAATTGCCATGTTATCACCTCAGACCGTTAAATCATTTTCAGATTTTATTGTAATCGCTTCTTCTAAAAGTCTTTGGAGAACAGCTGCAAATACTGCAATCACCATCGAAGCAAACGGAACAATCAACCCCACGAAGATCACGCCTGGGGCATCATCAAGCTCCGCAAAAATATAAAACATTGGCAGGACAAGTATATGCAAACCACTAATTGTTAGGGCACAGTATTTGATTTTTTTTAGAGCATTCACTGATAACTCCGAAAAAGCTTCATTCTTGTCAATGTAACGTAACAGCATAAAAGCTAGATACAAGGCATAATAGTATGGGACCGCTGACGCCCAGAAAATAGCTGGAACGATATATCGGATAACATCAAACTGTGGAAGGATTTCGGCTGAAACCTCCCCTAGCTTTGGCACTAAAAATATACACAAAGCGAGAACAGGCAACCCTAATAGAATAACAGCACCCTTCAAAAATAACGTTGATACTTGTTTCATGAAACACACCTCACTTGGTTATTATGTTATTGATTTTAAATTATTATTTATCGTTTTTCAATAAAAAGTTGTTTATTTTTAATAAAAAATATTTCAAACACGAAAAAACATTAGTATTTGAAGACCAAAAAGACTTCACCCTATTAAGTGAAGTCCTGATATTATATTCAATTGTTAGTCTTTAATTTTTTCAAGAACTATTCCGAATCCCCATACCTTCTACATTGCAACGAATATCGTAAAACCTTTTGACCAATGGATGAGATTCAGTTGTTATCTCTAAAGATTGTAACCTTCTTTTACCTAAGCGTCGATCAAACATAGAATATGCCTGAACAATTGGGTTTTCTGAACTCAAGGCTTCTTCGATTGATAGGGTATTATAGCTCATAAATGGTCTATATAGGTGATAGGTAGCAAATTCCCCCTGCTTAAACAGCATGTCTTCTGCATCATCAAAAGCATCAGATAATGCTTGTCGTTCAGGAGAGTTCAACATTTCCTTAAAATCAGTAGAAAAAGGTATTGGCTTTAATTCTTTTTCGTTTTGTATTTGTTGATACAACACTTCATGCTTGATCATATATGTAACATCAGCCGCACTTACTATTTCATTCTTATCAAATGTAATCCAGACTCTTCCCGGTTGATCATGGAATTTCCGATAGACCGCTGCATAGATATGAACCCGTCCTATTAACTTTTCACACAGAAAGCTTTCTAGCATTTTCTTTGTTTTACTCCACTGCAATTTCCATTCACTCCTACAATGTATTTGGTAGTGTGCATCACTAACAATATCTTTATTAACATAACAACACCATTAATCTATGTTTCCATGGTATCTAGAATCTCTTCAGCCGTTGTATCAAGCTCTTCTAAACGTTCCCCCGTGGTTGGTTTTTCCTTAATTCGAATAAGTTCGCTTCTTAGCTTACTCTTTACGTTCTCTGGAAATCTCTTCACTACACATTCTAAGCACCAATATTTCCAGATATCATCATCGCCGTTCAAGACATCTTTCAATAATGGTATTAGCTCCTCTGGAAAGGTGACTAGTATGTCTGAAGTCTCTTTTGCAATCGGCCAATTCATGTCCTGAACCCACTCCAATAGATAAGGCAACAACGGTATAAGCTCACTTCTATCCAGTTTTTTCACCTGATTCAATCGTTCAAAATCAAATTTATCTCTTGGTAAATATTCAATATAACCAGCCAATTTTTCGACTCCTTGTTTATACATTTTTTATATTATAGCATTCAAGCCGACATTCGTTTAAATGCAGAATTTGTTTTTATTCGGATAAGTATCCATGGCTACTAGGAAGGTAAGCACACACGAAAAAAACATTGCCTTATTAGAGCAATGCTTCATTATTTATTGACCAAACTCTCGTTCATATGTTTTGTATAACACATATCGTTGTAACCCTTTTGCCTGTGATATTGCGTTGTTCGCATGTTTCTTTGCTTCTGGAATATTGTTACGTTTTTGTTCAAGCTGTGCTAATAAAGCATCCTTCATCCATTTTGGTGAATGAGGCATTTCATCTATTACCTTACTAGCTCCTTCAAGATCCTCTTCTTCTAGTAGAATTCCAGCTTGATAGTATAAGCGATACGTCTCCTGTTTAATAAGATGCACGTGTGATTTTGCTTCATTGACATCCTTGAAGTACAAAGCCTTAACGACTCGATACATGGATTGACGCGATTCTTGTTTCGTTTTATGCAGGAGCTTGTCTGTTAAATCCTCAACCTCTTCATCCCGTTTGTTTGCTAACGCATAGATGATATAGAAATTGGGGTTCTTTTTGTTTTTCAAGAGGAATTGCTCAATTTTATCAATATTTGTTCCAAAGAAAGAGGTATAAACCAAAGGATATAAAACTAGTACTAATATCACTAAGACGACAAGAGAAATCGTGTAAATATTGTCTAACCCTAATAATTGTAGCGTTAAGAAACTTAGAAAGCTGAAGATAAAAGTGAGCGTTAATCTCATGTAAGCACATCCTTGTATGGTAAATTCAATTACATTTCTATACTAGCAGATTTTATGTCAGTAGGGATGTGAATGTTACTGCTTATCCATTATCTTCCCAGGATTTAAAATACACTTCGGATCCAACGTCCTCTTCAATGCCTTCATCAACTCAAAAGCATTCCCATGCTCTAGCTCCTGATACTTCTTTTTGCCAATCCCGACACCATGCTCTCCCGTGCACGTTCCACCACGAGCCAGTGCATGGTGTACAAGCTTTTCATTAAAAGCTTCCGCAATCTTTACTTCTTCAGGGTTTTGTTTATCAATCATCACCAAAGAATGATAGTTTCCATCGCCAACATGTCCTAAAACCGCTCCAACCAAACCGGTTTTGTTCAGTTCTTCACGCGCATGAGCAATCGCTCCCGTTAGCTCAGAAATCGGCACACACACATCGGTTATGTACATTTTCTTCCCTGGATATCCATGTAAGAAAGCATAGGCTAAGTTGTGTCGACTTTCCCATAGTTTACTAGCCTCTATTGAATCATTCACAAAAATAATCTCCTTACAACCATGCTCGTTCACAATATCAGTTGTAAATTCAACATCCTCCTGCAGCCCTGATTTATTGCCATGAAACTCTAAAAATAGTGTTGGTGCTTCTGCATAATCTGTTTGACTGTATTGGTTTACCTGTCTAATCGAGCTCTCATCCACCAGCTCACAACGAGCAATTGGAATCCCTGCTTGAAGAATGTTCACAACAGAATTGACTGCACTCTCAATCGAAGGAAAAACCGCTCGTGCTGCCATGATATGCTCTGTAATTCCATGGACCTTCACCGTTAATTCCGTAAATAACCCTAACGTCCCTTCCGACCCTACAAAAAGTGAGTTTAGGTGATAACCAGATGAAGACTTTGCAGCAAGATTCCCTGTTCTCATAATCGTTCCATCTGCCAACACAACCTCTAAATCTCTTACTTGATCGCGCATAATTCCGTATCGAACAGAGGTCGTGCCACTCGCATTGGTTGCAGCCATCCCTCCAAGCGTTGCATCTGCACCTGGGTCAACCGGAAAAAATAACCCATATTTCTTTAACTCCTTGTTTAACTGTGTTCTTGTGACACCTGGTTGAACTTTTACTAGTAGATCTTGATCACGGACTTCTAGTACTTTGTTCATGAGTGAGAAATTCACGGTTATTCCACCTTCAGTTGGGATTACATGGCCTTCTAAGGCTGAGCCAACACCGAAGGGTACTACTGGGATTTCGTATTGATTGGCTATTTTTACGATGCTACTAACTTCTTCACTAGTAATTGGATATACGACTACTTGAGGCAATGTGGGTTCATGGTGTGATTCGTCTGAGCTGTGTTGATTTAGAATGGTTTCGTTGGTGGATACACGGTTATCAGATAGTTGCAGCTTTAGTTCTTTTATATATTCCATAGGGAGCCTCCTCAAGAATAGTTCTCTTCATTCTTCTATTCTATTTCTATGATTATAAAATATTTTCAAGTCCTGTAGTAGTTCAGAAGAATACTTCTTTTATTAAAAATAAAAAAACTCCACCTCTGAAGGTGAAGTTCATTACATTAATTCATTTTTCATTAAAGGATGACTATAGTATTCTTCCAAACTTAAAGTTTCCCTTGTGAACACTGGGACAAGGGACCTGTCCCCGTGACCCATTACAACTCCAGCTGACTTAGACGGTATAGAATGGTAACGGCTTGTGCGCGAGCGATGGATTCATTTGGTCTAAAGGATTCTAACGTTTTTGGTGTTTGACCACTTTCATCTGGATATCCATTTACAATGTTCTCATCGTACAAATACTGTACCGCTTCTTCGAGTGTTACCTCTTCCCCTTTTAAGCTTTTAGCTAATAGCATCGCCACTTCTCCACGAGTTACGACTCTATTTGGTTTTCCGGACACAGTTAGTCCTGCTTGTTTTGCTAGAGCATAGATGGTTTCATTTGACTCATCTGTTAGCATCGTTGGAGCACTGAAACGGAAAAGGACTTTTAAGATTTGGGATTCTGTCATTGAGTTATAAGGCTTTAATAGATTTTCAGCTTCATAGCCCTTGATGATGTTATGTTGAATCGCCCAAGCAAAAGCATCTGCCCAATAGGCATCTGCGTCAAAATCACTAAAAGTAATAACCGGAGCTTGTTTCTCAGGTAACTCACCTTTTTGAACCCAGCCTGCAAGATCCTTTATTAACTCAAGTGGAACATTCGCAGGAATCATATATTCTTGCCCTGTTGGGATACCAGCATAATTCACAAGTTGATGTGTTAAGTCTGGATAGAGCTTAAACATCACATCATCATCACCTTGTAAAACCTCTTTCCAGCCATTTAATTCACTTGCTGGTACTTGTATGTCCTTTCCACCTTGTAAAAATAGAAGTGGAACATCTTGTTCTACAACAACTTCAGTAGGTTCATATTCCGCTAAATCAAACCACCAATACGGAGGTGACATTTGAAACTCTGCAGGAAGATTATCCTTAGAATATTTTGGATCATCTAATAACGCAAATTGAGCCTTGAGAAATTCTAATTGTTGTTTTATTGCGGCTAGCTGTTCTTCAGGTGCACCGATTGCTTTAGCGCGTTCTAATCCTGATTCCTGCTGCCAGATCATAAGATCATGAAGCTTTGTGCTTGGTCCTGCTAAGCTAATTCCACCTTTAATTGAGTGTGTTGTATCATTTTCTAAAATAAGAGGCAGAACAAGACCACCCTGACTATGTCCCGCAACATAGATTTTATCCGCATCCAATTCAGGGAACTCTTTTACAAGCTCAACAGCATGTAATGCATCATTTACGGTTTCATCTTCAATTGTAAATTTTGGCTTAAATGCGGATTTAATATGATGTGTTCGCGTTCGTTTATCATATCGTAGTACGGCAATTCCTTCATTTGCTAAACCTACTGCAATATCACGGAATGATTTTGTTGAATTCATGGACTCATCCATATCATTCGGTCCCGATCCATGTACAAGAACGACAGTCGGGAACGGTCCCTCACCTTTTGGGACTGTAAGCACACCTGGTAGAGCAAAGGAATCCTCCCCAATGGTAACAACCTTTTCTACATAATTTGCTTCATTTTCATAGGCTGGCTTCTTGTATTCTGAAGCAGGTGTGTATGTATAAGGTGAGTACAAATCATTAATTTTTCCTTCTTCGTTGAAATTAATTGTAAGCTCTAATGGTGCAGTTGTAGCATTAAAGGTAAGCTTTACGTTCGTGTGTACACTGTCCTTCGTAACCACGGTAGAAAGAAGCTCCTTCACCTCGCCAAATGCTGCCGATTTGGCCATCCACACATTTTCTAGACTATCCTTTGGGACAATTGACTTAAAATCTTCACTGAACAACGCATATTGCTCATCCCACTTGCCTTGCTTCGAAAACTCCACATACTGTTTGGCAATGTCCTCAACATTTACTTTTTGAACTTCAGATGCATGTACATTTGGTGCTGTTAAAGCTCCGCTTGTGACAACCGAACCGAGCGCAAGAGTTGATGCTAAAACTAGTTTACTAATCTTCACATAATTTCCCCCTTCCATCTTTAGTTCTATTATATAGGATATAAATGGTAAATAGTGTATAATATTACATTTATCTGAAAAAATAGTGGTTTGTGGGTGGGACAGGTCCCTCGTCCCATTCTTATAAAATTAGCTTTTGTGCGAGCAGCATGTATGTTTCGTTAGATGGCTTTACTATCTGCATTATGTGTAGTTTTGCTTTTTCGGTTTCTGCTTCCATTTCGGTTAACTCAAGTCTTGGGTGGTTATGCTGAGTGTCCTTTTCTTTTTCAAGTTCAATGCATACGAACGTGCCACCTGGCTTTAGCACTCTTCCAACTTCGTTCATAGCAGTCTCCAACTGATTGGTTTCATGAAGAACTAAAGAAGCAATCACCACATCAACAGAGGCATCAGACAATGGGATGTTTTCTATTCTTGCTTTTATCGGATGGATATTTGTGATCATGTTGTCAGCTACTCTTTTTCCGATAAATTCTAGCATTTGATCATCAAAGTCTAATGCATACACCGCCCCTGTTGTTTCTCGAGCAAGTGGTATGGAAAAATATCCTGTTCCGGCACCTAGGTCCACGATCGCTTCATTTCCCTGAAGCTGTAAAAAGTCCTTTAACCCTTCAGCTGATACACCTCCTCGCTTTTCTGGATTTTCTAAATAAGCAACTTTTTGATTAAAACGTTCATTTTGTTTGTTTGATTCATCCATATTCTTTTTCATAAGTAAATTTCCTCCCCTTATTATTACAGCTATTAAAGATTCACATTATCTATAATTATTTCAAAAAAATATTAAACGTATCAAAAGTCTTCTTGTATTAAGTCCTGAACAACCCCAATAGCAGCTTTACTTCCTTCAGCAGCTGCAATGATAAGCTGTGCTGGTGCTATTATCGAGCTATCACCACAAACAAAAACACCTTCAACCGTCGAACGTCCAAAAGGATCGGTCTCAACGCCACCCACGCTCGTCATCTTACATCCTAAATCTTCGGCGATTGAAGAGGATTGTTGTAGGTTTGGCGCAATAAAGCCACCCACTCTTGATAATTCAGCTCCATTAGTAAAAGTTACTTTTTCCAAGAACCCCTTTTCGCCGTGTAGCGCTTCAATCTTCTCGTCTATAATGGTGATGTTTTTCTCTACCAATTGTTGCTTTTGCTCCTCTGTTAAAGGATTTTTTGCATTTGTACAAACAAGAAGGTCCTTACTCCAATTATAAATCATTCTTGCCATATGAAAGGCATGTTCACTTTCAGCTATCAGAACTAATGGCTGATCTTTCAACTCCCACCCATCACAAAATGGACAGTTAAACAAACTCTTTCCATAGAAATCATGAATCCCGTTCACCTCAGGTAACTTATCCTTTAATCCTGTTGCAAGAATCACCTTTCGAGACTCAAACTGATTACCATCACTAGTACGAATTGTGAATACATTTTCTTCTTTTTTTACTTCCGTGACGAACGTTTCCTGAATCGATACATACGATGAATACTTATTTAGATCTTCCCGCCCAAGTCTTTTAAATTCTGCAGGCGATATCCCGTCCCTTGTGATAAATCCATGAGATTCATGGGTCACAGCATTCCTCGGCTTATTATCATCAAATAAAATAATGTTCTTTTTTGCTCTCCCTAATACAAGAGCTACATTTAATCCAGCTGGTCCTCCACCAACAATAGCACAATCTAACAGCATAATTTTTGGCCTCCTTTAATTACGCATATAAAAGACTCTTAATATCTATAATTAGGCTAAAAAAATTACATTATGATTCCTTAACAGACATTCTTGCTTCCATTTGCTTTGCAATGTCATGGATGTATGTTTTCGCCAATTCATCTGTCATCGTTTTCTCTGCTTCTATCATGACATTTTCAATTAAACATTCTCCATGTTTGTCCTCATCATGCTCTAATGAACAGCTGAATAAGCTCATTCGACCCTCGATCGCATAGACTACATCTAAAAACGAGATGTTCGTAGAAGGCTTTGAGATACGATAGCCACCATTTACTCCAGGAGTGGATTCAATAAGTCCTGCCTTTACTAATTTTGTCAAAATCTTCGAAAGGTACGTCGGTGATAAATCTTGAACCTTCGCTAATTGCTCTACCCCAACCGTTTGGTTCCTTGGTGATAATGTTAAAAACATCATCGTATGAAGAGCATAATTCGTTGCCTTAGAATATTTCATTTTTTCACCCTCCTTATAGATGATATTAGAGACCTTTTATATCTGTAATTCATTATAGACGTTTTAAAAGTTATTTCAAGTAAAAAGGGTCAGGGGGACAGGTCCCTCGTCCCAGAAAAACGGGTCACTGTACCTGTCCCCCTGTCCCATTTTAGAATTCCTCGTATACCGCTGGATCCTGGTTATTAATGCGGCCATTTGGCTTTGTTAACGCTGAGATTGTGTTCATTTCTTCTTCATTTAAAGCAAAATCAAAAATCGAAATATTTTCAAGCTGTCGCTCTGGAGAGGATGATTTTGGTATGGACACTGCTCCAAGCTGGTAATGCCAGCGTAGAATTACTTGTGATATTGACTTATGATGCTGTTCAGCAATTTTTTGAAGCGTAGCATGTTGCAGGACCTCATTGGCTCTTGCTAATGGACTCCATGACTGTGTTACAACACCATTGAGCTCATGCCATTTTCTTTGTTCCTCTTGATTGAAGAAAGGATGTAGTTCAATTTGGTTCATGCTTGGCTTTACTCCAGTTTCTTTTTCAAGACGTTCAAGATGCTCTGGCAAGAAGTTGCACACACCTATCGAACGAATCAAGCCGTCCTTCTTCGCATCAAGTAATGCTTGCCATGCCTCAACATAAAGGTCCTGCTTCGGATTCGGCCAGTGAATAAGATATAAATCATAATAGTCTAATTGTGCTCGATACAAGGATTCATGTATTGCGGTAACAGCTTTATCATACGGTTGATAGCGTCCCGGGAGCTTTGAGGTAATTAATAACTCTTCTCTAGAAACAGTGCTGCGTCGAATCGCTTCCCCAACGGTTCCTTCATTCTCATAGTTGTACGCTGTATCAATCAATCTGTAGCCAAGTTCATCTACAGCATGTTTGATTGCATTCGCACCTTGATTTCCTTTAATTGCATATGTACCTAGACCAATTACCGGGATGACAAGACCATCATTCAACGTAATTTCTGGAACAGACTTTGTCATGATAACCTCTCCTTTCGATTTAAGTGGGTCAAGGAGGCAGTTCCCCTGACCCAGTACTACTAGATCTCAAACGGGTCACTGTACCTGTCCCTATGTCCCACCATCTTTGGCGATGATGTCTTCGACGATGTCTTTGATGGTGACACTTCCAAGGACTTTTTCTAAGGCGATTTGTGCCGTTGTTAGAATTGGGATAATGGAATCTTGAATGTTTCTACCTACTGGGCATTTCGGGTTTGGGTTATCGTGGACGCTAAACAGCTCATTGTCTTGAACAACATCCACCGCTTTATACACATCAAGCAAGGTTATCTCAGATAGGTCCCTTCCGAGCTTTGCACCTGCTTTGCCAGGGTGTACCTCTACTAATCCATCCTTCTTCAGCATCCCGATGATTTTCCGAATGACTGCAGGGTTCGTATTGACACTTCCTGCTAGGTATTCAGATGAGCTGACCCCATCCTTGTTATATTCGATTAACGATAATATATGAACTCCGACAGCAAACCGACTGCTGATGGACATGGTGACCACCTTCCTAATGTAAAAGAAACTCTTATAATGATTATACTATGAATCGTATACTGAGTTTAATTTCTTGACTTACACGCCACTTGTAATTACTATGATTACATGTAATCATTATAGTTACAAGTAATTTTTATAAGGGAGGAATTTATGATGAAATTCTTAGTAACAGGAGCAACTGGAAAGCTAGGGAGCAAAGTTGTTGAAACATTATTAAAGACAGTACCAGCAAGTGATCTTGTTGTTAGCGTGCGTAACCCTGAAAAAGCAGAATCTTTTAAAGCACGTGGAGTTGAAGTGCGTCAAGGGGATTTTGATCAGCCAGAAACGTTGGATACAGCTTTTGCGGGAATTGATCGTTTGCTCATGATTTCAACAGATGGTGAAAACGAAACGAGAATTCGTCAACACAAAACTGCGGTGGATGCTGCCAAGCGTGCAGGTGTGACGTTCATTGCCTACACAAGTATCGCAAATGCACAGGAGAGCACAAACTTCCTAGCACCAACACATAAAGCAACAGAACAAATGATTATTGAAGCGGGCATTCCATATTCATTCCTACGTAACAACTGGTATCTTGAAAATGAAATTCCAAGCATACAAGGAGCTCAAGCAGGTGCCCCTTGGGTAACATCTGCAGGCAATGGAAAAGTAGGCTGGGCTCTTCAGCAGGATTATGCAGAAGCTGCTGCGACTGTACTATCAGGTATTGGACATGACAATACTATCTATGAACTGTCAGGAAAGCTTGTCACACAGGATGAAATCGCAGCTGCAGTTGGAGCGGTAATCGGAAAAGAGGTCGCTGTCCAACACGTGGAAGATGCTACTTATGCGGAAACGATGAAGAGTGCAGGATTACCTGAATTCCTTATCCCAATGCTTGTGAACATTCAAAAAGACATTCGTGAAGGTACACTTGAAGTTGAAAGTAATGACTTTGAAAAATTGTTAGGACGTCCTGCAACACCACTTAAAGACGGACTAGCACAAATAATATAAAATCAAATTGGGTCAAGGCACCTGTTGCCTTGACCCTTTCACTACTCACTGCAATTTTTCCTTTTTCTTCTTCAAATCATCAAGCACCTTGTTATTCTCTACCTTCACTTTCTTAAGCTCACCTTTTAGAAATTCTCCAATACTCTTATACTCACTTCTAGATTTTCTCTTCTTAAACACATGTCTCAGCACCTTTTTAATAAGCTATGCGAGGAATAGCAGACAGGTTCGCTTTTTCTTTTCACAAGGGGGTATGCACGCTTCCCGGATTATAGTAAGTACTCAATTTCTTTATGAGGGATTCCCGTAACACAAATGCAGTGAATCACCCATTTTACTGCTTTCATATTATTCTATAACTCTCTTATTGCTAGTAAAAAACGCTCTACTTCTTCCGCAGTATTATAAGGAGCAAGACCCGCTCGCACCCAACCACCACGCTCAATAATTCCAGTCTTCTCAGCAAGCGTTGAAGCATAGAAATGTCCATCCGCAACAAAGATACTGTGCTCCTCACACAACCGTTGACACACTTCCTGTGGTGTATAGCCATCAACCGTAAAGGAAATCGTTGGTGTTTTCGCAACATGATCATGAGCTTGATAAAGCGTTACGTTCGGAAGTTCTGCTAATCCTTTACGAATTTTTGTAGCTAGTTCTGTTTCATAATGGTCAATTTTTTCTAACCCAGAGCGGATTTTCTCTTTTCTCGTCGTACCTTCTCCTAAGCTAGCAATAAACTCAATCGCCCCTACAACACCTGCAATCCCTTCATGATTTTGGGTGCCCGTTTCTAATTTATCCGGAATATATGATGGTGCTGGAGTTAGCTTAAACGGCTCGAGCTTCTCAAATAGTTCTTTTCGAATCGCTGCAACTCCGACATGTGGTCCAAAAAATTTGTAAGCTGAACATAATAAAATATCTGCACCTAATTTATCTCGCTCAATAGGAATGTGGGGCGTTGCATGAACCGCATCAACCGCGACAGACGCGCCAACTTCCTTCGCTCTTTCAGCAATTGCACTCATATCATTAATCGTACCGACAGCATTCGAAGCGAGCCCTACTGCAACCAATCTTGTTCTTTCGTTGATAACATCCTCTAAATCCGTTAAATCCAATTCATACGTATCCGGATTCACTCTAATCCATCTAACCGTAACACCTTTATCCTCCGCCATCGTTACCCAAGGGTCCACATTGGCACGGTGATCAAGCTCTGTTACCACAATCTCATCGCCTGCTCCCCAGCTTCTTCCTAAAGCGCGAGCAATCGATAGGGCTAATGTTGTCATGTTAGCTCCAAAGGCTACTTCACTTGGGTCAACTGTTAGTAAATCAGCAACAGCTTCCTTTGCGTTTGTAATAATCTCTTCGGTTTCATGGCTTGATGGAAACGAGCCATGCAGGTTTGCCCCACCATTCTCCATATACTGAACCATTGCCTGAATCGCAGAGCTGACTACCTGTGATCCACCGGGCCCGTCAAAATAAACAACCTCCTTACCGTTATAGGTTCTATTTAATGCCGGAAATTGATTCCGTACTTCTTGGATTGGAAACGACTTTATTTGTACCATGTATGTAGCCCCCTTTTTAAAAATTAATGGCGAACGGTTCGTGGTTCCTCTGAAAATGCTTGATTGAGAATGTCACGGTAATCCTCTTCCTTAATTTCTAGTACATTGCTAGCTGTTGAACTATTTTCAAGTGCTAGCTGAACAAGACGGTCAAAATCCTTCTCGTTCACACCTGCTATCTCCCTAAGCTTCGGAATCCCTAACTTCTCTGTAAAATCTTGAATTCCCACAATCAATTTTTCTACAGCTTCTAAGTCTGAATCTCCCTCTTTGGAAAACTTCATAATTCTAGAGAGTCTTGCATGAACCTCTGTTTCTTCCTGCGCATTAAAACGAATCACATGTGGTAAGAAGATCGCATTCGCTACCCCATGAGGCGTATCATACAAGCTCCCCAACCCTTCAGCTAAACAATGAACAGCTGCTACATCCGCAGACCCAAAGCACATCCCCGCTAGTAAACTACCTTCTAGCATTTTCATGCGGGCTTCCTTATTGCTGTCATCCCTATACGCTTGTGGCAGATACTCCACAATCAATCTCATCGCCTCCGCTCCAATGGCTTGAGAAATCGGATTTGTCACCTTACATGTATAGCCTTCGATCGCATGAACGAGTGCATCCACACCGGTAGCAGCTGTGATGGAAGCTGGTAGTGAGTACGTTAAAGTAGGATCTAAAATTGCAAGGGATGGTCGTAATGATGCATCCTTTAACGTAATTTTCTGATGCGTTTCGGAAATGGTAATGTCAGAAGACCTCGTCACCTCAGAGCCAGTTCCCGCTGTCGTTGGGACACAAACAATCGGAGCAATATTCTCATAGATTCTCTTCTTATGATAGTAATCTAGCGGAGTTCCTCCATTCGGTCCTAACAATGCAATTGCCTTTGCCGTATCAATCGGACTGCCTCCACCAATGGCTAAAACCAAATCAATACCTTCTGATCTATAGAGAGTAGCTCCTTTCATGCATTCAGTATCCCGAGGATTTTGAGATACTTCGTCAAAAAGGACTGTCGTGTACCCTTCTTCTGTAAGGTGACTGATAATCGGTTCAACTAATCCAAGTCTAACTAACCCTTTGTCACTGACAACCATGATGCGTTCGACGTCTGGGAATTGGGATTTTATATTAGAGGCAATTGCAGTAGCAGAGGTTCCCTCACCCATGATGATTTTTGTGTCACAGTGGAATTGTTTTATGTTCATTGTTCTCTCTCCCTTTTTAAAGGTTACATATTAATCTTATTTATGTATTTCTAGAATTATCTAATAATTCCTTTAATTTATCGTACGGTAAATTAGACCTGACTCACTTTAAAAACTACAAACTACTTTTTTCTAAAATTTCACACAAACAACCAATCTCATTTGTTAAAATATAGAAAAAAAGGAGCTACAGATGATGCAAGAGAAAAATGAAAAAGAAATGCTACTGCTACATAGCGAGGAGAATTTTAAAAGATTACTTGAAATCATTGAATCAGTCCCGACTAGAAAAAGAAGCCTTTCTATTGAAACAGACGAACGAGATAAAAATTTCCGTGATGTTTTCATGCATCTGTACGAATGGCATGCCATGCTTGAACGATGGTATCGAGAAGGAATGGATGGTGATATTCCTACTATGCCAGCACCGGGGTATAAATGGAGAACGCTCCATTTACTTAATAGGCAAATATGGGAGAATTATCAGGATGTAACAATTAATCAAGCTCTTAAAAAGTTGAAGCTTAGCCACGAAAGAATCATGCAGCTCATCCAGTCCCATACAAATGAGGAAATCATCACAAAAAAATACTATAAGTGGACGAAAACAAGTAATCTATATAGCTACTTTGCTGCCAACACAGCGAATCATTACATGTGGGCTATCAATAAATGTGAAGCCATTGCAGCTTCTATAAAAGAAGAGGAAGTGGACAAGGTAGTCAGATAATGGGGACATGACTTCAACCACTATGGAGGATTTATGAAGAAAACGGTAAAAGTAGTAGCAGCAATCATCGAAAATGACCAAAATGAAATCCTTTGTGCCCTACGCTCCTCCAACATGTCACTACCAAACATGTGGGAATTCCCCGGAGGAAAAGTAGAACAGGACGACGCGGATATCTATGCTGCCTTAGTAAGAGAAATTGATGAAGAGCTTGGTTGTAAAATCGAAACAATCCAACTACATAATGACATCATCCATGAATATGAAACGTTTATTATTCGCTTAATTGCGATTAATTGTAGGATTGTCGAAGGAACACCTGCACCTACCGAGCATGCTGCATTGATTTGGTTGAAACGAGAGAATCTTGATTCGTTGAAATGGGCTCCTGCGGATGTTCCGGCTGTTGATAAATTAATACGTGAAAAGGGCTGATTATTTTTGTCTTAATCAGCCCTTTTTCATTGCTTTGCATTTAAGCATTTAATAAACTCTCGATATTCTGAAGAACAAAAGCTTTTCCTTCCTCATCAAACAACACCTGGTCATACTCGACACCATCAAATACTCTTCTTTGTGCGATGATTCCATACCCCTCAGAATTTTCATTGACGATCGTTCTCTTCTTCCCTTTTTCATCTATTTCTTCACTTAGAATTCCAAGCTTTTTCAATTGCTTATTTAGCCCTGCTCCATTAAGCTTCTTGCTCGTTGTAGGATCAATGACTAGGTTGATTGCTTTAACCAACACATTCACTCCAATAGGTCCATCTGGAAATTCTACAGCAGATTTTTGCTCAGCTGTAATCATAAACGTCTTTGGTTTCGGTTGTGAATGACTCGACGAATTGTTCATCTCTTTATCCATATAATCAAGTAGACAAAAGAGGGATCGAATAATCTTCGGATGATGTAAAAAGCTATCGTCTGGGATCTCACTTTGATCCAACGGATTCACCCCATTAGCAATCTGTTGAATTACTTCTTTTGCCTTTAAAAGTCTATCAGCACTTGCTTTCATGTTTTACACCATCCCTTCTGACTATTTATGTAGACCTATAGAAATGAATATAGAAGATATCCCGTTACTTCTTACTCAATACTATTGCATCTGTTTTTTCCACCTATGGATATGAGAGCCGGGATAGATGTAATAGCTTTCTGGCAAGGTAACACCATATTCCAAGGCAACAGTTCTTATGACATTTCCCTGGCTTTCACCCTTCCCCAATCTTCTTAATACTTCTTTCTTAAAATCCATACTAGGCGTATACGTTTCTTCTTCAGGTTGCTCATTCTTGAGTAATTGTTTCTTGCTTTGACTTTCATCCTTCAACCATCTACCAAAACTCCAAAGCGCACTGTCTACAACTTTATAGTCCTCCAAAGTATGAGCATCATAGCTTTTCAGAAGGTCGTCAAATAAGCTTTTGTATTCTTTGTATGTGGATAATGTAAGTTCTCTGTTTTGAAAATGTATGTTTTGTGAAAGTAAGGCTCTTTTCCCTCTCTCTACATGTTGATCATAAAGAGGATACATCATAGGAGATATAATATGTAGGATAAAAGAAGGGATAACAATTGCACCCTTACTGTATAGTTGAAACTCATCAGATAAATCAGTAACCTTTTTAGGATCAAATCCATTTAAATCCTTTACATCTTGCACCCATTTGTAAAAGCGTTCTGTAATAAAGACAGGCTTATGTTTTGACTCTGAATACGTGTTTGGTTTCGTAGTTGACATTGAATAGTGGTCATCGTGTCCTATCAAAAAAACGCCATGTTCATCTTGTTTTACTTTACCGTCCTTCCAATGTAGGAGAGCAATGATATGTTTAGCTAATTCTTCTGGAGTGTTGGCTTCACTTATTTTGTTTATATTATAGTGGTAAAATTCCACAGGATACTTTTCTGTTTCAAATTTCTTACTCCATGCATGAATGAATGATCTCATACTAGCTCCTTATTAATTCCTTTTTGAAAATTTTTATTTTATGATATGACTCAAATTAGAACCTTTACTTTTTTCTTAACTACTACTGAAGTTCCGAACCCACTTCAAAAACTTTCCCCTATTTCTTTCGTACCAGTCGTTACACATATAATACTTTTCACCGTTCAGTATAATTTCGTTTGACCAATAACGCGGGTAACCATTGACTAACCTCTGATCTGCCTTTACATTTTTATCGACTTTTACTAGAAAAGCATAATTAATATCAAATATATCCTTTGAATACTTTTCATCGGTTAGTAGCATTACTTTTTCGGGAGAAAGGGTATGGTTCCGTGAGAATCGGTCCATAGTTTTTCTTACTAAAAGTCCGATTTTTTCTTCCGAAGCTTTATCTTCCATATTGTTTGGTGAAACGTCTGTATCTAACCTTGGTAAGCCCAATATACTTTTATCAATTCCAATAGATAAGTAGTCTAATTGATACTTAGCTTCTAATCCCTTCATGAGTAAGATCGCTATCTTTCGAACTAGCATAAGATCAGAAGTGTTGTAATACAACTTATGCTTTAACCACCCATATCCATCTACTTCTTCCATTATTTCTGATACATCATTATAAATACGAATCTCTTTTAAGAAGTTGCCTTTCAATCTTAACTCTACATATTGGAACTCAATCTTATTAATATCTGACTGGGGATAATGAACACCACCATATTGTATCGTTCCAATATGTTCGGGAGATTTATAAAGTTCAAAAGGGGTTAAGAGTTTTACAGATTCTTTACTACCTGCCGGGATTTCAATGTCCAAATATGTTTGCTTCAAGTAAAAACTAACTTTCATAAAAAGCATTTGAGCTTGTTTGTATGACATGGATGAATTCAATTTTAATCCTCCTAATAACCTTATTAAAGCAAGGATGTTACTCTTATTCACTAAGATTATAAACCATTGAATCATTTTGATATTCTTTAAGATAATCTGTCATCGCACCATGATAAGCATGCCTTGTATTGCATAGATTTGGTACTCTGCTAATATTTTCTCTTGGTTTCGTATAATAAAGATGCTGATCCTTTTTAGCATAATGTTCTTTTTCAAATACACCAGCCAGGAGATTCTCTAGATATGGGAGACGTTCAGCTATTGAATTAATTGTACGATGTTCAAGTGCAGGATTCTTCTGATGAATTTCTTCTGCTAATTTCTTAGTAATTTGTATAGCATCTTTATTTGTTTTGTCATCTATTTCTTTACGATATAAAGAAATGGAATGTAATATATAAACTTGTTCTTCTTGTTTCCAGGCTAGGGCCATTTGTATCTCTCCTTCAAACGTTAATAATAGTTACCACCCTAATCTTTCGACAAATATTACCAGATACCTTCATATATCTTTAATGCTAGGCTATTCTAATATGTGAACATTTAGTTTGAATGCATAGTTATCATAAATTAACCTTTTCTAATAAAAAAAGAAGGTTAACGTGGTTAAATATAAACACGATAACCTTCCTTTATTACTACCACAATGATTTCACATCTACTTTTTCATTACAACGAACACACTCAGCCCCAAGATTTTTTCCTCCACCAGTAGCATCAAGTGGGGTGCTGCAGGATCGACATGAAAGTTGGATATAATCAATGTACTTTTGTAGGATTTTTCTGGATACTCCGCCTTCCTTACCACAATGCTTACAGATCAAGATTAGTTTTCCATTCTTAGCTGTTTCTACGGTTCTGATACTACGACATACCGGACACTGGTCCCATGTAGCAATGTATTGTTTCAATGTAAAAGAAGGTCGATACGTTGCTAGCTTTTGTTGGACTTCATCTTTTGTAAACTTAGCTGTTTGGACATTTAGAAAACTATTTAATAGCTTTACAACACGTTTTGAGACAAATCTACACTTGATAAAAGGAGGTTCCGGAGAGGAGTCAAAATTTGTATTATTCATAACAGGGGTTCCTACCCATAGAATCTCATTATCTATCATCATATAAGGTAAAACTAGGTCTCGCGGTATGTGTTCAAAGCTTTTTAATGGAATACCGTCTCGTTTCGGTGTTATAAAGGTGATGGTTGCTTTCTTTTCTGCGGTAAGAAGAGAATTCCAGATCTTTTTATCTATTTTAGAAGGATAAGGTGCAGAGATTACAATTTGTTTTGCCTTTTCAAAATCCTCTAATACTTTACGATTCTCATTTGCCTCAAACCATTCTAAATTTGTATGGAAGCTTTCTTTTAAAATTTCTGGTAATTCATATCGTGTATAAAATTCATTCTGATGAAATAGGTGTTCAGTAAGAGCACGAGACGCCTTTGTTTTGGATATCCTAGAATCTTGGTATTTGCGGTCAACAATTGAAATTAATTTCCCCTTTGCTCTTGTAACAGCAACATTGATAAGTCTATCACTATTGTCATCAGTTAATAATACACCTGACCTTTGTTGAGGGTAACTGTCTACATGATCAAACACAATCATATCTCTCTCAGATCCCTGAAACTTATGAACTGTTGCTGCCATGATTCTCTTATCCCCTTGATCTAATGAATTATCCGGAATAAGCTCTTGAATACATGCTGCAAGTAATCTAGCTTGTGCTTTATAAGGAGCTATAAATCCTATTGAATCAATACCATTTTTTTTACCCGCTAGTATGAACTGAAGCGAAAGAAGAGCAGATAATATATTATAGCGTGAGTCAGATGAAGCATCCTTTAAACAGTAAGCACCCATCTTTGAAACATCTATTAGAGTTGCTGCTTCTTTTTGAAACGGACCTTTTTCGGCAATAGGTTGACGATCTGTTTTTACCCCTTTATAATCAAGAACTTTATTTTGATAAATATATCTATTTGTAAAACTTGAGATATCCGGATGCATTCTTCTTTGTTCTTTTAACATAAATAGATTTGGATGTTCCTGTCCCTTTTCAACAGCCTGAACAATCTTAGCCGCATGGAAAATATCTCTTCTTAACCACATATCGACTAAAAGAGAATCGGACATCGCAATTGGGGGTAATTGTCTAAAGTCCCCACAGACAACAATTTTTTTACCTAAAGAAGCTGCATATGCAATTTGAGGAATGTAAGCCATACTGACTTCGTCTACTACCACTAAATCAAATTCCTTTTCATAAATTAAAGAGTCCATTGCCGCTTTAGAAAGAGTGACTCCAAGAACGGATGCCTGACCAATATATTTAGCCTCTTCTTCTTTTATTTTCGACCTAAGTTCATTAAGTTCGGTTTCAACTTGTGCAAGACTTTCTTTTTGATTTCTTTTTAATTCTTGAAGTTTCTTTAATCTCAATCTTTCAGACTCAAGTTTTTTGATTCTATCCCGAGTGTTTGGATTGTTTTTTTCTACGAGCTTCCCTGATAGTAAATCATCACACTCTTTTACTTTTGGATCTGCACTAAATCCATAACGGAGAATGTCTCCTGATACCCATGAAGCCTTCTTTTGAATGTAATCCGCTAATTCAAGTAATAATACATCTACAGCTGCATTACTATGGGCCATGACCAAAATCCTTTTCTTAGAAAGATATTGCTTCCCAATCATCCTTGCTAATGTATAAGTTTTCCCTGTCCCAGGGGGTCCCCAAATATACGTTGTTGGATTATATTTTGCACGAAGGGTTACTTCATGAACTGAGCTCTTTATGATATCAGTTGGATGCTTAGTTGGACTTTTACCTGAGAGTAACCGAACAACCCGCTTCTGTTTAATTTCACTATTCAGTATGCTTTCTAGCCTATTAGACAATGAATCTAATAATCCCCAAGGCTCACTAAATAAGTAAGCTTCGTCTACCACATCACCAAAGTACTCCTTCATTTCTAATACTAAATCAAAGCCTTCAACTGAGATCACCTTTCCATGATACTGTAGACCTTTAACCTCAACTCGAATAGGAGCAGAATCCGGTAATAAAATATCCGATGTAAGCATAAACCAGTATGTTGCTCCTTTATCTGTCTTACGAAGACATTTGCCATCTGTAATGGTATAACGTGAGCCCCCCTGATTCCTTAAATATTTCACTTCTGTATATAAGGCTTGTTTCCATTGCTGGATAACTTCTTGAATGCTTGCCATTATGAATTTCCCCTTCAATTCTTAAATAGAAATATTCCTATAACTATTTTAATTAAAATTGAGAGAATATGTATTGGTAATATAAGTAATTGTCAACCAAAGAAAAAAGGACACTTTTAAATATAAAGCGTCCATGAAACATTAAATAAATACATTTTGTTTAATTTCTTTAAAAACACGATGTGGTGATTTCTTTAACTCATCAAAACTAAACGAGGTTAGCACATTTTCATGTTGGGTAATCTGAATTGAATTTGTCTCCGGGTCTGCTACAACTTCTATATGTCCTAACTGATAAGCTTGAATTTTATGAGCCTCATCAACCATTCGATTATCCAACTGTGTTTTTACTTTACTTGAAAACCTTCTTAACATTCTCCAAAGCTTTTGTTCTTCCATTGATTTTAAAAATAACTCTGGAAGCTCACTAGAATCCTTGAGGATAGAAAGATTAGTTAATACATGTGATTGAATCCCATATCCTAGAGGACTTACACAATTTCTTAACCTTTTCCAGGTGTTCAGGCTAAAAGACAATGTAATCAAGTCACTAGATTCATTAACCTTAACATCCTGAATTCTTCCATAATAACGAATTCCATTTTCGACATCGTAATGTTGACTAACCTCGTTTGTTACATAAAGACCAATATATTTCGCTTCCTGCCAGCCATGTTTTAAATTTGTGGTAGAGAGTTCTACATATCCTTCTCTCTTAAATTTTTGATAAGATTCCACTTTATTCACAGATACAATCAATACCTTCTCATCAAGTGATGATTGCCAATGGGCAAAAGAGCCCTTCGGTAAAATTCCTTCCTCCTGTAAATCCTCAGGATTACTCTCAACCAGCCGCTCTACGAGTCGTTCCACTAACGAGATAGAATTTGGTAAAAAAGGCAATCCACCAATATTCACCTGATCTATACTCTTATAGAATGGATGGTCCTCATAATAAAACTCATCATGCCAAGGGAATAATACATAGGCTCCGAAAGCAAAGCGTTCGTAAAAATTAGAGTCGTGAATCTTCATTACCAACGCATCACGGTAACGATGCATTGTATTAATATCTTCCTCTAAAGGCCCCACATTATAGGACTCATTTATATTAGACCCATTTGTATTTAACCCAAAATCAATTCGATATTTAGCATCAAAAATATAATGAAAACTATGATTAGAGTGCTTCTTTTCTACCTCAAGCATAATATCCGGCTTTTGAACTACGGTTGGTAATCTACCTTCTCGTTTTTGAAACGATAATATGATTCTTTCGTTTGTTTGAGGATGACGGAATACCTGCTTTGCATTTGAGGTTTGGTCTAAATCTACAAACAAGGATCCGTGGCGTATCTTTACCACATCTTGTTGCTCAGCAGTATAATGACTCCTCAGAATTTGGCCCATCTTTAAATACGTCCAATATTCATATAACGTTGCTACATCTTTCACTGACATTTTTAACAGTTCACCTTGAAGCGCTAACCCTCTAGTAACAATTAAATATATTTTATATGCATCTTGATAGCCTAATTTTCTTTGAATCACCATATTTGAAATAGATCGATCAATAGGACTAATACTTCTCCAGAATGGTTTTAATAGGTGAAACTTCAGTCGATTTTGCATACTCTCAATTTTTATAAGCAGAGAAGTATCTATTGTTCCTTCATATCTTCCACTCCGATTACTCACTCGTTTGTGTAAATCTATTAACTTATTAATGAGTCTTTCCATCATCCACTTTACAAAACGATTCTCTAGAGTATCAAAAGTTAGTGTTTTTTTTGCATTGAGACCTTTAGTAGGAAACAAGCACTTAGAATCCACTTGTATTCCGTTTTCATTCTCCCTAAACAACTGAGGGTTTCTTCTTAAATACTTTCTAACTTTCTGATCTAAACGCTTAATTCGTTCTCCTTTTACCCTATGATGTTCTGTTAATAGTTGATGATGAGGTTGAGCTTCAATTTGATTGATAGATTTTGTAAAATCAACAAAGTAATGTTCAATTAAACGAAAGAACTCTGTCCATGAAGGCTTTTCTGAAAGATGCTCAGTTGCTCCAAGAAAGGTTTTCTTAATAAAATGAAAGGCTAAATTGTATACTTCATCGTTTACCTCTTCTAATAGCTTTTGATAATCATCTTTATAGCTCAGCTTTGTTGGAAAAATCTCTAACGTTATTTCTAGCAGTGGTTCCTCTCCATGGAAGATAGAGAAGCTTGAATATCCCACCTCATTCACAAACTGGAGGTTTCCCATTAATATAGGATTCTCCCCTCTCCCTACAGGAGTTACAGATTCTCTCAATCCAGGATGCTCATGATAAAATTTAAGTTCCTTTTCTGACTTAGGTGTAATAACTAACTGGTAAACACCATTTTCAAAAAATATAGGAGCAAAGCTTTTATCAAATGCTCGTTGTAATTCACCTGTTTGAATGTCAAACACTTCAACGGACTGAACATCTACTCCAGACCACTTAAATCCCATTACTTCTTGTTCAACATTCGTATGGCTACGATAACGAGACAAGCTCTCAAAACGAGAATTATACGGAAGCCCTTTTATATACAGAGAAAGGTCCTCTGTTTCAATCACTACTAACTCTTTTGTTTCTGATTGAATCATAGAACCACCCCTTATTGACCCCAGAACGATGTAAACCCATCATGCTGAATCTTTACAATCATATTAGAAAGCTTTTCTGCGGATTTTTTAAAACGAGCTTCTTCTAGGATTTGCTTGATATCCTGCTCCGCCCACTTATGGTTTGTACAGAAACGGAAAAGCTCTTTTAGTGCATGCTCGGTTTTCAAATCATTTCCCGTTAATCTTGGTAAAATCTTTTGATGGAGCTGATGATCAAACGCATTATTACGGTCCATCAGTTCTTCCTTTTCGTTATAAATCATATAAAAACAAACTTCATCTCGAACACGATACCCAAAATGTGATTTAGTAGGTTCTAGAATAGCGTTGATTTCCATTAGCCAATCTGTGATGTCAAGGATAAGCTCTTCCTGCTCATAGAATGCATCTTTAATTGTTAGATATTTCCCAGAAATCTGTTCATTTGAAATAGATACTGATTTTGGCTCAGCTATAGTTGAAAGAAATCCAAAGTTATTTATATAGACATCATTGTATTCAATCGTGTTCGCACGGTCTAACACCTTCGGGCTGAATGGGTGAGTTGTTTCATCCATGTTTACAGTACCAATAATATAGATGTTATCTCTTAAATAAAGAGTTCCCGTCTCTTCTCGATTCACAACTGGAGTGGATAAAAAGTCTCCATTAATTATTTTTCGGCTCTCCATGACACTTAATAAATCACTAAAGTAGTACTCTACTCGAGCTAAGTTCATTTCATCTAGTAAGACAAAATATGGTTTATGTCGATTTTCTAGCCTGTTTGCCTCGGCTAACACTTTCGTAAAAGGACCAGGTTGGAACTCTCCTTTTATGTTCTCATATCCTATTAAATCTGAACCATCACTCCAGTCGGGTCTAACAGGAATCAGAGTAAATTGCCCGTTTTCTTCTGTTGCTCCAAGGCTTTCAGCAAAGAGTTGAACAATTTTTGTTTTTCCTGTTCCGGAAATGCCTGAGAGGATGACAAAGGGTTTGGTTTTTAAGGATAAATAAAAATTAGTGATTTGATCTTTAGAATATAGAAAGCCCTTTGACGTAATAAATGTATAAATATGCTCAATTAATTCGTGATCACTCGAAAAGACCATACTTTGTGATCCACCATAAATCTCAGAATTATTCTCAGGTAGCTGGATATGCCTAAGGATTTCCTCAGGAATTCTATCTCTAAACTTACTTAATAACTTCTTACCAAATACTTTTGTTATCTCATAGAAATATCCTTGTTTAACATTACCATTTCGATCAAAAGGCCCATCCTCTTCCGTTCTCCATTGTTCTGGTATCTCTATCTTATTGATAGGTGATTCAAGAGCATAGAAATTAACTTTTAACAAATTACCTTGCTCTCCCCAATTATTATGTCCTGCAAAAGTTGAAGGTTTTGGTTTATCCTGTGATGATTTCTCTACTACACAAATAGAACGTATTGCAACATCCGAGTATGCAATTACAATGTCACCAGGTTCAGCCTTCATCACGTCATTATGGTGGCTAAGAGGGGTTCCTTTTTTATCTGTTTTTGGAGACCAGAGGAAACCACCTTCAGTTTGTTCTTTTGCACTTTGTCCTTGATTTACCCACCAGTAATTGATTTCTTTTGTATTTTTTAGATCTCTTAGATGCTCAAGGTTCTCATCTATCATTCTAAATTCTTGAAGCCAGGTTAATGTATCACCTAATCTCCGTATAGCAACTGACTCTGTAATAGGAGTACCTCCAGTAGAACTTTTAACAGTAATGTACATAACATTTAGGAGTATTTCCCTTTTTTGCTGTAATGAAAAAGCTGACATACTATTCAGCAAGTTATATATAAGGTTAAAGAAAGGAGAACCTAATATTAATTTCCTGAAGTCTAAAGATTGTTCACTCAAAAATCTCATAGAATTATTAAAGTGACCTGGCAAATCTGATGTACTGAACGTTCTTAACCCGAGACTATTATTAGAACTTTTATTAATAAAAGGTAGTTTTGATAATAATTCACAAATAAAAAGTCCAGGTAAGCCCTCATGTCTTAGTTCATTTCCTAAAACTTTCCTCTCTACAATATTATTAAGAACTTCTTTTAGCCAATCATCTTTAATAAAAGCAGCAGTATATTCTTTTTCCTTATCTGCATTAGGATTAAATATGTTTACTGAAATTCCAGTTTGATCTTCAGAATGATTTTGTAATATGTATTCATTATTGGCATAGAAAAATTTATTGTTGATGTTATAAAACTCATATAAATACTTCATAAGGTTATCAATCATATAAGGACTCCTATTTTTATTATAATATTAAACAGAACCTTTTTAAGAAGCCTATTCCTTCAATAATTCCCTCTTACAAAACTAAATTAAAAACTGCTGTAACATTATCTACAGCAGTTCTTAGTATATTTTATTTTCGTCTTAGAAATAGTCTTTTAAGTAGATATCGGATTTAGTTTATCTAGCTCATCTTTTATCCCATCTGATATCTTTGTATATCTTTCACTTAGTATTCTTTCATAGTATTGCTGTATATTTTCGCCATCTTTCTTTGTATATCTGTCCTCAAATGGAGTTGGAATAAAGTGATTTCTTACAGACGAATTGTTAACGTATTTTAAATAATCGCTAGGAGATTTAGAACTAATTTTTGAATTAGAATAGGATGAAATAAAAGTCCTATTCAAGGGACTATTTAAGATATGTTTTTCATTTCTTAGTTTAGCAGTAGTCTCACCAATTCTTGTGACTTCATATAAAGGACATATGTGATGATCCTGTACTTTAAGCGTAAAAACATTATTATCGACAGTCACTTCTTTTTCCCTAGCTATATCCCAAGAGTTTAAATATAACTTACTAGCATTCGGCAAAAAGTCAAAAGGTTGCCTACTTATTATATATTGTAGCAGACTAGTCTTAATAGCTCCCGGTATATCATGGTTTTGATCTTTTAACATAAGAACGTCCTTACTTGAATACCCTGGTTCGTTTAAAATGTGTGTATACCATGTTTTAAACTTATTTTCTCCGTTATTTACTAGATCATTTAAATCTTTGATATCATTAATACATTGTTCATTCTGTCTCTCCCTATATCTTCCACTAAATATGGATATCCAATACCAGTATTCAATCTTATCTAACTTATACTTATTATTCCAAACACTATCATCTACGATAAGATTCGCTATAGGTAATATCATTAATTCGTATGGTAGAGAAGAAAGTTTGATCACTCCGCATCTGAATTGTAGAAATGCGAATGCTCTAATCAATGCTTTTAAAGTTAATTCTGTATTTTCTTTTATTTGGATGTGATTTAGCGATAAATGTTTCTTTTTCTTAATATGATCTATCTTTAAATCATTATCTTGTCCATTAGTGTAATGAGAGAATATTGAGAGCAGGTTTAAAAATTGCTTCTTAACACTCTTTGATATTTCATTATTCTCTAACGTTCCCATGATTTCAGAGGTCCATGACACCGGTTTTTCACCCATAATCCCCTCTAATAGTGCCTCAGAAAGATCAATTTCTTTCTTCAATTCATTGTGTATCCTTAATGATAATGAACCACCCTCATCATTTCTTGCCGCTTTGGCAACGATAATATCAAAATTATCTAACGCAGTTGGATTTGAATTAATACTTTCGAAAATTGCGATTGCTCTACTGATTTGATCAGCTGGTAATTCAATATTTGGTATCTTTTGATCTATTAGTTCTGTTAGGAATTTATTTACCTTTTCACTCCACTTTGCAGCTAACATAGACCAAGCATTACGGATTTCGTGTTCGTCGTTATTTTCATAGTACTCACCTATATCTGGCTCTACCTCAGATAGGAGGTCTATAATATCCTTTTTTCCGTCCTCAACTTCAGCCTTTAATTCTTCAACCCTGTCATTAGCTAGTTTTTGCAAGACTGATTCATGCAAAGGCTTTCTTTCCTTTTTGCGTGAAGGGGGTTGATACACACTATACATAGGAACTAAAAAATCTGAAACTGCTTGCTTTGCAATGTACGTTTTTAATTTACTTCCAGATAAGGCTTCACCATTTTCATCTTTAGGTGAATAGCCAGGGTGGAACCATTTGTCTAGATCCTTAGTTTTTAAAACATTTTTAACTTCAATAAACTCAATAACCTGATCTGGTTCTAATTTATCTAGACCTTCAAAGGTTAAATTATCCCAACCAAAAATATCTTCTTCCCCAGTTCTAGGCTTAACTCTAAAGAACCATCTTGTCCTTAATTTAGGATATAGGTTGTCCCAAACATGTCTCCAGTTCTCTTTGTCATAAAAGAAATCACTAAACGCACTTTTAATGGTTGATAATCTCTGTTGACCATCAAGTAAGAAAAAACATTCTTTAGTGCGTTCTTCCTCAGAGATTTCTAATTCTTTAAGAAAACACAACTCCTTAGCAACAAATTCTTTAAGTTCTCCTTTTAATATAAGTACCCCACCCATTGGTAAAGAAGTAAAAATAGAGGATAGAAGACTTCTCTGTTTTTCGTAATCCCAAACATAATTCCGTTGAAAATCTGGTAATACTAGTTTATTCTCTTCATTTAAATCAAAACTGTCTTTTATAGTTAGCACTCCTGATCCTCCCAACCATTTCTCTCATTTTCTGTAAATTATACAATAAAAAGTAGGTTTTTAAAAATCTTATTAGCTTTGAATTTTTTAAAGTATCATTCTTCTTAAAAAAAATCATAAAAACACATAAAGAAAAAAGCCCCTTGTTAAGGAGCTATGAAAAAGAGCATACACAAGGTACAGTGTCATCTGGAGCATTCAAAAATCTTTCAATTCCCTCACGATCCATTGTTTCACGATACTCTTTCAGTGTATATGGTTTACCGTCTTTTTTTAATATTGATACATGTTTCTCAAAATGTTTTCTGAAGTTTTCTTCCATTTCTTCTTGTTCATTATAACGATCTGGCCACACTTTATATAATTGAGCGTAATGGGCAAATCCACCTCTAACACATCTACCTCCACAATTCGCATGAGTGAAGCCTAATTCATACATTCGAGGTAGCTTAATTCCCCACTCGTTTTGTATTATTCCTTTTGCATCTAAGTCTGCTCTAAATGTCTCAATCATAGGAAATCTTGTTTCAATTGGCTCAATAGGTCGATGCTCATAGAAATCTCTAAGGTTATCAGCTCGATGTTTCTCGTGCGGACCAATCCCAAAGTATAATATCGGTTCAAGATTCTTCTCATCTCTTAATTCTTCTAAGAATGTAATGGTTTGATAAACTTTTAATTCCTCAGAACATTTTGCTAATCTTGAATTTCCTAAAAAGCGATAATCATAAAAGACCTCCTCTGGAGTTCTCCCATCTATTCTTTCTGTAATTTCTAAACCAATGTAATCTGCAACCTCATCCATAAACCTATAATTATCTTCATCTTCCCAAAGAGTATTTGTGAAAAATAATATACAATTTTCCTTACCGTGTGTTAGCACCATCTGATAGGCTACATAGGCACTTGCAGCTCCTCCGCTAAACATAGCAACATGAACTGGTTTTCTGTCCATTAGTAACACCTCATTCTACAAATTCTTCTAGTAATTTGAATACAATATTCTCAATCTCGTTTTTAGGGACGTTTCTACCAGCGTTATTAATCATACGTTTTACATTATTATAAATAGTTTCAGACTTTGTAGATAGACTTCCTTTAGTTATTACCTTCTGTACCCCATTAATTGAAAGTTCAATATGGTCCATATTTAGGTCATTTTCATAAATCTTATTGATTTCTATTTGCAGCTGCTGTTTGAACATATTATTTGTAGTGTCTGACCACTCGTAAATTGATACTCCTACTAATTTAAAGGCTAAATCTTCAATCCACTTGTTTTCCTTTAACTGAAGTAAGCTCTTTAACAAAGGATTGGTCTTCTTATTATAAGAATCATGCTGTTCTGCCCAATCCACTAACTCTTTATAACTTTTTTTACCTAGAGTTGATAATACAAAGTCCTTTACTTCACTAATATGTTTTTCCATACTGGACTCTAGCTCATTTTTGTACTCAAGTAATACGTCCAGGTCATTTCCAAACTGCTGGTATAATGAATCTATAAAGTACTGTGGATTCACTTCACTTTTTCTAACTAACTCTTTAAAACTTAACAGGTTCTCTTCTAGATTGGAAGTGATTTGCACATATCTTGGTAGCCCCCTTAACCAGCTTAGGAAAGCACTACTTAACATTATTGGTTTAGGTTTACTAAGGGATTGTTCGTGTGCGTAATCTCCAAAAGTATCACTGAGTCTATCAAAAAATGCATTATAACTGTCGTCATAATTATAATATCTGTATTCATAGTCAATAGCATTTTCTTCTATTTCATAAAGTGTTTCACCATCGATACCAGAGACATACATATCATTTCTGTAAAACATAATCTGATCCCATTTATCCCTTAAAAGGGCTACTAATATGATAGGAATTAATGGTTTTCTTATTCCATATGGAGCAGAAGACATTATAGTTGTTAAGTTATCAAAACGGCTTACCGGATTTTTCTCAATGTAGTTTAATAGGTCCATTCTTAGAGACGCAAGTTCAGTTGAACTAACATTGTCTAATGATTTCAAGTTAAGTCCGTTATTTTTAATTAGAGTTGCATAAATTAAATAATCTGGCCCATTACCTTCTATACCGATATCATCTTCATAAGGATGGTTAATGATATTGTCTATGACTTTAAATCCTGCTCTTTTCTGTATTCCATTTATTTTTCTTCTATTAAAAGAATCATTTCTTACCTCTGGAGTTAGCGGATAGATTTTAAACATTAATGAGGATAAAAATCTCTCAAATACAATACTATTCTTTATTCTCTTATGGTTATCAAGTTCTCCATTTATCCAGGTTAGACCATTGTCAAATGAAGTAAAAACATTTATATAGTTTTGAATCTCATAAGATATGTCTTCCTTCTTCAAATGTAACTCTTCTATCAACTTAGAATCTTGTTTTAAGAATTCCTCATCACTTAATAAGCTCTCAACTATTCTAAAAGATAATAAAGACGCATCAATATTCTTAAATTGACTCGATGGTATACAGAAGATTGATTGCTTATCTTCCCACTTCTCTAGTATACTCTTTATTTCGTGTAAGTGAATGGAGTCTTCTAATACTACATAATTAAGCAGAGCATCAGCATTTTTATTTTCTCTTATGCTTACACTATCGAACTTACCATTTATAATATCCCCACTTAAAACATAATTTACAGCAGCAAAGCGGGTCATACTTTTCTGATCATTATAGTCATTTGATAGATAATACTTTTTATAAGAATTTTCCTCTAAAACAGTTACTTTTTCATGACGTGAAAGTGCAGTTTCTTGCATTTTTTTAGTAATATATGAATCAACATCTATTGCACTACCTTCATATAATTCCCAGTAACCTTGAATTCTGTTAAAACGTATTGCTTTATAGTTCGTTAACTGTTTAAGAGCTTCGTCTAAGAATTCTGGTTTTACACTTAAAGCAAAAGAAAGAAATTCATCTGTCAACTTAATTGTAGATTGCAAGCCTGACACATTCCATAATGTAATGAATTTCACGATTAAATCTGGAAGGCTATTCGAGTTTTCAACTGAAAGTACAGGAACACTTCTGGATAGTCTATTATATAGATCCAGTACAGACATACTGTCTTGATTTAAATCTATTTCACTTTGATTGATAAAAAAGAACTCAAATAATGAGCTTGGAAGGTAATATTCATTTGAGAACCTTAGGTGTTCTAATAATCCACCTTTGTCGTTACTTTCTAAAAAAGTAAATAAGGTTCTCTCATTTTGCGCAAGTAAGTTCGATAATTTTGGTAACAAGAACAGAGTAACAGGATGTATAGGATAACACCCTTTAATAACTAGCTCTTCAATCTCAACTTGGTTTAAACTAGGGAACAAAGGATACTTTCGTAACATTGTCTTACATTCGTTTACATCAACCAAAGTTTCTTCTTTAATTTGTAGAGACGAAACTACAGAGTCTGTTAATCTAATAAAAGTATTACTATCACTATTGATATGATAGAGTTGAAACCTTTTTTCTATTCTTTGAAACTCATTCTGATATTCCTCTTCAAATTTTAAGAAGTATTGTCTCAAATTTTTATGAGTAATAAAAAGAAGATGTAATGAACCTAAGTAATGGTCAGAAAGTTCCGCAAGATCTTGAAGATCCTGCATTGTGCGATTAATTTCACTTGAACCTAAACTTTGTAGGAATCGTCCAAATTCATCATATATTATAAACAATCCAATTTTCCTATCATTAAGCTCATCTAAAACATGTTTTACTTGTTCAATAAAATCATCATTGTAGTCCACATGAAACTGTGCACCTGAAGAGAGGCTTGGGAACACTTCTTTAAACCAAGTGATTTCTTCATTGTCTTGAGTTTGGATATTAAGTCTCCATAACTCTAAATCCTTATTACTCTCCGAGAGAATCTTTTTAAATGTTTTGAATGTCTTTGGATACTCATTCTCCCATAGATCTACTGTAGCAAGTATATTACTAACAAGTCCTGGGACTGTAATATCTATGTTATGCTCATTAATTGTTCTAGTAATAGCAGAAATAATTGCTTGTCTAAAACTTCCTTCGTTTCCATTTAATATTATTGGTAAGTACTTATATTCTGTTTCTCTAACTTTCTCTAATTCTTGAAATATATTGTCATCAACATTTTTAAATTTATTAGTAAGAATATTATATGCAGTACTATTTATATTCTTTGAAGCTAGTCCGCCAAGAATTGTACCTAAAAGTGATTTTCCAGTTCCATATGGACCTACCACTATGTGTGCATGTCTTGTGTCACTATTATTAAATCCTTTAAGCATACCTAAAATTGCATCAGCATGAGATGGAGTAGGTAAGTATCTGTTAAAGTATTCTTGTTTTCCAATATCAAACTTCACATTCACACTTGACGTAAAGTTCTTGTTTTCAAGCGTAATCATACTAATGCCTCCATCATTCTTTTATACTCAAATTTTAGAAAATTTATTGATGAGACTTCAGGTAAATGTATCGTGTCTAAATTATTTGTTCTAACGAAATTTAATTGATACTTTGGCAAATTAGATAGCATAGTTAATGCATCTATAATTTCACTTCTACTAAGATTATATATTTTCCCCCATAAACCTTTGTTTTCGGCAATCTCGGTAACAGTAATTGAATCAATAGAATTAGATTCTCTATAATCTAGTAGTGTATACATTAATGCAGCTAATCCTATTTCGTCGTAACGAGGATTCCGCTTACGTATAATCCCCTTGTACTCTTCAACTAATTTTAGCTTATTTAATGGACTTTGAATCACTTCTTCAGGATCATCTGTGTTTTGGCCAGCTGTATATAGCTTTATTAAACAATCTATATCTCTTTTTAGGGACTTATCAGATATTTTCTTATCTTCGTTCATTTCCACCCAGTTAAAAAATAGTTCGGTCAACTCTTCTTTTGTGATGGTATTTTGGTTGAGTTCATTAAAAAACCAATACCACATTGTACTTGGCTCACTATCCTTAGAAAGATGATAATGTATAATGGATGCTGTACTATTTAACTGAACAAATTTGTCATATTCATACATAATTTCCCCAAACGTAGTAAGGTGGTGTACTTTTTTCCTATCTTCATTAAAACTTTCCTCAACAACTCTTGTCGCAACAACCCAATATCTTAGTGACTGAACCATATTTTTCCCTAGTCCAATTTTTTCAAAAGCCTCATTATCATAAAAAAACCTTTCATCTACTTGCAAAGGCTTTATAGCTTTACTTAACCATCTATCTCTTAAATAAAAACTCTGATGTTGACCATATCCCACTATACTCACCTACACCTTAGGTTATTATTTTCTAATCACTACTGGAGAAATCCTTCCAGTGGTGAATACAGTTAAAAAAGTAGGCAACTAGAATCCTAGTGCCTATAACGATCTTTAATTTTTCTTATTCTAGTAGAATAATTTGGTTTATCTATAACGAATTCTTCTATTTCTAACTCTTTAATCCAGTTAATTAAATTAGATAACAATTCTTTAACCTCTTTCCTATACGGGGAAGGGTCATCTATAAGAGCAGAGTGTAATTTTTTAGTTAATTCACCAAAATAAATTTCATTATCAACAGATTTAGATAACCATCTGAAAACTTTTAGCTCTTTAAATTTACTCTTTATGATAGCAATATCTCCTGATTCTCTAGAACTAACCCCTAATAAAGAGCAATCCTTACTATACAAATCATAGGGGGATTTACTAAATAGCATTTCAGAAGTCCATATGCTTTGTACCTCTATTATATCATTAAAACTATCTAGTATGAATTTATTCCACTTTACGTCTCTGCTATAATTTGTAATCTTCATTGATTCTAAGTCTTCCTTCATCAACTCAAATAAATTCTTATCTATTTGCTTAGATTCCAGAAAGAATTCATTTATCCTTACTACTTGTTCACGATCTATAACTCCAAGAACCATACTCTCAATATTGGGATTCTTAGATAAACCTAGACCAGATAGGGTAACATTTGCACTGCCCAATAAAAATCTTTTTGAGTCAAACAAAAGGATTTTTGAATGTAAGTCCAAGTTAAAGAAGATCTCCCAACCATTTTCAAAGCAGTACTCTACTATACTAAAGTCAGTACTTTTATTAGTTATATCATCTAACCGGAACCTAACTAGTAGTCTTTTGCTTTTAGGTTCCGTTAATAGATGCGCATCTAACAATTTTAAAGCGTCAAGTTTAACAAATGCCGAAATTACGATTAAATCTTCTGCTGTTTCACTTAATTCTTTTTGTAGAACAGGAAGAATATCCTCAGAATGAACAAATATATTCATTTAAGATTAACCCTCATCACTTCTAAGAAAATTCCTTGCAATTCTACCCCAATCTTTTCTTATATCTTGGATATGGTCTTTTCGTTGTCCATCAGGAGTCTCATCCTCAAATCTAGCCCAAGCAGCTAATAATAACCTTAAACCTTCTGAAGCTTTTGAAAGGCGTTTTCTAAGAACCTCTATATTTTCAGTCTCTGAACCATCATCTAAAAGTACCTCTACTAAACTTGAATAGGCTGGATGCTCCTGGTTAATTAATATATTGATAGCCCCTCCACTTGGTCTTACTGAGAAGAAAGCATCACTTTCAAACGGATGTTCTGTAAAAGAATACTTTAGGTTGTGTTCTACTGTATATCTAGCTACTTTTTCAGCTACTTCCTTTTTTACTCCTTGGCTAGTTAAGCCATCCTCAATATCTTTAGCTCTTTGTTCAGGTGGGTTGTTTTCGTCCTTATCACTTTCACCAACATGGCCTTGTTGCTTTCGTGCATTTGTAAAGTCAGTAGCTTTCTTTTCAACTTCATTTGTCTTTGTTTCGTCAAATCTTTTAGCTCGGGCACCTTGATTCTGCATATTAATAATCTTACGCATTTCTTTAATCTTTCTATTAATATAGTCACAGACAATAATTAATGGTGCACGTGGGTCTCCTTCTTCTTCAAATTCCTCTTGAATTTGATGAATATGTTTCCCTTCTTTCTGCATTTTTTCTATATCTTCTACTATATCTAGGATATCTGAAAAATTCCTCGCAGATTGTTTGTTATTCGTTACTCCCATTAATTCATCTAAACTAGGAGGAAATTCAACCTCTACCCCCCACCATCTTTCTCTAGGGTCAGATTTAAGTACTAAGGTATGGTCTAATTCTAGTTCTCTCCCTGCTCGCACTATAGAGATACCGACGTTTTTAGCAGCATGCTTACCATGGGGTTTATTACCTGCATTATCCAACCTAGCCTCGTCTTTTGATATGGAAAGCCGAACAAATAAATCATGATCTTCTCCATCTGTATTTATAGTGAATTTCTTCTCATAATTTTCAATACCACCATACGGTTCAAACATAGGAGTATTATCAAATGGTTCGGGACAACTAGTTTTAGCTATTAAATAATTTGGGTCATTCGGTAAAGCTAGTCTTTCGAGTGATACCAAGCTAGGCATATTTATATTAAAGACTTTCATGTTGATCTTAATTTTATCTTCTTCGAGGAATTTTCTATACATTCTTCCTATCAGTGATTCTGAATGAGTTACGAGAGTCTCTCCCTTATTCCACATCATTCTATCTAGCTTAGACCAGACTACAAGTGTCCCAGACTCACCAAACTCTGTACCAGATTCCAGCCAAATTTGAGGAATAGATTTTTTTACAGGGGTAGGCATATCTCCATTTTGATACTTTTTAACATCGTCAATATCCAAAGCAACTGCATGAGCATTTTCAATACCACTTTGCCAACTCCAGACCTCTACCCGTTTTCCTTGTGATATAGAAGAGGCAGGAAGGCCCATACCAAACCTACCCATTCCAGTTCTGTTTTCCCTTTTAAGCCTTGTACCATTACCGAATTGCAAAGATTTACCTAGCACATCCACGTTCATTCCAAAGCCATTATCCAGTATTGCTATTTGAGATAATCTCATTGTCCTTCTAGTAGTTAGCTGTATTTCCTCTTCAGCACATAATAATTCAACAAATGTACTATCAGCTTGTATCGAGTTATCTATTAATTCAGCTACAGCATAAGCTGTATTTTTATAACCATTATCTCTCATTGCCTCTATAGCTAAATGTGCTGGTACATAAGAATTCCCTATAATTTCAGTACTCATTTCCATACATCCTCCCAATTAATAAAAGATTCTGCAACTGACCTAAATCCCGGTAAACCTTGATCAATAACAGTAACAATTTCGGCCTCTCTATTTCCACCAGCTTTCAAACCTCTAATCGCTCTACCTATCATTTGACTGTATAATACTAGTGATACTGTTGGCCTAGCTATTATGGCTGCGCTTGTCTTTGGTGCATCAAAACCTGTCGTTAACACTCCGTAATTGCACAGTATCTTCGGTTCGGTGTCATCATTTTTAAAATCGTTTATAATACTTTTTCTATTGTACGTTGATGTATTACCAGTAAGAGAATATGATTTATAACCTAATATCCTTAACACAAACGCTATACTATCAGACGCATCAACAGATGGAGCAAAAATTATTATTCTCTTATGACTTTCAGCTAACCGTTTTGCTTCATATACAATTTTTAGATTTCTCTGTTCATCTTCCCCAACTTTGTTTAGTACCGCTTTTGGGATTTCGTTTAAGTTAGAGAAATCTTTTTCAGTAAATGTATTACCAGAATGAGTTAATTGAACATAGTTCACTTTCGATATATAACCTTGGTCAACCAAGTATTCTACAGGGTTCTCATAACCTTCTACCTCAAGAATGACTTTCTTCTTCGAGAAGAAATTTGCTAACTCTCTATCTTGCTCAATGTCATCATAGGTTCTTCCAGGAGTAGCACTCAAACCCAATAATTGCTTATCATGGTCAAAGTTATATAGTGACTCTAATATAAACTTATACGTATTAGCAACAGATTGATGAGCTTCATCTATAATTATTAATGAAACTTTCTTAGCTAAATCAGCTATAAATTGATGACCACCACTTTTTTTGGCGGTAGAAACCATTTTTGGCAACCCTGCGACTATAAATCCTTCGTCAATGCTTAAGGGGTCTAAATTCCTACCTCCCCAAAATCTATGAACCCTTAGTTCTCTATTCCCTAAGAAACCCCATGCTTTTTCAAATTCCTCAACTGCTTGTTCACATAACTCTTCACTAGCAGCTAACCAGATAACAACACTTGGTTCATTGTTCCTAAAGTGATCAGATACAATATTCATAGCAGTTCTAGTTTTTCCAGCACCAGTTGGCATGTGTAACAAAGCCTTTTTGGGAGTAGTTGTTAATTGTTCTCTAATATTATAAGCAGCTATCCTTTGATGCTTAAACAACTGGTAATTTCCCTGTTGATCAGTACACTCTATCTGTTCAGGCTTTTCCTCTAGTGGAGGTGGAGTTAAATTAAAAAATGTAAATAACTCCCTCTCATCATTAGACCCTCTAGTAATTCTTTTACTTTTGAGTGAGTCATATATTTCAGTCATTTCAATATTTTCTTTATATGTTCCTAAAATAACCGATAGGTTTTTAGCTTCATTTGGCTTAAGAAGATCAAAAATCATATTACGGTAGTTATGATCTATCAGTAAGTTATCCTTGCCCTGTAAATCCTTTATCAATTCTTTTAATCTACTGTTATAAGTAAACTCATCACTAATAATATTCAATATTTTTATAGTTTGAGTACCTAGTAACTTTTGGATAGTAATTTCATCAGCCCTAGATAATACATTATAAATCTCTAACAACTTTTCACCACCTAATAAATACGACGATTTGTTACATATTATAACAAATTTTTATTTTATTTGTAAGAAAGCTTCCAAGTGTTTTTATTTCCATTTTTGTTAAATGAAATTTGATCTGGCATTTAGTATGTACCAAAAAAGAATTTAGTTTATAGATTTTTTCCTAATTGCAGTTAATGATATAATCGCTGTACTTGTTATTCCATAGGAGGGATCATTTGATTACTGAATGTAGTATATGTAAGAAGCAATTGAATGTAGTATATGTAAGAAGCAATTGAATGAAGAAGAGATGATCAGGACAGATGAATTCAAGGAGTATGGTTCAGAAATAAAGAATCTGTGCTCTTCGTGTTTTTTAAAAGGAGTTGTAAGCGGGTTCGGTAATTATGAAATAGGTAATTGTGACGTTTGTAATAGTTCTTTAGTTCTTCAACATAATAATGAAGAAACGATATTCCAAGCACAAGATGATTACACAGTTTCATTCATATGCAAAAAATTGAAAAATGCTATTGATACTCAGAGTGATAATGAGATCGAAAGAATAGAAAAAGAGGAACACGACTGGTTAATATTGTACACAATACAACCTGATCCTGAAGTGCCTGAATGGGGATAATTCAGATGGTTTAGATCCCTAATTAAGTTTAATTAGGGGAAGCAATTTTATCTTTATTTTGCCTGGCGATTGAACTTGGCTGTAAAAAACGGAAATCAACAGCGATCACCGTTCGACGGAAATTTAAAGACCTATTCCTCTACGATGCATTCTTGATTGTCTTTCTTATGTACGTAATTGAACTTCTTATGAACGTAATTGAACATAGAAACAATTCTAGCTAATCCATATTTCTCATTCTTTTATATTATTGCTTGAACATGTCTGCTGTCGATTCAAAGTTTCGATAGAATGGGCCTGTCCTCCCCTGTTTTCCTAAAACTTAAACGTCCTGAGGAACAGGCCCTATTATTAATTTTCTTCAACTTCATTGTTAGGGATGCTTATGTTTCTCCTTCAACTGTTCAAACAACTTCTCAACAGTCCCAACACCCACATTTTCATATTTAGCTAAGATAACAAGTTCTTTTGGTAGCTGCCCAACTGTTTCTATTTGGTCTTCATTTAACTGTCTTAGTAGACTTGGAATCCCAGAGAACTCACTTGCTGAGAGGGGAATAGTTGATAGGTTTTCCGTTACTACAATATGGTTGTCTTTATAGAAAAAAATAGTTCTCCAGGTCTTTTAAGCAATAGTTTTCTTCGTTCTTTTTCTTCTTGAATAAAAATCTTTAATTCTCCAAATAGAATTTCATCATTTTTTTCGTTATAGCGCTTAACATGTTTGTGAAGTCCTGATAAGTTGTTCGGTAATTCACTCATAATACGTGCTTGCTGTTCGGCACCTAGTCGAATTAAAAAGGTTTCTGATTTAGAAAATCTTTGCGGTAACAGGAAAGAGTCTCTTAAAAAATTTGGGATTTCAAGTACTTGGTCATTATATGAAATCTTACGAATAGTTGTAAAACCTGGTAACTCAGATTTCACCTTGATCTCCTCAGTTGTCATAGCAATTTCTTGTTCTGCTGTATCTACCTCAATCTTTTGTAAGGATTTTGTAAGTAACTCTTCCATGCCCTTAATCTTCGCTTCTATTTCAGAAATATCATAGGTTTGTCCAACTTTAGGTACTGGATCTTGGTAGTCTGGTACCGAGAGGGAAACAGGTCCATAAACTTCGATATACCATTTGACAATTTTATAGACTGCTTCCCAAGATAATAATGCTTCAGAATATCTGAACATACGTGTGTCGTGAGCAGCTTGGTTACCTATTTGTCTTACAAAATGTAAAGAATTCCTGATTTCTGTGTCTAAAAGATCATGCTGATGTAATAAATCTAGTAATTCTTTGAGGGTGGATCTAGGTTCCATTTGTAGTTTTTCCTCTTTTACTACTTTATGAAGTATATTTTCAACGAACACTCTAGCATGTGTAAGCATTGTACGCGGGCTAGAAAAGATACTGTTCTCTAGCTCTCTTGCTACAAATGCAAGCTCTTTTGAAATTGGCTCTAAGAATTGATAGAAATATGGTTGTTGATCCATAAATTACTCCTCCATATGCTTTCTATTGATCATCTTAAAAATCTATTACTTCTATTTTACTATTATTTCTTTTTCCATTAAATACCCATTAATTGTAAGTTTATTTATAAAAGAATAGAAAAATGCAGAAGAAGTTTATCCCCTCTGCTTTTTCGTATTGTTCGTGATTTGGTTTATTGATCAGTTACACTAGGAAGTGTATAAACTTGTAAAAAACAAGACCTGTCCCTTAGTGCACTAAAGCAAAACGCACTAAGGAACAGGTAGAATTTTAGACCCTATATCCTCCAAACTATTAGATTAAATAATTTCTCTAACCTTTTATATTGTAATTTCCCTCATCTTCAGCAACATGAGACTCTGACTTGAAAAACTCATTCTGTTCATATTGAGTATTACTTTTCTCATATCGTTCTCTAAAATAATTTCCCAAATCAGGGTCTGTACAATAAATATAACAGCCCTTCTGTCCACGAGTCATAAGGGTTCTGTACGTATTTCGAATAATTTCATCAGCTAGTTTTTGAGCTCTTTCTAGGTCTTCTTTCAACATTTTCTTATAGCCTTTTAAGGAGTTATCGGTTTTAGCCCGTTTTGAAGGATCGGTAATAACTTGTCCATCCTCAAATCGCAAATCACCCCCAATGATGACACCTACATACTCAAACTCTAAACCTTGACATGTATGAATACAGCCCGCCTCATTAATTGACTCTTCATCAATTGCCCAAGTATCGGAGTTTCCAAGGTTCCAGCTCATTTTAAAATCAAACTCTTCTAGAACAATATCAAAGTAATTCGGGTTACTTTTTCCTTCTTTCTCCCAATTCCAGCAATACCCCGATACTATACGAGATTTATTATTGATATTTCTCTTTTCAATTTCTGTTCTTAATTCATTTGGGTTATTGAACACACGAAAATCATAATGACTTCCTATGTAATCTGAATTGGCTGTTTCTCTGATTTGCAAGACATCATCAACCCATGATAAATATCCATCAGATCCGTTACAACGAAACTGCGATTCTAAGTTCATAATGGTGAGATGAGCCTCATTGTCCAAAGCAAATCGTTCAATTTCACTAAGACTTCCAGCATCTTTTAAGGTTACACGTTGGCGTTCATCTATGAAAAAGATGGAGAACTTTGATGCTTCAATAATCTCTTTCGTTTGGTTCTCGCCAAGGTTTTGAAACATACCTGATTTGAGGTTGAGTCGATGCGCTTCATCTACAATAAGAGCATCAAATTCATCTTTGGGTGCATTGACATAGCTTCCTGATCCTTTAAATAAGTTATCAATATGCCCTTTCTTAAAGTCCTTTTTAAGCTTTGTGGAATAGATATTACGAGGTGCTGCATTTTTTGTTACATACTGACACACCATACTAAGATTCGTTAAATGGACTAATAGATTGATGGCTAGAACAGATTTACCAGTCCCAGGTCCTCCTTGGACAACCAGCACTTGCTTTGTATTTGTTCGCAATGCTTCTTTTGCTAGAAAAATAGCCTGTTCATACACTACTTTTTGATCATCAATCATCACAAACTCATCATTACCTTGTAACATTTTATTTAAAGAATCCTGTAATGACTTAGATGGTCTAATACGACCATTTTCAATTTTATAGAGGTTTTCTTTATTATCCCCGAATTGTATGTACCGCTTAATAAAATCTCTAAGCTTCTTTGCCTGTCCTTTCACAAACACTGGAGCTCGGTCTATATAATATTGATAGATGGAATCCGTTAAAGGGTCTTGATCTCCTTGATACAAATAATTATGTAAATATGCACAAGGATACAATTTCATATCATCATTTTGTGCATTTTCATTGTAATCTTTTATAAGCGATGCATAAGACCATGCTTGATAAGAAGGATGCGTTGTTTCCACTAACCCACGATTCATAGCTGTTTTAACAATTGCTTCTTTCCCTCTAATTGCTTCTACAGTTTCCCACTGCTTTAGTTCAACAATGACAATTGAGTTCTTTTCTGCATCTCGTCCAGATATAAGGAAATCCACTCTCCTAGATGTGTGTGGAATCTTAAACTCTATTGCAACACCTGCGTCACTAGGTATTTCGGCATCACTTAAGACACGATACATATATTGCATAGAATTATCCCAAGACCGAACCTCACGCTCATTGATTTTCCCGATCTTTGCATTGTAGTTGTTGCATATATTGTTTACCAGCTCATCATGAAAAACGTCTTCTAGAAATTCTGATTTAGTTGCTTCATATATGATCATTCTGTTCATTCCTTGTTTTTGGCTTTTCTATTATTATTTAACTTATTTTGGTACTTTTCAAGGTTAAGGTGTGGAATAAAAGAAGGACGGCTCTCTTATCTCTTTAGATAAGGAGAACCGTCCCTACTGGTATGTCTATTTTTATAACAATTACGGGATAACAAACTTAACTATTCATCCAAAGATTAGATACTTATAATCATGTTTTTAGTTCATTTTTTTAAAAAGCATTAAATATTTTTCAAAAAAACTATCAAAATGATTATAAAACACCCTAACTTTGAGTATAAATTAGTCTTTTAAGCCGAACTTAATAACCCATGATCTTTTGACTTAGAAAATCATTAATTTCAAAATTATTTACTAACAATTATTTAAATTATTTTTTTGATTTTTTCTAACCTTTTATTAATTCATCCCCTATCTTCTATAATTTCTAAACCGTATATATTCACTTCGTATCTCTGATTCTCAAAATTATTTCAGGATTTTTTTCAGAATCATGGCCAGGGCCTACTGACCATGATTCTAGATTTAAGCTAGGCTTAAATGAACTTTGTATAGGTCGACAATGATAAAGATACCGTGCTCTTTTTTTATCGTGAAGACCCAATTACTTTTTTCACTTAATCTCACTTTCGATACACCATTTTTATAGGTGTATACTCTCGTTCCAAGTGCTTCCCGATTAAGTCCATACTCATTTACACGATCGAAGAAGTCATATGCTTCTTGCTGCATCTTCTCTGTAAACTTGGACTTGATACTAGCTTCCACCTCCCATGTTAGTTGGATTCTTGGAAATTGAACTAGAGTGATCATAATCGTCCTCCTAAAATAAGATATGAGATTGTCAAAGAATCAGAAGGTTGTGACAAAGATGCAGGGCTATTCTACCATAAATTACTATACTTGTAAAAGAAATGCTAGTCTGCTAGACGCACCTCTAACCTAATCTCTAGAAAATACAATAGCTTTAGTAACGTGTCGATCTTATACTCTTCACCTGCTGTAACTTTTACCAACTCTTCATAAGTAGTATCTTCTAATTGCAGTGCGACTTCCTTCAAGGTTAATTCTTTTTCCTCTAACCTTTTAAAAATAAGATTCGTGATCTTCTTCTTAGGTTGTAATACAGAATAATAGTAATCTGATAGTTCAATGATGTCGGAGATCTCTTTCGTTTTCTTATCCATAACCCACTCTCTCCTTTGTTACTTAGTTTGAACAAATCTGATAGGTCAATCTTATGTATGCCCTTTTAAAACATAGAACACCTTTATGTATATGCAATCAGTCGATTTTTTCATTATTTCTTTTCCCTCTTACAATCATTATACTAAACTTATGAATTGATGAGGACTTCCTTCATAAATCAATACACTTTTAATAACTTTGCCTAGAGGTGAGAAAATGGAAGAGTCGAAGCTAGAACAGTTAGTTGAACAGTTATTAAAGGAACAACGTGAAATGAAACAAGAGTTACATTCATTAAAGAGTGAGAAACGATTATCGACAATAGAAGCAAGTCCAGTACAAGAACAGGACTTAGATAAAAGGATTTCTGCTTTAATTTTTGAAATTGGAGTGCCTAGTCATATAAAAGGCTCTAACTATCTTAGAGAAGCAGTCAAAATAGTCTACCACAATCCTGACGCCTTAGGAGAAATTACAAAGGGTCTCTATCCTTATATCTCAAAGAAATTTAATACGACTGCTAGCAGAGTGGAACGTGCCATTCGGCATGCGATTGAAGTCGCATGGAGCCGAAAAAATGCTGCCATGTTTCAATCCCTGTTCGGATATAACATTAAGAATTCGAAGGTAAAGCCACACAACGCCGAAATGATTGCCCTACTTGCCAATCATCTCAAACTAGAGGATACAGCGTCTGAGCAGTCTGGAGACATTCAACTAAAAGAAAAAGAAACGGGCGAAGAACTCATCAAGGAGTATAACCATGTAAAAGAAGAAGCGAAAAAACCAAAAGCTTCCGGCTCTACTCATCGGAATATAGATGACGAAACGGAACTTGGGAAAGAGGCAAATCGAGTTCTTAACGTATGCAAACGAAATCTAGAAATCTTCCATGGCCGCATTCCCTATTATCAAATAGAAGCTGCCCAAAAAGTACTTCCAACAATACAGGAAAACATTCATTCCTTAAAGAACATTGGAAGCCAAATACAAAAAGACAAGGATCATACTTACTATCAACTAAAACGTGAGATCAAAAAAGTAGATAAGAAACTAAATACATTACTTGTACTTTATCGACCATACAGCTTAAAAGAAGAATGGCATATGAAATTATATACCCTTCAAATAGCTAGTTATCACAATTCCCTCACTACCGTTCTTAGTGAGAAGGACGATTTGAAAACACGAGATCGTAATTTAGAATTCTTAAAAGAAGAGATGAGCAAGTTTATTAATCAACACACTTCAAATTTTTGGATTAGAGTTCCACAACAAGAGGTAAATGCTGTAATGAAGAAGTATAGTGGGTTTGTTTCGGATTATTTGAGGTTGGTGGATTCTTTGGGGAGTAGATGATAATTTCAATGTCCCCATTTTGAAAACGGGCCTGCCCGCCAGTTTATTAAAGCATTAACGTACTGGGGGTCAGGTCCACTTTTTCAGTAGGGCTAAGATGACACGGATATAGTTGTCTACCCGTTTACCTTCCCGTTAGCTTTATAAATCATATCAATAATTTCATCTATCAATTTAATTAGTTGTGGTGTATAATCTTTATCTTCCCAAACATTTATAACTTCTTTTGCAATCTTTGGTTTCTTTTGCGAATATCCTTCTTTAACATTTTCTCTTAGCTTTCTTAATTTTCTTCTATTTAAATTATCTGATGTGTCCTCATAATAATAATATCCTGAAAAAAACTCATCAAAACTATCAAAGTCGGCAAACAATCTTTTAAATCTACTATCATTGTATTTTAATTTTCTATAGTTTTTCTTTTTCCCTATACTTTTACGTTTAAAGGAACCTTCATTATTTAGAACCTTCTTTAATAATTTATGAGGAATATAATTCTCTATTTCACGACCATCAGTTTCTCTAATAATCACAAAATTATCTAGGTTTTTATCTTCAACATCATTTTTTAATTCAATTACTTTTTTCTTTGAAGCGCTAGAATGAGATTTTTTATCGGAATCGCACAACACATACGAATATCTACTAGATTTAAGTATATCAATAAATTCATGAGATAAGTCACCTGTATTGTCATAATCTTCTTCATCATAAATGCCAAATGAAAATAAATTCTTTCCCCCATACATCGCAAAACTGAAGTCAATGTTCTCTTTTAATTCATCGTTAGATCTATCCTTAATCCATTTCCTTAAGTAAGTAACATCACTTGGCCCTTCCACCCAAATTATTAAATTACTCAGTAGTATTTGAGAAGGTCTAACTCCTAATTCATCTAATAGTTCAAATTTATCCGACTTATTTAAACATCTTGTAACTGATGTCCCCCCTGCAATTGTTCTACTAAACTTGTAAATGGACCATTGCTCATTAAGCCTATCCATAAGTACGGGAGAATGACTAGAAATAAAAAATTGATAACTTTTAAAGTTTTCCTCCAGAATATCAACAAATCTATTTAATAAATTGGGATGTAAATTGGTCTCGGGTTCTTCTAATAATATAAACATATTTTTATATTTGTCATAATAACACCTAAAGTACAAGTGTGTTAAGATCATAACTATCTGGCTGAGACCTGTACCAAAACTCTCCAGCTTATATTCTCTTCTTTTACTTATATCTAACCTAAGCAAACGATAATCTATACTCATCATTTGTTCTCCAAAAGGGTTCTTATACTCAATGATATTCGGCTTTAACACTCTTATCTCCTCTTGTAATATGTATGTCAACCAGTTAGATATCAAGTAACAATAGTGATGGAGAATAAACTCTTCTTTGCAACTCCTAAAATGGTCAATAAATTGAAAGCCATTAAACCCTTCTGACCCTGAGTTTTCTCTATTCAAGTCTCTTAAGGGATTAAAGTATTCCACCCTATTTACAAGATTCATCCAATCTTGAAAAGAATCTTTGCTGTTAGGGAAGTCATAGATTGTTTTATTAGGTGGACTTTTCAGCTTATGTTTATTATAAAAATATGAGTTACCATTAGAATAATGCTTTGCTGATAATCTTTTATAGTTTTTAGTATCTTTTATTCCAAATTGTTCTTCTATTACTAATTCGGAAATAATACTCTTTGAATTCATTTTCCACGTATTTTCAACTGAATTTACAATATTAAATTTATCTTGTACTTTTTCTTTCCACTCTGCATATGTCTCCGTTGGATAGTAATCCAAGCTTAATAAAAAGAAATATCTAAAAAGGTTAGTTTTCCCAGAATTATTTTCACCAATAATTAAGTTAAACCTATTCAGACCTTTTAATTTTATTCCTTCATAATCAATTGACCGCCAACCCTTTAATGAAATTGATTTTAAACGTCTAACCATAAAGCCATCTCTTATTTTTCTTCGCTTTTTCATACAGATAATACCCCTTGTCTTTACATTTATAAAACCCGCTTTGTATATCCGTAATTTGGAAAGTTACTACATCCATAAGACGAACCATACTGCCCTTTCTTTACAGATAATTCACTACCACATTTGAGGAACAGCACAGTTTTTAGTTTATATTTACCTTCTCTATATAAATACCTTTTTTCATTTAGGCATTTCTCCTTCTACAAAACTTATAGAAATAAATTAAAAGTAAATATTTATATATTCTGGATTATCTGGAGGTTCAACTAATTTAAAGTCAACAAATCTACCCAGTAAACCTTCATTTTCTGATGTTATGACTAAGGATAACTTTTTCAATCCAAAACCCTGGTGGGCATGCCACATTAATATTTTATTTGCCCCATCTTTAATAGTTAGATTATCTAGTACAGTTTTTCTTGTAAAATAGTGTTCAATTGAGCCTGCAACTAAATCAGATATACTTAATAGATCTAAAAATAAAGGGTCCTTTCCCTTTTCAAAAGGTGTAGCATATCCAACTAAGTCATACGAAACATCATCAAACTGATGAATTGCATTATTAAAAATCCTACCAGTACTATTTAAGAGTTTTGAGTTAGCAACAATACTATCTTCATCAGTCATCCAAAATATCTTCTTTCCACTAGGAACTAGTAACCTTGTAAGATAGGCAATTGTCATAATAATCCTTTGTAGCTTCTCTGCTGATTTAGGTTTCCAATGTCCAAAACCATTTGCCTCTAACTCTTCAGCGGCTTTTTTCTGAGTCTCGACACTATTATCTCCCAACAATGAGGTTATACTTCTATCAACTATTACTGTAAAAACAAGGCCATGAACTGCAAAATCAATTAAGCTAAGATAATCATCAAGCGCTCTGTTAATAGGCCCATAGCGTAAATCTTTAAAAGATACTTCCTTATAAGGATCATTTAATCTATACTTTTTTCTAATTTTGCTTATTTCACTTCCAAACAACCCCAATAAATCATAGTTAACAAAGGTAAATGTATAAGTAAGATATTTACTATTTCCTATTTCTCCACCATAATCAGAAAAGATCGCTACTGTATCTGTCTCCGAAAAGTTTGGTAACAGTAAATCCTTTCTAGTTTCTCTACTCTCGAAGCAATCATTATAGATTTTAAAGAGTATTGGATTAACTGGCGTTGACAGTTTAACCGGTAAGGAAATATTTTTTAAGGTTAATCTATTAGCTATTTGTGTTAATTCTTCATTCATCTTAAAACCTTATTCATTCTAAATTAAACTTTGATTGGCATTAAGCTCATTTACCACCTAATAATAACATACGTATTGGTAATTTATTCTAAATAGATTATAATTTTTCGACTTTATAATACACTAACCTAAATCATTTATTCACTTGAAAGTATTTCTTAAAAAATCTACTCCGAACATCATGCAATGAAGTCACCCCACTGCGCCCAGAAAGATGTTAAAATTTGTATAAACTAATAAAAATGTAATAGAGAAGGAGGCGAGATGCTATGGGCAAGAATAGCAAAGTAATTTTTTTGAAGGAATTAACTCTATATGATTCACAAGTAAATAGAATAGTTGATAAGTTAGGCGGGTTTAAAAGCTACTCAAAAAAAGAAAGTGAACTGCACATGATTATTAAAGAAAAACAAAATGATAATGAGGGGCTCCTCTTATTTCATAACCCCTTTAGCCCTATTCAGAAGATCTATTACTTTAATGAATTTGAGGAAATTAAAGATGAAGCGTTAAATGAAAGAGTTAGGGTTTGGGACCATAAATTAAATTCCGAGATATCACATGTGATACAGTCTGAAGATAGAAAAAACGGGAAGATACTAATATATATAGAAAGGCGCAAATTAAAGGCTATCTATGACTTTGACATATGTTCAATTACACCTATTTTTTCAACTATTTATGAGCCTCAAAGTACAGTAGCAGAACTTCATTACAAGGGTAATCTTGTAAAAACTGATAAAAACTTTCTCATTGACAAAAGATTAGACACCTTACTTATTACATTGATTTCATTATTCTGGAGATCAAAAGTGAGCACTGGTACTAATGAGATACTACAAGCAGAGTTTCAATATCAAAAGTATAGAAATCCCGATAAAAGTATTAAAGATATAACCTTTAATACTATTTACGATAGAACAAACGATTCTTGGTGGCAGACTAACTTTGGAAATGCAGCATCCTTTCATGATATCGATAGGAACCAAATAGATATGGAAAATCAATATTTTTTATTGCATAGATCTTTTGATGTTCCTCAAGACACTAATCAACTATTAAATAAATACATCCGTCTAAATATTGAACAGCAGAGGGCGTTTCATCGGGCAGCCGAGTGTTATAAAATGGCATTAAACTATTTTGTTTCCAACAAGTATATAGCAGCTACTTATTTTGCAATTAGTATTGAATCGTTAGCAAAGTTTGAATTTAACCAAAACAATCCTAAAGAATTAAAAAAGAAAAGGTCTAGCGACTATTATAAGGAATTTTTCTATTCCTATTTAGTAGATTCGGAATACCTTACTGATTTAATAGGAATCATCTATAAATTTAGAAACGATCATGTTCATGAAGGCTTTTTTCCAAATAAATTGTGGGAAACTACTGAACTTAATGACCTCACATTAAACGCCATTGAAAACATAGTAAATTACTGTTTAATCAGATGGTTATTAAATCAAAGGGAAACAATATTAGGGGATATATTTAAGGACGAAGGGACAGGTTACTGATCTGTCCCTTCGTCCCTAGAGGATGAATATGAATAATTTTTAGAGATAGTGTTAAAACTTATTTTATAATTTCTTATTTTATTATTTCACAAATAGGAGTGGTCTTAATGCCCCGAAAAAGTAATGACGATCTAAAGAACATGAATTTAAGGCAACTAAAAGCTTACAGTGATACAAACCCAGCTGAAGGACTCCGAATAGCAGAGGCTTGTGGAGAAACAAAAAAAATTGCTGCTAAGAATTATTTTAAGTATCAAAAAGAAAAGGTAATGAACATTGTCATCCCAGGATTTAGCAAAGATATTGAAGTTGAGTAGCCGGAAATCCCCTACAGTTTAATTGCATATTAATTAATTTGGTAATTCAAACTTAAGCTAAGTTGAAATGACAAGAACAAAACACGTTCTTGTCATTTTAATATCATGTAATATGTTTAATTAAGTTTTCAAACAAAACTTCAAGCTTTTTTGTAATTATGCCCTTAATTTTTGCCACTACTAATTCTTATATATGGGACAAAGGGAAAGGTTACTGATTGATCTGACCCCAAAAAGTTAGAGTTTTTATTAAGCAGCTAATTGGTAGGTATGGATACGGTATTGAACCGGACTCATGCCCGCCAATTTTTTCTTAATACGTTTTATAGTAATCTATATAATCTTCAATTCTAGTCTTTAATTCCTTAAAAGAAACCAATGCCTCTCCATGATACATCTCTTGCTTTAGGAGGCCGAAAAAGCTTTCCTTTGGTGCATTATCTAAACAGTTTCCCTTTCTAGACATACTTTGAAAAACCTTATTCTCCTTAAGTTTATCTACCCATTTTTTATGTTGGTAATGCCATCCTTGATCCGAATGAATGGTTGTTCTGTACCTTGCATCTTTAATGATTTCTAGAGCTTCTTCAAAAGGTTTGAGTGAAAGCTCTAACGTTGGATGCCTACGTATCTCAAAACAAAGAATTTCACCATTATATAGGTCCATAATTGGACTTAAATATAATTTTCCTCCGTCAGCACATTTAAATTCTGTGATGTCTGTTGATAATTTTTGTAGAGGGATAATGGTATTGAACCTACGGTTCACCCGATTTCTCGCTACCTTACCAATAGCTCCTTTATAGGAACTATACTTCCTTGTTTTTCTTAAATACTTCTTTCCTTTGAGCCCTAGTTTCTGCATGATACGTTGCACTTTTTTATGATTAATTTTATATTTCTTGTTTTTCAATGCAAGGTGGATACGACGATAACCGTAGTTTTCGTCATGCTCATCATAAATGGATTGAATAAGCTCTTCTAGTTCTTGATCTGGATTCTCCTTCTTCATCATCTTGATATGATAGTGATAGGATGATTCAGGGATACCGACCATGCGTAAAATATCCCTTAATTTGAATCCGAATTCTTCTTTGAGTTCGAGTGATAAAGTTGCTTGTGCTTTTCGAGATAGCTTTCCGGATCCATCCGAAAAGCTCTCAACTTTTTTAAGTACTCTACCTCTATTTTAAGAGACTCATTTTCTCTTATTAATTCTTCCTTGGTTAGTTCTTTTTTATTTGTTTGATTGTTTTTTATATGCTTAGATGCATCAGACATTTGTATGCGCCCTTTCTGCTTGTCCAGAACCCCAGCACTACCTTCTCTTAAGGCTTTCTTCCATGAACTAATAATAGTAGGGTTTTTCAATCCAAAGTGAATGGCAGTATCTGTTTCTGAAGAACCTGTTCTTTTCATAAATCTTAATACATCCAACTTGAATTGAATAGGGTAAGTCTCTTTTCCCTGCATACTTTTCAGTCCAGCAGTACCGAACTTCTCATATAATTTTATCCACCTGCCCACGCTTGATTTAGATTGGATACCATATTTCTTAGCCAAAGATCTAATACCTTGATGCCCTTCAAGATACTCTCTCACGACCATTAGTTTTAAATCGTAACTATATTTTTTAGAATCCATAAAAATACACCCCAAAAGTTAAGATTTTAACTCTAACTTTTGGGGTGCACATCATCATTGTCCCAGCAAAGCATAAAATGTGTCCTTGCAGAAGGGGGAGCAAGAGCCTATCCCCCAGTATAATAAAGTATTAGCTTACTAGCTGATAGACCCTATTTTTTCTATTTTATAAAGGCGTTAATTTAGTTTGTATGGATACTCCTACTTTCCATATGTGTTGAATTTATAACTTTTTATACCGATGTAATCAACCAAGAAACATCACAATAATACTCCAAATACTTCAAAAACACTTCCTTCAATTCCTCTTTCTCCAACATTGGAGACACAATAACCGGATAACTCTTATTAAACTCAAAAATCACACGTCGACCGATACGTTCATCTTTTCCTAAATCATCATGAACTTCAATCTTGGCCTTTAACATTTTGGAAAGGTCTAGCTCATCAATGATATGGAGTATATTCTTCAAGAACTCGTCATTTCGGAAAATCTCATATTTTATAATGTAGTTATATAAATCAAGGTTATCCACTAGCAACCCATAATAACGTTTGCGTTCCGCTTCATCCTCTACAAGATCTTTAATATACTGAGCACCCAGTACTCATTTATAAATATAGTTCTCCCAGTCAAACTTTTTCAGAACAATATTATTGAAATAATTGATACCCTCTGTAATCTTCGGATAGTTTCTCTAGCAGATAATCTCGTTTTCTAGTAACTAATAAGGAATGCCAAAATAGCTCCTCAAAGTGGATGTCCCGGTCCGTATTTAAGTACGATCCGATAGGACCTGAAAGGCTTCTAAGAAGAGCTGCTTTCTTTCTTCTTCGCTTCCTTGTGCCATATAGATTGGAAAGTCCGGTGCTTCTGATAGATGTACGACTTTCCCTGAAAAATACTCATCCTTCAAGTGGATGTGATATTCTAGCAAGTCTTTATAGAATTGCTCGTTATTTTTGTAGCCTTTTTCTAATAGTCTAAATTCCATGTGACACTGAAAAAAGGGGCCTCTCCCCCAGTGTACTAAAGCATTAACGCACCGGGGGACAGGCCCTAATTTGAATAACTACTGATATAGCCTATCATAGTAATGTATTTTTATTTATGCGTTGGAGTGAAGCGAAGCGTAACGAAAACTGGCGAAGCCATGATAAATAGTAAAATATGGTTATCATAGTTATAATAATATTATTACTACTTTTCTAGGAGGACATTATATGACTATGCAGATGGCCATATTGTTTAAACAAACAGAGAAAACAAATATGTTCAAGATAGCACTCGATTCGTTACTAAAGGGTTGTGGAAATTATCTCCTTTTATCTTCAGGCTATTTTGACCCTAAGATAATTGATAACAGCTTTCTGGAATCTATCTTGTATGGATTTAATGTTGAATATAACAGATATTTAAATTGGGTTAGATCTCAAGGTGAATTCAATAATTATTCCCCTTTTACTACACCAACCATCAAACTTCTTGGTGCAAATTTAGGATATGATAGTAATTCAAAATCGCCTACCCACTCTCAAGGATGTAACCAATCCAATTCTCCAAATAATTATAATTGTTGGTATTGCTTGTATAACAATTTCTATTCTAGTTTAGAAGAACTTAACAGAAATAATCATATAATCATTGATAAAGAAGACAGACATTCTTGGCACGCAAAGATATCTTTAAAAACGATTAGGAATTCGAACGGAGAACATCAAGTAGTCGGTGGAATTATTGGAAGTAGTAATTTAACAAATGCCGCTTACAATAAGACTTTTAAAAATGAATGCGACGTATTCATTTGGGATCCTCGTTTTATTAGTTTTAACTACGATAATTTTAAAAAACCTTCTCCCTTTGGTATTCCATCTATGATGATGGTTACACCTGACAATAATACTAATTACACTCCAGAAGACTTACTAAAAGGGATACTCCAAGAGATATCAGAACTTTCTGGGGAAACAGCAAGATTTTCAAATCAATTTTCTCATTGGAATAACAATAGTACCAATATTAATCAAGGGTGGGATTAACTTCCAGTATTTAATAAGAAGTCTTTTAGTGAGGACTTACTTTATTCTACGCAAAAAATGGGGCCTGTCCCCCAGTGTACTAAAGCATTAGCTTACCGGAGACAGGCCCTGATTTTTTAACATTTCAGCCTACCACATTCCTGCTACGTTAAAACAGCAAGCACACAAGAACTAGGAAAAAAGGGTGCTAGATTTAATTTTATTTCTGCTCACTAGAAGAATCTTTTTTCGTCTCATGCTTTTCTTTTTCTTCGCGTTCCTCTAATTTAACATCTTCCATCGGAATGGGATCGACATTTTGGTGGCTTTTAAATTGATCAAATAAGCTCTTTTGGTCAGTCGGATACTGCTCGGGTCGGTCTAGTTTCTTCTTGAGACTATACTTTTTTTCCGAGTGTTTCCTAGAAGACATTGAATCACCTCTTAGTAGACGTATACCTTCTTGAATGCGAAGTAAAACATATTGAGACAGAGTAATAGTTCCTCACACCAAAGAATCCCATGCTTTGTTAGCTCAAAAATAAAAAACCCGCTAACCATTTCGAGATTAACAAGCCTGTAGAATAGCTATCTTCATACTATTTTACTACACCTAAATAATTCAGAGCATCTTTAACCGAAAAAAACGTTTTGATGTTGTTTAAATTAACACCCAGTTTTACGGCCTCCATTGAAAGTTGAGGTCTGATCCCAGTTAAAATACAGTTTACCCCTATGAGATTTAATACATCGTAAATTTTTAATAGTGAGTCAATCACGAGATGATCAAATTGAAAAATCCCCGAACAATCCAGAATCAAATGGCTTACTCCTTGTTTTTGAACGTTGACTGGTACGAATTCTAAGAGTTCCTTTGCTCGCTCCTGTTCGATTGCTCCTAACAATGGAAGAACCGCAATCCCTTCAAAAAGAGGCACAACAGTCGCAGAAAGCTCATTGATTTGTCTAGTCATGTCATCGTGTATTTTCTCTTGTTGTCTTTTCTCCGTAATGTCTTTGACGTAAGATTGTATCGCTGTTGTTTCCCCTATTTTGACAGGGTGACAATACAATTCCACATCAACGGGAGTGCCATCCATTCGATAGATCGTTTCTTCAATAACCTTTGCTGGTTGACTGTAAGCTCCCGATATTCTTTTTATAATAGCAGGTTTCGAACTATCTTTAAAAATATCTAAAGGACTTGCTCCTATTACGTCCTCCCGTGAAGCTCTGAAAAATGTTTCAGCTGCCTTATTTATGTAAATGATCTTGAGATGCGTATGGACAATCAGTGGATCCAATGAATACTCCATTACTTCCTTATAATTAATGTCTTCAATTGTCGCAGCCATTCCCTCACTCCTTAAGTAAAGAGTAAATCAATGTTTTCATTTATACAAGGGTAATCCAAGTATATTCATATTTAGGGGCTTTTAGAAATCTAGTTTCTTTTCTACGTGCATTTTACGAATTCAAAAACAAGGTCTGTCCCCAAGTGTACTAAAGGATTAACCTACCGTGGCCAGGCCCTGCTCTTGGTTCTCATTCCAGCCAATAGCTCCGATACTACACCACCGTTTTAACTTCTATACCTTCACCCCCGAGTCCCTATAGTTTATTTACTCCTTCTTCAACCTTAATAATAAGGTAAGAATGAAAAAATACAGAGGTGAATCATATATGAAAAACAACTCACACCCCCTATCAGAACCGTTAACTCTTCCGAATGGAAGCATAATAAAGAACCGTTTTTTCAAATCTGCGATGAGTGAAGCCCTTGGAACAAAGGATCACGCCCCTTCCCCTGCTCTCGTTACGTTATACAAAACCTGGGCTGACGGAGGTACAGGACTTGTTGTGACAGGAAATGTCATGATTGACAGAAGTGCTCTTGGTGAATCGGGGAATGTTGTGATTGAAGATGAACGAGATCTTGATATGCTCACCCAATGGGCAAAGGCTGGAACGAAGAATGGTACTCATCTTTGGATGCAATTAAATCATCCGGGAAAGCAGTCACCGAAAACCCTTTCCAAAAAGCCTGTGGCTCCAAGCGCGATACCACTTTCCGGCAATCCAAGAAAATTCTTTAATGAACCGAGGGCTCTTACCGGAGAGGGAATACAAGAATTGATCATCCGGTTTGGAAACGCGGCCAAGGTCGCTCAAAATGCCGGATTTACCGGTGTCCAAATCCATAGTGCTCACGGTTATCTCATCAGTCAGTTTCTATCTCCGTACCACAACCAGCGTAATGATGAATGGGGCGGCAGTTTGGAGAATCGAATGAGGTTTTTAATGAACGTTTATGATGAAATTCGCAAACAGACCTGCGAGAATTTCCCAGTAGGAATCAAGTTGAATTCTGCTGATTTCCAGCGAGGCGGTTTTACGGAAGAGGAATCATTGGTGGTCATTCGCAGCCTATCTGATGCGGGCATCGATCTTATCGAAATCTCAGGAGGAAATTATGAGAATCCGATGATGCAGGGGGCAAATGTCAATGAAAGCACAAAGAAACGGGAAGCCTATTTCCTTGAATTCGCTGCAAAGGTAAGAGAAATCGTGCCTACACCATTGGTCGTCACCGGAGGCTTTCGTTCTGAAAAGGCTATGACGGACGCAGTTGCTCAGGATGAAATTGATATGGTGGGAATCGCCAAGCCTCTTGCCCTGATTCCTGACCTTCCAAATCAAATATTTCAAGGAACCTATGAAACCATACAGTTAAAACCGATGAAAACAGGAGTGAAATCAATCGATAAAGCTGCGTCCATGTTAGAGATTGTCTGGTATGAGCAGCAGCTGGCACGAATCGGAAATGGAAAACCTCCTAAACCGGACCATAGTGTCTGGCTGGCGTTATTACATACCATCACTACCAACGGGACAACTGTTTTCAAAAAACGGCGCGGCTAAGAAGCTGGGAGACGGTTCCTGAGCTTCCTTATTTTTCATAAAGAAGGGGATGAACCCTCCCTACACTTCCTCTAAGCATTCCCAATTGGTACAATATGATAAAAACCAGGAGCCATCATGCTTATACTCAATATCATTGTTTTTTCTATAGTGTTCTTTTCATTTCTCTCCATTATATATACGACCATAAAGAACGGAATTTCCCCTATGCCGACATCACCAAAAGTTAAGAAGATGTTGCTCGAAAATCTCCCTTCTCATTCTGAAGCTCCAATTGCTGAGCTTGGTGCAGGGTGGGGAACATTAGCCTTTCAGCTTGCAAAGAAATATCCTGATGCTACGATTACAGCTTTTGAAAATTCATTCGTACCATACGCATTTATGGTTATTAGAAAATTTGTATTCTCTCAAGACAATCTGATTGTTTCTCGCAAAGATTTTTATAAAGCCGATTTGTCCATGTATCACTTAATCGTTAGTTATTTGTATCCTGGTGCCATGACTCGTTTAGAGAAACAATTTCGAGAGCAGTTAACGAAGGAAACTATAGTCGTTTCACATACGTTCGCCTTACCAAATCGTAAACCTAGCAAAACCATGATTGTTAGTGATTTATATCGTACGAAAATCTACTTCTATGACTATTTGAAAAAATAGGCCTGTCCCTAGTGTACTAATTCATACCGGGAGGACAGGCCTTATTCTTTATAAATCGAAACTCTTGATAGACTGAATAGACTTAAGAAGTTCCTATTTAGATCTTTACACGCCCTTTTTCACTGCATTAGTTATAGGTGTTTTTGAAGGAATCATTTTCACATTCAAACTCTCTACGAAACAGGGACTCTCCCCTAGATTTTTTAAGCATTAACATCTTAATGAACAAGCATTGTATTTCCTATTTCTTCTAATGATTTGCAATCCTTAACACAACCTGATATGATTAACTTAATTATTTTTGTTCGGTATTAAGAGATTGTATGAGTGTCACACTTTTCGTCTTAAAAACCACTTTGGGCAAGGATAGTAATACATTGTACGATTATCGTACTAGGAGGCAACAATTATGGAAACAGGTACAGTTAAATGGTTTAACGCAGAAAAAGGTTTTGGTTTTATCGAGCGCGAAAATGGTGACGATGTATTCGTACATTTCTCTGCAATCCAAAGCGAAGGTTTCAAATCTTTAGACGAAGGTCAAAAAGTTACATTTGACGTTGAGCAAGGTGCACGTGGACCTCAAGCTTCTAACGTTCAAAAAGCTTAATCTTAGTCAAGATAACGAAAACAGGTCCTAGTAATAGGACCTGTTTTTTTGTGGAATTTTCTCATTAGACAATAAAAAACCCTACCCAATAATCTGAGTAGGGAGATCGAACGTGTAAAGCAAAAGATTTAAAGCTTCAAAGGTTATTGTAAGTATACCATACCATTTGCAATGTACAGCATTTATTTAAGGAAATTATTTTATAATAGGGGGTCGTGGGGACAGGTTCCTTGTCCCACTTAAGAAAAATGGTTCCTGCCACTCAATGTCAGATGGTCGTGCCCAACATGTTAAGTGCTCTCCCTTACATCCATCCGTGCTATAATAAATCAAAAGGAAAGAGGTGATATACTCATGCAAGATACACTAAAGTTAATACTTGATGAATTAAAGGATCTAAAAAAAGGGCAAGAAGAATTAAAGGTTTTGAAAAAAGGACAAGAAGAAATAAGGGAAGATGTTTCAAAAATAAAAAGTTATCTCATCAATGGTCTTGGTCCCTACTTTGAACGTATTGAGAAACATATTGATCACAAGACAGACGAACTTAAAGATACTGGATTGTCAACACTAAACTAGACAGTTTTCTTAAGGTGCGTAAGTTTGTATTCAACTGGACTTAAATAGTCTAAAGTACCATGGATACGTAGATGGTTATACCAGTGCACATAGTCTGTAAACTCTCTATGTAACTCTTCTAAACTATCAAAATGACGCTTCTTTACGAACTCTGTTTTGATGATTTTAAATGTTGCTTCTGCTACTGCATTATCATAAGGACACCCTTTTAAACTGAGAGAACGTTTGATATTAAACGTTTCTAGTGCTTCATCAATGACCTGGTTTTTAAATTCTCTTCCTCGGTCCGTATGGAACATTTGAATGGAATGTAAGTTACCTTTAATTGATGACAGAGCTCGATAAACTAGTAAAGCATCTTTGTTCTCACCTGTGCTAAACCCTATAATTTCCCGATTAAAGAGATCAATAAATACACATATGTAATGCCATTTTTTATGGACTCTTACATACGTTAAGTCGCTCACCACGACAGTCAACTCTTCTTCTTGTGAAAATTCACGGTTTAATTCATTTACTTGATCACTCTCGTTTGGTTTATCATTATGCGGTTTAAATTGAGCCACAGTATAAGTCGATACAAGTCCTTGTTCGTTCATAATTCTCCCGATTCGACGACGAGATACTAATTTTCCACGCTTCTTCAGCTCATGCTTTATTTTTCTCGTACCATAATTTTGGCGGCTCTGATGGAATACTTCTATGACATCTGATGTGATATCATCTTCATTCTTTCGTTCTTTTGCTTCATAATAATATGTACTCCTAGGGAGTTGTAGGACCTTGCACATTGCTGATATCGAGTATTTGTGCTGGTTGTTTTTAATCACATTTACTTTCGTCCTAGTATCAGCGCTGCTTGCTTTAAAATGTCATTTTCCATTTCTAATAGTTTATTTCTCTTCCTAAGTTCCAGTAGCTCTTTCTGTTCGGGGCTGAGGTTATCCTTTTCTTTGAAGGAACCGGAGGTTTTACTTTGACTAATCCACTTATCAAGTGAAGAAGGGGTTAATTCATATTCACGAATTATATCTTTGCGAGGCTTACCACTTAGATGAAGCTGCACGATCTGTTTCTTAAATTCCTCGGTAAATGTTCGACGTACTCTTTTTGTCATGTAGATTCTCCTCATAACTGATTAGTATAGTTAATTCTACTTGACCTTAAATTTTCTGTCTAACTAAGTGTAGACTATCCATACATTAGAAAGTCAGAATCTTATCATCGATACATTAGCAGCACGTTCTATAAAGCAAGAAAGTGAAATAAAAGACCTTAAAAGACTCCTTAAGAATCAGTAAACTAGTTACTGACTTCCCTCGAAAAGTTACTCTATCACCGGAATACCCCAATGCCTATTATACTGTGGCCAGTCCCGAATACACTAAAGCCCTAACGTAATGGAGAACAAGACTTTTTAAGAAACCAGAATTTAAAAGTACGTTTTAACCTGTGATTACCTATCCGTTATGAATGATAAGAACTGGTATGCAATTAGCTACAGCTTATAATAAAAGAAAAGGAGAGATAGAATATGAAGTGGCAGGAAGTTAGAAAATTATTCCCAAATCAGTTTGTTTTAGTTTCAATTCTTAATTTTCATGAGGAAGAGGATAAAAAAATCATTGATGAAGTCGCACCCATTCGTTCCATTCCAGAAGAAAATGCAAATAAAGAATTTTTTAATGTAGAACCTGGGAATATTGTTTATCATACGTCGAACGAGGAATGTATCGTACATATTCGTAAAGATCCACTGATGAGGGTGAGACGAATATAGTGGGTAAATCTTTTGATTGAAAAGTACTACTAATAATTATTACTTTACCTTCCCCACACATCATTCCCTCTAGTTTCCTCAAAAATTTCACTCTTAATATTGAACCTGCCCCAGGTACGTAAATAATTTTAGTATACTGGAGTCAGTACACTAGCCTTAGTTATGTTTCGAAAAGGAACAGAATAGTAGCAAAGAAATTACCCACTTATTGATTTAGCTTTGGATCAAAAAAACATCTATATAACTCATTTTTTAAAGAGAGGTGTTTGATTTGGGCAGTAAAAAGAAACGAAAAAGTAAGAAGAAACAATTTTGGGGCATGCCAAAGAAAGAACGGTTGGAGATCTCACGTTCCTGGGTTAGTGAGCATGAAGGTGAGAACATCGTAAAAGCATACTCAAAAAAGTTCGGTCTAAACCTAAAGAATGCTTTGAAAGAACTCACAAGCTCTGGTTTTAACATTAGTAAAGAAGAAAAGGAAGAAATTGAAAGGCTAATTAAAGTACACAAGCAACAAAGAGAAAACAAAAAAATAAAAAAGAATGCCTATGATTTAATAGAATCTGATGAAACTTTTGCTTTCATTGCGGGATATACCGATGGCGGAATTCCTTTTGGGATTACTCATGAGGAAATGGAAGATATTGAGAAAGAAGAATTAGATGAAATCCAAAGATAGGATCCTTTTAGTTGAATAAAGGAAACAGACTAGCCATGTAAAGAATGCAAGTCCCTCAATGCACTAAAACATTTACGTATTGAGGACGGGCCTATAAGACAGAAAGAATTTTATTTACTGGTTGATGTTTAAAAGAATCAAAAACCCTAGATTTAATAATCTAAGGTTTTTATTGTTTCATTATTTTATAATTTTCGTTCTGCATTTATCCTCGGTATAGATGAGAGCTTTTCAAGTAAAGAACTACCTTCTCTTATAGCATTTCTTAAATATCTATCACTTGAGACAGTGGATAGCTTACTAGGAGCTTCAGCAATACGTACAACTTTTTTAGTTGTAGCAACGGAATATTTATTATTCATCACCTAAGCCTCCAATCATGTTAAAACCAAAATCAAAGAATAACTTAAAACAACTCCATCTGCTCAACCTCACCAAGTCGATCAAGTGCTTGAGGCTCATGATCCTGAAAATAAGCCTGATGCAGCTGTTTTTCCTTCGTCATGATCTGCTTATTTGAATCCGCAGCCTTTCGTAAACGGCAGCTATAAATGACTGGGAAGTAATCCCGCAAGAATTTCCCCTCTGCATGTGCTGTTAAAGCAATGATCTGAAACCCTAGCTGCTCGGCGATAAAGAAGACTGGATTTAATACGTGATCACTTGATGCTTTTCCAAACGGGTTATCCATAATCACCACTCTATGGCGTTTCATATTTGCTTCAATATGCTTTTGCTTTTCTGCTACATAGTTCAGGATTCCTAAGAACAGTGTCATGTTTTTACTCCACTTTTCTCCCCCAGACCAGACATTGGATTGCTCCCATGAATAAGAACGGGTTGTGACCTGGTTGTCGTTTGTAACTTTACGACAAGTTACCTTCATCATTTCGTTGTTCATGACAACACGTAGGAGTTGTTTGGATTGGATCCATGTTTCAATTTCTTTTCGGACCTTTCCAGTATCCTCCTGTCCTTCATGGTTTCGGAAGCGCTCGGATTCTAGCTGGTCTAGTATCCATTCAATGTGCTTGCGAATTCGACTTTTACCTTCTTCCTCTGTCCATTCTGGAATGGTGAATTTATAGATTTCCTTCCACTTGTCCTCCACCTTCACCTTAGTCTTTTTCGGAATCAGTTCAAGCTCTCCAGCAATCGTGCGTAGATGACTATTAATATGTGTAACAAATTGCTCAAGCTGTTTGTCATGGTCCATAATACTTGCTTCATTGTACTTGATTGCTGTTTGAATGCGTTTTTGCATATGGGTTTGGAATTCGATGACCTCTTTGTACGTGCGTTTTGAGTCAATTCCATCTCTGGCCATTTTTTGCATTTTCACATTCGTTATTTTGTTTTTACAGAATGCTTTGAATGTATCTTTTGCTCGTTCAACCTTTGACCATTCTTTCGACACATTGTCTTTTCCTTGCTTCAGTTCAGAGGTTACTCTCTTTACAAAGGTAAGTCTGTCATAAGTAAAATCTTGAACCTCATTCTCAGATAATGCTGTAGCTACGATTGATGGTCCTATAAAATGATGTGCTTCTTCAAATCGGTTTAGTTCATGGTAAGCATCTGTAATTGACGTAAGCTCTTTGTTGAAACGCTCTTGCTCACGTAAAAGAAAGGCATGCTTCTCCTGAAGTCCCTGCTTTTCTTCAATAAGCTGCTCTTGTACTTTTGATAGAGAATCTGTAAAAGGCTCTGGCTCTTCCCCCTGAAACTCCTGCTGGAATTGATCAATGGCTAACTCTACTACTTTTTCCTGCTTAATCTTTTTCCCATTTACTTCTTCATGTTGCTTCGATCCCTTCTTCACAACAATCTCTAACTCTTTCATCTTTTCTCGGAGCATAGAGATCTGTTCTTTTCCATTAGGAGGGAATAGCATTACTTCATTCAATGGACCATAATCTAGTACAATCTCTTTCATTGATGTTTGAAGACGCAATCGTTCCTTGTGGGCATTCTCAAGTTGAAGCTGAATCTCACGACGAGTACTTGATAGTTTACGTAAGGCAAAACCTAATTCCTCGCGTTCTGCTTTTAAAACATTGATTGCTTTACTAGAATACTTCGCTCCGAACAATTTCACCTCTTGATACAGTGGATCATCAATCAACGTATTGTAGTAGTATTGTTCACTTCTAACTAAGTCTTCAATTTGTTCCTTTTCCTCTTGTAATCTTAGGAGATGTCGCTCATTACTTCTCATGGATCGTTCAAATGCAGCAATTTGCTGTGAGAGCTCTTCCTGGCTTTTCTTTAGTTCACCATGTTCTTTTTCCAAACTGAGATATTCTATAGCTGCCTCTAACTTCCGCTCAAGCCCTTGATGTTCTTTTTCAGACGAATCGATTCGTTCCTTCTGAGTAGAAAGCAGCTGTTCATCTTCAGTTATACTTGTCTGCAGTCTTCTTTGTTCGGCACTACATTCTTGCAGTTCTTGTGTAAGCTTCACTAGGCTGTCTTTACGATTCTGATAGTCTTCATAAGGGTAGTCTCGTAGAAATGAGGATAATTGCTCCGCGCCTCGATTCCACTCTTCCAATCTCGCTTCAACTTCTTTTCGGACTCCCGATGCTTCCTCTGCTTGTTCCTTCATCGATTGCTTCCAGTCCTCGAAGGTTGTAGGGTGTTGATTTTCTGTCCAGTGATTTGGAACGATTGGAGACGATGGCAGATGTTCTCCTTTAACAATCGCACGTGCTTCTTCTATTGATAACACATCTATTGGGAATTGAAGATGCTTGTTCAAATGTTGAACTTTTTGTTTCAGTTGCTCCTGTTCCGTTTCAGTTGTAATGAGCGTCATTGGCCATAATGGGTACTTGGCTGCTTCCTCTAGAACAGATTCCTCCAATGATTGGATAAACTGCACTCCTGTTTCAAGTAAATCAAATTGATTGCTCCATTGTTTGATTTGCTTTTCAAGATAAGGGTCTGCAAAGAATAGATCCTGACTACCATAGTCATCCATGAACCTGTGTGCTAACCGTTCCTTATACAAACGGTCTTCTCTCTCGTTCACTATTCTTTGAATAGAATCATGGATTTGTTGAGTAATAGAATCCTGTTTTAGGTAGATGGAGTCATAGGTTGCCCATTGTGAACGCAATGAACCTAGCAGAGCTTTTACTTTTTCGTGAGCCTGCTCGATTTGCTGAATTTCTGTTTCCAGTTTAATTCGTGTATGATCCTTCTCTTCCCTTTGTTTCTCTACTGCTTCCTTTTGTTCTTTCGCTTCTTTTATTTTACCTTCTAGCTGCTTATTATCTGTCTTCAACTGCACAATTTGATTATCTAAGGAAACAAGACGCTTTTCCCATTGCTGAGCACTGTCTTTTACAGACTCTTGATCTGGATTTGATAAAATTCGATTTTGGATACGGATCATTTGTTTTTCAAGATTCTGGATGACACCAGCATTTTGATTGAACGTACCTTGAGTTTGCTTCAGCTGACCACTTAGTTCTTTCTCCTTTTTCTTAACATCTTCTATTTGATCCACAATCGGTTGTTTTTCAATCATGAGCCCTTGCTTGCGTTTTGTGCTTTCTTCTAGCTCATGTGAAAAGTAGCCCATCAGCTCATGGCTGTTTTCGTCTAGCTTGTCTTTGATTTCTTCAATATCCTGATCATGATCAAGAGTTTCGAGTTGGTTTTGTAAGGACTGCTGGCGATCTCCCTCTTCCTTGTGTTGCTGTTTTAGCTCGGCTAGCTTCAATGAGTAGAAGCTTGTTTTGGCATCGGTAAGATCCTCTTTTCCCATTGCGAGTTGCTGTTCAGCTTCTTGTCTCTCTACTTCTAGCTTGTCTAGTGTCGATTGCTCTTGTTGAATGCTTAGAGAGAGCTCCTTTTTCTGATGATTCCGTTGTGCTGTTTCCCATTCCAACAACTTCTCTTCTATTTCTTGAAGGTCCGTCCCTCTAGCTTGCTGCTGGTTATGAATCAGATTCATAACCGCTTTGGCTCGTTGTTTATTTTGCTCGTAGGCTTGCTGGTGTTCGTGTAGTCCTTCGTATGTTTCAACATAGCGATTGAGCTCTTCTTCGATCGCTTTGTTTTCTTCGATTTGTTCCTTTAGCTCCTTGTATAGCTTGAAGCTGGAGCGATGCTTTTCGAAGGTGTCGGCAAAGGTATTTTCGTTATGCCCTGCAATCGCACCTTCAACGGTCGGAATGAGCAGACGGTCAAAAAGCTGATTCGTTTGCTTGCACTCATCGAAAAAGGCCTCGACGCCACCTTCCGTACTATTGATTTTTACAATACTCTCCCATTCGTTGGCAATGATATGATACTGTTCCTCAATATGCTCCTGGAACGCTTTAATCGTCTGGAATGTTTGCGCATTCATATACTGCTGTGTCATATTCTGATAGTAATCGGAAATCTCTCCACGGTCGGCTGGTCGATTCGAGTCTTTGCGGACAAACGGAATCTCATCAATCCCATGTCGGTCTCCTGACTGATACGGATACACATAACGATAGGAACCGAGACCATCTTTTGTTAAAAATAAACTGACACACGTAACCAAATAACGTCTTGGATTGTCTGATAGAATCCATTCAATTGCAATATGAGCAGGATAATTGTCTAGCTGCAGTGTCTGCTTAATTTTACGATCTGATAGATTCGTATGCGGGATAATCGCTTGAAGGGCTGTTTGAATAAAGACCGTTTTTCCGCCACCGTTCTCAAGCAAAATCGCACCATTATAGCCATCAAATTTGAAAATCTCATCATTATACCGCTTCATTCCATCCTCATACACAACATTGGTAAAGCGTATTTTACTAATCGATGGCATGCTCGTCCTCCTCCTCCCATTGATAAATAAACTCAAGAATACCTTTGTTGTACTCCACTTCCATGAAAAAGCGCTGTACAATTGTTTTCGCTTTTTCCGTAAGAACAACTTCATTATTACCGATTTCTTCAATCAAGCCTTGATCCATTAAAAAGCGTTTCGCTGTATCCATAAAACTTAGACGGCTGATTGTATTTCCACTCTGCTTTTTTGCTGTTTCTTTGATATCATTCATGTCATCCCATTTTTCAATAATTTGCTTCCAGTTATATGAAAACTCCTGCTCGCGTGCACGAAGCTCCTCTTCATCATGCTCCATCAGCACACTAATTTGATCATTTACAAGTCGAGCCCAGTCATCAATACTAATGAAATCCCTTGTTGGTTCAAGCGTTTGATAGCTATCATAAAAGGCTCCAAACAAAATAATCGTTGTAAAATAAAGCAAATAAATATCCGCGTTTGTTGCTCCTGATTTTAAATACGTTCGCTTGATAAAATCATTGTTCACATGAAAAGGCGATAGCTTTGTCTTTGTAATCATATAAATCTTGTCTCCTGCACGAATGATGACACAATCCACTCTGTACGCAAAACCATCTACCAAACCACGAATCGCATCATCTGCAATATATAAAGAGAGGGCTTCTTCATCTGCTTGTCCATCACGAGCTAGTACTGTATAAAGCTCAAATGCCTGCATCACTTTGCTCTCACTATAATTCATCTTCTAGTCCCTCCTCTACGACAATCTCCATATTTTGAATCGAGAATCTCTCTGTTACCTGAATGGTATCACGTTTTTCTTTTACCTCTAGCGTACGATTTCCGAGCTGCTTCAGAGCATCATCCATACTATGCTGCTGCTCGTCTTCGTCTGTCTTGATTTGACCTGAAACAATTGGTGAACGTTGGTGTAATACAATCCAGAAATCGTAGAAGAAACGTTGATTGAGAACCTCTGCCTCTTCTGATTCTCGTAAAAATTCTATGATACTAGCAAGATCTGAACAGTCTTCATCTAGTGCTTTTAGGACGACCTTCATCACAGCACCATAGTTTTTCCGCAACCGTTCTTGATAGTCATTGTCACTTTGATTTCCAATTTCCATAAACCCATAATCGACCGTTTCTTCACGGTCCTCACGAATATTTTGTTCGGCAAAAACGGCTAGAGGCGACCACTGCTGCTCCTGCTGTACATGCAGAAATGGGTGAAGCAGTCCCTTCATCGCTTCTAATGGAAGTGGCGTTCCAATCACTCTAGCATTAATGTCCTGATCAAAGTTAAACGCATCAATCCCTGTATAATAGAGTGATTCTTGTGCAGCCTTGAGCGTGTGATTTTTGAGTTCAATGCTTTGTTCAAGTAGCCTCGAATGCTCGTAGTGAACCTCTTCTAGCTGATTGGTAATCTCAAGTACATAGGCATACGTCTTTTTTTCTTTTTGATGATAGTCCTTTTCGTATAGACGATCCTTTGTTTCTTTTACAAATTGTCGTAGCTCTGAAAACTCTTCATTTTCTCGTTCCAATCGGGCATGAATATCCTCGAGTAGGAGCTTGTATCGTTCAAACGTTTCCTCAGAGACAATGCTTCGTTGAATCTCGTGACGAAGCTTTACCATCCGTTCATTAAGAGACTCAACATCGATTCTCATTTCATTTATTTGGCGAAGTGCTCCTCGGAACTCGCCTTTTTCTAGCTGCTTACGAAGCATGAGCTGATTGATAGAAAGCTGGAACTCACTATAAAATTCCTTTGTTGCAAACACGAGCTCTAATCCATCCTCATCAAGCGTGTAGTACTGGGTGTTTGTTTTTGAATCAAAGGCTTTAGCTTTTAATAGCGAATATTCAAGCTCCCCTTCCTCAAAGGTCTCCCAGTCATGAAAGGAATAGGTTCGCTTTTTTCCGGTAGTCGGACGAAAAGTTTGGATGATCGTCGAGGCCAGATCCTCACAGGCCTGCCCATCAAGTACATATTGACGTTCCGTTAGTCTTTGTAAAAAAAGTGCTAGATCCTTTGAACCAACCTTGTGATTCCGCATAATCTTTTGTTCGAAAAAGAACAGGAGTGTTAATAAGCCAAGCCCTTTCATATCAATTGGCATCCCCTGCTGATCCTTTACCTTTTTCCGGTCTAGTTCGAATAAAGGGTCAAACAATGCAAGGCGGCGCATTCGTTCGCGAAACCCACTCGTGATGTCCGAAATCTCATTTAGTTCCATTGAGCCTGCCTCCATATATCCTGCAATTCACGTGTTTTTAATACTTCCTGTGGGTAATAATGTCCCTGCTCTAAAACCGCTTCAAGTCTTGTTCGTTCTTCCTCTGTGAAGTAGGCTAAAAATGCTTCTACCGCAGCTTCATCCATTCGTTGATTTGTTTTTCCTTCCAACGATTGTCTCGTTAAGCATGCTTGGTAAAAAGGCATCGCTAGTTTGACCGGTTGCTTTTCATTAAGTCGCTCCCAAATAAATATTCCTGATCGGTCAATATCACCAAAATAATAGAAGCCGTTTGTAGCATTGGGTATTGGAAGCTGACGTTCGAATTGTTCTATGCTTTTAATAATCTTATTGCCACTCCCATAGATAAGCGTGCAAAAATTCGTTTCCGGAAGGGCATCCACGAGCGCTTGATAGGTTGTCTTATTTTCTACAATTAGGTGTTTTAAGGTCTGGTTTGTTAGTGACTTTGGATTGACCGCAAACATTAATGGATCTGACACAGGAATCACCATCATCGCTTCCCATAATCCAATTCGCTCAAGCAGTTCTTTCCCTTGTCCTTCCGTAATCCACTTCTCATCTCCAACAAGCTCAACACTTCGTTCAGGAGCTGGTACCTCATAATCAGGAAAACCAAACGCTTCTATATAATCATGGATGGATTGTAAATAGGAAAGGTCCTTTTTCCACTGTGAAGGGTCTAGACCAAAATAGGAATCTAGTTTTATGGAAGGATGTAGTTGAAGACGATACTGCTTAATTTCTTCATGAAGTTCTTTTTTAAGCTGTTGCTTTTGAATTCGATATGTATACGCTACTGACGGGGTTCGAGTATTTCGCCCCTTTGATTTCACCATCTCTAACACACCTTCCTCTTCAAAGGAAAGCACAAGTTTGGCAAACTGTTCATAGGTCAAAGTATTGCTTGGATTCATTCTTTCTAACTCTTCTATTGTAATGGACTTCTTCGTATATTTTAAAAGTTCCTGGATTACTTGTTCTCGCATAACACCCCTCCTCAAAAATGACAAACTTTTACTATTATTTTACTAGAGTCTGTTTCGTTCGTCAGTAGGGAATATTATGAAAAGTGGGTCATGGGGACAGGTTCCTTGTCCCAGTTTAGGGATTAAGGAAGGAAGATATAATTAATCTCTTTACATGAAATCAAGCATACGATTATTCCCATATTTCATCTAAGTATTAGATTAAGAACGCACTAAATCTTCAAATAGTGTACTTGGATGAATACGCTTAATTTTACCTATTTCGGATGGATATTCATTGAATATACCCCTTTTATGCTGTATTAGAAAAACTATACACAGTTATAAATTTATCCAAGCTAATAACTCTCCAAAAACCACATTGGTCATGAGAACAGATTCCTTGTCCAAAATTAGGATTTCAAGGTATTCTTTGTACACTTTTAAATTTAAAAAAGAAGCATAAGATCCTACTTATGCTTCTCTGTTACTTAATTAATTCATTCACTTTCAGACGAACCTTTTCCAAAACGTCAGTACGAACTTGCCCAAACTTTTTTCTAACAATACCCTTAGATAATGTATAAACTTTGTCAGCCCGTATTGCAGACGTAACTTTAAGTTCACCCTCTTTTAGATCTTTAGCTTCAATAATCACTGAATAATCAAGATGACTTAATTGTGAAGTTATAGCAACAACAATATCTTCGGTCACTTTATTATAACGATCACTTGAAATTACTAGAACAGGGCGCTGCTTTCTATTTGTTAAATCACTGAACGGAATAGGCAATAAAACAATATCACCTTGTTTATACATCATTCCAAACCTCATCATCAATGTCATTATCCCAAAAATCAAGACTACTTTCACTAGCCTTTGTCAATTCTTTAGATAATCGTTTTTCTCTTTTAATTTTCAAGTACTCTGCAAAATCCAGGATTTTATCCACTTCTTGTTCAGGAATTTCATCAATAATCTTAAGTAAACGCTCTTTAGCTGTATTCATATTGCGTTCACCTCTTCCGGAGTTGTTTTCATAATTATACCATGAAATTTTTCATTCCACGAGGAAGAGCACGGGAAGAAGCACCGGGACGGATCTTGTGCTTCCTTAGACAACAAAAAAATATTACTTTTGACTATCTGTAACACACTCTTCAAAGGATAGCATCAGCTGGTTAACTTGTTTTATAAGTCAATTTATTGCTTGGTTTTATGTCGTTGTAACGGTCTTTTCTAGGGTCCGGTAACATGTACAAAATATTTACCTCTTTATCATGACATTTTCACTTTAGTTGATTAATAGAATAGAAGCCTTTATAATAAATCTGGAAACTTTAACAAAATATGTCTACTAGGGGAGCCTGTGATACAGGCTGAGAAAAAAGTAAGGTAACTTTTTGACCCTCAGGACCTGATCTGGATCATGCCAGCGGAGGGAAGTAGTGTAATCTTAATGATGACTAGGTCCTTTTTTGGGTCTAGTTTTTTTCATTTTTTAAAAAGTTTCAAAAAGATAACGGAGGGATTCATATGGAGTTAACAAAACAAACCGTTCTTATTACCGGCGCTAGTCGAGGATTAGGTGCAGAAATTGCTAAGGCGTTCGTACGTGAGGGTGCGAATGTGGTAATCAATTATTTTTCTAGTAAAGAAAAAGCAGAAGCTTTAGCGGCCGAGCTTGGAGAAAAGGCCATTGCCATTCAAGCAGATGTTAGAGACAGAGAACAGGTTCGTGTAATGGTAACAAAAGCGAAAGAGTACTTTCAACAACCTATCACGACCGTTGTCAACAACGCGTTAGTTGATTTTCGATTTGACCCTGTGGCGCAGAAGGATGCCTTTGCATTAGAATGGGAGAATTTCCAGACACAGTTTGAAGGAAGTGTAAAAGGTGCATTGAATACGGTACAGGCTTGCCTTTCAGATATGAAGGAAGTAGGCTTTGGTCGTATTGTCAATATTGGGACAAACCTCGTTCAAAACCCAGTTGTAGCCTATCATGAGTACACGACCGGGAAAGCGGCGCTACTTGGATTCACCCGAAATATGGCGAAGGAATTAGGGCAATACGGAATAACGGTTAACATGATTTCAGGCGGTCTCTTAAAAGAAACAGACGCAAGTAGTGTGACAACGCCAGAAGTGTTTGGCATCATACAATCAACCACTCCTTTACAAAAGGTTACGACTCCAGAAGAGCTTGCGGACACGGCGTTATTTTTTGCATCACCGTGGGCAAGAGCAGTCACAGGTCAAAATCTTGTTGTAGATGGTGGACTTGTAATGGATTAGGCTTTTCGGGAAGCGGCGGGAAGCGGCGGGGACGCTTCTTGTGCTTCCTTCTTAATAATGAAGAATCGTTTTAGTAAACTCCATAAATTCAACAAGGTGATCTTCTACTATACGCTGTAAGATAGCCAAATTTATTTCTTGGTAATCATGTACTGCAATATTTCTAAACCCAACCATAGCTTTCATTTTTTGGGATAAGGATTGAGATATGATACCCTCTCGTTCTAGAAGTGTGAAAGAATCCCTACTATTTTGAGGAAGGCCCAATTTATTTTCGGCTACTATATGCATCGCTAAATCAATGCTTGCTTCACAAGCTCGCTGCAAGTTCAGAACAATGGAGTCTTGTTTTGTGAAGTTCTTTAAATTTTGAGGTTCTTCATTATACTCTTCATGTATTCGTTTGAGACAACGTTCAATAATACTAATCTTATTAAGGATGATATCATTTTTCATATATAGACCCACTTTCGTCTATTTTTTCAAGAATCGGTAATCGCTCCTCATTTAATTTTGAGTACATTTTATAGACTAGTAATTCAAACCTCGCCTTTTCGTAACTGTCACTGCAAAAAATTGTCTTCCCTGTATGTAACACTTGTGCCTGAAAAACCGTACTTGCTTGTTTCAAATCTATTAGATCCACATCTTTGTTAAGTACAGTTGCGAGTTCCTGTGCAATCATAAAAATCTCATAATGATCTAATGGAGAATGATTCGAGAGGTAAGCAATATCAATGTCGCTACTTGGAGTAGCGTTTCCTTTTACACTAGAACCAAATAGCACAATTAAGAAAGGTGAAATTTTTTCTTCCAATAGATCTATAATAATAGTCTCCTGATTCGCTTCCAAACTTATCAAACCTCCTTCATTATTCCTTATTATAGCAGAAGTCCTTACCCATCATGAAGTTTTGGTATAGGCTTGTGCGGGTCATGGGGGGAAGCGCCGGGACAGTTCTTTTGCTTCCTGCTAAATAGAAGATAGAAGTTATCGGCATAATTCCAAATTTCTTTTTCCTTATAAATAGAAGCGGGAAATCCATTTGCAAAATTCCCTTTCTCTTCTCTAAGCACAACAACTTTTTACTTTAGGTGTAATTTTTTTTACTCACAAAAGTAAATATACTGTTGATTTAAAGAGTAAAATAAATTACTATTTAAAGTAATAAATAGAAAGTAGGGATCCTATGAATCTTTTGAGGCAGTCAGTTGATGTGAATTTAAACACATATGAGAATGAATTTTTGAAGTTACTCCAGCACTTTAAATCTTCAAAGTACTATGAGGAACAACAACAGTGGTTTGTAAAAATTAATCAGAAACGTTTTGCATTTGAATCTGCGTTAAATGAGTCCAGGTTGAACCATTTCCGCGACTTAAATCAAGCGCATTTAAAAGATAGATATATAGAGTTTTCTACGTTTGAACCACGTTATCAGAAACTGGTTAGCGCCTATTATCAAACAATCCTTTCCGCGAAATATAAAGAAAAACTTGAACAACAATATGGGAAGCAATTGTTCAAATTAGCAGAAATCAAACAGGCTACCTACTCATCAGAAGTTAAAAACGAATTAGAGAAAGAAAATCAATTGACTCTTGAATTTAACCAACTACGTGCAAATGCCAAAATGACCGTACAAAACGAAATCGTTAATCTGTCTACGATTACACCCTTCCTTTCTGACAAAAGTCGAGAAATACGGAAACAATCTCATTTTGCAAAGAGTAAATTTCACCAAGAGAATGAAGAAAAATTTGATCAAATACTTGATGACCTCGTAAAAACAAGACATTCAATAGCGACAAAACTCGGGTACTCCTCCTTTATAGAACTAGGCTATCATCGAATGAATCGAACAAGTCATAATCACCAGGATTTGAAAAAATATAGGCAACAAGTTAGAACTTATGGAGTGCCTTTCATATCGAAGTTAAAGAAAATGCAAAGAGATCGAATCGGAGTCGCTGAACTCAAGTTCTTTGACGAGCCGTATATGTTTCCAAACGGAATGCCTACACCAAGAGGAACAAAAGAGGAAATCCAATCGAATCTAGTGAAGATGTTTACAGAGTTATCTCCTCAAACAAGCGAATTTTTCTCATATATGAAAGACAAGGAACTAATCGATTCTGAATCCAGGGAGAATAAACTCGGAGGAAATTACGCTACATTTATTGGAGAGGATACGGCACCATATATTTTCACGAATTTATATGGCACATCCAATGATATTCGCGTTTTCGCTCACGAAGCTGGTCACGCATTTCAGTTTTATATGTCACGACATTGGGGTATTCCTGAATACTTGGTTCCGTATGACTCTTGTGAGATTTTTTCCTTTGCTATGGAACGATTTACATGGCCATGGATGGAACTCTTCTTCGGTGAGGATACGACCCTTTACAAATTCTCACACTTAACCAATGCCTTTATGTTTATGCCTGTTGCAAGTGTTATTGATGAGTTTGAGCATTATCTCTACGAAAATCCAACTGCATCATCCCTAGACCGTAAAGCAAAATGGAGGCAACTCGAACAAGAATACCTACCAGAACGTGATTATGATCACAATGAATTTTTAGAATCAGGAACAGGCTTCTATGACATAGCTCATCTTTTTCTGTCACCGTTCTATTTTATGGACTATGACCTAGCCCATTTCTGTTCTGTTCAACTATGGGAAAGAGCACAAACACAACCACAGGAAGCATGGGACAGCTTCCTTGAGATGTGCCGCCACGGGGGTCATCACTCTTTTAACGAGCACATAAAAGCTGCAAACCTTTATTCACCTTTCGAGGATGGTAGTGTAAAGAGATTACTGAAATCTGTTGAAAACTGGATTGCCAAACAGGTTTTTTAACGACAAACATGGGAAGCACGGGGACGGACCTTGTGCTTCCTGAAGTATAAAAAGAGACATTCTGTAGTTTCTTTATCCATAAAAAAAAGCAGGAGGTCCGTCCCCCTACTTCTTAAACACACCAAAAGGTTTCCCCACCGGTAAAACCACTTGTCCAAAATGACTATTTAAAACAGCTGCAGCAGAACCATAGAACGATAATAAAGCAATCAGTAGCTCTGAAATCGCCGCTAGCATATGCGTAAATTCATACATAATATCAAATGAACTTAATGATAGTCCAATAAATAAGAAATCAATCAGTACAAAAATAAAGAACAGGACTTTATGAGTGCCCATAGCCCCTACTGTCATAAACAAACTGAAGATTAAGTACCCTACGAAGGCAACACCTAGCTGTTTTGGGTCGGCAATGGCAAGTAAGTGTTCACCTAAAGCTCCAGATGTAATCAGCCATGATGTCCCAACTCCAAACCAGAATAGTCCAAATGCGCCGAAAGCTGTTGTTCCAAATACATTATTATGCTTTGAATCTAAAAGGGATGCGATTAATTGTGCCAGTCCACCTAAGAAGAAAGCCCATGGCAAGATTAATGCTGTCCCTTCTGTTAATCCTAATTTTTGTGATGATGCTACAAGGGTAACCATTGCTAGTCCAAATAAGCCTAGTGCCGACGGATCCGCCGTTACCACTTTTACAGATGTATGGTTTTGATGATTTGTCATTAGTTGTGTAATTCCTCCTTAGTAATAAGACTTACTAAGGTTACAGAAAATCACCTTCTTTGTCTATATATGAAAATGGTTACAAAATAAATTTTCTTTTTCCAATTTAATCCTGGAAGCAGCGGGACGCTTCTTGCGCTTCCTTAAACATAGAAAAAGGAAGCACGAGATCCGTCCCCACGCTTTCCCATGCTTCCTACTTTTGGGCTGTTTTACTAAGGACTGACATGAATACCCATATAGCAGATGGAAATGCGATTGCCCCGATTACCATAGATGCTACTAGTCGAACGTTACTGTCTGAGTCGGTGACAAATGCCATTATTATAATAGAAGTACATAATAAGAGAAATCCTATCACTTTTACTAGCATAATAGATCCCTTATTCCCCTTTACCTTCCACTTGTTCATATATGTTGCGATTATAGTCCATACTGTTAATATAGAGAATCCACTGAGAATACTAGCTGTTATTTGAAGTATTGATTTTATAGCACCAGAGCTTATCAAAGCCACTATCCATGCAATCATTGTTAGTGCAAGTAACGGAATGGAGAAGCCATTCATAGAACGTGTTACATTCTCATATTTTTCAACCGTTGTGTCACGGTCACTATAAATGGGTACTGTGCCAGGATGTGCACGAAATAAATGTATATTCCCTTCTGAGGCAATATGCGACCATCCAGAAGATGAAAAAAAGTCCAAGTATTCCTCTTCTTCCCCCTCTTTCAATGAACGATAATCAAGACTGTATATATACTCTGTACTTTCTCCTTTTTCTAGTGAATACCCCATAAACGAAAATCGACTTACATGCCATCCCTTCAAGGAAAGTCGATGTAATCTTTCCATGTCTTTATCCTCTGAGAAAGCTAATCCTTTTGACATTATATACTTTGATTTCGTCATTCTTCTTCCTCCCTCAATCCAGTTTCCGCTAATTGAATCATCCGCTTTCTTAGCTTTAACTCTTCTTCTAAAACGTCTCTGCCCTTCTCAGTAAGCAGGTATGTTTTACGCCTTGAGTCAGATCCATCATGCAAATAAATCCATTCTTGTTTTAATAGTTTTTTAATAATTGTGTACATGGATGCCGGTCCTATTGAAATTGCACCCTTTGTTGTTTCTTCAATGAGGTTCATAATAGCGTAGCCATGTCTCGGTTTCGTTAAAGCAGCCATAATATTGAACATCGAGTCTGTTAATTGCTCTGTTTTATTCAATTAATCACCCTCTATATCTTTTTTAGATATATCACATTATGATACATATATCTAAAAGTAATATATCACAATGTGATATATAAAATAAAGAGTTATTTAAATTTTTGTATTGTTTTAAAGAAGCAGCGGGACGCTTCTTGCGCTTCCTTAAACATAGAAAAAGGAAGCATGAGATCCGTCCCCACGCTTCCTAATGATCTTGAAAAAGCTGATTAAGTTCTTTTTTACTCTTCCTTGAAACTAGGATATAGAGTATATCGCCTAGGAGAATTTCTGTATTTCCTCCAGGTGTTACTAGCTCTCCATCTCTTATGACGGCATTGATTAATACATCCTTTGGAAAGTTTATACTTGAGATTTTTTTACCAAGAACAGAAGTCTCTTCATTCACTTCATATTCAATAATTTCCGCATTGGCTTTTCCAATCGAAACGAGCTCTAGTGAATGTACAGGCTCCACTTTCTTTGGTCCAGTTAGTCCTAGTTTGTTTGCAAACATTGAAATGGTCGATCCCTGTACTAGTGCAGAAATTAGTACAACGAAAAAGACTACATTAAAGATCATTTGTGAGTTTTCTAAGCCAGCAATCATTGGGAATGTTGCTAGAACGATTGGTACCGCTCCTCTTAAGCCAGCCCAAGATAAAAATACTTTCTCTTTTGCACTAAAACCCATCTTAGGAATTGCTAAAAATACAGCAATCGGCCTTGCAATCACGATGAGTATAATCGAAAGAAATACTCCCTTTATAGCAACGTCAAATGTAAATAGCTGTGTTGGAAACACTAGAAGCCCCAGTATGATGAACATTAAAATTTGCATCATCCAGGCAAAACCTTCATTAAACCGAAAAATGGAGTGACGATATGTTAACTCACCATTTCCAATAACGATAGCGGTAACATAAACGGCTAATAACCCACTAGCGTTCACTAGGTCCGTAAAGCTATAGGCTAAGAGCGCAAATGCTAGCGCAAAGACTGGATATAATCCACTTGAATCTAGGTTAATTCTATTAATTGAAAAAGAACCCAGTTTCCCGAAGAGCAATCCTAGAACAAGCCCTATTCCCATTTGCCAAAAGAACGAGCCCACTAATAAGAGATAAGATGAGTCCTTATGAATGAGTAATTCAATAAAAGAAATCGTAAGAAAAACGGCCATTGGATCATTTGTTCCTGACTCCACTTCAAGTGTAGATCCGAGCTTCTTCTTTACATTCTCTCCCTTTAATACTGCAAAAACTGCTGCTGCATCTGTAGATCCTACGATGGCACCAAATAAAAACCCTTCTAGCCATGAGAAACCTAATATAAACTTCGCTGCAACAGCAACGACACTTGTTGTAACAAGAACTCCGATTGTGGCCAAAGATAGTGAAGGCTTGGCAACAGATCGAACCGTGGAGTATTTGGTTTGCAATCCACCTTCAAAGAGGATAATGACTAATGCGATCACACCGATAAGTTGAGCAACTTTTGCATTATCAAAGTAAACAAATCCTAAACCATCACTGCCTGCTAGCATCCCAACTATGATAAATAATACAAGTGCTGGTACACCAAGTCTAGTTGAGAATTTTGTGGTGATGACCCCAATAATTAATAATAGCGCAATTAATAATACGAAGTAGTCATGTACTATTTGTTGATCCATCCAATACTACCTCCTTACTTGTTTAGGGAAGCAGTGAGCCGGTTCTTGTGTTTTCTTAGACATTGAAAGAAGCATGAGATCCGTCCCCGCATCTACATTATAGCAAATGTGGAAGCAGTGGGACGCTTCTTGCGCTTCCTTAAACAATCGAAAAGAAGCATGAGATCCGTCCCCATGCTTCCCGCCCATGATCCACACATCACCAACGTGAACCAAACCTCAAAGCTCGACTCATGACGGTCGGTACAACAGAGGCATGATTTTCATCAGGTGCTACATAGTACTCAATTGGGAGCTGTTGTTCCTCAAATAGTGTCACAATTTCTTTCGATTGCTCTACTAATAAACGTTCCTTTTCCCCAACTGCAATAAATAATCCCTTCTCATCCGTTCGATCTGACTCTTCTTGCCTTGCTAAATATTTCTTGCACATCGTTACTAACTCTTTATCATTCCACCAAACAGACGGACTGATTGCTAAGTATGTATCAAAAGTAGCCGAATGATTGAATAAGCACCACAAAGCAAAATATCCACCTAAGGAATGACCAAATAGTGACTGAGCTCTTTTATCTATAGTAAATTCACTCTCAATCATTGGCTTTAGTTCTTTTTCTATAAAAGCAAGGAACCGTTCCGCACCACCAAATTCTTCTGGAATCTTCCCTTTTGCATGCTCTGCTACAACGAGCAGTTCTGATGGTGCCGTAAATTCTAGAAAGCGTTTTTCCCGCATCTCTTCTTTTTTATGGGCAATTCCCACCACAATCGCTGCGTTTACTCCTGTTTTCTTATTGTTTACATGCTGTAATCTTATACCATCACGTACAAAACGATAGTATGATAGACCATCGAGTACATAAATGACTGGAAATCCGTTCTCCGGTACCTCAGTTTCTGGCACAAAAACAGTAATATCATAATTTGTGTTCGTATACTCTGACTGCAACAAATAACGGTACATACAGAAATCTCCTTTCTTTATGGAGAAAGCGCGGGGACGGATCTCGCGCTTCCTTAAACAAACAAAAGAAGCATGAGATCCGTCCCCACGCTTCCCTAAAACCACTAAATCCGCCTTAAAAGATAAAGCAAGTAAGGTGTCCCAATTAATGCCACAACAAGACCAGATGGGATCTCTTTTGGCGCTAGTACAAGCCTTCCAATAAAATCAGCAAAGACTAGTAGAATGCCTCCTAGTAGCATGCTGACTACAATAATTTTTTTATGCTCTAATCCAACGATTCTTCTTGCCATGTGTGGAGCAAGTAAACCGATAAAACCAATGGTTCCGACTATTGAGACACTTGCTGCACCCATAATAACACCTAATAAAATAGCGGTAATTTTGGTTTTGGTTACATGTAACCCTAATCCTGACGAGATATCATCTCCAAAGGACAAGATATCAAGTCTTTTTGAAAGAAGAATACTGAACGGAATGGTTAGAAGTGCAATAATGGATACGATTTCAAGCTCTTCCCATCCTTTGGCGTATGTCGAACCCGCCAGCCAGGTCAAGGCGGGCGCCACTCCAATCTTAGCTTTTACAACTAAGATCTGAATGATCGCAGATCCTACTGCTGATACAGCAACCCCCACAAGCGCGAGCAACACTGGGTTCCATTGCGATTTCCATGTTATGAGTAAAATCAATGTAATGGCAATAAGTGAACCCAATAAGGCTGCAAACGGTAGAAATGCGATGGACACAGACGGAAAAAGCACAAGAAAAATCATCGCTCCTGCCCCACCACCAGAGGTAATCCCTAACACCGAAGGGTCTCCCAATGGATTACGAAGAACCCCCTGTAACAAGACCCCACTCATCGCTAAAATCATCCCTACAAAAAAGGCAGTTAAAATTCGAGGAATACGGAAATTCATAATAAATGGTGATGTCAATGCTCCATTAAACCATTCCTCAATGGTTAAAAAGCTTGTTCCACCAAATGAAACTGCTAATAATAATGTTACAAATAATAGCAAAGAAAGACTTCCTAAAATGACAGGGTACGAGATTGGTAGCTCCGAACCGCCGAGACGTGCATCACCCTTTTGATATTTCTTTCCAGCTTGATAAGCAAGAAACAATAGCCATGGCCCACCTATTAAAGCTGTCATCGCACCTACCGGTAGTTCTTGTCCAGGTGCTACAAGCCTTGCGAGCACATCGGCTCCAACGAGTAAAATCGCTCCCCATAAAAAGGAGTGAATAACCATCAATCGGTGTCCTTCAATTCCTAAAAATCGGACGATGTGAGGGGCCATTAAGCCAACAAAGCCAATGGGACCTACAACACTTACTGTAGCAGCAGAAAGTAGGATCGCAGTCATCCAGGAAATAGCTTTTACCTTAAAGACAGATTGCCCTAGAGAGATCGCAATATCATCACCTAATGTGAGAAGATCCAGTTTTTTCCCTACTAATAGAGCACAAATCACACCAATTAAAATGAAGAAAAATGAGAACTGTACTCCAGACCAATCGAGCTGTATAAGTGTACCAGCCCCCCATAAAAATAACCCATTCGTTTCATTTTCAAATAATAGTTGAAGCGCACCAGTAAAGGATGAAAATAGTAATGACACAATCATTCCAGTCAACGCAACACGAACAGGATCCATCACTTTCCCCACGAGTCCCATTACAAGTAATGCGGAAAAGGTGGCTCCTAATAACGAAACAACAAATGGGTATTTTCCAATTACAGAAGGGATAAAAATCGTACTAACGATTACAAATAAATAGGCTCCTGCATTAATTCCTAATGTACTGGCAGAGGCTAAGGGATTCTTTGTTAAGGTTTGTAAAAAAAGTCCCGCGATTGCAAGTGATCCCCCCGCAAGGATTCCCATGACCACTCTCGGTAATCGCAAGTTCATCACAATATCCTGCACGCGTCCTTGCTGCCATACCTCTGAAAATAACACCCGGAATGAGTAATCTGCTTGCCCTTGAGTAAGATGCACCATACTTAGTAAAAGTAATAGAATAAAGCCCCCTATAAAAAGACTAGAGGACTTTATTGAAAAGAACTGTTTCATTTATTGTTGCTCCACTACAGTTACAACACGATCTACTAACGTTTTAGCTGAAAGTGGCCCACCAAATAACCAAGCATCTCCACCTAATGGATATAGACGATCTGATTTAACAAAATCAAGATTTTGCCACACTGGGTTATCCTTTAATTGATTTTCAAACACATTGTCATCTTCTTGTACCACATGGAAGAAGTTTGCCTGTTCTAATGCAGGTAGTGCCTCAACATTTAAAGTCGAGAAGCCATATACTTCAAATTGTTCTGCTTCATGTGCATTTTTTAAGCCGATTTTTTCAAAAATAACGGATACCATTGCATTTGGCGTGAACACACGTAGAACAGGAGCTTGCTGTGAACTATATGCTTGTGTTAAAACAAATTCATTCGTCGTAAGACCTGCTTGTTCGATTGATGCTTTTGCTTCATCATATTTTGCATTTAAATCATTTAATACTGTTTGTGCAGCGTCTTCTTTACGTAACACTTTAGCAATTGATTCAAATGTCGTTACCATTTCATCATATTGACTCACGGTTTCATCTGTTGGATACGCATCAAAGAATAATGTCGGAGCAATCTTTTCTAGATCAGCCTTAATTGCCTCATGACGAGACTTTGGTGCAATAATTAAGTCTGGCTCTAATTGAGCAATTGCTTCTAGACTTGGCTCTTGGCGAGTACCAACATCGACTACTTCACTTGAAAGCTCCTCATCTACTTTAACCCATGCTTTATAGCCTTCAATATCCGCAACTCCAACAGGTTGTACACCTAATGCTAATAGATCCTCAGCATACACCCATTCTAACGCAACAATTTTCTCAGGAACCTCTTCAAAAGTAGCCGTTCCTAAAGCATGTTCAATACTAACTGCTTCAACTGTTTCTTCAGCAGTCTTTTCTGATTCTGTATTTGTTGCGTCATCATTTGTTTCCGGTTCACTTGAGTCCTGATTACATGCTACTAGTACAAAAAATAGTAAAGCGGTCATTGTTAAAACTAAAAACTTCTTCATCTTGAATTCCTCCATTATGCCATTCACATGTGCATTTCTATATTTTTTTCATGTATCAGTGAGTTCTTCAATTGCCCGTAGCTTGTCCCGAAAAGATATGTATTATGGATTGCCACTACAATAATGCATCTTACTATTTGAAAATGATTATCAACAAACTGATTATACCTTTAATGAGAACCATTATCAATATGTTTTTTTGAAGCGTGGGGACGTTTCTCGTGCTTCCTTGAACATAGAAAAGAAGCATGAGATCCGTCCCCATGCTTCATTTGTTTTTCCGTTTCTTTACTTCCTCCATCTTTGCATAGAAGCCCTCTTCCATATCTATTTCAAAAAAGTTTGCAAACTTCATTAAATAGGCTATACAGTCTGCTAGTTCTTTCCCTATGTCGTCGGTAATATGTTCCTTCGCTTGTTGAAAAGCTGCTTCCTCATCCATGCCTTTTTGCACACTGGTGTTTGTCATGTTAAATGCCTTACGAAGCTCCTCGGCAACTTCAGCAACTTCGGTAGTTAATAACATATAATTATTCAGCAATGAACTTCTACTATTCTCATATCCTTCCTTACTAATTTCCCAGCCCATTTCTTTTTGGTATTGTTTTGTAAACGCCTGTAATTCTTTCATCCAGTCATCTCCTAGTTTCATAGTTCATAATCCAATAATAAACGAAATGCTGAAGATTCTTCTATTATTAAAAGATACATTATTCCCAAAGGTTATCCATTATAGAGTACGATTTTCTCTTATATCAACTTTATCAAACGATACGAATAGCTTAATCTCTTCATCAAAAATCAAAAGGAAGCGCGCGAACCGTCCCCACGCTTCCTCCTAACACCACAGCCATGGCTACTTCATCATCCACACATATCAAAAAGAAGCATGAGATCCGTCCGAGACCAGTGAAAAACTAACGTTTTTTTCTTTCTCTGTTCCCCTAAATGGTAAATAGTTGAAAATTAAAGTGGGTCATTAGATATTCATCTAAAAATACAGTTAAAGAGGAAGCTGCTATTGCTGCTATCCTCTTTAAATTTACTGCTAATGCAGCCAATTTTGATTGTATGGACACACTTAAAAGACCATACCCCTTTGCTCGAGATAGGCCGTGGAATCTTTTGAGCTCCGCGTTTTTTCCTTCTATGGAGGCTCTCTTTTTATACTTTTCTTTGAACTCATCTGTTTTTTGGTATTGAGAGATCTCGTAAAATTCAGTTGAATTTAGTCCCACAGATAGTATTCTTCGTGCACTCGTCTTAGCACACTCATCATGAAGAGGGCACGCTTTACATTGATTGAGTTCAAAATAATATTTATAACCTTCCCTTCTGGTACCATCTTTTCTTTTAGAACTATGATACTTCTTGTTTACAGTGATATTCCCTTGACTACACTGCCATTCATCGGAATCTTTGTTGTATGTAAATTCACTTTCATCTATTCTGTAGACTGTGGCACTAACAGGTATAAAAGCTTTCGCTTTTACGGCATTAATATCTTCAAGAATCGACTTTCTAAAATAGGCTTTGTCCCCGTAGACTTCTTCGAGTATCACACCTGCTTTTTGCGTTTCCGCCAACATTTCCTTTGCATAACTGCCATCCACATAAGCACCATCTGAAGTCCTTACTGAAGTAATAATTCGTTCATCCGTTGTCATCACAAACTCCGTTTTATAGCCATAGAAGTCTTGCGTTTTACTCTTCCTGCCAACCCTTGCGTCTTCATCGATAAGGGAACGAATACTTTTTTGGTTCAAAAACTTTGGGTCTTTTAGTATCTCACGAGACTTTTGAATGACCTTATGAGTCTGAGACTCTTTAACAGATGTACGCTTATTGACTTCGTCAATGACAGTTTCTAAATAGGTTTTCATCACAGTTTTTGCTTCTTTGTGATCCTCTATTTCCTGGTACTCTGGAATTGCTGGTAGATTTTCTAAGGGATTACCGGATTCTTCTTCGTAAGTCTTGATAATTCTTTTAGCTAAGTGCTTCATGATTCTTTCAGGGGTTTTCTTTTTTGTATTCGCTTCTATATGAGTAGAGTCAATACTAACACTCTTACTCTCAATAATACCTTGTTCTATACATTGTCTTACGACCTCAGTAATGATCTCATCGAGCGTGGTTTCTCCAAGGCGTTGCGTTCTAAATTTGGATAATAGACTTTTATCAGGTAGGACCGTTTCAGGATTTACCCCAAGGAAATATAAGTGGGCAAGGTTTAAATTTGCATCCATAATAAGCTTCTCATCTGAAAGGTTACAGAGTTGTTGTAATAAGAGAAGTTTACACATTAATTCTGGTTCTTTTGCAGGACGACCAAATCCTGCGCAATAACTGTCCGCTAGTAAAATATTAATAAAACTAAAATCTACTACTAAAGAAATCTTCTTAAGGGTATGATTTTCTGGAATTTTATCATATAATATTGAATGAAAACTTGATTGCTTTGGCTCAATTCGAAGCATAATAAAGCCCCCCTAGTAAAATTTTGTTTCTTGGTCGATACAAAATTATAACATTAGGAGGGCTTTTTTGTGTTTAAAATTATTTAAGTCAAGCAGAACAAACTTAAAACCGAAGGTTATAAATGATAACTGACTTTTTCACTGGTCTCGATCCGTCCCCATGCTTCACTTCTTAACAACTCGCTCAATATGAATCGTTAGATAAAGAATTTCTTCCTCTGTTAATTCATAACGATATTGCTTTTCTATAAATTTCTTGATTTTGAGAGAGCATTTATATGCCTCAGGATACTTTGTCATAATTACATTAAGAAGGTCATCCTCTGGCGGATTGTTATAGTGCTCCCCCTTTACAAGACGATGCGCTAAAAATTTTAAATGTGTAATAAATCGATGATAGTTTAATGAGCTCTCATCAAATTCAATTTTAAAGCTATATTTTACAATGGTGAGAATGTCCTGAATCACCTTTGTCATATCAACAGTGTTTGTCATATCCTCATTAAGCTGAGCATTAACAAGGTGAAGGGCGATAAAGCCAGCCTCATCCTCAGGAAGAATGACATTAAATTGATCACAGATCATGTTCAACGCTTCTAGTCCTACTTCAAATTCCTCATTATACAAATGCTTGGTTTCCCAAAGCAATCCGTTCTTAATTGGGAGATTATTATGATAGCGCTCTATGGCAAAGTGAATGTGATCAGTCAACGATATATAGATACTGTCGTTTAACTTTTTACCAAGCTTAAGCTTTGCATAGTGAATAATTTTCTCCGATAGCTCCATATATTCCATTGGGATCTCGGCGATTAAGCTTTTGAATTTCGTTGTAATGTCTTGGTCTTCCAAAGTGAAGATTTTCTCAATTTTATCACTACTAACTTCTTCACCTGCACGCTTGTTAAAGGCAATTCCACGTCCCATTACAATCACTTCTTGCTCATCTTTTTCTGATACGATGACATTATTGTTTAGTATTTTAATAATCTTCACTTTTTCCACCTCCAATAGCAAAAAAGGCAAAACCTTCCCCTTGGTTAAAAGGAATCGGTTTTGCCTGATTAAACAGTAACAATCCGTTCTGTATGTGCTTGCGTTCATAATACTTTATATTTAGGGTTTGTGCAACTTAAAATTTACATTTCAAAATATTTCTAATAGATGAAATACTTTGAACAGAATATGCAGAATTCAACTAAACAAGACTACCTTGATGACCTTTTAAGATATAATAGAAATAAATGGATGGAGGATAACTATGACATCGTCAGTTGCTAGTATCTTTGAGCAAAAACCTAATCAATGGGGGCTTAGAGGTGACTCTTATTTATGGGAGGATCTACAAGCTGCATTTGATACAACCGGATTACCTTGCTCAGAATCTCATTTTCTCAACCAATTTAATCAGTTCTTTCAGGAGCTGACAGATCACCCGTTTAACACGTGCGTGAATTCGTTTCATATCAAAAAGTATGATTTCGGAGGCATGTCAAGTGGTTATATAAGTATGACATTTTGGCAAAATACAGCTCTCCCTCAGTTACTTACTAACTTACAAGCAGCTAATCGACAACTCAGCAATCGTTAAAACTTATTTTTCTGTATCTAAAAGTGGTATATCACTTAGAACTTCATGTTATTAAATATTTCAAAATATACAGCAATTGATTTTTACAAAACGATTGTTTAGGTATTTATAGTATTGCATTACGTTTACTAGGAGGGATGTTAAATGAACTATCTATTACTAGTTGTTGCTATTTTAGTTTTGTTATTTTCCTTGAGAAAACTCTCTATGATTAAGTATTCTAAAACACTTTCTGTTGTAAAAGAAGCAAAACAAAATGCACGATCTATGTTATGGGGAGTATTAGTAATTGCAGCAATGATATATATCCCGTATCAGGTTTGGCTATTAGCTGGGAGTTCTCCTTATTGGGATGGACTGTATATTATAGCCGGAACGGTTCTTCTAACCATTAGCCTTAGTTTTATATTTTATTATAAAAATTCGGTGAAATTTAATTAACAGGCTTCTAGTTAAAAAATCTAAAATCACGCTAAAAAACGCTCAGAAAATCTGAGCGTTTTGTTTGTTGTTTATACTATTTTTGACATGGATCCTGATTAGAAGCTTCCTTCAAAGCTGAGACCATAAGTGGGACGAGGGACCTGTCCCCATGACCCATCATGCCCCATTCTCAGCCCACCTTCTAGCGAAACAAATCCAAGAACAATTCCCAGAAGCCTTTTTCTTTTTCTGGTTCTGCTTGTTCTTCCTCTTGCTCCTCCATCACGATGCTTTCCGTTTTAATCACGAATTGTACGGAGGAAACCTTGTCATTTTGCGATGAAACGAAGGAAACTGGCTCAAAGTCTGATTTATCATACTCAGAAATCATTTGGTTGATTTCCTCTTTCATCTGGCTTGGCAAATCTTTTGTTTCTTCATGTAACTCAGCAGTTCCATTATGAAGTTCATTCATTCCTGATTCCATTTCGTTGCTACCATTTATAAGTTGCACAGCACCTGAGTGTAAGTCAATATACGAAGCTGCGAGCTCACTAACTCCTGTTGTATAGCCAACTAACCCCGTGTGGAACTGTTTGTAATTCTCAGAGAGTGCTGGTAATCCTGTTAATAATTCATTTAGCCCTGCAAGGTCCGTCCCTTTAAGTGACTCAGACATTTCAGCAGCATTCGTTGTTAATTGTTTGCTCATTGCTTGTAATGTTTCGACAGCTCCTGTTAAGCCAGGCTCGACTGCAGCAAAGGCTTCTTTGCTTTTTTCATATGTCCCTTTTACATTTTGAGAGGCCTTATGTGATGCAACGAGTTTATCTAGTACGTCTTTATTGGCACCACTTTCATACAATGCTGCGATTTCTTCTTCTGTCAGCTGGTTTGCTGGAATTTTTGTAATCGCAGCATCTAAAGCAGCATAGGCAGCTCCATAGTTTTTTTGTAAGGCTGTAAGACCCTCCGCTGTTTTTGTAAGACCTGCTGCTAACTCTGACAGTCCAGCTGGCAATTCCTGAAGACCTGACAAGTCGACATCCGTCGACCCATTTGACAATCCTTTACTAATATCAGCAAGTGCTTTTTGGATTGCAAGAGAAGACGAAGTAATATCAGAAGACCCACTATCAACCTGTGCGATCCCATTTTTATATTGTAATGAGCCTGTTCGTATGCCTTCCCATCCGTCGTTGATTTTCTTAAGTGCTGACTGAAGCTCACCAACACCATTGTGCAGCTCTTCAATCCCATCGGATAGTTCAGACATTCCTTCTGTCATGTTATCCATTTCCGATGTATCAATCGGTAATGTTGAAGGAACAGCCGCGATTTCGACTCCTTGAAATTCAAAGTCCTCGACAGCCGCTTCAACTGTTAGTGCTTCCTCTTCTCCAGGCATAACCGTGAAGGTAATCTGCTTATTTTTACCTGCGTTCGCAATCATACCTCCTGATGTTTCAATATCCTGATACGTATTCGGAAGTGTCATAGAAATTTGTAGTAGATAATTCTCATAGAATACAGAATCTACAGCTTCGTTCTGAGCCGTTTCAATGTTTATTTGAATTTGACCACTTTTCCCTGCTAATGTCGATGGGTCCACCTTTTGACCATCTAGCTCATAGGTAACCGTCACATCCCAAGGAAGTTCAGTTGTCTCATCCAAATTCCCTTGATAATAAAATTTCCCTTCTGGAGCCTCCAGTTCAACCTGTTCTCCCTCTTGAACAAGCTCCGATAAGTCAGTTAGATTCTTTACACTGCTGTAGTCCCCATAATCAAGAATTCTTCCAGCCTTTGCAACCTCTAACGTATTGACCACATAGATATTCTCTAGCTCTCCATTTGCATTTAGTGTTCCATACACAACCTCATCCTTTGACGATATGTTCCCTTCTGTTACCGCTAGAGCAGGGGTTGTAAGAAATGAAGGCAAGAAGATCAGTAGAGCCAATGCAACATAGGATATTTGTTTTTTTCTCATCATCATTTCTCCTTATAGAAATTTGCTTTATACGTTGTCTTCTGAATCACTTTATCAAAAATTAACAGCATCGCTGGTAGGAACAACACGACCATAATAAATGCTAGCAATGCACCTCGACCTAGCAGGAGACCAATTGAGGCAACAATCGGATTGGATGACGTAATCCATAAAATGAATCCGACACTTGATAAGATTGCAGCCGATATGGAAATCGAGAAGGTTTTTTCATCCAGCGTTTTAATAATTGCTTTCCTTGCCGACATTTCCTGACGATTATGATTATATGCCTCTGTTAGCAATATCGCATAATCAACGGTAGCAGCAAGCTGAACGGTACTAATGATCAAGTAGCCGACAAATACGAGTGGCGTATTCGAAAAATATGGAATCGATAGGTTAATCCACACCGCTGCTTGAATGGTGATCAGTAGGACAACCGGGATGGAAATTGACTTAAAGCTAACAAGTAGCACAAGTGCAATGGTGACAACTGTTAATACGTTCACAACAACGTTATCCTTAGAAACCGTATTTTTTATATCATTCAATGTGACACTTTCTCCTAAACTAAGCGCCTCGTCTCCATAATACTCTGAGGCCAAGTCTTCCACCTGTTGTACAAGAGCAAACGGGATGTCTCCTTCCGTTGGTTGACTTGTATTAATCACAATACGACTATAGTTTTCTGAGTAAAATTCATTTGTAATCGTTTCATCCAAATACTCACTCGGAATAACCGTTCCAACCTGGCTCACATACGAGATCACACTTGTCACATAATCAAGCTCTTCTATATCGGAAACAAGCTCTTCCTCTTTTGCCACATCGCCCTTTGGTACTAACAGCACAATTGGTGTGGTTTCCCCAAATGTCTGCTCAATTTTTATAAAATCACTTCCTGCACGTGTATGCTCTGGTTGGACACCGAGACCATACGTAAATCCTGTATTACTTTGTGCTAAGAAGGCTGGAACTAGAATGGCTAATACCACTAGTAAGGCTGGAAAGCGCAGCTTCAATACCTTATTGCCAAGCCCCGTAAAGCTTGGGATAAAGTTTTTATGCTTTGTTTTATCCATCCATTTATAAAAATAGAGCGTTAAAGCTGGTAAAAACACCATGACACTAATGAAACTTAGGACAATACCTTTTACTAAGTTCACTCCAAGGTCTGAGCCAATCTCAAATTCCATAAATGTAAGGGCAATAAATCCAAAAAATGTCGTCGCAGCACTTGCTGTAATTGCCGGGAATGACTTTTTCATGGCTAGCAGCATGGCTTCTTCTGGATTTGCAGTTTTTTTCCGGTAATCGGAAAAACTATGTAGCAAGAACACCGCGTAATCGAGTGAAACCGCTAGCTGTAAAATTGGAGCTACTGACTGTGTTACAAAGGATACCTCACCAATAAAAATGTTCGTTCCTAGATTGATTAACACCGATACCCCGATGGCTGTCAGGAAGAATAATGGTTCAATCCATGATGTTGTTGAAATCACGAGAATGAAGATAATGATTGGAACTAATAGCACTCCCGCGTATAACGACTCAGTTCCGGCCATTTTCTGTGAGCTTGCCGTGTTAATGGCTTCACCGGCAATGGCGCCATCTTCTCCAATTAGTTCATAGATGTCATCCGTGATTTGTACCTCATCACCCGTTCGAACACTAATTGAAAATAAAGCATTTCGATCCTGATAATAGGAGTCCACCGTGTCTTGGTCCGCTACCTCTAATGGTGTTTTCAAATCTACGACATCATCAAGCCAAATGATATCGGAAACACCATCAATTGCAGCTAGTTGCTCCTTGATTTCAAGTGCCTCTGGTATCGATACATCTGTGACCATAACCCGTGTATCAGGAACTTCTCCTGTGAATTCCTCTTCCATAATATCCATTGCACGTGTCGATTGGGCATCTTCAGGCAGATAATCGACCATATTGTAGTTAACAGATACAAAAAATTGTGCAATGGTTGAGAGGATTGTCACAAGTACAAACACAATCAAAACCGCTTTTTTATGTTTAATAATTTGAGCTGCAATATTTTTCATCTTCAACCCTCTCTTGTTTGATACCGATTCTCACCCTACCATTATAGTAAACACTATGTTGGCCATTCAACAAACAGTTGCTTATAATATGTACAGTACGCAACAAAGAACGAAATACTGTTGGATTACTGATAAGAAATTAGAAAGGACGTTCCACTTGAGTACAAAAATGGACCGACGTAAGCAATATACTCGGAAGGTATTAAAGGAAAGCCTGATGACATTACTCAAAAGTAAAACCATTTCAAGTATTACTGTAAAAGAAATTTGCAAGCTAGCAGATATTAACCGTTCAACCTATTATGCCCATTTTGCTAATCAATACGAGCTACTTGAGTCAATTGAAGAAGAATTCATCGAGGATCTCGTCCACACACTGAACCAATACAACTTTTCAAAGGCTGAAGAAGCCTTGCAATTAACAGAAGCACTATTCGAGTATATCGCCCTAAAGAGTGAGATATGTCAAACCCTTTTAAGCGAGAACACCGACATTCACTTTCACAAAAAAGGCATGGACATTGTACAAAAATTCGTCTTTCACCATGCCATCACTGACAATAAGCTCGAACAGGAAACATACGAATATATCAACTTATTTTTAGTCAGCGGCACCATCTACGTCATTAAAAACTGGCTAGAAAACGGACAAAACAAATCCCCTAAGGAAATGGCGGAGATTCTTCACAACTTCACCTATAAGGGGCTTACGAATATTCGGTGATGAAGGGAGCATGTGGGAAGCATGGGGACGCTTCGAGACCGATGAAAAAGTCCGTTATATTTAAGAACCTTCCGGTTTTTTAGATACAAAAAGCCCCCTAATGGTATAATTAGTGCGACCAAACACAAACCATACTAGGGGGCTTTTCTATGCTTCGAACAGAGCCAAAGCAATATAGTTTTCATTCTGAATTATACAATAAAATTCCTGAAAAACATATACTTAGAAAAGTTTTGATGGCGGTAGACTTCAGTTTTATTAATAGTTTATTAGAGAACTCTTACTGTAAGAACTTCGGAAGACCCGCAAAAGAGCCGGAAATGATGTGTAAAATCCTTTTCTTACAATATATCTATAACTTATCGGATGACATTATCATGGGAGAGGCAAGTTTGAACCTTGCTTATTTATATTTTCTTGGTCTTAATCCTGAGGATAAGCTCCCTGAAAAAAGTCTTCTTTCTAAGTTCAGAACACAGCGGTTAGGGGAATCCACTCTTGACGAAATCATCATAGAAATTGTCCGTCAATGTGTAGTCAAAGGGATTATTAAGGGCAATAGTGTAAGTATAGATGCCACTCATATTGAGGCAAATACCATTAAAAAGACACCTGAACGAATTATGAAGCATTTGGGGAGAGCCATTATTCATACATATGAAAAGGAAACTGGGACAGACCTAGAAGGTCTGCCCGAAGTACCCGATTACAAAGAAATTTCTGATCACAAAGAAGCAAAAGCCGTGATGAAAGGGTATTTAGAGACGGTGTTAGACAAGGTAGAAACTAAAGTTTCAACAAAGGAGGTTCACACTGCAGCAATCATTCTAAGTGCCAGAAATATCTTAGCAGATCCAAAGTTCATGAATCAGAAGGGCGTTCGCTCCCTTGTTGATGGTGAAGCCCGAGTTGGCCGGAAAAGCAAAACTCAAGATTTCTTCGGGTATAAAACAGAGTTTGTGATGACAACTGATGAACGGATCATAACTTCAGTACGGACTAGCAACGGTGCTTATATAGATGGGAGTCATGCCAAGGATTTATTTGATGAGACAAAGAAAAGTGGAGTGAAAATTCAAGAGGTTTATGGAGATAAAGCTTACTTTCGTAAATCAATATTAGATCAGATTGAGGAAGTAAAAGCAAAGGCGTACATCCCTGTAAGTGCAACCGTGTATCGATTGGATGAAAGTGAATATTCATATAATAAAGACTCAGATGAATGGCAATGCAGCCAAGGTAATACAACAGTGGAGAAGAAATATTATAAATCCAACCGTAAGGATGGGGTCAGGGAGGGATATAAATATTACTTTGAGTTAAAGCAGTGCAAGGCTTGTCCATTACAAGAGGCCTGTACACAAAATCGTGCACGGAGAATCCTTGTAGTCGGGATGAACACAACTCAATTTTATGAACTCTCTCAACAGCAAAAGACAGAAGAGTTTAAAGAAAAATATAAGAAAAGAGCTTCTATAGAAGGAAAAAATGCGGAGCTAAAAAGGTTTCATGGCCTATCCCGTGCAAGAGGATATGGTCTTTTAAGTGTGTCCAAACAATCAAAACTCACCGCTATCGCAGTGAATCTAAAAAGAATTGCGGCGTTGATGTCCTAAAATACGGGGAATATCCCCCACTATATCCCCCGTTTTACAAAAAAAAACATGTTAACAAAACCTCAACATACAAAATTAACCAAAAATAAGTGGGTGAATTTTTCTAAAGTCTACTTTTTCACTGGTCTCGGACGTTTCTTGCGCTTCCTGAGGACAAGAAAAAGAAGCACGAGATCCGTCCCCACGCTTCCCATGCTTCCATGCCCACTTACTTATTTTCTGCTAAAAATGCTTCGATTTCCTCCACAGTACGTGGAAGGTCTGGCGTTAGATTTTCAAACCCGGTTTCTGTCACAAGCACGTCATCCTCAATTCGGATACCAATGCCTTCTTCTTCAATATAAAGACCTGGCTCGATCGTAATGACCATTCCTGGCTCTAATTCTCTTTCAAATATTGCACCTACGTCGTGTGTATCGAGTCCAAGTGAGTGACCGACACCATGGTAGAAGTACTTTGAGATTTCTTTTGGATCCTGGATTAAACCAATGCTGATACATTCATCTGCCAGGATTTTCTGCGTTTGCTCATGAAGCTCCCTTAACGTAACACCCGGTTTTACCATTTCACTCACTTCACGAAGGGCCTTCAGAACAATATTATAGATTGTTTTTTGACGCTCCGAGAATGTTCCATTTGCTGGGAAGGTAAAGGAAATGTCACCGCTGTAATAGTTCCATTGCGCTCCTAGGTCAAGAAGGACTAGCTCGCCATCATTGACAACGTCATTGTTGTCTTCGTAATGTAGAACCGTCGCATTTTTACCACTTGCTACAATCGTACGAAACGCATGGCGCTTTACTCCGTTTGATTTTAGTACAAAGTCAAAATACGCCTCTAACTCATACTCCTTCATTCCAGGCTTTGCATGACGGATCAGATGCTTAATACCCTCTGACGTGATTCTTCCGGCTTCTCTAATTTCTTCTATTTCTTCTGAAGATTTTATCAGACGTAAATCACTAACAGTATGGTATGCATTATGTATTTGTAATGATGGGTAACGCTTTGATAGTTCACCAGCGTACCTTTGAGATGCTGTTTCTGGGGCATCCCATGCTCTTTTTTCTAAATCAAAATAAACATGTTGGTAGTTCCGGTTATGTAACTGTGATTGAATAAAAGATTGTAAGTCTTCTAGATGGTGTGTTGTTTCAATGCCTGAAACTGCTGTTGCTTGTTCCTTTGACATGCTTTCACCAATCCACTTTGCCATAACAGGGTCTGCCTTTTCTACAAAGAGATGCTCTGTGACCTTACCATGATATTTCGTGAAAAGTAGAATGATTTTAGGCTGATCGATTCCACTTAAATAATAAAAATTGCGATTTGGTACAAATTCATAATGCTCATCTGCAGACGATTGTGGTGCTTCCCCAGCAAAGAACAGTGCAAGTGATTGATCCTCTAGTGTATTTGTAAATTTTTTTCGATTCGTAATAAAGAAAGAAGTTTCCATTTATGTATCCCCCACTTCGTAGATTCACTATAAATATACCATTAATTGGTGAAGGATGGTTACTTATTCCCTTCACCTAGATACTTCTCAGAATGACTAGAATGATCCAGGTAAAGGCACTTCAATCGATTCGTCGCTTTAATTCTTTTTTCCACAGTCCATGTTGATTACAGTAGGCATATAACATGCCACCTGACATTCTAGGTATACGGAGTTCAGCGTTTTGCTCAGGATATAGCTTTACAAATAAAAATCGATCATGACTTACATAGGCTACAAAAGATATGAAGTGATGCTTACTCATCTCATGCTGAATGGTCAGATAATAATCATGTTCAACTTCTTGAATGTTCATTTTATGGTCCTCGTTTTCTACTATTGCTTCAAGTGGTGCTAACTTTCTACCACAACAAGAAATCTCAGCTTCTCCCATACTGTTCATAACATTTTCACAATTGGTACACACATAAAATTTTATCCGTCTCATATTCCCCGCCTCTACCTCATTCGGATTTAAGTCCCCTACTAAAATCCGCTCAATGTTTACACCTAGTATGCTAGAGAGTTCACCGAGTAGAGTTACATCAGGACACCCCATGCCTCGCTCCCATTTTGAGATTGTCTTATCACTTATCCCCATTGCATCGGCGATCTCTTTTTGAGTCATACTCTTTTCCTTCCTAAGACTATAGATTAGCTTGCCAACTTTACTACAATCCATCAACATCACCTCTACATTTACTATAGCCAGCAAATGGTTAATTCACAATAAACTCTCCGTAGAGTTGCCTGTTATTAGCAAAAGGTCGGTTCAGATAATAACCAACTCGAACCCTTCGTGCTTCTAATCCATTTTTGATATGATGAATGTATGATCATGAAAAGAGTTGGGGGTATCTTATTTATGAAAAAATTAATCATTGCACAAAACATAGAAAAAGAGTTATTGGAACAGGTCCAGCAAATCGTCCCAGATTGGCAGATTATCACCGGAAAAGAGCCTGAACACTGGGAACCTCATCTTCAAGACGCTGAAGTGATTGCTGGATGGAAGCGAAGTATGACAGAAACAATCTCGAAGTCAACATCCACTCTTCGTTGGCTTCAAACATGGAGTGCAGGGGTCGACTCTTTACCTTTAAAGGCGTTAGAGGCTAACGGTGCTGTCGTTACAAGTGCAAACGGTGTTCATGCTTACCCTATTTCTGAAACCATTTTTGCAATGATGCTCGGACTCACAAGAAACATTCATACATACGTTCGAAACCAAGCACAAAAGAAATGGGCTCACTCCGGGCTGAAGCTTGAAATTCACGGAAAAACGATTGGAATCGTCGGTGTTGGAGCAATAGGCAAGGAAACAGCTAAGCTTGCCCAAGCATTCGGTATGAAGGTTCTTGGTGTCCGCCACTCCGGAAAAGACAGTGACCATGTAGATGAAATGTTCACAACAGAACAATTACATCATATGCTTCCACACTGTGATTATGTAGTGAACACTGTCCCACTCACTCCGGAAACCCGTGGCATGTTTGGTAAAAAGGAATTTGAACTTATGAAGGATAGTAGTTTTTTCATTAATATCGGCCGTGGTGAAACCGTTGAGGAAAAAGAATTGATTGCTGCTCTAGAAACTGGAAGTATTGCTGGAGCTGGACTTGATGTATTCGCCAAAGAGCCTCTCGAACAGGATCATCCTCTTTGGGAGATGGAGAATGTCATTATTACACCACATACTGCTGGATCTACTGAATATTATGATAGGCGAGTGATTGAGGATATTTTTATCCCGAATTTAAAAGACTATATTGCTGGGAAGTCCCCTTCCATAAACCTTGTTGATTTTCAAAAAGGGTATTAGGGGTTATGTAGCTTAGCGTGGTTCATTTTGTAAGGTGCTTATTTTTCACACCGGACATTTATTCCGTTATTTGAGGAAAAAGTCGGGTTTTAAAGGGGGACACGGACATCTATTCCGTTATTCATTAAAAAAGTAGCTATATACCTGCAATTCTCATGAAATAGCGGAACAGATGTCCGCCAACTTCACCAAATTGACCGTTTTTCTAAAAATAGCGTACTAAATGTCCGCTACAACCAAATTACTACCCCATTTAACTACCGGATAGCACAAAACGCTTGATTCATGAGTTTCCCCACTCAACCAAGCGCTTTTTGTATATCAAAATTTAAAGTTTTCTTCATAATAAGGTCTCAACTTTTGTCCACACTTCAGCTAATCTGCTTGAATCTGCTGAACAATGTCCTCAACCTCACTACGACTGATTTTTTCACGACCGTCACGTATGGCCTTTATTGTCTTATGAGCCATTGCTAATGGCAGACGACAGAATAGCAGAATAGGCTTCTTATGAATGCTTTTAATATATTCATTCGCCATCGCTAGGTTTTCGTTCGCATAGCTCATTAATTCCACTTGAGTCCAGCCAGTTGGAATAAAGCTTACACCGCGTTCATCCATATCTTCATGCTGGTTACGCAAAATGTTCACAGCTTGTAAGCCTCGTCCATATCCAATAGCTAGATCACGATCGGTTTCAACACCATCATGCCATTTCCACAAATCAGATAACATCACACCAACAAGACCTGCGACATAATACGTGTAGTCATCTAAGTCTTCACGGGTTTGTATGCTCCAACCCAGTTTGGCCCATTTTGCCATCCCTGTTGCCATTTCACTTGTTGCATGCTGAATGCATTTCTTTGCACCATTTGGAGCAAGTGACAGCCAATCAGGTAAACGTAATGTTACCTCTGGTAGTTCGTGCTCAAACGGTGAGAGTAATGTGGTGTACTTCTCACGATTCAATTCTTCTTCAAGTAATAACTGACTTACTTCCATAAGTAATGTATTCTTTACATCATTTGATAATTCTTGGTGGTCTTCGATTTCATCGATGGCACGCATAGCCAAATAGGCCACAGCTACTGCATGTTTTAAATCCTTTTTCAAAAAGGTAATTGGTATGTAGAATGTTCGACTTGTTGCCTTTAAAACGTCCATCGCTTCTTGATGCAATCCCTTTACTTGATTCATCATAATTCCTCCAATTACAAAAGGTCCTTCTTCTAATCATATCCTAAGTATCGCAAATTCAAAAAGAAAAGCACTTTCTTTATCACAGAAAGTGCAAAAAAATGTTTTTCACCCAGTAAAACTGGGGGATTTTTTAAAAGCTTGACGGCACATTGCGAAAGAATTCAAACTTCAGAAAAGAAATCAATCAACTGCCACAAGACTATTTTTTACAAATATCCTCCAAAACGAAATACTCCGTCGGAACATCTTGCAAGAGCGGACTACCTTCTCCAATACTATACAACTGCAATCGATGCATTGCTCGAGTGCAGGCAGTGTAAAACAGTCTTCGCAAGCTTTCATCTCCATACGTTTCAGCAGAGGCATCATAAAGGATTACAGCGTCAAATTCAATGCCTTTTGCTAAATAGGCTGGAATAACAACAATGCCTTGCTCGTATTCAAGTGAACTGCTTTTCACAAGCTTTATTTCATCATTCACACTACGTAATGCCTCATAGGCTAAGTCGCTTTCTGCAGCAGACTTACAGATGATGGCAATTGTATTGTACTTTTCTTTTTGCAGCTCTTCTACTTTTAAAACAATCGAAGAATGCAGCTCATCTCTGTTCGCTACTTTTTGCAAGACTGGCTTTTGCCCTTCACGTTCAAATGGCATGATCGTGTGGCTTGGTACAAGCTTGCTTGTAAACTCTATGATTGGTTTTGTAGATCGGTAGCTTCGGTTTAGGTTAATGACATCAGCCTCATCCGGACCATATAAATCCAGGAGTGCATTGAAGTCACCCTTCTCACTCGCGTGGGCAAAGATTGCCTGATTGAAGTCGCCAAGAACCGTCATCTTCGCAGAAGGAAACAGCCTTTTTAAAAATTCAAATTGAAATGGTGAATAATCCTGAGCCTCGTCAATAATGACATGTTTCATCGAAAGATTGGTTTGAAACCCTTGGATAAGCTCTACTAAAAATAAGAAAGGAGTTGCGTCCTCATAATACAGCTTCCCTTCGTCTAGCATCTTCACTGTTAACCGACAAATATCCTCCCAGCTTTGAGGCTTTTCCGCCAATACTTGTGTTTCAACTGTGAAAAGCTGCTTATAGATTCCTTTAATATCGATGAATTGAAGGTTTTCGATTCGTTTTCGTAGTGGCTTGAATTTTTTTCGTACAATCAATCGACCGAGCGCTTCTGATGTCACAATGAAATCATCCTGTGCATCCTCAGGTAAACCGCTCTTCTTCAGTAGATAGGAATACATCTTGTGATACTCTTCATTACTGAGCAGCTCAACTTCTTCCTCAACCCATGGCTTCTTCCGTTCAAGCTTCTCCACCTCATTCAGCTTTTTGTTGAGCCATTTTGTTAGGTTCTCTACTCTATTGTGAAAACGGAGCGTGGTATCGTTTTGGTAAAATTGTTCCTCGATTTGTTGAGCTGTTATAATTGGCTTCCCTCTGAACGTAATGGCTTTAAATAGCATACCCTTTGATTCCAAGGACTGCCTATACGCTTTTATTGTATTGAAATAATCAATGGATGCCTTATACCGAATACTTGCCATCCTCGTTTTGTAATTCGGTTCAGTAACAGCAGTCAGCACATATTCTAGCTGATCATAGGGCCCTTCAACCTGAAAATCATTACGTAATCGATGATCAAGATATTCCTGAAAGGTTACTTGCTGCATATTCTCTTCACCAAGCTCCGGCAAAACATTGGATACGTAGCTATTAAACATCGTATTGGGAGAAAAGAGAATGATCTGGTCTGCATTCAATTTATTGCGATACTTGTATAGCAAGTAGGCGATTCGTTGCATAGCAGCTGAGGTTTTCCCGCTCCCTGCAGCTCCTTGAACAATCAACAATCTTCCCTTGTCATGACGGATTATTAGGTTTTGCTCTCGTTGAATGGTTGCTGCAATGTGATGCATTTGATTGTCCGAGCTTTTACCAAGTACCTGCTGTAAAATCTCGTCTCCAATCGTGAGACTCGTATCGAACATAGACTCCATAACACCGTTTCGGATAATATATTGCCATTTTTTATCAAGGTTTCCTGCAATGGTGCCCCCTGGTGTCGTATAGGCTGCCGGACCCGGACCATAATCATAGTAGACACTTGAAATCGGTGCCCGCCAATCATATACAAGGAACTCTTCTCCATTATGGTCAGTAAGCGTACCAATCCCAATATAGATGTGCTCAGAGGAGGAGTGTCCTTCTTCAGTGAATGAAATTTTCCCGAAATAAGGGGACTGTTTCATTCGCTTTAATGTCGACAGCTTCTTAGATGCCTGCTTGTGAGTACTTTGGCTTACAGATAAATCTTGAGCCTGTTGCCTTAAGGTGAGAATCGTTTCGAGGTAATCATCAAATGTATCCGTATTCACCTTCACTTCATCCCAAAAGTTTCTGCGAATCGTTACCACTTCATCTCGGCGTTTCGCTGTTACGCTTTCCAGCTTATCGATCTGCTCTGATATGATGTCTGCTACAGCGTTCAAATGCTTCTGCTCCAAACGAGTTGCTTCCGTCAAACACACCACTCCTCAAAAAAATGATTTGAAAGGTATTGACTTATTACAAGTATTTCTGTAAAATATAAATTGGGTAATAATATTTATAAACTAATAATTAGAGTCTTACTGTACTACGTTATCATATGCACACTATTTAATCAATATATTTTTAGAATTCAAATGAGCTATCCTTGCGGATAGCTCATTTTCTAGTTCACAAGGACATGTCATTGTCCCCTTCAACCTTTCCATTCTTCTAGATAGTCATCAAGCACATTCTTCAATTCCTCACCAATACGCGAATACGCCTCATCATCTAGATTTGTATGCGAGACACGACACGAATGGACCATTCAGGTGCTAAAACCCAGCACCACTCAATGAAAGCTTCTTTGTAAAGGGATTCATTTCATAACAGATTATTGAACAGACTTCTTCTCTTGCAATTGGTCTTTTTGCAAGACATTTTCCATATAATCTTTCCCCCACTTGTACATAGAATCTAAAATCGGCATCAAGGTTTCTCCTTCTTCGGTAAGCGAATATTCAACCTTTGGAGGAACCACGGGATAAACCTGCCGTTTTACTATGTGATCCTCTTCAAGCTCCCTAAGCTGATTGACTAGCATTCTTTGGGTTATGCCCGGAATAAGAGATTTCAACTCTCCAAATCGCTTCGTCCCCTTTTTTCCTAAGTGCCAAAGAATGAGCATTTTCCATTTACCACCAATCACAGCCAAAGTAAGTTCTTTTTCACAGTTAACCATCTTTTCTTGAGCACGAGTCATGAACGGTACCTCCCGTTAATTCAATGAATAGTCCTACCTTAGCACATAGTATACTTTTTGACACTATATATGTTTTTTAACACTATGTAAAAATAAAGTGCGTACTTCAAATAAGGATACTTACTTATTACAATGAAAAACGTGGAACTATTTCATGTTTTTTTTCCATGTAAATGAATGATTATTTCGTAAGATGAATCTCAGTATTTTAAAACTTATTGAAGGAGTGACACTAGATGGAACTACAATTAGCATTAGATTTAGTCAATATTCCAGAAGCCATTGAGTTAGTGAAAGAGGTTGAGGAGCATATTGATATAGTCGAAATCGGTACGCCCGTTGTCATTAATGAAGGGCTACGTGCAGTTAAGGAAGTAAAAGAAGCATTCCCTCATTTAAAAGTATTAGCTGACTTAAAAATTATGGATGCAGCAGGCTATGAGGTTATGAAGGCTTCTGAAGCAGGTGCTGATATTGTAACAATACTTGGTGCTGCTGAGGACATGTCGATTAAAGGCGCTGTTGAAGAAGCAAAGAAACAAGGAAAGAAAATATTAGTCGATATGATTGCTGTTAAAGACTTAGCTGAGCGTGCTAAGCAAGTTGATGAGTTCGGTGTGGATTATATTTGTGTACACACTGGATATGACCTTCAGGCTGTTGGAAAGAATTCATTTGAAGATCTGCAAACAATCAAGAGTGTTGTAAAAAATGCTAAAACAGCCATCGCTGGTGGGATTAAACTTGAAACATTACCAGAAGTTATTAAAGCACAACCAGACCTTGTCATTGTTGGTGGAGGAATTACGGGTCAAGAGGATAAAAAGCAAGCAGCTGCTCAAATGCAACAATTGGTAAAGCAAGGTCAATAATATGCACACTTCACAATTCCTATCCCAGATTATTGAAGAATTGAATCAATCTGTCCGGTTAATCTCTGATGATGAATCAGATAAGCTTTTAACTCATATTCTAGATGCCAACAAAGTCTTTGTTGCAGGTTCTGGAAGATCAGGCTTTATGGCGAAATCCTTTGCTATGAGAATGATGCATATGGGAATTGATGCATACGTTATCGGGGAGACCGTAACACCCAATTATGAAAAGAATGATATTTTGATTATAGGCTCAGGTTCTGGTGAAACTAAAAGCCTAGTATCTCTTGCTCAAAAAGCAAAAAGTATCGGTGGTACCATTGCAGCAGTGACATTATTCCCTGACTCTACTATTGGTAATCTTGCAGACTTTTCGGTAAAATTACCTGGTTCACCAAAGGATCAAACAGAAGGTGATTATAAAACCATACAGCCAATGGGCTCACTGTTTGAACAAACTCTTTTACTTTTTTATGATGCCATAATATTAAGCTTCATGGAGAAAAAGGGATTAGACACTACTAAAATGTATGGGAAACATGCCAATTTAGAGTAGTTTAGTCTTCTTCTTTTCAGTTTTACTTAAAAGGTTCTGGTACTCATTTAGATACCAGAACCTTTTTTTGCTTATCGGTCTCGGGTGGGTCGCGGGGACAGGTCCCTTGTCCCAGTAAATTGTTCAAGTGGGACGAGGAACCTGTCCCTCTGACCCACAAAATAAAAAAGCAGGAGAGCCCCCCTACTTTCTTCTAGAAATATACTTTATCCACATTATATTTTGCTAGTAGTGCATTAATCATATAAGTCTCATAAATATCACGTTCCATCGGATCTTCCACTAAGCAGACATCAATTCTGTACACTTCGTCGCGGTGATTTTTCAATGGAGAAACGGTATCTTCTAGATGCTTTTTCACTCGTTGTCTTAGCTTTCTTGCTTTTCCAACAAAAAGAAGCTCATCATGGATGTTGTAAAAAAGGATCATTCCACCCTTGTCTCTTGGGATCTCATGAAGATCGATAAATCCTTCAATTGATTTTATTTTTGGTTCATCACTGTTAGGTGTTTGTTTGCGTTCTGTAATGGATACATCGACTTTTGGTAATTCAATTTTAATCATGTCTCTTATCGTCCTCTTTTCCTTGTAAGCTTTAATCATATACCGTAGCATTAGAAAATACTATATATTTTTAATATGTTCACTATTATTATCACCAATTATGAACGGAATAATTGGTCTGTTTTCGAACCCCAACATGTCAGAATTGAGAGTTAAATGATTGTATATAAAAGATAATAGTGGTAGTGTTAGCTGACATAGTGTTTTTATCCTATGTAAAGGAGCGAATACACTATGCTTAGTAAGGCTGAACACTTACTATTCATTAGAGAACTTGGACGATTACAAGGTGAGTATAAAAACTGTACCGATACACAAGTTCAAGAATGCATTCATCAGGATATTTTACTTCTTCTTAAGGCGTTATCCATTACTGCTATTGAATAGCAGTTTTTTTAATGTTTAATTTCCTTCTGTTCCACTAAAATCTGCTACATTCTTTTAAATGCCCTATGTCATCAACTATATTTCAAACTTGCACATTGCAGATACAAACATAAGAAAGACAGAAATCAATTTACACGGAATTATTGATATAGGAATCTTTAGTAAAGATGCCGGACATTTATTCCGTTATTATTAGTAAAAACCTCTATCGTAAGTCGCTGGCGGACATCTGTTCCGTTATTTAGCAATTGTGGAGCAAATACACTACGATTTTCATGAAATAGCGGAATAAATGTCCACAACTGCCTCAAAATGAAGCCATTTTGTGAAAATAACGGAATAAATGTCCGCTCCACCGAAGAAATTCGGCTGTATCATCTTTCAACTTACTACTCCTACAAAAATAGCCCTGGCAGTCTCACAACCACCAGAACCAATTCAACTCACTCCGTTACTTCCTCTTCCACCAACCACTTCTCTCGCCACGCGAGCCGTTCCTTCTCTTCTATATACTTCTCCAGCTTTTCATCCCATCGTCCAAGCCATGTATTCCAGACACGAACATAGAAAATATCTTGTTCCTTGTTGTACATTTGAAATTCCAGAAATGGAACAGGCTCTGATTCTTCTACATCATATCGGGTAACTTCTGCCACTTTAGTTTGAAAACCGTCTTCCTCTACGCCATCATTTCGTTCAGCAAGAACCGTTAGCAATCGAACCTCATCTAGAAGGTTCTCATCGGTTGCATACCGAAATAAAGGCATTTCCCCTTTAGACTCAGGTAGCGATTCGAATGTGTCTGGCCAACACGCATCATGAAAAGGACTGTACGAGATCATTGTGACCTCTTCTTCCATTTCCTCTTCAAGTGTCCCCGTGTTTAGCTGTTCTTTTCCTTTGGATGTCAGCTTATAAATTTGCTGCTCTAGTCGAATTAAGCCCATTCGCTGCATTTTCACAAGCAAATCCTCAATGAACAGCTCCTCCACGAGCAGGAGCTCAGACAAATTAGCGGCTCGGCGAATTTCCGTTTGCTCGAATGTGAGAAGCATCATTTTCATCAAGATATCCATTTGTATTCTTTTTACCCGCTTATACCCAACAGAGTAGTTCAAAACGGGTAAATGCCAAGTAACGGACTTCTTGATTTCAATTGCTGCATTCTCCAGTAGCTGCTTCCGTAACTGGTGTTCTAATTTATCCAAGTACACTCACCTCTTCTAGCACTCGCAATCCATTTTGTTGCCTCACTTCATCTAATACGTGTGTGTACATCTGTTTTGTATCGTTATACCTTGTTCGTTCCGTGAACATTTTCGTGCTACCAATTAACACAAGCAATTCTCTTGCTCTCGACAAGGCAACATTTAGCCTACGGTAATCTCGTGCAAAGCCAATGTCATCCCTCGGGTTCTCATGATTTCGCACCATGCTCAGTAGAATAACATCCATTTCCATTCCCTGAAACCTGTCCACTGTTCCCGTACGTATTGTCACGTTAGGTAAACGAAGCTCCTGATGAATCATGCGATCAATTCGCTTCACTTGTTCTCCATAAAAACTAATAACCCCAACGTGTTTCTTCTCATCAGGATGGATTCTTCCTTCCTCTTTTGCACGTGCTGTCGCTTCATCTAATTCCTTCAGCAATACTGCAATCCTCTCTAATTCGGCCGCATTATAAAGACTTTTTCCGCCTTTCATACGCTCTTCAAAAAACGAAGGCTCGTTCGGAATATCTAACCATAACAAATGATTGTTACGCTGAATAAGTGGTGATTCAAGCATATGATCACGATCAGAGTCAGAGTCTGTTAATCCGCATTGCAGTCGATCGCTTTCTTGTTCATAGAACGGCGTAATTGTTTTCATAATCTTTTCATGCATACGGTATTGAATCGCAAGCATGGTTTTGTTGCTAGCAGGTAAGTTTTTAAATAATCGTTCAAACAACGACTCTTTTAACAGCTTGTTTAATTCAGCCTTCCCCTCGAAATCTCCATTTTCATCTGCAAGCTCCTGAAGTGCCTCCTCGAGGGTATCATTTCCTAGAAGAGGTGGAAGCTGATGATGGTCCCCAACAAGGATGATTTTCTTCCCTTTAAGCATCGGTAATAGCAGCTCCGGTGGGGTTGCTTTCGATACCTCGTCAATAATAACCACATCAAAGACTGGATAATTTTCGATAAAGTCCTTTCTCGCCGATGCCACACATGTCGTTCCTATTACGTTAGAATGCTTCACATAAAGCTTTCGGATTTCATTTAAGTCATGGTCATTCGCTTCTTTTAATAGAGACAACCACTCACCTTGAACAGACTGAAAAAGTGGGAGCTTCTGCTTTTCCTGCTTTAATGATTCACGATTAAATGAAATGCTCGCTAATTGACGTAACACATTTTCATGCTCATGCTCTGGTTCTGATGCTAAGATTTCTTGTAAAGGTAGTAATTCTTCTTCCTTTTGCTGCACCATCACGTTCAGTTCTTGAAGTCGAGCCTCTGTTACAGTACGTCTTTCCTCTGCTTCCTTTAGCTGCTGTGCTTCGCTATCTTGTTTTCCACCATTCTCTTCAACTCGTAGCTTTGCTTCCTCATATTGCTGTTTCTTTTTCTGTAGCTCATGCTTTCTCGTTTCATGCTGCACAAGCAATTCTTTTACGTTCGGAATGACCTCTGTCGTCTCCAGCATTTCCTCACGTTTATTTTGTAAAATGGTAAGCTTCGTTTTCTGCTCATCCATTCCCTTCTGATATTTTTGAAAAACACCTCTATTTTCATTCTGCAATGGATAAACCTGCTCAAGTAGCTCCTGCTTCAAATTGTGAAGGGCTTCCTGTGCTAGCTGTATATACATTTGGTTCGGCTTTAGCCGCTCTGCTCTTAGTTTTACAAACTGTCTTCTTCCATATAACCCTTGTAGATAGGCAACCAGTCGGTCCGGGTATATGGAAGAACGATTCTTCAGGTCATTTCTCAACCCTTCCAAAAATTGATCAATCTCTGTGGAGTTTGTAGAAATAGGCTTGCTAGTAAGCATCTGTTGCTTAATCTGATTCATGTCTAGCTTTTGCTTTTCTAGTAGCTGTGCAACATACGACATCGCTCGGTTCAGCTGGTCATAGTATGCTTTTAATTTATCAAATTGACCTTTTTCTTCACGGAGTTCTTCGAGCTTTTGGATATACTGCTGAACTCCTAATGTACGCTTTAGATTCCGCTCAAGGATGATCCATTTTAAGGTATCAACCTTTTTCGCTTCGGTAATTCTTGTCGACAAAGCTTCTGTTTTCTCAGAAATCTCTTTCCATTTTTCATACTCTAGAGTAGCCTGGTCCATTACCTGTTGTTGCTCCAGTATCTCCTCTTCAAGCTCCTGAAAGGCAACACTTTTTTGCAGACGGGCAATCTCTTGCTCTGTTGCATCCCACTCTTGCTGAATACTATCCGTATCAGGCATTGCCGCTAGAAATGCTTGATCTTTTTCTAAAACGTCTTTCAGCTGATGAAGGGAGTGCTCAATCTCTTTCACTCGTTGCTGTACAGTCTCTATCTTCTGTTCAGCTGTTTGCCTTTCTTGTTTATACGTATTAATCATTGACTGAATGTCACTATATATCTGCTCTGCTTCCTTCTTCGCTTTGACTTCCGCTTCTACACGTTCAAGCAATTTCTGAAGTCGGTCATGCTCTTGCTCATTTGTTGCCCATTCTGCTTCAACTTCCATTTGACGCTGTTTATGCATTTCAAATTGTGAGGAAACCTCTTTTAATGTATGGTCCTTCCAATACTGACCAACATTTTCTTCAATGAACTTTTTCCCTTCTTCTTCAATGCTTTCTGTACGCCCCACTCGAAGAATGCGGATGTCTTTATTTGCAAGTAATCTTCCTAGAGCATTATCTACTGCTAGGTTTGACTGTGAAGCAACTAGAGTACGCAAACCTGCTCTAGCATTTTGTAAGCAGATTTCTGAGATTACCGTTGTTTTTCCAGTTCCAGGTGGTCCTTGAATGACATATAGATCTTCTGCAGACATTGCCCCTGTTACTGCTTTTTGCTGGAACTCGTTCAGGCGATTATGAAACTGAAGATTTGCGAGCTTTTTCACTTCTTTAACCGGTGGTTTGTTTTCAAATAACAAACGCTCCAGCTCCGGATTTGCTGCCATCCCGTTTTCTAATTGCTTAAAGCCTTGTCGTAATCGTTTTACCTGGCTTAGAGTCGCAAAGTTACTAAAGGTCACCTCTTTAGGGTGGACGTTCAGCCTTTGAGCACGGGCATGCTCTTCCATATAACCGTGCAATTCTACTTCAACAGAAGCTGTCGAACGGTTGGCCTTCAGTACTTTTCCAACATCTTGGTCAATTCCTTTAAGTTTGACACTTAAATCCTTAAGTAACGACCATTCTTGATCCTTGAGCTGACAGCCTTTCATTGTCATTCGACTAAAGTCATTATTGAAAGAAATGCTTGAATAACGTGAGGTCATATCAGGAATATCTGCTGTCCGCTCCTGAATTTTCAGATAGCCTTCCCAGCTTGCAATTCTCTTCTTCACATACTGCGAGCTTTCCTTTGCAACCGGCATATGGTGAATCATATTTAACAATTCAAGTGACAATGTTTCCCCGCCACGCTGAGCATTCGTATCAAACGTAAGGGTAACAGACTTACGCCAATTTGAATCAATAGGAATATGTCCTGGTCTTGTCGTCACATTGGTTACGATAAAACGATCCTTCTCGACAACACAATGTAGTACCACTACATCTCCGTTACACAGATCTGCTAGCTTTTCATCCACTTTATTATCAAGAAACAAAGCAGCCGACACTTCGCCAACAGCTGTTTGTGGATACTTTTCTATATATACATGATAGGATTTATCCAATAAAAAAAACGTTTGCTCATCCAACTTGAGCTCCCGCATCTTTTCCTTTGCCGTATTCGTTAAACGAATACGACAACGATATGCTGTTTTCTGTTTCGTCCCCATGTGTCCACCTGCTTTTTATCAGCACTAACTCTATTTGTCTATTATTCTTCATTATATAAGTAGTAAACGATTGAATAATTTATTATAGCATAAATCACCGAATGTGCTCGGTCCCAGAATTTGGTTCAGTGAAGGAACAAGAGCGAAGCCCTTAATTAATTTACTGTCCAAAGAATCAACTAGTTGTGAGGTTCATGTATAAAACAACCGAAACATTCCAATAATTTTCAATAGAGTTGTTGTCTTCAAGTGACGATATGTCACCTAATATACAAATAGATTTCATTCTTATTTCACAAAAACACATTACAATCAATTACTGAGAAGCACGTTTTTATTCGTACTCTAAAGATAACGGGTCATGTATTGGAGGGATTACTAGATTGTGAATATAAGCGGTTTTATTCGTAGGTTATTCATCATTTTACTAGCTCCTTTTTCATTCTTTCTCATTACGAACACTGTTATGGGAGAAGGACATATACAGTCTTTAATTGATGAAGCCTCCTCAGGTGGTGTCATACACTTATTAGACCACACTTATGAAGAAGAAATAGTCATCACGAAACCTATTACCTTAATTGGATCAGAGCATACAAAACTTCGATTCTGTTCTAATAACCCCATGATTACCATCCAAGCAAATCAGGTTCGACTAGAAAATATTCACGTCGAATACTGTCTCAACGACAAAAACATAGGAACGTCAACAGGAGCTTCTGATACCGAAGCTCATGAGCATGATCATCAAAGAACAGAATCGGCAATAAACACAAAGCAATCTGCTATATCCCTAACAGGTGATCGCATAGAGATTGATAATATACACGTTACTAGTAGTACAGCTGGAATCCAGTTAGATGGAGTGACCAACTCAGTGATTAATGGAGGTACGATTACGACAAATGGGAGTGGGAATGGAATTGATGTTTGGCAGTCAACTGAGAACATCATTCAAAATGTAGAAATTCAAGATGTGCATGATGGCATTTACCTTGAACAAGGAAGTAAGAATATGATTTTAAACAACCGCATTCAGTCTGCTAGATATGGAATTCATCTTATGTATTCCGATCATGTCATTATACAATCCAATAATTCCAACCAAAACTTTACTGGTGCGATGATCATGACTTCAAACGGGGTCAAAGTACTCGACAATAGTTTTTCCGATAATAACCTCAACGTTAATTCACAAGGACTATTATTATTTGATGCACACCGTACTACTGTAACAAAAAATAGATTGACAGAAAATCGAGTGGGTATCTTCATGGAATCTGCAACTGAAAACACTATAATGAATAATCGTTTAACCAATAATTTTATTGGTGTACAGTTCAATAATACAAATGAAAATGTGATTACGACCAACAGTTTTATCGGCAATGTGAATGAGCTTCAAGCTGTTAATAGTACAGAAAACGATGTTAATCAAAATTACTGGGATGCCTCCATAAAATTAGAAAAATATAAGGAAGGAGTCAGCCTTTTTCCCTATCGAGCAGACCCTCTTTACTTGCTGTTGACAGAGGATGTTCCTGCTTATCAGCTATTCTTTGATTCACCTGGTATCACAGTATTGAAGACATTACTAGAAGTACCATCAGAGTCTGTTATGCAAGATCACCAGACATTAATGGATCCACCCCAAGAGAGCAACGGAGCTGTTTTTCACCTTTTGTCTTTCATACTAAAGCTCGTATTGGGCATTTGCTTTATGGTTATAGGTTTACAACTTTTTAAAATCAGGAGGACATAATCATGAAAAGAACGAAATTACTTGGATTCCTAGCACTTGCATTTATCGTCTTATCAGCATGTGGAAATAATGAGGTAGAGCCTGTTTCAATTGATGAAGCGACGGATACTTGTGCGATCTGTAATATGCAAGTAATGAATAGTCAATTTGCAACAGAGGTTATCTTAACTAATGACAAAGTACAGAAGTTTGATGATATTGGATGTATGTATGAGTGGTTAGGCAATAATGGTTCAGATGATGTAGCTGCTCAGTTTGTCAGAGATTATCATACAAAGGATTGGATACAGGGTGACCAAGCGACCTATGTGTATAATCAGCATGTAAAAACACCGATGAGCTACAATGTCATTTCTTTCGCTAGCTCTGATGATGCAGAACAATTTATCGCAGAAAACGAAGGCGAGCTATTAACGTATGATGATCTGCAAACACATAAATGGCCTATGAGTAAAACAATGAATATGGATGGCCACAGTCATGGTGAAGACCATGATGAAAGCATGGACATGAACGAAGAACATGACAGTGATTCAAGTTCAGAGCATAACGCTCATTAATTAGGACCAAACAAAAAGACGGTGTACGAATGTATTGTACACCGTTTTATTACACCACCTTTACAAGGATGATTACGATGAAAACAGCTTTATTAATGGAATGGCGAACAACGTTACGGCAGTCATCTGCCTACACATTTGTCATTTTGTGGACATTTGTTATTAGCTTGTTATTTTTGTTAAATAGAGGGTTACCACAATTTGAAGGCTACACCAATATGCTTGGTACGATGATTAATCTACTTCTTTATCTTTTGCCTTTATTTATGCTTATATTTGGCTCTTTATCCATAACAAATGAAGTGGAGAGCGGACAATGGTCCCTTCTCAGTACATATCCTGTATCAACGTTTCAATATGTTATCGGAAAATTTGTTGGTCAGCTTTTGGCTCAAATAGCGATCTTCACTCTTAGCTTTGGCATCAGTATGGTCATAAGTACCGTATTACAGTTTTCCGTTTCATTACGGTGGATGGTCTTAATCTACTTATTTTCTATTTTTCTACTTAGCTTCTTTTTAGCACTTGGAATCTTACTAGGATCATTTGCCTATACACGTTGGCAGGCACTGATGAGCTCTGTTGCAGCTTGGTTTATTCTCATTATGATGTGGTCTAGTCTCATAATCGCACTATTACAATTTGTATCATATACATTTATTCCAAATGTATTATTCATTACCCTACTCCTCAACCCAGCAGAGCTCTTACGTGTGTTCTTTGTTGTACAGTTTGGAGGGGGCGCAGTGTTTGGACAGGACTTTGATACCCTTGTTTCCTTTTTCAACATGGGGATATCCCTGCCAGTACTCATTCTATATACCTTCGTATATCTAGTAGCCCTCCTAGCTATTTCTGGATGGAAGCTTGAAAGGAGGAAGATGAATTGACGACCTTAAAGGTAGAACAGATTTCGAAAATCTACAAAAATAAAGAAGCCTTACATCCTCTTTCGTTTTCAGTAGAGTCCGGTAAGTGTGTTGTGTTATGCGGAGGAAATGGTGCTGGTAAAAGCACTCTCATTCAAATACTCGCAGCTCTGTCAAAACCTACTACAGGCAGTGTTATTCTGGAGGGGGTAGATCTTGCAAAGAATCGTGAGGCATACGTTAATCAAATTGGGTATATGCCTGACAATTTTCCCGCACAACAATTAATGTCTGTAAAGGAGATGCTACTATTCTTTGCTTCATATCGCCCTGATGCTACTAAAGACCAAGTAGAAGCCATCCTTGATCGCATCGGACTTCATGAGAAAAAAGACGAGCTTATAAAGAACCTCTCAAAAGGGATGCGTCAACGACTCCTATTCGGGCAAGCCTTATTAGGGAATCCTCGTTTACTGTTATTGGATGAACCAACGAATGGATTGGATCCTTATTGGATTAATGAGTTCGTACTTATTGTAAAGGAAGTTCAAGGAACTGGTACAACAATTGTTTTTTCAACCCATATGATGGACGTGGCAGCAGAAGTTGGAGATACCATTTATTTCATGAAACAAGGTAGCGTGACAGAAGAATTTCGACGCCAACAGGATATAGAGCAAACTACTCTTCAACTGCTACATTTGCATAGAAATGCCTAAGAAGTTGATAAGGACGTGAGCAATAGCCATTAGAATAGACTTCTTATCAAAACTACCTTACAACTGGTACTTCCCGAATACATCTTGCTTTTTCACGATTTTCCATTTTACAAACGGAACTTCAATACAACAAAAAAAAGCAGGGGTGCTCTATCCCCTGCTAGCTAATCGCACTTAGACTTTCGTGTGCTTTTGGAAGTGTGATAGTAAAAGTTGTTCCCACATCAATTTCACTTTGCACATGAATGGTCCCGTTATGACTTTCAATAATCTGAAAGCAAACCATCAAGCCAATTCCAGTTCCCTTTTCTTTAGTTGTATAAAATGGTTCGCCAATTCTCCCCATTAAATCTTTCGGAATGCCTCTTCCTTGATCAGTAATTTGGATTTGCACATTCTCTATTACATCATGAATCTTAATAGAAATATCGCCACCATTTTCCATTGCATCTATCGCATTTTTAATAATATTTATTAGCACTTGCTTAATCTTATTATTATCACAATTAATATACAATTGCCTATTTGAGACTTCTAGAAGCAAGCCTATATTTTTCATGTTTGTTTGAGAAGTCAATAAAAGTTTCACTTCCTCAACCAACTGAACAATATTGTAATTTTTACGGTAATCGGCATGTGGCTTCGCTAATGTTAATAACTCACTTGCAATTTGTTCTATCCGTGATAACTCATCATTGATAACACTATAGTACAAATCTAAATTGTCATTCGAATATCTTAACATCTGAAAGAAGCCTTTCACTGCCGTTAATGGATTTCGTAATTCATGAGCAATACTTGCTGCTAATTCACCGGCAATGGTCATTTTTTCTGACCGAATCATCAGCTTTTCATTTTCTTTTTCCTGAGTAATATCCACAAATGCTTGCAGGTTAGCCGGTACATCTTCAAATACTAGATTGATTGAATTCACCAAGTAAACTTGATTTTCTCCTTCAATAATGTAGTGATGGTCACTTACATCACCCTCTAGCACTCTTTTGACATTAGCATCACATTTTTGGAGCAATTCATTTAGTTCATCCTCATTTTTACCAGCTAAAAAATGCTCATTTGCTTTATCATTTAGAAATAATACGGTAGTGTCACTTCTGATGATAATTGGAATGGGTAGTTTATTAATGATTGTGCGAAGTTTTTCTTCACTTTGTTTAATAGCATCATTCTTTAATTTCACTACGTTAAATTCGAACTCAAGTCGGCTGTTAATATTTTTTAATTCTTCATATTGTTTTTCTACCTGTTGAAGATGTTCTAATTCCTCAGCAGAAAAAGGGGTAAGGGTTTTCTGACTGTAAAGCGGCGACATGATGCACGTATCATCTGTCATTAAATGTGTATGTGTTTTCAACAATTCATTTTGAATATATGCTGGGGTTGTAGTTGAGTTATATGTACATACAGAAATTAATCTTTCGGCAGAAACAAATAAATCACATTCACATTCATAGGTTAGAACTCTTTCAGAAGTGGATTGTGAATGAGGCAATGGCACATCTCCCCAAGTATGAATTGAATGGCCCTGGTCAATGAGTGGCTGTAATAATTTAGTAAGCTTATTGCGTGCACCGAAGGCATCGAACTCTTCTCCATTGAGGTAGAACTCATTTGAGACTAAGCAAATAAGATCATCTAACTGATCCTCTTGTATGCCTAACTTTTTAAGATTTTCCTTTATTCGATTCACAAGTAGTTCATCATCAATATAAAGTACAATTGAGCCTTTTGTTAATCCTTCATAAATAAAAGTGGTCGCATTTTCTACATATTTCTCCAGATTATTATACATGTATAAAATATGCGCACCGTCCCTAGCGGTTACCTCATTATTAACCAATTCCTTAATTGGATGATTCGTATGCATAGAGATGCTCTCCTTAATATCTTCGTAAAATAACTAGTCTTTCAGCTAATACTAACACAATTAATGAAACATTATACTTTTTTTGTATATTTATACTACTATAATACCGATTAAAAAATAAAACCGAACTTTTCATTATTTTTAAATAGAAAAAAGAAGCAAAAGTTTACTCTTGCTTCTTCATCAAGGATTATAATACCATTCTACTGTCCTACTTTTTTTACCAATATGAAACTTCATGGCTTTTTTTCATAGTTTGTTCAAAATGCTCTTTAAGGCGTTTGAACTCGTTCCAGCTTTGAGTAGCCTCTATGAATTTACTTTCATCCCCACGGTCAAGCGAGTCATTAATTTGGTAATGTAAATAGTTTAGTCTTAATTCTAAATCAATTTGAGAGAATAAATAGCCTTGAAGATAATAATGCTCAAGGTCTTCAATAGACATGTAAAAAACAAATTCGTTCACTTCAACTTGAACATACCAACCATTAATCATGCTAAACCTTCTCTCATACGAGATGCTAATGAGATCAGCTGGATTAATCTTAATTAATTCCGAGTGTTCACTTCCTGGACAGAAACAGTCAACTTTATGTAGAAATGATTTTACAGCAACGAAATGATGCAACATAATACATATCCTCCTTTTAGCTAGTACAATCTAAAAATATTTATATCATCATTGTATAATTTGTTAGAGTAGTAACTGATTCTCAATGTCATTTGAACCACAGCAAGGACATGGATGACTTTGTTCGCTATGGTCACTTTCAGCGTGCTCAGTAGAATATTGATAAAAACACCATAGACAAATAATAAACATTATTATTTCTCTCCTGTCTTCCTAACCTATTTTTATCCCCATATGGATTTCTAAACACTTTATAAAACAGGTTTCTCATTACATCCAATACAAACGTAACAAGAAACCTTTTTATTGAACTCGATTAGAGGGGGTCAAATCAAGCTCTTCACATAGCACATCACTGATAATGATTATCATTAACAATTAAAATTATACTTGATAATGATTCTCACTGTCAAATGGAAAGTAAATCTTTATTGTAAATGTTTACCATTAAAATCCATTCATTGACTCAACATCTTAAAAACATGCTATTTTCGTATACTTTGTCACTTTTTAACTTGTTTCTGCTACTATATTGTTCGTTCCATTACGCTTCAGGCACTTTCAATCCACCTGAAGAAAAAATGTCGTTTTATGTCGAAAATTGTATAAATAGTTCGAAGTGCATATTAAAATTACATATACGTTGACGATACTATAAGTAATTACTGTATCTGTGAGGTGTTATGAAATGATGAATAAAAATAAGGTGATGATTTATCTAACTTCGTTCACAGTCCTTTTGTCATTAGTCACTCATTTTTTGCATAGAGAACTTAATTTCCTTGAATCCTATCTATCTTTTAATACTATTGTTGAACTATCAAATCAACTGGTACTATTGCTTAATGGATTCCTGCTTATTCCTCTTATTTTGTTTGTAATCGTTGTTTTTCTATATCGAGCCAATTCAAATAGTAAACATTTGCCGTTATTAAATATGTTGATCCTTACATTTGGAAGTATTTCCATTATTGCTGGAGGAAACGGATTAGTAGAGTATCACTTCTCCATTTTCATGGTCATTGCCTTCTTGGCTTTTTACGATTCAATAAAATTAATTATCATTAGTACCGGTATATTTGCCATTCACCACTTAGCTGGATACTTCTTCTTTCCAGAATTAATTTGTGGGACAAGTGAATATAAATTTCCCCTATTATTAATCCATGCGATTTATCTCATCTTTACTAGTGGGGCAAATATCTTTCTTATAGTATACAAAGAAAAAGTAAATAAAGAGTTGAGAGCAGAAAATGCACAACATAAAGAAGCTACAAAGCAGATTCTCGAGAAATTAACTTATACCACAAACAGTATTTTAACATCTGTAAAAGAACTGTCTGTCGGTTACGAAGAATCATCACATGCTAGTCAACATATAACCAAGACCATTTCGGAAATGTCAGAAGAGGCCAGTAGCCAGTTAAACACTTCTCAAACTACGAAAAAATTAATTAACGGTCTATTGGAAAATATTTCTTCTATAGCTGAAAAGCTCATAGAAGTTGATCAATCGTCTGGACATACTAATAATCAATCTATAAGTGGGAAAGTTGAAATAGAAAGAATGAGCCATAAAATGCTTGAAATCGATAATAGTGTTAATGATATCTCACAATTAGTTCAAAATTTACATCAGAAATCAAAAGAAATTACAGAGATATCCTTTCTCATATCTAAAATTTCGGAACAAACAAGAATGTTATCATTTAATGCCAATATAGAAGCTGTCAGAGCAGGAGAAAAAGGAAAAGGTTTTGCAGTGGTAGCAAATGAAATAGGTAATCTTGCCAAGCAAACGAATACATCTACAGAAGCTATAAATAACCTTATCAATGAAATTACTAATGAAGTAGCACTAGTAAACAAAGCAATGCACGATGGTAATAATGTAGTAAAAGAAGGTAGAACGATTTTGGATTCTGCAAACCAAGTATTTGAGGATATATTTCAGTCTACTAATAATGTCAAGGTACAAACAGAGCAAATCCAATCTGCTTCAAATATACTTTTAACCGATTCAAATACTGTTCTCGTCGCGTTCGAGACCATGAACAATACAGCAGAACGTACACTCTATCGAAGCACCCAAATCTCAGAAGCATCTAATCAACAGCTAGCAACTATGGAAGCTCTAGAAAATACAGTAGCTTCATTAGAAGAATTGGCAAAAGAACTTGGAGTAGTTGTAAAAGATACAAAAGAAATTGATAATCGAAACGAACCTAGCAACTAAACATTGCTAGGTTTTTCTATATATAATAATTATTGTTTCATCTCCAAATTTACCTAATTGAAAGTTAACCAAAATATAAAATCATTTCTTATAATTAATTTTCTACATTACAGTGGTTTAAACAAACTTGTACATAAGAATATCATCAACATACGTATTGTCATTTATTTTAAATTCTTTAACTTTTCTACCTTCCTCAATAAATCCCATACTTTTATATAAAGATACCGCTCTATCATTTGTTGAGAATACCCCTAAACATACCTTTTCTATAACAGGGCTTTTTTCTACCCAATCCAACAATGATTTAAGAAGTGCTTTCCCAATACCGATTCCTCTATACTCTTTATCTATAGACATCGAAATAGTCCCGATATGAGATTGTCTCTTAGTAGTTTGGGAACGAAATACAATTGAACCCACAACCAATCCCTCTATCTCAGCAACAAATAAAGTTTCTTTCTCTTTGTTTAATAATTCTCGTATATGTTCCCTGTGTTGTTCGAGTGTCATTTCAAACTCTTCGGGAACTGTAATGAAATATTCCCTTTCAGAAATAATGGATTTTGATATTTTAAACAGTGCTTCAGAATCTTCTATTTCTCCAGCTCTAATTATGTATGTTGGTGTGTTTATTATGCCTGACATATAAAGCCTCCTATTTTAAGATAACCGGTAATGTTTACCATATATGAACAATGATATGCTTTGTTGTCTGATAAAACAACTGCTTTAGAATCCAAAATAACCTTTACACACGCAGGCACAATTTCTTATCTGTATACACTTATTAGACACAAAAGTATACATAAAATAAAAGTGAAATTTATTAAAGTCGCAATTTGTTCACAGTCTCTGTTAAGACCTCATTACATTTCGTTTACACCGATACAAGCTTGTACCATGTATGTTACACTTAGGGAATCGTCTTGAAAGGAGTTCGGATCATGCAAAAAACACATGTAAACAAATTATTTATTTTAATTGTAGGATTGTTCTTACTTTTATTAGGAGCTTGCAGCAACAATTCGGAAGAGCAATCAGCTGAGGATATTGTAGCAGTCGTAAATGGAGAAGAAATTTCAAAGAGTACATTTGATGAAGAATTAGCGAATGCTAAGCAGTTGTATACAGACCAAGGAATGAACGTCGAAGATCTCGATGATGAGGCAAAAACTCAAATTGAACAATCTGTCCTAGATCAACTCATCAATACTGAATTACTTTTGCAAACAGCCAAAGATGAAGGTTTATCCATTGACGAAGAGGCCGTGGATACTGAAATTAGTAGTATGAAATCGCAATTTGAGGATGAAGAACAGTTCACAAAAGCACTAGAGGATTATAACTTAACTGAAGGCGAGTTAAAGAAGCAGCTTGGTAACCAACAAATTGTGACCCAATATATTGATCAACAGATTGGTGAAATCAATGTAAGCGACGATGAATTACAAACAATGTATGCACAGTTTGAAGAGCAAGCAAAAGCAAGTGAGAGTGAAGCGCCAGACTTTGAAACAGTAAAACCACAACTTGAGCAACAAATCATGAGCCAGAAGAGAAACGAAAAGACACTAGCGCTTATTGAAGAGTTGAGAGAAAAGAATAAAGAATCTATTGAGGTATTGTTATAGGAATTATGTAAAGAGGGGTGACTAGATGCCCCTCTTTTTCATTTTTTCAATTCCTTTAAATGGTTCCTTTCTCGAGACAGCCTCTTTCATACCTTCCCTTTATAAAACACTATTGTTTTCGACCAAGGCTGTTTGGTAGGATTAATTCTGGGAAGAAAAAACAAACCGAGGATGATTGTTATATTTATTTTATATTTTGCCATTGGACTCATTGCGTCCACTCTTGGAGCCATTGCTGGTCTTGGCGGTGGTGTCATAATCAAGCCAGTCCTAGATCTGTTTGGTCACTATGATTTACCAACAATTGGTGTCTTATCCGCTGCGACCGTTCTTTCGATGGCGACCGTGTCATTAATTAAAATGAGAAAAAGTGATGTCAAAGTTGATAAGGTTTCTAGCTCGTTCATTGCTCTCGGTTCTATCTTGGGAGGAATTATCGGGAAAGCCATCTTCAACCTCATTGCCATCTCGTTAAATATTCCAATGATTACTGCCATTATTCAATCTTCACTTTTAGCAATCTTACTTTCCTTAATCTTTATTTATTTTAAAAAGAAGCATAGCTTAAAATCGTATTTGGTAAAAAATAAAGCAATTATTCTAGCGGTAGGATTCACACTAGGCTTTCTTTCTGCTTTTCTAGGAATTGGAGGCGGCCCATTAAATGTTGCTGTACTATGCCTTCTCTTTTCAATGACAGCCAAAAATGCAGGACTTAACTCGATTTTCATCATCTTCTTCTCTCAATTGTCGGCACTTCTTTTAATTGCCTTCACTTCTGGATTTGGTGATTACAACTTGATTATGCTCACCGTTATGATCCCTGGTGGAATATTAGGTGGGCTAATTGGTTCAATGATTGTGACGAAACTTTCGAACGTACAGGTTGAAAAGATATTTAATATCGCCATTTTAATCATCATTTTTATTAACTTATATAATATTGTTAAAGTAAGTATTGGTTCGTTTTAATACACTTTTCCAAAACTACAATTGTATAACATGCATAAGAAAAAGCTGGATACCAACGAACCTATTCGTATCCAGCTTTTTCTAATTAAATTTTGAGCATTCCATTACGACCTAAAAATCATATTATGATAAAATCTGAAAGTACAATATAGATGATTTCCTATAATAATCAATATAGGTCGTAGTTTAAGGAATCACTTTTTCATACGGCTAGTTTATCAGATAATGTAAATAGATTCTTAAATGGAGGTATTACCATGAACGCAAAAAATCTGGTGGCACTAAGAGAAGTCTCACGAGAAGAGTTTCTTGACTTAGCTTCAAGTGGAGTACGTGAATTATTTAGTCTGGAACAATATAAAGTGTTTGATGGACAGAAAGGTGAAGAGCAAAGCCACTTTGTCTATGAAATGGGCTCTCACCGTTGTTATTTAATTGATCTAGCAACATGCTATCAATTGATAGCTGCTTACTATTGTGGTGGTAGCAAACCAGAAATCCTAGATCATTTAAACAAGATCGCCTCATCCATTCAATAAGTTATTGGGATCCTCATAGTAGGGTCCCTCTTTTTCTTATAAAAATATGAATGTTATACCACTGCGATTGAATGTAAAAGAAAGAACCTATCCCCAATAAGACTAGGAATAGATTCTTTTTTAATATCTTATATTTCTTCCCCATTACTCTGAATAACAGCTTTGTACCACCCGAAGGATTTCTTTTTCTTCCTTTCAAGAGTACCAGTCCCATCATTTTGTCGGTCTACATAAATGTACCCATAACGCTTCTTCATTTCTCCTGTCGAAGCACTAACAATATCAATTGGCCCCCAGCTTGTATACCCAATAATCTCTACACCATCTAAGATTGCTTCTCTCATTTCTTTAAAGTGTGCACGTAAATACTCGATTCGATAGTCATCATTGATTTCCCCATTTTCATCTAGCTCATCAACTGCACCAAGGCCATTTTCAACAATAAAGAGTGGCTTTTGGTATCGGTCCCATAGTTGATTTGCTGTAATGCGTAGCCCTTTCGGATCAATGGTCCATCCCCACTCAGATGCTTTCGTATAAGGATTCTTAATAGATCCAAAAATATTTCCGGATATAGCCGTTTTTAATACCTCTGGATCTGTACTTGTACATCTGCTTGAATAGTAACTAAATCCGATGTAATCAACCGTGCCTTCCTTCAGAAGCTCCAAGTCTCCCTCTTCCATTTCGATATTGAGGTTATGGTCCTTAAAGAAACGTTTTGCATACCCCGGATACTCCCCTCGTGACTGCACATCGATAAAGAAGAACGATTCACGATCCTTATCCATCGCCTGCCAAATATCATCTGGATTTGATGTGTACGGGTATGTCATCCCTGCAGCTAGCATACAGCCAATTTGGAAATCTGGGTTGATTTCATGACCAGCTTTAACAGCCTTTGCACTCGCAACAAGCTGATGATGGGCCGCCTGATAAAGGACTTGATTAACATTCTCCTCATCATTTAAGACAATTCCCGCTCCTAAATAAGGACGATGCAGCAGCATGTTAATTTCATTAAAGGTCATCCAGTATTTCACTTTATCTTTGTAACGTGTGAAAATCGTTTTGGAATAATGCTCAAAGAAATCTACTAGCTTTCTGCTTTTCCAGCTACCATATTCCTTTACGAGATGGATAGGAACATCAAAATGAGCAATTGTTACGACCGGTTCAATATTGTGTAATAGTAATTCATCAAACACATTATCATAAAATTGTAGTCCGTCTTCATTTGGTTCTGCTTCATCACCATTCGGAAAAATTCTCGCCCATGAAATGGAGATACGCAGTGCTTTAAAGCCCATTTCCGCAAATAGTGCGATATCTTCCTTGTAACGATTATAAAAATCAATGGCGCCATGAGAAGGGTAGTACACATCCTCTTGTGGTTCAAAATTACGAATATAGCCTTTTGAAATCTCTTGTCTTGCCTCACCTGTTGGCATCAGATCTACTGTTGTAAGACCTTTTCCACCTTCTATGTATCCACCTTCTACCTGGTTTGCCGCAAGCGCTCCACCCCATAGAAAGTTTTCTGGAAAACCATTATTCTTTGTCATCTTCATTACCTCCTATTTTTAGTAGTAAAAAACAATGCAATATGGCATTCCTCACACCATATTGCATTTTTCAACATCTACTAAGATGTTTTCATTAAAACATCCTTTTCCGTAACAACCTTTTGGTCTGAAGTCTGTACATCCTCATAATGAGCACTATTTGTGATAATGACAGGCGTTACAACTTTATAGCCCGCTTCTTTAATAGCATCTACATCGAATTCAACTAGTAAATCGCCAGCTTGTACGCGGTCACCTTGCTGTACATGTGAAGTAAAATGCTTTCCTTCTAGTTGAACGGTATCCATTCCAACATGAATTAAAATCTCAGAACCGTTATCTGAAGTAATACCTACAGCATGTTTGGTTTTGAATAGTGTTGTCACAACACCTGTTACAGGTGATACGACACGACCCTCAGTAGGATTAATTCCTACCCCTTTCCCCATTGCACCTGAAGCAAATACTTGATCAGGAACTTCTGTAAGTGCGATGACTTCGCCAGTAATCGGACTTAAGATGGTTTCAGGTTTTAATGTATCACTTTTGACTGGCTTCGTTTGAAGGTCTTCTTTATTTTCTTGTTTTTTATTAACGCCACCGAATAGAAGCGTAAGCACAAGTCCTAGCACAAATGCTACTACTAATGAAAGAATCATGCCCCAGAAGTGTCCATCAATACCTGTTTCTGGATTAATGAAGGTAGGGATTTTAAAGATTCCAAGTGGACCTGCTGAATATAAAGCTGCACCTGAAACAGCAATCACCGCTCCACCTACTGCTGCTGCGATACAGCTCATTATAAATGGTCTCTTCAGTGGTAACGTCACCCCATAAATCGCTGGTTCCGTTACGCCAAAAACTCCTGAAATGAACGCTGGTATACTTAATGATTTTAATTTTTGATTTTTCGTTAAGATCAGAACTCCTAACACAGCACCAATTTGCGCAAAGGAAGCCGGAATTGTCATTGCAATCAACGTATCAAAACCGCTTACAGCAAGGTTATTATAATAAATAGGAATAAGTCCCCAATGAACACCGAAGATAACAAGAACCTGCCATAATCCACCTAACACTAGACCTGCAAGGAGAGGAGCTGCTTCATAAATAAATGTTGCCCCTTGCCCAAGAGAAAGTGCAATCCATGTAGCAATCGGTCCAATGATTAAGAATGTCAATGGAACAATAATGATTAATGTTAAGAATGGGACACCAAACGATTTCACTACTGCTGGAACCACTTTTGCTAATTTCTTTTCAACCTTTGATGCAAAATAGGTTGATAGAATAATTGGTATAACAGAAGACGTATAGCTCATTAAGACTACTGGAATGCCTAGGAATGTAATTTGAACTGGTGATTCAAACATAGTCCCACCAAATAAAGTCATAATGGTTTCGCCAGATTTAATACCGGTTAAGCTTGGATGAACCAAACCAGCAGCAATCGCCATACCCAGGAATGGTGTTCCACCGAACTTTTTCATTGCTGTATAACCTAAGAAGATTGGTAGAAATACGAAGAATCCATCACCAATTGCATTTAGTAACAAATATGTTCCATCTGTATTCTCTAATAAGCCTAACGCTAGGAATAATGCATTGAACCCTTTAATCATACCCGTTGCTGCAAGTAATCCTAAAACAGGAATAAAAATGTTGGAAACAATATCAATAAAACGACTAAATACATTTCCTTTTTCTTCATTCTCTCCATCTGCTTCTACTGGCGCTGCTGAATCAAATCCACCCTCTATTAGGACTGCTTTATAAACATCTGGTACATGATTTCCAATAACCACTTGGTACTGCCCAGCACTCTTCTTAACCGTCACAACATCTTCGTGATTATTTAATGCTTCTGTATTTGCTTTGCTTTCATCTCTTAATTTAAAACGTAATCTCGTTACACAGTGAGAAACGCTTTTCACATTTGTTTTTCCACCAACTAACTCTACTATCTCTTTCGCTAACTGCTGATAACTCATGGTATAACACCCCCTAATGATTTAAAAAGCTTTGAATAAAAGTAAAAACCTAAACTACAAGAACTCCAGGCCCTAACATGCCTAGTCTCGTAATTTAGGTTTTGCCTCCATAGAGTAACAATCCTACTGTACTAATCGTGTTATTTTGTTTCCTAGATAATGCAAAAAGGCAAAACCTCTCCCTCATAAAAGGAATTCGGTTTTGCCTGATTAAACAGTAACAATCCGTATTGTATACGTTTTCATAGGGCTATATTACTATATAACTTTCCACTATGCAATACTTTTTTTAACATTTTTTCTCATAAAGATTGAGTGCATAATGAACAGAACGGACACCTATCCTATTATAAAATAGGTGAGAGTAGACGTGATATTCCTTCCTTGAACTTTATGATTAAACTTCTTTCCTTATATTTTTCAGAAGTAAGCTCTGTACTCTTTTCACTATCCTTACAAAACACCGCATGTAATTGCTTTGCAATTTCTTCATCGTATACAATCGCATTTACTTCAAAGTTCAAGCGAAAGCTCCGGGCATCGATATTCATTGTTCCAACCGAGGCAACCTCTTGATCCACGACAATCGTTTTAGCATGTAGAAACCCATTATCATATAATAAAATCTTCGCCCCGTAGTGCAATAGCTCCCCAGCATGTGCCCAAGTAGCCCAATACACAAAAGGATGATCTGGCTTATTCGGTATCATAATACGAAGATCTACTCCAGATAATAGGGCAATCTTACATGCATCCATAAAGGAGGAATCCGGAACAAAGTACGGTGATTGAATATATACACTCTTCTTTGCAGATAGAATTAGCTTGATATACATATTCTTCAGATGCTCTGTTCTTGAATTCGGACCACTTGAAATGATTTGCATATAACTTTTACCACTATTATTCGATGTGTGAAATGAAAATTCTTCATAGCTATGCATCTCTTGATCACTCGCCTGATGCCAATCAAGTATAAATCGACCTTGTATTGGATTAACTGCGTCACCCTTTACTTTAAAATGAGTGTCTCTCCAGTACCCAAACTTCTTATTCAAACCGAGATACTCATTTCCGATATTGAATCCACCTATATAGGCTATTTCTCCGTCAATGATACATAGCTTCCTATGGTTTCTATTATTTATACGAAAATTGATTGGCCTTAGTAGAGATGGAAAAAATGCCTCTACTTCTCCACCAGCCTCTCGTAGACTACTGAAAAATTTAGGAGATAGCCTCTTAGATCCGACGTCATCATAGAGCACCCTTACTTTGACTCCATCTTTAGCCTTTTTGGTTAATTCATCTCTTATTTTCTTCCCCAGCTCGTCTGGTTGAATAATGTAATACTCTAAGTTAATCTCTTTCTTTGCTCTCTTAATATCTTCAAGTAAAGAATGGAATTTTTCTTTGCCATCATAAAAGATGCTAATCTCATTATTGTTAGAAATTAGTGCATTGGATGAAGCTAGATTCATTTGGATTAAGTCTGCATATTTTTTTACTAAAGGATTGCTGCTTTCCTCAGCATGTAAGGAAGCTCTTTGTTTATCGGCAGCCTCCTGGAGAAATTCTCTCTCTTCAGAGGATAGCCTAAAGAAGTTCTTCTGTTTTAACTGACGACCTAGAAAAACATAAACAATAAATCCTAAAATCGGAATAAAAAATAAAACCATGATCCAAGCCCAAGTAGAGCCTACATCTCTCCGTTCAAAAAATACAACAACTGTAGAAAGGAGGATATTAATGATGGTAATTATTGCAACAATCAGTGTAATGATATTACTTGCTTCCATATAAACCTCTCTCATGTAAAGAATGATTTTTTACAAACAACTGTAGTACGTTACTCCTCACACCCATTATGACACATAATGGATATCCCTATAATATGAAACTAAAAAAATGAATTGATACACATATGGTTGATCTCACAATAGGACATAATAAAAAAGTGTAGAAATCTATAACAGGCTCCTACACTTTTTCATTAGTATTTCGTTAAAAGAACCGTTTTCTCCAGAAGACAATAGCCGTGATACTAGACAGCATAAAAGAAATTGAGACGGCAATTAAGAATGAATACTTATACTCTTGAAAAGGGATCCCTACGTTCATTCCATAAAAGCTCGCGACCATTGTAGGTAATGACAAAATGATTGTAAATGAAGTTAAAAACTTCATCACGATATTCACATTGTTAGAAATAATAGAAGCAAATGCATCCATCATCCCGCTAAGAATTGATGTATGAGTCTCGGCCATTTCAATCGCCTGTTGATTCTCGATAATAACATCCTCTAACAATTCTTGATCATCTTCATACATTTTTAAATAGTTACTTTTCAGCATCTTTTGCATCACGATATTATTTGATTTTAACGAGGTTGTGAAATATACTAAACTCTTTTGTAGATTTAGTAGTGAAAAGAGTTCTTTATTTCTCATTGATTGGTGAAGCTCTTGTTCAATTAAATCAATCTTTTTGCTGATTTGCTTTAAATATCTTAAATACGAGGTAGACATTAAATATAAGATTTGGAATGAAAACCTCGTTCTTTTGTACGTGAAGAAATTCTTCATTTTGCCATCTAAAAATGTATGGAATATCGGGTTATCCTTTAGACATACCGTAACAAAACAATTTTTAGCGATGATCATTCCCAATGGAATCGTATCATACACTGCATGATTCTTGTCATACACGGACATTAAAGGCACGTTCACGATTATTAGAATATTTTCTCCATCTTTCTCAATTCTTGAACGTTCTTCCTCGTCTAATGAATCCTTCAGAAACTCATGAGGAACCTCTAATTCCCTCGTAACACGAGCAACTTCTTGTTCATCTGGTGCTATTAAATGAATCCAGCACCCATTCGTTATTTGATTCGTTTCTTTCAGAATTCCTTCTTCATTTGAATGGAATATCTTTAACATGATAAAACCTCCTCTTTTTCTGAGGAAGTCAATACAACCACCATAGAAAGGTTGAATGTTTACTTGTATTCAAACTTTGAATGAATGACTTCTTGATGACTTCCTGCTTTGTCGAATCGGGCTCAGGTTCGTTACAGTTACGACTACTCATAAAACATTCAACTCCTTCTCGTTACCTACTTGTCTATCACAGAATTTATTATACTCCTGCTTCTTTCCTTTGTAACTAAGGATTTTCACCTTATGTAATACAAAAAACGCTGACCCTTTTTGGATCAACGCTTCTGTTAAATAAACAATTACACTCAATTTCCCTAACTAATAATCTTGTAATACAATAATTCTCAATTCTATTTCTTGCTTTTGAATTTGAATGTAAAGTCATTTTCATGTTCCCCGTAACAATGGCATTAAAGGTGCAAAACCCTCTAGATTCTCGCTATATATTAGTTAGACGAGTTATTTTATTTATACAATATCTATCCTCTGTTCTTTCCGCCAACGAATTGTTAAAAGAATGACTCCCAAAACGAGTAATCCACAATATGTACCAATCGTGACATAGAGGGGATACTTAATACTCATAAAATTGGATACTAGGTATTCCAGAATAAGAAGCGAAAGTACGACTACGATTGGCACCTGTGATCCGATAAGAGAAATATAGTTTCCAACTACCCTTGATAAAAACATTGCTAAAGCAGCTGCCACTAGAACCACTATGTAAACTCCCATAATCGTAAAAATAATATAGTCTATAAAGGTAATATCTGTCCAAAATATAATATGAGTGTCAAAAGAGTGTAAGCTAGATTGAAAGAAAGCGTCTGTCTCATTAGTAGAATATAGTAATAAGAAGCCTGCAATATATACACTTGTTAATAAGAATGCTGTAATTAGGGCTGCAATGATTTTATGAATATACAGTGTTCTCCCAGTAAGAGTCGTGTACTGTAAAATGATCATATCATTCTTCTGATCTACAATAAAAACGCGCCCTACTACAATCATGACAATAATCATAATCAGTATTGTAAGCATCTTAATTAAGTTATTATAATTTTCAAACACAAAATGCGGTAGGATTGCGTTTAATGAAGATCCATTAACAATTTCCTGTTTCCATTCGGCGTTGTCTATGTGAGTTGTCTCATTCAAAAATGATTCGATTCTTCTCTCATAGAACTCAATTAAGTTTTCTCGTGCTTGTAGCTCCCAAAATACATCTACTCCTTCATTAAACATGACCTCTCCATGTAATTCCCCGTCTGTACTTCTAAATTGTTCATATGATGTAACACCCGTTTCCTCAGCATCATCTCTCGACTTTAAGTAACTTTCTGCTCGATCCACTTCTTCTTTATACGTTTCCTTAAAGTCCACAAACTCTGTTTCGTCCATCTCCTGACCATATTTATCAATCATTTGTTTACTGACATTAAAGGTATCTAATGGTGGTCGTCCATTCGGAAAATACTCAAACTCGAAACTTAAAAATACCTCAAAAAATAATACACTGATTAGAAAAACTAAACTAAGAACTTTCCAATTCAATAGTTTTTTCATTTCATACCAGATTATCCTCATGTTCCTCCCCCTTATTGCAATGGCTCTCTTTTAAAACGAATGACACTTCTATTCATTAGCCACCCAATGATGATGATCCATAGCCCAATTGTGACTTGCTCATAATACTTGGATATCGTAAATGGGCCATTCCCCATTAACCATTCATGTGGGTTCAAAATAAATACAAACGGATTAAAATTCAATAGAAATATAAGATTAGACTCCCTGGGCATATAACTTGGAAGAAGAATCCCGATCCCTAGAAAAATCATAAATGTAAAAAAAACAAGGTACGTGTTTTTCATATAGACAGATAGAACAAATGTAACTCCCAGAAATATCAATTGAGATAAAATGATAAAAAGAATAAAAAATCCAACATACTCTATAAAGGTAATGTTCCACCATGATATGTAAGGAAGTACCGTTTCCCCATTAAAATAATTGCTTATCGGAACACTCCAAAGTCCTTCATAATTGTATGTGGTAAAGAATATTGTTAGCGTTACACCGATCATTCCTAACATGACAAAGCTACTTGCAATGGTTGCTGCTAACAATTTATATAAAACTAATGCTCTTCCTTTTTTCGTTGTATATGTAACAAGCGATGTCCGGTGTTCAAACTCATAATTGGTAATCGCTGCAGTTATGAGTACGATAAGAATCATTAATTCAAAAAGTAAGGCTCTTCCGATATCACGAAAAAGCAGAGAATGCATTTCATACACTTTTCCCATAAAGAATAAATGTTTATGCTCCCCGTTTTCTATCAACTGATCCAGTCGCACTTCTAGTTTTTGATATTGCTCCCGAACCTGTTCTGCAGCATTCCCTGTTAAACGATATAATTCAATCTGACCTTCAGCACTTTGACTTAAATCAATTTCTTCATATATTTCATCAAGATCTTGCGCAGTACGGTAAAACCCTTCAAGCACAGCATATTCAAGTAATGTTCTTAGTTCTTCCTGTTCAAGTGGATTCTCCGTTTGTTTTGATAATTTTGAGAGTAGATCTGAAGGGTGTTCATACACAGTATTTTCATCATTAGCCACCTGGTTAACCCATGTTTGAATTTTTTTATAATCATGACCTACCTCTGTCATCATCTCTTCGTTTATTTCAGCGCCATAGGTATCAACCATATCTGATAGTATCGATAAATCTTCTTTAAAATCAGACTTGCTCATTACCAAGATGCTGTTTAGTGTAATAAAAAAAAGAACAAGTACCCAAATTACTGGTGTCTTTAGTATTTTTAATAGTTCTTGCTTGAGAATCATCACACACTTCCTGCCAATGTTTGATCATCTTCGTATACATGTAAAAATACATCTTCTAATGTAGGTGTGACCCTTTTCCAATTTGGGTCTGCTTCTTCATTACCAATAAACCGAATTGTCATGTGTTCTTGATCTTGTCTTTCTGCTATTGTCTTATACTTCAGCCTGAAATCATCTACCTCAGAAAAGGGTACTTCTGTTTCAAAAATGGACCCTTCTAAAATTCTACTAATCTTTGATACTGAATCCTTATATAAAAGGGTTTTATTTTTAATCATAATAATTTCATTCGCAATGGATTCGACATCAGACACAATGTGAGTTGAAAGAATAATAATACGCTCTCGTGATAATTCTGTTAGCAACTTTCGAAAACGCGCACGCTCTTTTGGATCTAATCCAGCTGTTGGCTCATCAAGTATTAAGATTTTGGGATCGTTTAACATCGCTTGTGCAATTCCTACCCGCTGAATCATTCCGCCTGAAAATTTCTTCATTTTTTTACGGATTACATCTTCTAACCCAACAAGCTTTAATAGTTCTGTTGTGCGCGCTGCTGCCTCTTTCTTGTTGATTCCCTTTAGAGCTGCTAAGTACATCAAGTATTTCTCAGGTGTGTAGTTTTTATAGTATCCGAACTCTTGCGGGAGATAACCGAGTACATTTCGATATTGCTCATCAAGTGAGGTAATCTCCGTTCCGTTATATAAAATTTCTCCCTTTGTCGGAAATAATAATGTGACAAGCATTTTAATCAACGTTGTTTTCCCTGCCCCATTTGGTGCCAACAGACCATAGACTCCGTTTGTAAATTCAAGATTCATATCCTTTAGTGCCGTAAATTCCCCAAAATGTTTACTAACATTATTCATGACAAGCATCTACATCAACCCCTTCATTTTTCTTAGTACAAGTAATCCCTTTAAACTTTTCACATAAAGAACAACACTCGCAATTGCAATGACACCATATATATAAATAGGAATTTGCTTAAGTACAAATAGATAGATTTCTGAACTAAAATAAGAAGCAATAAGGTTCATAACAATCCAACCAAAGAATAAGACATACTTTGACATCCGTGATTTCGCATGAAGTTGTACATACAAAAATAGTAAAGCAAACAAGAATAAAGATGAGCTGGATAAAAGTAAGGAGTAAAAGAAACTGAATTCATTGTCCATAAGTAATACATAAATGAATAATCCATTCATTATCATACTGATGACACTAAACACAAGCATTCGAAATGCTGCTAATTGGTGAAGATTATATTTACACGTCATTTCCACTTCGTAGGTTGGTTTACGTTTTTGTTTGATAAAGAATAGGTAAGCCATGACAAAGTATGTGATTGGAGACCAGATAAAAATAACTGTATACAAATTTATTTGGTGTACATCAACGACTTTAGTAGAACTTAAGATGAATGCCCCTATTACTGTGCATGCAATGATTAATGTATAAAGAATTTCAACAATGTCCTTAAACATGAACCTAAGCCCTACTTGCTTATACATCGTGACCAAATAAGACCAAAAAGAAACTTTTGGATCCAATCCCTTTTGAAGAATCATTTGTATTTCAGCTTGCATTGATTCTTTGTTCAGATAAGGGATATCTTGAAAATTCTTATTCATCCTCATTCTCCTTTACTAGTTTCTGAAGTTTACGAAGTGTACCATAGTACTTTGTTTTAACTGTTGATTCAGGAATCTCTAAACTAGCTGCTATCTCTGTGAATGTGTAATCTGCATATATTTTCAGACGAACGATTTGTTGAATGTCGTACTGAAAACGAGACATAAGCTCAAGAACCTGATTCACTTCTTCCTTCGTCTCCAACTCCCACATGAATTCTACCGACTCGTATACTTGTTTCTCATCAATTGATTCTGTTTTTCGGTTTTGCTTATAGTACTTCGACCGGTAGTAGTCAATCATTCTTGAGTTCGCCACCTTGTAAAGCCAAGTACGAAACGACGCTCTACCATCAAAATTTTGAATGGATCGTAATACACTAATAAATATCTCTTGCGTTAAATCTTTCGTGAACTCCTGGTCTAGAGTTTGCTTATAAACAAACCCAAAGATCTCCTGATAATATTTTTGAATTAATTGATTTGCCGCCTCTTCATTTGAATTCTTCTTTATTGCTTTAATCCACTTCTCCTCTTGTGTCATAACTCCCAATCATCACAACCATTCAGTACTCCATCCTGTTCGTCTACCTTATATTCGTAAATTACAGTGAAATAGTTTTATAAATCATAAAAAATTTTTTCCGTGCCTCATCCCTCAGAGCTACTCTTGTATATCCTATTTAATAACGATATAATAACACCTTATCGAACACTCGTGAGGTGATAGCCATGGACACTAAAAATATTGATACTAGTGTTACATATGAATACCAGGACTTTCCAGATAAACAAGCAGGACGTTGTGATAACTGTGGTAACAGTCTTTTTAAGTCATCTGTTGCAGATGGTAAGTTCTTAAGAGAATGTAGAAACTGTGGAATGAAGAAAAATATTTAATCTTACCTTTCTTGTAAATAAAGAACCTGTACCAAAGCTTTCTTAGACTTTGATACAGGTCCTATTTTTAAATTATGAATGAAGATAGCATACGTTGTCCGGTTAACTAGCACTTAAAATGGACTATACTTCAATCAAAAACATTCAGCACCACCATTTGTAAACTATCGTTTATGATGATTACTTCCTACATTATCATTCGGTGAGTCACCGGTTCCATCCTTCGCCTTACTATTGGGCGTCCCGTAGATCTGGTTATCCTTTGTAACCTCTGCACCCTCATGGAACTTTTCTTTTGTTTTCTTCATATTCTTTCACCTCCACTAATTTTTGCGAAATGCATCAATCAACTTTATTTTCTCTTAAATGATAAAGTTTACTCCCTTGCATCTTTTTTATCTGATAAAATAGAGTTGCTATTCTTAAAAAAGAGTCGTATGTATGGATAGCAAAGAATTTCTATAAAAAAAGCATCAATCCTTCTTGGAGCAATGCCCACCTTTATCATTTTGTTTTGAACGTACCAACCCAAACGTCACCAACATTCCTTTTGTAGGTATACTTATTTCCGTCAGTTTTTTCTATCTTATAGGAGTCCTTTATTATTTGCCTTACTTCCTCTGTACTTCTAAATCCGTTCAGAATATCCTCTTGTAATTCGTCTGACTCATATATCTCCGCTTGAACATAACGTTTCCAATCAAATAGTGCTACTTTATCTTGTAATCCCGCGTACTTGTCGATCGGGAATGATTTATTTTCAGTCGTTTGATCAAATACATTCTCGTAAAAGTGCAAATTGTCTCTATATGCAACTACAATTTGTGATTTGATGAAATTCGGTTCATACAACCAAATTTTCAGGTAAAATTCTTCTTTTTGATTATCCATAGTTTCATACCAACATAAGTAAACCTCGATTATCGCATCTAATAAAAGTCGGTTGTACCAAGCTGGTGGATGAATGTTATACAGTCCATAAAACGGATGAATCCAAAGCTTTACATAGTCCCTGTGATAGCAATTGATATGTTCCATGTCTAGCTTCATCACTTGCTTCTTCCACATTTCTATTTTTCTTTTATGACGTTTCCATCCTCTTATTTTCTTTTTGTTTGAATGATACACTATCAAGGACACCCCATAATCATAATCCTTCTGTATGCAACTGCTGAACATTAAATAGATCAAATTTAATTTTGCACCCTAATACGATAAACCATAAGTGCCATTCCATTTAAGAGAATCGTAACAATAAGAAGAACGGCTGCGGCAAGGACAATACCTCCTGATATATCCATAATAGCAGTCCAATCACCAATGTTTACTAAGTGGTGAAAATTAAGAATTTGAAAACATAACGAAATTGCACAAGCAGTCATACTCAAAGTAGTAAGCGCAATTCCATGGTTATGTTTATTACCTTTAAATACGTATACGATAGGAAGGCTCCAAGCGACGATTCCTAATAAGAAGCTTCCAATATTCAGCATGTTCACTACCCCTTTGATCTATTGATTCGTGATTTGCAATACAAACTCTTGTATACAAAACTATAAATTTCCGTTACGAATTATTGCATAAACACATACTCCATTAGTGTGCTCTAACACGTAGCACCTTTTCCTTGTAAGGATTGCTCCTTTATTCTGCTTTATAGTTATTGCTTCCTGGCAGCTTCTTAACAACGTTCCAAGCATGAATAGCTTCTTCACGGCTACTGCCCTGATTTTTTGGGTCTGCAAAGTAATCGCGAATAAATTGATTGTATTCAAATTGTGGAGCAATCGTTGTCTTGTATAATGGATTCTTCTTTTTCTCTTCCTCATCAAACCAAGCATCAACAGCATGTCGATATGTTTTTCCAATATTGTTCTTAAAATAGTTTTGAATATATGTAGAGAAGTGAAAGTTCGGAATAACGGTTTTGAAAAAGGCTCTTACAGTTTGACTGCAACGGTGATGTTCAGTAATGATCGTGTCCAGACTTAATTCTACTTGCGTTTCTTTCGTTCTGTTAGGATTTGATTTTTTAATAGACTTTATAATCTCACCTGTTTGGAGAAAGGTTTCTATTCTATCGGTAATTTCTTGTTTAGAACCCGATGCAGGAATTCCATGATCTCTACAGAATCGTTGTAGCTCTTCTTTTAACCAATAGAAGTCCTTGAAGCTCTCAATGCTACTATCTTTTGTTAATTCTGGTCTCATCCATAACACCACCTTAATTCCATATATTTCTATTATAGAACATTCGTTCCTATTTTACTATTTTAAAACAAAAAAAATAGGAGGTCGTCCCCCTATATACTAGCTTTTAACAGGATATTTAATCGCATTCTTCTCCATTTTCTTATACGCTTCTTTCTCTAAATCTATGTTCATTTCATGCGCAAGTTGTAAAAGATAGATAAAAACATCGGCCATTTCTTCTTTAATATTCTGTTCAGACTCCGCAATGGCATCTTCACTGCTTCTCCATTGGAAGTTTTCGAGAAGCTCACTTGCTTCTAAAGCGATGGAGATTGCAAGGTCCTTCTCCTGATACGGACCCCATCCTCTTTCATTTCTAAATTCTAGAATTCTCTGCGTCAGTTCCTTCATTATAATCCCCGCCTATTTGTTTCGTTTATCTATTATTCTAGCATGATTGTCACATCAAAGAGTAATAAAATGGAAAAAAATAAAATGATTTGTCTTTTTAATTTTTTTGTTTTACGCAACTCATTCAGGTATTTAAAATTTGCCTGAAGAAGAATGGGGGTTTTATGTTAAGATGGTATTAATTTTCAAGCAATTATCTTTTAACCAAAGTAGATTGTCTTTAAATGAAGTTTGTGTTTGGTGGTCTGTCATTTGGTTGGATAAGGGGGAAATCATGGAAAACTTGATTTTGACATTATTTATTATCATCATCGTGTCACTAAATATCCTTTTCTTTATATTAGCTAAAAAAGGAAAATTAAGCTTAATTGTATCGGGTATTATTATGATCGTACTTGGACCAGTGTTTGGGTTTTCAAGTGGTGCATTATTCCTTCACTTTTATGACTGGAGTTCAGGTGGAACCGGAGAAGGTGCAGGTTATGGTGGAGCATTTCTAGGAATTATCACCATTGCTAATGGAGGACTCATTCTAGTGATTGGTATGTTCAAATGGATGATTTCATTTTTTAACAAATCTTATTAATTTTCAAAGAAGGGCCTGACCCCTAATATGACTGTACTTCATTGCATCAGGCGATAGGCCCCAATATATTGTAATTAATACTTAAACTGAAAAATTAAGACACCACTAATCATGACTAAAACCCCAATTATCTTATTTAGACTTAAAGGGACTGGCTCGATACCAAACAATCCAAATGTGTTGATCACCAATGATAGCAATAATTGAGAGATTAATAGAACAGAAACGGAGAAGACAGGCCCAACGTTGACAATCCCCTGCATAACGCTATATACAATGATTACTCCTAATAATCCACCAAAGAGGTACACCTTATTCACTTCAAGTAAATGCTTAACATTTCCATCTTTTACAAGAAGAAAAATGATGACTGAACCAATAAATCCAATACCGTGTACCAATGTTGTCGTTAACCATAAACCTGCTTTTTGACTTACGTTGGTATTAAAAATTCCTTGCAGTGTGATAAAAATTCCTGCAAGTAGTGAAAATACAATTCCTTTTAACAACATAACCTTCCCACCTAATTACTCGTATTTGATACCATCTGCCAATTCTTCTAGTTTCTCTACATTCTTTACTAAAATAAGTCCGTCCCTTCTCTCTATGATCTCTCGTTCAGCTAGTTCATTAATGACTCTATTAAGATGTCGATAGCTGGTACCTAATAATTCGGCAGTTTCTACTAAATTGGATGTTTTAATTTCTTCTGCAAATGTTCCGTTTTCACATGTCAGCATAGATAATAAGTAACTTGAGAATCTGTTTTCAACTCTAGTTAACAAGTTAAGACTTGACGTATTGGTAGATGAATATAACCGGTCTGCAAGGTGTTGAACGATATATTGAAGAAATGTCGGATTACTATAATAATGTTCATATAGTAAATTGAACCTTATTCCAATCACCAAACATTCATCAACACATTCAACTGTGTTCCTCACGTTTCTTTTGGTGACAAATTCTAACTCACCAATTATGGAAAGGGCATTATTAAACCTAAGCAAAAGTGTTTTACCATTTTGTAAAAGAGTAGAGATTTTCACTCTTCCATCAACGACTAACAATAGTTCCTCTAATTGGTCACCAACAGCGCAAACGACCTCTCCTTTTTCCAGTGAATAGAGATTGAACATTTCAATATGCCTTTTATCAAATATCTTTAACAGATTATGTTTATGTAGCATTTCAAGTAACAAGCCTTTATCGTTCATTTTTTTCATGTTCGACGCCCTTTCTCCGTATCACAAGCACTCCTACTGACTTAATAGTAATATGGATGAAACAATAAAAGAAAGGACATTTGTCCCTTGTTTTAAGATTGGACACAAATATAGAGCCAGCTTCTGATTAAGCATCAGAAGACTGGCCCTATTTTAAACTATAAAGTGTTTCCCCTATCCTAACTGGCGTTTAAATTCTATACTAGCAAAAAAGTAAGCAACGACCATAATGCCGACACACCAGGTAAGGGTAATCCAGATCCTCATTAAAGTAGTAGTAATTTCCTTACCTTTAGACAATCTAGTCGATTACCAAGTAGGGAAATGAAACTCACCCTACTACTTAGCCTGACCGATATTCTGTATTACTTATTACCTAGTTAAAAATAAAACTGAATAAGTTCTGATAGACATCCAGATATTCAGTCGGTATTTAACTAAAACATTTTGTCGCTAAAGCCACCTAAGCTTTATTCACCGGAATTTCTCTGTTAGTCACGACCAATCGTATCGTTCAACCTTGCGCGGTACTTGTCTCTCCAAGTGTCTGCGTCTTTTACAAGTTCATCGCAGAAAGCTGCCACGTTTTCACCAGTAAGGTCCGTAACTTTCTTGCCTTCCGCAGCACCTTGTTCAAGCAGGTCGAGAATAACGCCAAAGATTCGGCTAGTTTCCTTCCAGTCGGAGATACCACCAGTCGTCCACAAATATTTTTTCATTGCATTGTATGCATTACTGTATTCACTCGGGAGTGCCTTGCCACGTGCCTCCATCGCTCTCCATTCGCGCTTATCTTCCAAACTTCCGATGATTTTATCGATAATACTCATATGATTTCTCCTTTTGATTTTAATTTTTTTGTTTTTAGCTCGTCTAATTTACTCGAAACAAACTCCCATTTTTCCCAAAACGTTTCAAGATGCTCTTGGCCTGCTGCGTTGAGTGTATAAAATTTTCTTGGTGGTCCCATAGTAGATGGCTTTTTCTCGATGTTTACCAAATTATTTTTCTCAAGTCGCATGGTAATTGTGTAAACCGTGCCCTCAACCACATCCGTGAAGCCGAGTGTGCGCAGCTGTTGCGTGATTTCATAGCCATATGTTTCGCCTCGGCTAATGATCTCAAGCACACACCCTTCAAGCACCCCTTTCAGCATTTCTGTAATATTATCCAATTTCTTCTTTCCTCCAGTTGCTTCATATATTTTTCAGTACTCTGTACCACAGTATTTTGTATTACTTACTACCACTATATAGTAATGCAGAGTAGTTGTACTTGTCAATAAAACTTTTTAGTTTATTAACTCTTAAGAGGATGAAGCGATTGGCCGATTATTCGACAATTAGTAATGTACTATGGATGGAGAGCTAACGTATGAAGATGCTAGTCTTCCATCCATTTTACTTTTATTAAGCCTTCCTATTTGAAATAAAGTTGATAAATAACCAAATTGTAAACATGAGCCAAGCTCCGCTTACTAAATAGGCACCAATGATATCACTTGGAAAGTGAACCCCTAAATAAATTCGACTTATTCCAATAACAAGAATGAAGACAGCACTTATCGTGATTAATACCATTCGACCACTTTGTTTCGGAATATGTCTCCACAACAAAAAACTAACGATCCCATACAAGGATAGTGCTGCCATTGAGTGTCCACTGGGAAAACTAAAATTCTCTTCTATCACCATTTGATAAATAGTAGGGCGTTCTCTTTGAAAAAAATTCTTTAGAAGCACATTAAACAGTGTGGATCCAAGTAACACAATTGAAAAGAGAAGTAATTCTCTTCGCTGGTGAAAAACCTTATAGAGGATAAGTAATATAATGACTGAAATAATGATGACCTGGATTGTATCACCAATAAAACTAAAGAATTTCATTACAAGTGTTATGTATGGGTGTTCCAAACCTTGGATATAGTTGATTGTTTTCATATCAATGTGGTTCACAAAGTCAGACTCATATGTCTTAGCTAAGAACATAAATAGTATGAGGTTGAGGAGAGTGAGTAGAAATAAATAGTTGTAGGTCGTTTTCAATGACTGTCCTCCAATAACTGGTATTCTTTTTATTTTTCGCTACTCGGCAACTATTTATGTAATTTTCATGTTACATTCATCTGAAAAATCAAAACCACCAGTGTAAACTGGTGGTTTGTTCTGCGGCTGAAAGCCTCTCTTACCGGCATCGGCCTTGAAGGCCCACTGAATGGGTTTCCCTTCTGCACCACATCCACTCACTAATTCTAGAGAATTTCTTTATTTCTTCCGAATTTTTGTCCCGTAAACGGATCGATTTCTTCGAATAATGTTAACTGGTCGACCATATAATCTTCTTTTAGCTGATTCTTAATATATTATTGTATTTGTTTCTTATTTCTGCCTACTGTATCAACATAAAAACCCCTACAACAAAATTTCCGATTCCCATATCTGTATTTCAGATTGGCATGTCGGTCCTGCAAACAGGAAAAATTGCTCTAAAACATTGAAATAGCGGAACAAATGTCCGGTCCGTCAAGCTGAGCAGCAATCAGTATATAGATATAGGTGAGAGACATGGTGGGAAGTAACCACAGGAAACTGGGGAAATTTATAAAGAGTAGGATTGTAAGCGGACAAATATTCCGCTATTTAGCCAAAAATGGCAATAGTGGTCAGTGAACCGGACATATAATCCGCTATTTAACTAGAATGCTACTTCGGAAGCTGAAAATAGTGGAAATAACGGAACAGATGTCCGGCAAACACGATAAATTGCCCTAAAACGTTGAAATAGCGGAACAAATGTCCGGTCCGCCAAGCTAAGAACCAATCAGCATATGGTTATTAGGCGCGAAACATGGTGGAAAACAACCACGGTAAAAAGGGGTAATTCGAAGAGCATGAGACTACTTTTTCCTTTTAAATACCCCATGAACTGAGATACACTTAACTTAGGTGGAATACTTACTAACATATGTATGTGATCTGGACAGGCGTTTGCTTCATGTATGATGACACCTTTCCGTTCACATAAATCTCTTATTATTTGTCCAATGCTCTTTTTATATTTTCCATAAATGATCTGTCTTCTGTATTTTGGCGCAAATACTATGTGATACTTACAATTCGATGTTGTATGTGCTTAACTGGTCATGTCCTTCACAGGGCATTCCTCCTTCTATGACGGAATGAAGTGGTCGGGAAACCAACTTTATCCTATCATGGAAGTGAGGTTTTTTTAATACCACGCTATAAGCTTTCTAGAACCCCCGGCATAGCCAGGGGTTTTCTAAACCATTAAGAAAAAGACCAAATCATTTCGATTTGGTCTTCCACTTTGTCATCTTGTCTATTTTTATTTTTATAACAGCAAAGGGAAGTCCTCTACTATTATTTAGCTTACAATGAGTTCATTGGTTGTCTTTAATAGTTTTTTGATTAATTTTTTTGTTAGTGCAGCAGAACGGACTCTTAGATGCAAGTCAGACGAGATGTGAATGGTGTATTCATTGCTTCGGATTGCTTGTTTAAGTTCTGGTATTGTCGAACAGTTTTTCTGAAATTGATTGACTACAGAGCCATACTGTAAGAATTGATGCGTATCACTGCCAGCTACAACTGGCAGACCCAGAGTTTCCGCAAAACCATACACCTTCTCTTGGTTTTCTTCTATCCCAATTGAATGTAGGTCCTTCCCGTTTAGATCAAGAGCATCCAATTGCTTCAGTGCATTCGGATCATGCTGTGTAAGTGGTGTACTCGGACGGAATGGATGTCCACCAATGATAAGTGTTTCTGAAGATTGAGCTCTATCCAGAAGCTCCTTAAACGGAATAAAGTTCTCTTCCTCTAGATGTGGAACAAGCTCATTAAAAAGGTCTACGATTGTCTTTCTATTACTAATAATGAGAATATGTCCTACTTCCTTCACATCCACTTCCATCCCTGGGAATACCTTAAGACCATCCACATCATAAAAATCTCTCTCGTATGGATAGTGAGTATCTAAATAATCGTAAACCTCCATAAATTTTCTTGTATTAAAATGCTCTGTCAAAGCAATGGCATCTAGCCCAGCTGCTTTCGCTTCTTTCATCATTTCTTGAAAGTACTCTGGCATAAACTCCGACTTTTTCGCAATTTTAACATGTGTGTGGAAATCTATATTCACCGTATTCAGCCCCTTATTTAAAGTAGAATCCTGCTGCAAAGAGAGCGATTACATATGCAAGATTAATAGCAAGAAATATGTACTCCTTACGCCCAATTGTTAGAGATTGAAGCTTTAGTTTTTTTACAGCAGGGTTTTGAAATGCGTTCTTACTTCCCTTCGTTTCTAACGCTTCTACTGTTGTTCTTGCTCGTTTTGCTGTGCTTAACAGTAATGGATAAAAGGACATAACCGCGAGCTTCACAAAATAGCTAACCGACCGCCAGTAGAGAATCCCTTTTTTCTCCGGTGCCTTTCCTCGAAGTCTATAAGACATGAAAATATGATTGTATTCCTCTAAAAGCAATGGCAGCATCCGATACCCGTATGAAATGGAAAAAGATACTTGGCCAGGCACACCAATGCTAAGTAAACCAACACTTAATTTCTCAGGACTCATGGAACAAAACACCGTGATACTAGCTAGTGAGATCACGGTTAGCTTGACGGTAAGCATAAGCAATGGCTGTAAACTGCTCAAATCTCCTCCGAAAAAAAGAGACGCAATGAGTAGATATCCTCCTTGCCCAAGCAAACCAAGTACGAGAATAAGCAAGATCAACTTACTTACTTTTGTCATAACGGTTGTGACTATTACAACAGCTAGCAGCCCAAATAGGATGATTTCATTGTGAATAAACCATGGAATAATTCCAAAAAACACATACCAGATAAACATGATACGCGGGTCCATCTTCGCGATTAACGTCCCGTCATTCGCATAGGTAGTGTTCATAAGTTCGATTTTTATTTGCTCAACATTGAGCTTGTCAATCATGCTTTTTGCATAATCCATGTGTCTTCCTCCTGAAATAAATCAACAAAAGAATCGATCGAAAAAGCAGTCTGAGCTAGATTAAGCTCATGGCTTAGCTCCACAATTTGTGGTGGCACAATTCCTGCCTGTCGCATCAAACTTGCATTTGAAAACAATCCTTCTTTGTCCCCATCATAAATGATTTGTCCCTCATTCATGACAATCACTCGTGTTGACCATTCACTTACCAGCTGCATATCGTGTGTGGAAATCATCACGAGATCCGTATGATGCTCCAATTTATTTATGAACTGCGTCAAATGCTTACGCGTTTCAATATCAAGATTGGCCGTTGGTTCATCTAGTAAAATGATAGCCGGATCCATCGCAGCTCCAATAGCTAAAGAAGCACGACGTTGCTGTCCCCCGCTCATAAGTCTACTATCCTTATCTTGTAACTCTACTAAATTAAAAATCTCTAAGATTTCATCGACTTTCTCTTTATAATCCTTACGTTTACGAGCCTTCAGGAAAAACTCAATATCCTTACGGACTGAATCCTCAATAAACATTTGCTCTGGGTTTTGATAGATATAGGTGATATAATCAGCCATTTGCTCTGGAGACAACTTTGTCGTCGGTTTTCCTAATACCTCTACGGTTCCTTTTGCTGGTTTTCGAAATCCCGTTAAAAGACGCATAAGTGTTGACTTACCCGCTCCATTGTTCCCGACAATCGCAACCTTTTCTCCTTTATAAAAGGTTACATCAATATCTTTCAATATATGCTGTAATGAACGATCAACCGTTTTATATGAAAAATCAACATTGTGCAAGGAAGCAACGGGTAGAGATCGTGCAGATTGATTGACCCTTTGTATGGATGCTTCTCTATTCAATTTTTGACTAGAGAAATAGTTTACTGCATCCTTCAAAGTGATTGGAAGCTCACCCCCTAGACCAAGCTGATAGGCTGCTTGTGTGACCTGTGGGGGATAGATGTGTCGTGTTGTTAACTCTTCAACAGATGAAAGGGCTTCATTAACCGGTTTCTTCCAAACGGCTAGCCCCTTATCAAGTAGTAGGACCGATGAACAATATTCACCGATAAATTCAGTATGATGTTCAATGACGATGATCGTTTTTTGATATTCCTCATTCAATTTCTTAAGGATGTCATACATTTTCTTAGCATGATGCGGATCAAGCTGAGCAATTGGTTCATCGAGAACAATGATGTCTGGATTAAGAGCGAGGCAGCCTGCTAGAGCTAGCAAATGCTTCTGCCCTCCGCTAAGCTGCCATACAAATTCATTCTCAAGCCCTTCCAATTCAACAAGTTGGAGTGCTTCACGTGCTCGTTCCAGGTAATCAGCATAGCCAAAATGTAAGGGAGCAAAAGCAGCATCCTCTAAAACTCTTGCTTGAACAAGCTGATTCTCAAAATCCTGGTAAACATAGCCTACTTTTGCTGAAAGCTCTGCAACCGTACTGGTCGTAATATCAAGACCATTAACAATGGCTGTACCTTCAAAATCACCAGAATAATAGTGTGGAATTAAGCCATTGAATAGTTTACAGAGCGTAGATTTCCCGCTACCATTGCCTCCAACAATAGCAAGAAATTCTCCACGTTCAATCGTTACTTGAATGTTTCGTAATATCGGTACTTCCTCATTTGGGTATGTAAAGGTCACATGTTGTATATCAATGATAGAAGTCATGCTGCATCTTTCCTTATCTTTTTAGAACGTGATGTAATGAAGTAAATCACAATTGCTGATACAATAACGGCTACACCTAAGCTAATCCAAATCAGAGTTGATTCCATATCCTCTGCGAACGCTGCTTCCCACTCAAAAATGTTCCACTCTGTATTCGCAACGACTTCAAATCCAAAAGCAGCCGCTGCTAATAAAATAGATATGATGACGAGTTGCGGATTAAACAAGCGAATGGCTTTTGAATTCTCTCTTGTTCTCGGTTTCATTCCTAGAAGCGGTTCAATTTTTCCATATAAACGAGGGACTAGATAAACTGTCGGAAGAAGAGCAAATAGTATACCTGAAAATAAGACATCATTTAAAAATGAAAAGCCTTCAACAACTACGACGCTTTCCGCTAAACCTGGGATTGTATCGAAATCATCAACACCGACCCAGACTTTTCCGATATCCACCATTGAACTAATCAATTGATGAATGGCAACACCTGTAATCGCAGCAATTCCAACTTGGCGTTTGTTTTTAGGATCAGTCACCATAATTCCTGCAATATACATAGCTAAAGAAAATGCTAAGAACTTTTCCAGCTCACCAAAGCCACCAAATTGCCCCAGCATTAGCTCACCAAAAATCACTTCTCCTAGCGATGCCCCAATCGCAGCATAGAGTGGATGAAATAAAATACAAAGAGTTAAGGGAATAAAAGCAAAATATTCGATAGAAAACTCAACAGGACCTAAATAAACGGATGGGACAAGTTCTGTAATCATGTTCGACAATCCATAAAGAGACATAGACAAAATAAAGATCATCATTTTCTGCGACTGAGTTAATTCATACGGTTTTTTCAAGTTCTTCCCTCCAAATATCATTTTCACCCTCATTGTACGAATCGTGTTTAAACCTGTCATGGGAATCATGTAAATGCTGTGTAAAAATATTATCATTTTCTTACATTTTGATTCTTTTTTATCATCACGTGATACGATCATAGAAAAAAGGTGAAGCACAATGTTTGAATTAGATGGATTATCGCAGAGTCACTGGAAAATCGGACAATGGATCTTACATAATGAATCGACCGTTATGATCTCAACAGAAAAAGATATCGCCAAGGCTGTAGGGGTAAGTGTTGCTTCTGTGTCTAGATTCTGGCGGATGGTCGGTTTTACGAATTTAAAAGAATTCAAGAAAGCCCTAAAAGAAAAACAAGAAGTTACTCCTGCTAAAAAGATCCTAAAAACAGTTGTTGATCTTGAATATCGTGACGTACAAGCACATCATCTAAATCGGAGCATCCACCATCTCCAAGAAACTTTAAACCAATTTCAACGTAGCTCCTTTCAGGAAGCAATATCGATTATCCAAGAAGCAAGTCAATTATTTATTTATGCCCCTGGCCCTTCACTTAGCCTCGGGGAATTACTCCATTATCGATTGCGACGTTACGGAATTGATGTCCGCCTAATCCGTTGGATGGGGAGTGAGATGTTAGAAGAAATCGTCCATTTAGACAAAACCTCTGCGATTTTACTATTTTCCTTTAGTCGCTTATTAAGGGAAGGAGAGGTTTTGTTAAAGCATGCTCATGAATCAAACAGTAGGTCCATTGTAATTACCGATCAGCATGTATTAGACACTCCTTCACCATACCATGTACACCTCTATGCAGAACGGGGAGAAAAAGATGAGTTTCATTCTATGATTGCCCCTCTATTCTTAATTGAAAATCTCATCGTCGAGATTGGGAAAGGTGAGAGCTCTCTTCATCAAATGGAACTCTTGAATAAATTGAGGAAAAACTTTAAAACAGAGCTCCCACGTTAAGTTTTGCTGAAAAAAAATAATGATTTTTCATTTTTTCAACTCGCCTTGCATACTATAGGAAACTACCTAAAATTTTTCTATTGTAGGAGGCGAGCCTTAGATGTATTCGTTTTTATTAGGTATTTTAATTGGAATGATGATTATAAGAATGGAATTAAGTAGTAAGGTTTTCTTTCATTCATGGGGAGAAAAAGCCTTGAACTACGTAGCCATACCAAGCATTATGTTTCTAACTTATATGGGGATTATGTATGGAGTTAAGGTGGAGTGGTCTTGGTCCATCCATTTTATTATAGGAAACTTTACGGGAATCATTCTTCAGTTGATCATGATTCGATATCGTAGAAGGTATGTACGCCAGTTGTTGAATTTAGAAGAGAGAGAGAGGCACCTAGAATAAAAACGGCCATACACGTAGAAAAGACAGGTTCCCGCTTCTACTAGATAGAATGGAGAAACCTGCCCCTTTTCTTTATTACATCACTCAATCCCTAGAGCTTACAAGTCTTCAATAACAACCTGCTCATGCCTATCCTTCAAGCAACTTCTCTTCATCGCTCTTTAGTGATGATGGTGGCCTTTGGATGGATTCGTAATAACAAACCCCTCTTCTGGAACATAAAAATATTGAATCCAGACTCCATCTAAAAAGACCTCAGACTTATTAAATAGGATATCGATGTCTTTATCCGTCTTCACGATTTCATCTTCTTCTGTCGGCTCATCTAACGTAATATCATAATGAGCATGATCTCCGTGATACTCTGTAACAAAGACTCGAATCATCTTACCTTGACCTTCTTCACTTTCTAGCATACTCTTCAATACTTTTGCTGCATTACGATTTATTTTACAATTCATCTTTGTTTCTCCATTCTTCAACTGTAATAATTAAAGTTACATTTACTGATAAAAAGTAGATTTTGCTTCTCAGTTGTTGGTGTTACGTCTGATTCACAAAATCCACGATTGTTTTTATTGTGTATTTTCTTAAATACTCTCCCATATGCTCTTCTGCACCTAAGAAAATATTGAATAGAATGGTCTGCATATTGGCTCCCACGATGCAGGTCTCATTTGAGTCTGGACATTTTGGCTGCAGCGCACCTTCAGACGTTACCTTATACAAATCCCAAAGATTCACATCTTCTGGATGTAAGGTGAAAATAAACCCACCGCCTGTGCCTTCCTTAGAGGTAATGTATCCATGTTTTTTTAGCAAACTTAATACTTTACGTATTCGTACTGGATGTACGCAGGCACTTTCTGCAATGGCATCACTAGAGGACATTTTGTCAGGCTGCTGAGCAAGAAGCGTTAAGCTATGAATTGCTAGTGTAAAATCGCTATTCATGTTCTTGTCCTCCTTGTGTTTGTTCCTTTGTTACTATTAATGTATCAATTAATAGTAGAAAGGTAAACGGTTTTTGTGAGCTTTTGTGCCTACGTGTTTTATACAAGGTCCGGTGCTCTCCGCTCCAGGTGCTTGCTTTCCGCGGGGCGGGAGTGAGCCTCCTCGCTGCGCTGTGGGGTCTCACTATTCCCGCTATGTCCCGCTGGAGTCAAGCACCTTCCGCTCCGAGCACCTCTGTAATAAGACATGTTTAATAGGTGATTACAAAATACTACGTTTATTTGTCTAACTTAATCAACCACTGGAAACCAGCCAGGTGTGTTGATAATAGCTCCCCATAGATAATCTGGAATGACTAGTTTTTCTTGGTCTTGCTTTGAAAGTGTTGTCGCAATTTCAGACTCTCTTCCTTCAGCTACCTTTTGAACCCAATCTGGTTCCATGATTAATTCACGACCAAGTGCAAGTAATGGAACACCTGCATTCAGTGCTTTTACTGCTTCCTCTGGCGTGTGAATAGACCCTACTCCTATTAATGGTACTCGGTCTCCAATTTTCTCTAACAGATACTCAATTCTAGTCTTCGTTGGTTCAACACCACGTCTAGGGTTTGACCAGAAGTCCATCAGTGAAACATGCAAGTAATCTAGCCCTTTCTCAGCCAGTGCATCCACTAGGACAAGTGTATCGGACATAATGATTCCTGGTGTTTCTTCTTCCTCTGGAGAGAAACGGTAGCCGACAATGAATGGTTCTTTTGCATGTTTCTCTACTACTTTTTGTACTTCGTCTACAACTGCCAGTGGGAATGTTAAACGTTTTTCCAAACTTCCACCGAATCGGTCATCACGACGATTTGAATGTGGAGAGAAGAATTGTTGAAGTAAGTATCCGTTCGCTCCATGAATTTCAACACCATCAAATCCTGCTTCAATAGCACGACGTGTTGTTTCACCGAATGCGGTAATCATCTCCTCTACTTCACTTTCTGTTAACGCTCTAGGTGTTACATCGCTTCCCTCATGTGGTACCGCACTAGCACTTACTGTTTCCCCATTAGGTACTAATTCTGGTGGACATGACCTTCCACCATGAAAAATTTGTAGAATGGCTTTCGCACCTTGTTCTTTAATGCTTGATGCTAATCTACTTAAGCTTGGGATCATCCCATCATGGTCAGCACCAAATTCCCCGTGGAATCCTTTTCCATTCTGTGTCACATACGTACAGGCTGTTACCACCATTCCAACACCTTTAGAACGACGAACATAGTAATCAATCTCACTATCAGAAACGGTTCCGTCAGGATGTGAAGCGAAGTTTGTCATTGGTGCCATAACCAGTCTGTTTTTTAATTGATTGCCTTGCTTAAGGGTAAACGTTTCTAACAATGGCTTAAAGTTTGAATTCATCGTTGTGTGCACTCCTTCTAATAATAGGTTTATCCCTTAAAGGGAGAGGAACCTAGTCGATTATTCTTTGTTTGTTTCGTTACGATACTTTGATGTTTATTTGTAGCTTTTGTTGGGATACTACTTGATTGTTTTGTAAGTTCATAGAACCATTCTTCATCCTTTGTTAGAAGAGAAAGGTCAATTAATGCTCTAATATCTTCTTCAAGGCGAACTGAAGGCATTTGTTTTACTGATCGTGATGCGATTTCAATGGTTTTGCCGACTGCGGAATCGTGATCGGATTGAACGACCTTCACCTTTACCATTTTGCTTGAAGTGTGGATATTATCCACAAATCCAAGAATGAATTCTCCATCCTCAGATGTTCCTCTTACCCAGTCTCCTATTTGTACCATTTGATTTTCTTTTGACACGATCTTCACCACCATTTAATTGTAATAAAAAAAGTAACAGTTTACATTTTATAAAAGCTTAAACTTTGTAGTATAGTTGTTTAAGCTCCTCATCTTATTGTTATCCCAACGATGATACTGTAATAATAAAGATTACAGTTTAAGATGTCAATCAATTGATTCTCTCTTCTACTCTTTCCACTAATAGACTTGTTTAAACATCCTATTCTGTGAGCAATCTTGTTGCCTTTAAAATTAAGTCGGAGATAAAATACTAGGTATGCTAGACAAGGTTATTTGGCATAAATACATGAGAATTATATTTTTAAGAGGAGTGATTTGCGTTGGCATCATTAACTGGAAAAGTTGCTTTAATCACTGGGGCAGGAAGAGGAATTGGTCGTGCTACTGCAATTGCATTAGCAAAAGAAGGCGTCCATGTAGGCTTAATTGGATTAACACTGTCCAACCTTGAAAAGGTAAAAGCAGAGTTAGCTGAATATGATGTTACAGTTTCAATTGCGACTGCTGATGTTTCAGATCTTGAATCTGTTACAACTGCAGTAGAACACATCCTATCTGAGTTACAATCAATCGATATTTTAATCAACAACGCTGGTACAGCAAAGTTTGGCGGGTTCCTAGATTTATCGCCAGAGGAATGGGAAAACATCATCAGAGTAAACTTAATGGGTGTTTACAACGTCACTAGAGCTGTTTTACCAGAAATGATTGAAAGAAAATCAGGAGACATTATCAATATTTCCTCGACTGCTGGCCAAAAAGGCGCACCTGTTACAAGTGCATATAGTGCTTCAAAATTTGGAGTTCTGGGACTAACTGAATCGTTAATGATGGAAGTGCGCAAGCATAATATTCGTGTTACAGCGTTAACACCAAGCACAGTCGTAACGGACTTAGCTCATGATTCAAACCTGATTACAGGGGATCCTGAACGAGTGATGCACCCTGAGGATCTTGCAGAGTTACTTGTTGCTGGACTTAAATTAAATCCAAGAGTGTTTGTGAAGACTGCTGGATTGTGGTCGACAAATCCTTAATAAAGCTGTTGGTCGCCTTTTGAATTTGAACATTTGATTTTGTTATGATTCATTACTGTTTAGCATGAGGGCCTGAGTTCATGTAAATTAAGGTACTATTTGTCCTATTGGAGTTTCTGTAGAGTTTTATGTGGACATTTAGTGCCTTATTTGTCTTAAAATAGAGGGTTTTGCGTATGAAGCGGACATTTAAATACCTTATTTAAGGGTTTGAGCTGTTTTTCAGCCTCTATATCATTAAATAAGGTACTAAAATGTCCGCTTAGTTCTTAAAAACAGTGGATATATTGAGAATAAGGTACTAAAATGTCCGCTCACAAAAGATCCCCCTGATCGCAAAGCGCGCTTTAAGCCTTTGGATGGATGGATTCATTCAATTCGTTAGTATACCTCTGTACACTTGTGCTACCCAAAACGAACAATAAAGACTCCTAATCCGATAGCGCCCCCCCACCAATTAGAAAGTCACTCTCCTAAACAAGGTTAATGAAATACACCCCCGATACGGCATTGACAATAAAAGTACCTTCCCGTACACTTCAAGTAATCTAATCTAGCTACCACTCCCACCCGAAAGGATGATTGAATTATGAGTACAAATCCTACTACCCTCTCCATAAAAGAAAAAGCCGTATCCTTCCTACAAGAAGTAGCATCAGGAAATATTAAAGAAGCCTACAAGGCATACATAGATCCAGAGCTTCTTCACCACAACCCCTATTTCCGCGGCGATGCTGATTCGCTTATGCAAGCTATGGAGGAAAATGAAATACAAGCCCCTCATAAAACACTTGAAGTAAAACGTACGATCCAAGAAAATGACACCGTTGTTGTCCACTCTCATATTAAGCAACATCCTGATGACATTGGAGCAGCTGTTGTACATATTTTCCGTTTCCAAAACGAACGAATTATTGAGATGTGGGATATCGGTCAACCCATACCTGAAGACTCACCAAATAAAAACGGAGCTTTTTAGAAAGAGGGACGGACCTTCTGGCAGAATGCCGAAGGTCCGTCCCTCTTGTCTTTTATCCTTTTACAGATCCTGCAGCGATACCTTCAACAATGCGATCACTTAAGATGAAGTAAGCAATGAGTACTGGAATGATACTGATCATAAGGGTAGCACCAATTGCTCCCCAATCTGTTAGATATTGTCCGACGAAGTTGTTTACCCCAACCGTTAATGTTTTCCACTTGTCAGAGCTCATGAATGTTTGAACAAATACGAATTCGTTCCAGTTGTAGATCATGTTAATAATAACTGTTGTTGATAATACAGGTGCCGTCATCGGAAGTGTGATTTGGAAGAAAATGCGGTGTACTGAACATCCATCCATAACAGCAGCTTCTTCAATCTCCCTCGGAAGAGAGCGATAGAACCCTGATAAAATCATAATCGTAATCGGCAGGTTAAATGCGATATACGAAATAATGATTGAAATTGGATTATCGATTAGATTAACGGATTTAAAAATATTAAATAATGGAATTAACGTTGAATGAAGTGGAATCATATACCCAGCCATAAACAAACCAAGAACCAATCCACTTAATTTCCAATGCATTCTTGTAATGGCAAATGTAACAAAGCTCGCAAGGAGAACAGTAAATACTACAGCTAAAACGGTGTATAATACACTATTGAAAAAGTAGACGTCAATGTTACCTGTTGTCCAAGCTTTAACATAGTTGCCCCATTGAGGATCTTGTGGAAGCGCGAACGGGGACATACCAAAAACCTCTTGATTGGTTTTCAAAGAAAAAAGGAATAGCCATATTAATGGATATATTTGAACAACTGCAATAATGGCTAGGATGACGTAAAGAATTCCAAATCCAATGCGTTTTCCTAGTGAATTTTTCGTTTTTAATGGTGCTGAGAGGGTTGTATTTGTTTGTCCTTCGTAGGATACCTTACTCATTTCGTCTCCTCCCCTTTCTAATAATCTCCATCACTCTTAGATGAAAGTAATTTTTGAATTAACCACGTTAGTACAAGACAGATTACTAATAAACCGAAACCAATTGCACTTCCGTATCCAAAGTTATATTTACTAAATGCCTCTTTGTACATATACGACGCCATAACCTCACTGGCACCATTTGGTCCACCGCCAGTTAAGACGAAAATTAAGTCAAAGTATTTTAATGAACCAACAATCGCTAGAATCACCATAACTTTGATTACACCGGATATAAGAGGAACTTTGATTTTATAAGCAATTTGAATGGGTGTTGCTCCGTCAATTTTCGCTGCCTCTATGAGCTCTTCTGGAACATTTTTTAATGCTGCATAGAAGATAATGATATAAAAGCCTGCGTACTGCCAAACGATTGGGAAGAAGAGTGCAAATAAAACGATATCTGCGTCCGCTAACCATAGAGGTGGATTCTCAAATCCTAGCATGATTAACAATTGATTTAACATTCCGTTTGTTGGATCAAAGATTTTCGCCCAAAGCTGTCCAATTGCAACCGATGAAAGGAGCATTGGGATCAGATAAATCTTTCGGAAAAAGTTTGCTCCTTTAATTTTACTTGCTAGCACGAGCGAGATAATTAAATAGCCTACTAGGCTTAACGTAGAAAAAAGACCTAGTAATATGGAATGCCAAGTACTTTGCCAAAACATCTTGTCCTGAACTAGCTGAATGTAGTTTTCTAGTCCAATAAATTTCATGTCCCCAATTCCATTCCAATCCATAAGACCATAATATCCAGTTAGGACAATTGGAATATATATCAAGAACAGAATAAGAAGGAATGCAGGAAGTACATAAAGGCTGATTATAAATTTGTTCGACATTACATTTCTCATTGTCTATACTCCCTTCTAGTAAAATACCAATCTTTCGTTTCTATAACGTGATAGAGGGCATAGCGTGTATGCCCTCTACATGACCATTTCCGTTATAGCTTGTGTTTATTGCTCGCTTGCAATTTCTTCTGCATGTTGGTTGACAAACTCTTCCGGTGTGATTTGCTTCCCGAATAGAGCTGTTACTAAATCATGGTGAAGCTCTGAAACAGCAGGACTTGATTGTGTATCAAAGTACGTTGTTACATTTGATGCAGAACCTAAATCATCTAAGATTTCAATGTACATTGGATCAAGTTCTAAGCTATCTGTATCCACTTTTGTTGCTGGAATAACACCAGCGTCTGTTACAGATTTTTCACCCCAGCGTTTTACTAGGTATCCAACGAAGTCCTTTGCTTCTTCTTTAACTTCAGAATCTTCTGCTACGAATAACCCAACTCCAGGACCACCAACATAGCTGTCGATGCTTGTTCCTTTTCCACCTTCGTAAGTTGGGAATTTGAAGTAACCAACTTTATCTTTAAATTCTTGTGTTACATCAGGGCTTGTTGTATAGTTCGGAAGCTCCCAAGTAGCTGTTAAGAACATCGCTGCTTGCTCGTTCATGAAGTACCCTTTTGCATCATCATTTGATAGAGCACTTGCACCTTTTACAAAGCCACCCATATCAACTAGGTTTTGAATTTCTTCAGCTGCTTTTAAGATCGAAGGATCATCAAATTTTGCCGTTCCATCAATTACATCTGTAAGAATTGTAGAACCACCGATACGATCTGCTAGGTACATGAACCAGAATGATGCTGGCCATCCATCTTTTGCACCAACTGTTGCAGGAATCACATCATTGTCTGCTAATGTTTTTACAACATTTTTGTATTCCTCATATGTTTTTGGTACTTCTAGATTATATTTTTCAAAGATTTCTTTATTGTAGAAGACATAAGAGATATTTAACTCTAGTGGTAGACCGTATGTTTTTCCATCCACAGCATAGGATTCTTTTACCCCAGGGATAAATGCATCCTTAAGCTCTGCATTTTCATCAACCACATCATCAAGAGGAGCTAGCATGTCCCCTTCTACATATGGCTTAATAAATCCATCTGACCATGTCATTCCAATGTCAGGTAATTCATTAGAAGATGCTAATACTTTTAGCTTTTCTCTGTATTGATCTGGATTTAAGATTTCTGTCTCAATTTTCACATCATGCTCTTGCTCATATTCCTCAATGATGTCTTTAACAATTGAGAACTGAGCATTTGAGCTTCCCTCTGGCCATAAGTGCATAAACTTAATGACCTTATCGCCTTCTGAATTACTATCCCCTGAAGAACTCGATGAAGAACAACCAACAAGTGCTAATGACGCAACCATAAGAGATGAAGCTATGACTGCAAACGCTTTCTTTTTAAACAATGTATTTCCCCCTTTGTTCTTTATCATGTATTTCTTTACACTTCTAAGTGTAGCATTCTGACATTTCTGAATATAGGTCACAACGATTAGGAAAAATACTACTATTTTTAGAAAGCCCTTTCATTATTGATTTTACGGTATGCACTTGGTGTTTTCCCTTCAAGTTCCTTAAAGATTTTAATAAAATATTTAGACGTTCGATATCCAGACTCTTCAGCAATTTCACTTACCGGAAGATCTGTGGTCATCAATAATTCTTTTGCTCGCTGAATTCTTCTTCTTGTTACATATTCACTAAAGGTAACCTTGACTTGTTCTTTAAAAAGTACACTTAAATAGCTTGGATTTAAATGAACGTGCTCTGCTACTTCTCTTAAGGTAAGCTCGGATTTTACGTTCTGTTGAATATATTCCATTGCTTCCCTAATTGGACTTCGATTTGACAGGTCTTGAGTATCGGCCTGAACAAGCTTTTCATCGACCATTTTTTCGATAATACCTGCCCGCTCCTGTTTTTCTAACGTTTTTACCGCTTCCTCAATCGTTTCAATTAACACACTTTTGCTGATTGGTTTCACTAAATAATTGGAAACACCTAAACGAAGGGCTTCTTGTGCATACTGAAACTCGGAATAAGCTGATATGACAATAATAACAGGGTATATTTCTTGTTCTTTGGCGACCTTTAAAAGCTCCAACCCTGTAATTTCTGGCATACGGATATCTGTTATCAAGATGTGAACCCTTTGTTGCTTTAACTGTACCAATGCTTCTTCACCATTAGATGCTGTGATAATCTCGTAGCTTCCACCTGCCCATGTTTCCAGGATTCTTGCCAGTCCTTGCCGTGTCAGCGGTTCATCATCCACGATCAGAATTCTTTTCAACATCTTCTCCACCTCCGTTTATCGGAATCACAAAAGAGGCTTTTGTTCCAACATTGACTTCACTTGAAATCGTTAGCCTGCTTTTCAATCGTTCTTGAAAATATAATTCTAGTCGTTTGTTCACATTGGAAATCGCAATTCCACTACCCTTTTTACTCGAGATAATCTCTCCGGATTCAATTGCTTGGCGAATAGACTCCAGTTTTTCTGGTTTAATGCCTGGCCCGTCATCCTCGACATGAATGCGTAGAAATTCCTTATCTAACGTATGATAGATTGATACCGATATCGTACATGGCTTCATTGTATTTCCTGCTCCATGAAGCACGGCATTTTCCACTAATGGCTGAATTAATAGCTTTGGAATTTTCACGTTTTCTGACTCTGGTGACATATAAAGCTTCCAATCTAACTGATCACCAAATCGTAGTTTCATAATCTCCATATAATTTTCAATATGTTGGATTTCCTCTTTGATTGTGACCCAGTCTCCTTCTGATTGCTTTGTAATCGTATAGCGAAACAGATTGGACATCGCGACAACAAATTCAGCCAAATCCTCCTCGTCCTTCTCATCAAGCTTCCATTTCAATGCATCTAATGTATTGAAAAGAAAATGAGGATTAATTTGAGCTTGAAGAGCTTTTAACTCGCTTCGGTTACGGGTAATCTCTCTTTCATACACCATCTTTATTAAATGATTGGTTTCTTGAGCAAGCAGGTTATACGTACTGTTTAATTCATTAATCTCGTTAACGGTTGTAACACTTGGATTCATGGTAAAGGAACCTGCAGTCGCCTCCTGCATCGTTTTCGTTAGTTTGAGAATCGGTCTTGTGATAAAAGTAGATAGGAACAGTGATGCTATGAAAAAGATGATAATTCCAATGAATCCTGCAAGAATCATGACTGTTCTAATTACACCAATTCCTTTTGTCAGCGCTTTAATTGGCGTTAGGATCAGGAGCGTCCATCCCGTTACATTAGATGTCTGTTTTGTAACGATATATTCCTGCTCATCTATTATCATTGTCTCCGAATCATTTTGAATAATAGGATCTAGTGAATCACCGTAGTTTGATAAAATCGGCTGAAGGTTACGGTCTAATAAAATCGAATACTGATTGGTGTTCGCCATATCTGTTTGATGAGAAAACTGCAAATAATTTCGATAAACACTTATTACCAGATACCCACCACTCGCATAACTTTCCCCAATCAAATTAATACGTCTTACAGCTAATAGATTGTCAGAGTTGCGTGGATCATCCCCTATCCATACAAGCTTCCCGCTTGCTTTGTCTGCTTCAATGATCCATTCTTTCTCAAGACGAGAGACTAGACTCGTATCATCTAATGGAATAACGCGCTTCATATTATTTGTGTAAAGCTCGAAGGAAAATATGCCATCTGTATTTGCTTGAATGGTATTTACAATTCCGTCTAGTTGCTGACGCTCTCCAAAGGTTATGTCTTGACCTTCATAGGCTCTTGTTAACACCCTTTGGATATTATAGTTTGTCATCACAAGCTTTGAGGCCGTGCTAATTTGCTTATATAACGATTCCAACCGTCCATTAGCCTCAACAGCTGTTTGGTTAATTTGCTTTTCAGCATTATTCTTCAATAATGAAGATACTTGTTGATAGGTTAAAATACTTACAATGAATAACACGATAACCATTACCACTAAAAAAACAAACTGTATTTGATTTCGCATTGTGTTCCATTTTTTCAATCTTGTAAGCATCCAGCCTCGTCCTTTTCTAGTAAAATAGTCTGAACTCTATTATAAAGTATCGCTGTTTTCGTATACTTTGTTGCTTTTTTAACTTGTTTTTGCTAGTAACATGGTCGTTCCATTGCGCTCCAGACACTTGCTTTCCACGGGGAGGAAGTCGAGCCTCCTCGGCTTCGCCTGCGGGGTCTCGACCTTTCCTCTATTCCCGTAGGAGTCAAGTGTCTTCCGCTGCATTTCACTATAAATTTATACTAAGCATTCATAAACAACAATCTTTGCGAAAACAGCCTAAAGTATCTTTTGGAAACGTTATTATTATTTCAATCATTCATATTTGGTAAAAACTTTTAAACGTTTTTCATGTGCACGACTCTAGCAATCGTCTATAATGGGGATACAATGATCGCCACAACAAAGGGGACGTTTCTATGAATAAGACGATGAGGGGGCTTTTCACCCTTACCGAATGGATTTCCAAATTTGCATATGTGAATATATTATGGATTGGCTTTTCTCTTTTAGGGCTTGTGGTACTAGGATTTAGTCCTGCCACAGTAGCTATGTTCACACTTATCCGGAAATGGATTATGGGAGAACATGACGTGCCTGTTTTTCAGACCTTCTGGACTACGTATAAAAAAGAATTTCTGAAAAGTAATCGACTTACGATTATCTTTGTATTTGTGGCAGGAGTGATTTTTCTAGACTTATATTATATGGGACTAGATTCTGGTCAGATTTTACAGATTACACATATCCCACTTTACCTGTTTATTTTTACAATCGTCTTTACTGCAATGTACCTTGTGCCCGTTTACGTTCATTATGATGTGCCTTTTTCTCAGATGATTAAAAATGCCTTCTTGATCATGCTCGTAAACCCAATTTCAAATATTGTCATGCTTATTGGAATTGGAACAACACTTTTCGTCATGTCGGCATTGCCTGCTCTCTATGTATTCTTTGGAGGTAGTCTTACTGCAGCCATTATGATGAGTGCATGCTACCTTGCCTTTCAAAAAATCGACCGCAAAACAAAGGAAGCTCCTACAACATAGGGGGCTTCCTTTCTTATTTCATGAGGTCATAAAATACTAGGAAGTATTCAATTTATTCTTTCTCAGTCAAGGCTAGTAGCTCACTAACGGTAACGAAGTGAAAGCCCTTTGAAGATAGTTCATGAACCAAAATTCGAACTGCCTCAATCGTTTGAGATCGGTCTCCGCAGCCGTCGTGAAAGAGCAGAATACTACCTTCTTTACTATGCTGTCTTGACTTTTCAACGATAAAGTCCACACCTGGCTGTTCCCAGTCCCGTGCATCCATATTCTTTGCACCGATCATTGGATATCCGTTCTTCTTAAGAATCGAGAAGGTGTCATCATTGTAGTCTAGATAAGGGGGGCGGAAGGTTTTCGGCTTATGTCCAATTAGGCTTTCTGCGAGCACCTCATTTTTGTTCACTTCTTGCATACATGCTTCTGGAGACAATTGTGATAAATAGGGGTGCGTATAGGTATGATTGCCAACTTCATGGCCATGCTCTGCCACTTTCCTTACAACATCAGTATACTTCTCCATTTGTTCCCCAATCATATAAAAGGTTGCTTTCCCACCAATGTTCTCGAAAATCTCCAGAACCTGTTGGGTATAAATCGGATTGGGTCCATCATCAAAGGTGATGGCAATCACCTTTGATGATGTTGAAATGTCCTCTATAATCAGATTTTCCATCTGTATTCCTCATTTCTCTTTGCATGTCGAAAACAGAATTAATAAGGACCTCTAATAAAGCTTTTTACCTTTTCCTCATAAAAGCTTTGAATTTTTTGTTTTTCATCATGAGAGAATGGTTTTGTTTGTAATGCCGACAGATTATCCTTAACCTGTCTACTATTTTTGAATCCTGGAATAACACTAGTAATCTCATCCTGATCAATAATCCAACGCAGTGCAGCACTTGCCATTGAATCACGCCCGTCTGCAATCCACTTAAGCTCGTTTGCTAGCTCAACCCCTTTTTGGAATCCAAGACCTGCAAAGGTTTCACCAACATTGAATGCCTCACCATTTTCATTAAAACGACGGTGATCATCCTCTTCAAACGTATGCTCTGGAGTAAATTTGCCTGTTAATAATCCACTAGCAAGAGGTAAACGAATTAACAGTCCCACCTCTTTCTCCTTTGCTATTGGGAATAGTTCCTGCAAAGGCTTCTGTCTGAACATGTTAAAGATGACTTGAAGGCTTTCCACACCAGGATATTCTAAGCTCATCAGCCCTTCTTCAACCGTTTCCACACTTACACCATAGTGACGGATTTTCCCTTCCTGCTTCAGACGATCGAGTACATCAAATACCTGTCCATCCTTAATAATCTCAGTTGCTGGACAATGAACTTGATAAAGGTCAATCGCCTCTCGGTTTAATCGACGCAAGCTATCCTCACAGTATGCTTTTACCGTTTCATAACTATAATTATTCGGGTCAAATATATCTCCTTTTCGGCAAAACTTTGTTGCGATATGAATCTGATCTTCCTTCCCCTTTGTTGCTTTTGCTAGTAGTTCCTCACTATGACCGTCTCCATATACGTCTGCAGTATCAAAGAAATTAACACCTTGATTGATTGCGAATTCTAGTGATTTCAGCGCTTCCTCATCATTTGTTGTTCCCCATGCGCCACCAATAGCCCATGTACCAAAACTGACCTCACTAATGTTCATTCCTGTTTTTCCTAAAGCACGATAGTTCATATTAAAAACTCCTTTTCGTTTTTTTTACTCCACATCAAATCGATATACTGTTGTAGACGAATAGGTTTCGCCATTGTCTAAAACAGTAGATGGAAAATCATCATGGTGAATAGCATCTGGTAACGCTTGTGTTTCTAAGCAGATCCCCAAGTAAGAACAAGCCTGTGTCCCACGGAAGGTTGTTGTTGAACCTAAGGAGTTCCCCGAATATACAACGACTCCAACTTCATCGGTCTCAACCGTTAGCTTTCGTCCACTCACTGGATCTCGTAACATGATTTCTTCATTATGATGTTCATTTAATAAGAACGGATGATCATAGCCATGACCAACCAGCACATTTTGTGGATGCTTTGAAACAGTTCCTGCTTCAATTCTACTACCTTCTCTAAAATCAAACGGAGTATGTTCCACATTAAGACGTGTTCCTGTTGGAATGAACTCCTCGTTCAGCTCCAAAAACTGGTCACTTTTGAGTTGAAGGCTATGCTGTAAAATATCTGCTTTCAAATTGCCACTTAAATTAAAATAAGAGTGATTGGTTAACGTAAGAATGGTCTTCTTATCAGTTTCTGCTTCATATTGTATTCTAAGTTGATTTTCTTCATCCAAGGTATAGGTAACCTGAACGTGCAGGTTTCCTGGATATCCTTCTTCGCCATCACGGCTCAAATAGGTAAACTGTACACCATTTTCAACTTCCTCTGCGTTCCAAACAACCTTGTTAAAACCTTTTATTCCGCCATGTAAATGATTGGAGCCATTATTTTGAGCAAGTGTGTACCGCCGCCCATCTAGTTCGAATGCTCCTCCTTGAATCCTTCCACCTACTCGGCCAACGACAGCTCCAAGAAAGGCTCGATCTTGAACATATCCCTCTAAAGAATCATGCCCAATAACGACATTTTCTTCATGTCCATTTTTATCTGGAACCATAATCTTTGTAATAATACAGCCATAATTTAGAACCGTGACTTCCATTCCAGCATTGTTCACCATAGTAAACGAATAAACAGCTTGGCCGTCATGCTCTCCCATTACTTCTTTCATGACCTTCAACATATGTACCTCCTTTTGCTCTTTACATCAATGTGTATCCCATTTAAAACCGATTTCACGAAGAAAGGCTTTTGCTAAGACCATATGTCCTGCTGTTGATGGATGAACACGATCCCATGCAATTGTTGCAGGATAAAGATAGTGTAACACTTTAGTAAAAGCAGCTTGTGTGTCTATCCAGCGACAGCTCATTTCTTCCGCGATGGTTTTCACAACAGCTCCATATTGATCCATTTTTTGACGCATCGCATCCTTTTCATTGGTTTCCAAATAGAAAGGCGTCATCAAGACAAGCTCTTTCACTGAAGGTTTTGTTTGTAAGACAAGCTGTCGCAGCGTTTCCTCATATTCATCAATATATACATGCCCTTCTTTTATAAACGGAGTATCAAATTGACGCCATACATCATTAATTCCAATCATGATCGCTAGCCAGTCCGGTTTCTGATCTAGCACATCCTCCTGCCAACGATTCTTTAGATCACGGACAGTATTGCCACTAATCCCTTTATTCACAACCCGGATCCCAAGCTCAGGGTAGACAGCTTGTAGTAGGCCATCTACAAAAGAAACATAGCCTTTCCCAACAGCTCCAAACAACCCTTCACCCTCAGGCATCGCACGTTCACAATCTGTAACAGAATCCCCTATAAACAGTAGCTTCTGCCCTTTTGATAGTTCCATTGGCTTGCCTCCCGCTTACTTTTTTCGTACCGAGAAAGAGAACACACCTTCTGCTCTCTTTCTCGCTGTAAAACTTATTGTAAACGCGCTTTAATCTTGCTTACGATTGTATCAACAGTAAATCCATACTCCTCTGCAATTTTTGCTCCAGGAGCAGATGCACCAAAGGTATTTATTCCAATCATCAGCCCATCTCTTCCTATATACTGTGCCCATCCTTGAGGGGATCCCAATTCAATCGCAACATGTAATGAAATGTCCTTGTGAAGAATAGCATCCTGGTAGTCTCTTGACTGCTTATCAAATAATTCCCAAGCTGGCATGCTAACAACACGTGTATGGATTCCATCCTTGTTAAGTTCTTCGCTTACCTTAATCGCCAAGTCTACTTCTGATCCTGTTGCCAATAGCTGAACCTCCGGTGTGCCCTCTTCTTCAAATAGAATATAAGCACCCTTTCTTACGTTATCTTCTGCCTTTTTTGCATCAATTTGGACCGTTAGATTTTGTCTTGTTAACACCAACGCTACGGGTCCTTCTTGATTTTCCATTGCATACTTCCAAGCAGCAGCCGTTTCATTGGCGTCAGCAGGACGAAGGACTGTCAGATTCGGAATACTTCTAAGTGCAGCCAGTTGTTCAATTGGTTCATGAGTTGGTCCATCTTCTCCTACAAAAATACTGTCATGAGTAAAGACATATGTAACGGGTAGATTCATTAAAGCGGATAAACGGATTGCTGGACGCAGATAGTCTGAGAATACAAAGAATGTAGAAGCAAACGGTCTTACTCCACCGTGTAAGGACATCCCATTAGAGATTCCTGCCATAGCAAATTCACGAACACCAAAATACACATTTCTTCCTTCATACTGTTCTGCAGAGAACGTTCCGAATCCTTCTAAATGTGTCATCGTAGACGATTCTAAATCTGCTGAACCACCAATTACATTCGGAACCTTTTTCGCTAGCGCATTTAACACGTGCCCTGATGCCACTCGTGTCGAAATGGATGACCCAAGCTCATATTCTGGAATGTCACCATCCCAATCAGTCGGAAGCTCTCCTTTTATCACCATTTCTAACTGCAAGGCTAGCTCTGGATATTCTTGTTTATACTGATCAAATAATTGTTCCCATAATCGGTTCTCTGCTATTCCTTTATTTTTCACTTGCTCATAGTACTCTTTTACTTCTTCAGGAACATAGAATTCTTCTTGTGGCCAACCGTAGTATTCTTTTGTAAGCTTTACCTCTTCAGCTCCAAGTGGTGCACCATGTGTCCCTTGTTTTCCACCTTTACCACCCTTATTCGGACTTCCGAATCCTAATGTGGTCTTCACTTCAATAAGCGTTGGTCTTGTAGAATCCTGCTTTCCTTTTTCTATGGCTGCTTGAAGGGCATCGAGATTATTCTCTTCCTCAACACGAATCACCTGCCAGGCGTATGCTTCAAATCGTTTTTCCACATCTTCTGAGAACGATAGATTCGCCTCTCCATCTAAGGTAATATCGTTAGAATCATAGATTAAAATTAACTTACCAAGCTGCAAGTGCCCAGCTAAAGAGGCGGCTTCTGCCGAAACGCCCTCCATAATATCGCCGTCTCCACAGATGGCATATGTGAAATGATCCACTACTGGTAAAGATTCACGATTATAGACAGCAGCTAAATGAGTCTCTGCCATCGCCATCCCGACAGCCATTGCTACTCCCTGGCCAAGCGGTCCTGTTGTTGCATCAACTCCTGGTGTATGGCCGTACTCTGGGTGTCCAGGGGTTTTGCTTCCCCATTGGCGGAACTGTTTGAGGTCGTCTAACGTGACATCGTAGCCACTTAAGTGTAATAAGCTATAGAGCAGCATGGATCCATGTCCTGCTGATAGAACGAAACGATCACGGTTAAACCAGGTTGGGTTTGAAGGGTTGTGCTTCATGATTTTTGAAAAAAGGACGTGCCCTGTTGGTGCCATTCCCATTGGCATACCAGGATGCCCAGAGTTCGCTTTTTCAACGGCATCAATTGCTAGTGTACGGATGGTATTGACTGCTTTAACCTCAACGGATTGTTCAAGTATTTTGTTCATTGTTTCTCTCCTATTCTATGCAAAGTGAGTATTAAGGACTCTTTTAACAGAGACCGTTGCTTTCCGCTCCAGGTGCTTGCTTTCCGCGGGGCCGGGGTGAGCCTCCTCTTCGCTACGCTCATGCGGGGTCTCACCATTCCGGCTATGTCCCGCAGGAGTCAAGCACCTTCCGCTCCTAGCAACTCTGTAAAAATACTAAGAAATATTAAATTCTCATTTTCTTAATGTCCTTAGACTAAGAAACCCTATGATGCCAATGCAAAATAGGGTCAATACCACAGAAGTTACTTTCGAAACGCTTTTAAGCTCTCATTTAATTCTTTTGTTTGTGTATATGTTTGTTGATAAACTGCAAATAACTCTTTATAGACTTCAACATTTTCTCGAATTGGCTCATATGATTTTGATATTTTAATAAACTCATCAGCACATGCTTTCAGTGATGGATACCATCCTGAGCCGTACGCTGCTAGCATTGCTGCACCCATTCCTGGTCCCTGTTCGCTTGAAAGCTTTTCAATTCTTGCATTGAAAATATCAGCTTGCATTTGTAGCCATGTCTCGTTTTTTGCTCCGCCACCGATTGAAATGATTGTATCAATTGTCTTTCCACTATTTCTAAAAATTTCAATTGATTCGTGTAGTGAGAATGTAATTCCTTCAAGAACAGCGTGCGTGAAATGCTTGCGTTCGTGACTAGCATCCATTCCAATGAACGATCCACGGATTGTTGAATCTGCATGTGGTGTGCGTTCACCAACGATATACGGAGTAAAAAGTAATCCATTGCTACCTGATGGAACGTCCTCTATTCCTTCAAGTAATGCTTCAAATGGTTCATCCTTTGCGAATGTATCCTTGAACCAGCTTAAACTATAGCCTGCTGCAAGTGTAACTCCCATTGTATAGAAAGCATTCTCTTCTCCATGATTGAAGTAATGTACTTTTCCTTCAAAGTCAAGCTTACTCTTTTCTTCATAGGAAAGAACAACACCTGAAGTACCGATACTACATAAGGTTTTTCCTTCAGTTAGAATTCCAGAACCAATTGCTCCACAAGCATTATCTGCACCACCTGCAAATACCTTTGTATTCTGTGATAACCCAGTTTGTGCTGAAAATTCAGGTGTTACATTTCCAACATACTCATGAGAATCAACTAATGGTGGACAAAATGTTGAGGATAGACCGAATGCGTTTAGAAGCTCCTCGCTCCACTCACGCTTAGCAACATTTAATAATAACGTTCCTGCCGCATCAGAATAGTCCATATGAATGGCTCCTGTAATTCGGTAACGAAGATAATCCTTCGGAAGCATAAAGACATGTGATTGCTCAAACAGTTGTGGTTCATGTTCTTTGACCCATAAAATTTTCGGTAGTGTAAAGCCTTCTAATGCGGGGTTTTTCGTAATCTCCAGTAATCGTTCCTGCCCGATTGCATCATAAATTTCTTTGCATTGCAGAGTTGTTCTTGTATCATTCCATAGGATTGCATTTCGTAATACTTTCTTTTGCTCATCTAGTAAGACAAGTCCATGCATTTGACCTGAGAAACTAATTCCTTCAATGTCATCTACATTTCCTTCAAATTGATCCAGTAGTTCCTTCAAACCCTCAGTTGTTTTCTCTACCCACTCTTCCGGATTTTGTTCACTATAGCCGGATTTTTCAATAATAAGAGGGTACGATTTTGAAAGCTCCTTGCATACTTCACCTTTTTGATTTACGAGAAGTAGTTTGACAGCGCTTGTTCCAAGGTCTACACCAATTACATATTTCATCTCAATCATCCCTTTTTATGAAAATGTGCTGGAGTAAAATACTACCAGCACATGTTTCTTTTATTCTATTTTTAGAAAAGTATAGACGTTTACGCTTGAAGAGCCTCTAATAAATATTTGTTCAGTTGTGCTCTTAAACGCTCTGTTCTACCTGATTGATTTGTAATGTCTGTTAATTGAAGAGCATGCTCTTCAAGCTCGCGGAAGTTTGTCGTTCCTTCTACGATTTTCTTTCCGATTCCTTCATTGTAGCTGCTGTAACGCTCTTCAACAAATCCATCTAGAACCTTGTCTTCAATTAGTTTGTTCGCTACTTTTAGGCCGATTGCAAATGCATCCATTCCTGCGATGTGTGCATGGAAAAGATCCTCAGCTTCGAATGATCCTCTACGTACTTTCGCATCAAAGTTTAGACCACCCTTGCCTAGTCCACCATTTTTCAGAATTTCGTACATTGCTAGAGTATTAGAATATAAGTCTGTTGGGAATTCATCCGTATCCCAGCCAAGTAATGTGTCACCTTGGTTCGCATCAACTGACCCAAGCATACCATTAATACGTGCCGTTCTTAGCTCATGCTCAAATGAATGCCCTGCAAGTGTTGCATGGTTTGCTTCAATATTGAACTTGAAGTAGTCTGTTAGATCATATTTTTGTAAGAATGCTAGACCTGTAGCTACATCAAAATCATATTGATGCTTCGTTGGCTCTTTTGGTTTTGGCTCGATTAGGAATGGAACATCTAATCCGATTTCTTTTGAATAATTTACTGCCATATGGAAGAAGCGTGCTAGGTTATCTTGCTCAAGCTTCATATCTGTATTTAGAAGTGTTTCGTACCCTTCACGACCACCCCAGAATACATAGTTTTCAGCGCCAAGCTCTTTTGCAACTTCTAACGCTTTTTTTACTTTTGCTGCTGAATAGGCAAACACATCAGCATTTGGTGATGTTGCAGCACCATGAACATAACGAGGGTTTGTGAACATATTCGCTGTATTCCAAAGCAGCTTCGTTTTACTCGTTTTCATGTATTCCTTAATCATTGAAACAATGACATCTTGGTTTTCATTTGTTTCCTTTAGTGTGCTTCCTTCTGGAGCAATATCAACATCATGGAAAGCAAAGAAGGGAACACCAAGTTTTTCAAATAGTTCAAAAGCAGCTTCTACGCGAGCTTTTGCTAGGTCTAATCCTTGGAAACGGTCCCATGAACGAAGAGCTGTACCAGCTCCAAATGGATCAGAACCATCAGCAGTGAATGTGTGCCAGTATGCTACGGAGAATCGAAGAAGTTCCTCCATTGTTTTGCCGTTAATTTTTTCTTCTGGGTTATAATATTTGAATGCAAATGGATTTGTAGATGAAGTACCTTCGTATTGTACTTTGTTAACTGTTTCGAAATAAGCCATTTGGTTATTCCTCCCTATGTTTTATGTTTTTAAGACCACCTATGTAACTGCTTACAAAAGGGTCCGCGTTAGAGCCTTTATTTGCTAAAAGTATAGCATGGGCAACTTAGTTTGTCTATCCAATAAACTAAGTTATTTTATGAAAAAATGTAGCTTATAAAATCGATATGGTACTCATTATCCAAACTATGCTTGTTGTGTTGACGTTCCTACTGAGGCTGTTTTCTTACCTTCCTCAAGCCATAAAATACTCGTAACACCACGCGGATAGTACTTACTTCCAGAGATTTCACCTGAAATAATTTGGTCACTCCAGCTCCAAACAGATAAGACTGGATGCGTCAGCCATGCTACGTGAGCAGCATCTGCTCTTGCTCCTTTTTCATCCCACTCAAAGCCAAGAATTTCACGTACGATAAATTGAGAAAGATAGATTTTACTTAACCATGAGTTATTACTAGTTGATGAAATCTTCCATCCACCATCTTCAAATAAGCAGACACCTTCTGTTAAGACTGTTTTGAGGTGATTCTTTAATACTTGAATATACTCTCCAAAACGGCCATTCGGATCTAGAGCATCATGGTTATTTGTGTAATACGGGAAGATTAAGCCTTCAATAGCAGGAATAATTTTTGAATCATTCCCCTCTTTAATGACGGCTGGAATATACCCATCTGGTGTAACATGTGCTACGATGGTTGACGCACATTTTTCAGCTTGCTTTCCTGCTTGTGCTGCCAAGTCTTCCAATCCTTTTTCCTTAAATAACTTTTCTAGCGCTATATACGACGCCCAAGTTTTCCCTGCTAGATAGATATTATTTCTCGCCTGACCTAGTGAAACATCTAAGCTATCATACGTCGTAATCTCAGCTCCACCCATTACTCGAGTTGAATCAAGACCCATAATACCGTCCCTCTTCTCCTCTTCAGGATGATCACGATGTAACATACTCTCAAAGCAACGTACAAAGATATCAAAATTCGCATCAAACCACTGCTGATCCCCTGTTTGTTCCACATACACCGATGCACATAGCACCCAGTTTACTAACTGCTCGTACGTCATGTGAGAGAAGCAGCCATCTAAACCATACAGTTCATATGATGAATAATGCGGACGTGAAATGGTATTCGCAACACCCATATCATGTGTAAAACTGATCCCTCCAGGATAAACCGTTTCATCTCCTGGAAAACGAACTTGATCCTCGTAGCTAAAACGGTTCACAAACATATCCAGCTCATTTTTCACTGTCCACGGATTCATTTTTAACTCAAAGAAAATCTGGTCAACGGTTAGATCGAAGGTGTTCATCATACGATATTCCCCTTCATTCACAACCCAGAACGGCTCGCCTTCAGTCTCCAGCAATTGTGTTGATCCGTAATAGCTACGAATGGAATGTGTCATCATAAACTTTTGATCATCAGATAAATCATCATTATTGACCAATTCATTCGCTTGTCTTGCTCGATCCGTGAACTCATCGAAATTCTCTAGCGCATATTCTGCTACCGTTTCAATATTCGGAAAATATTTCGTGTAATAATACGATGCATCCATACCTCCTGTTACAAAGCCGTTTCGATGGAAGCATACTGCAAATTTATAGCTACGCTTCTCCCCTGCTGGAACATCCATAACGAGAGCACCGACTGGTCCAAGACCAAATGCCCAGTTTTCCTCAAATGGCGTTGTTAGGATATTTTCTAAACTAAAGTGAAGAGCTGACTTGACATCAGGATCATTTGAAGCAATTCCTGTTAAACGTCCTTGTCCAACACCTGCAAGTCCATTACATGTATCATCTAACCTCCGCATTGAGCTGTACGGGTCACTACCTTCATAACCAAAAAATGCTCTGCGGCTTCTATTTCCCTTTGTGTTATCGATTGTTAGCTCTGCCCATACTGCTGGGATCAGTGTTTTCTTCAATTCTTCATCCTCTGCCGTTGCAGGATCTGGTACCGATTGAACCTGAGAATAGATTGTAAATGTTAAATCTCCGGCCTTCCATGAGTCCGTCCCTAATTCAAACTCACGGATAATGTCATCCTTTTCGAATGGCAAAATAATCTTTGGTTTGTCTGGATCGGGATCCATATTTTCAATATCGTAGCGCTTACTTTCATCCTCTACAATCTCATAGAATGGAAGTGCGTCGTACATGCCTTCTTGTTCTAATGATTCAACACCGATGAAAACATTTTTCTTTGGTGAACGACCTAATTCTAAATCTAGTCCCCCACCCTTTCCATAAAATCCGAGAGTAAAGCTCGAAAATGACCCAATGGGTGAATGATGTGCATTGAAAAACATATTCTTACTCAATCTTTTCTCCCTACTTTCTAAAATGTAGTATTTTAATAGTAAGTTTCCATGATTAGATGGCGACAATTTTATTACGACTCTGTAACCCTTACGTCTTATAAGACCGTACAAGTTATACTCAGGGGTCGAATTGAATTCATTATAACACCTAACACAAACTTTGTATATTCAATAAACTAAGTTTATGATAAACTAAGAATACTACTACGTAAGGAGCTTGTATTCGTGGAAACCATGACATGGAATCAACAAATTGTTAAGAAAAATAATAAAGCACTTGTTCTACAGCTTATTACTGAAAAAGAACCGCTTTCAAGAGCAGACATCTCTCAGTTTTCTGGTTTAAATAAAGCAACCGTTTCCTCTCTCGTTAATGAACTTTTAGAGGAAGAACTTATATACGAGTCTGGTCCAGGAGAATCTAGTGGCGGGCGCCGTCCGGTTATTCTTCATTTCAATAAAGTTGCAGGTTATGCGATTGGCATTGATATTGGTGTGAACTATGTTCTATGTTTGTTAACAGACTTAAAAGGAAACATCATAAGCGAAAAGCATCAATCCGTTAACAGGACTCCCTATCCAACGATTATGAACATCATTCAGGAAATGGTTCAGTCTCTTATCAAAGAAATGCCAAAAAGTAAGTATGGGATTGTAGGAATTGGAGTTGGTGTGCCTGGAATCGTCAACAAAGAAAGAACCGTCCTACTTGCACCAAACTTGGGATGGACAAATATCCAGTTAAAAAATGATCTCGAAAGCTTATTCTCGTACCCTGTAATCATTGAAAACGAAGCAAATGCCGGTGCTGTTGGAGAACAGCAGTTTGGAAAAGGTCAAGATTATGAGAACCTACTATACGTTAGTGCTGGCATTGGAATTGGTGTAGGAATTATTTTAAACAAAGAATTGTATCAAGGTAAAAATGGCTTTTCAGGTGAAATGGGCCACATGGTCATTGATATGAACGGAAAGCCTTGTAGCTGTGGAAGTAGAGGCTGCTGGGAAGTGTATGCTTCTGAGCATGCTTTACTGGAAATGGCTAGTGAGCTCACAGATTCTCTTGAATCACTGATACAGCTCGCAAAAGACGGTGATGAATCTGCTCACCATATTTTCCGCCAAATTGGCACGTATCTTGGATATGGAATTAATAACATTATTAATACCTTTAACCCTGACCAAGTGATGATAGGAAATCGACTTGCTTTAGCAAAAGAGTGGATCGAACAGCCGATCCAAGCGACCATTGAAAAACTTACGCTTACTCATCATCAAAACGATATTCAACTAGACTTCTCTAGCCTTGAAACCTATTCGACAGCACTTGGTATGTCAGCCTTTGTCGTGGAACGGTTTATTAAGGAAGAGGCTAAAACACCTTAGTAGAGTTGATCATAAAGGATTTCAAAACAATACAAACCATTTAAAAGGGGATGACAGTATGAAGAATAATACGAAACAGAATGAACCGATTGTAACGCATATTTTTACAGCAGACCCATCTGCACATGTTTTTGAAGGAAAGCTGTATATCTACCCATCACATGACCTTGATCATAATGGACCTTCTAATGATAATGGGGATCAATATGCGATGGAAGACTACCATGTTTTATCCATGGATAATATGAATTCTCCTTGTGTCGACCATGGACAGGTGTTACATGTAAACGACATTCCTTGGGCAACGAAACAGTTATGGGCTCCAGATGCTGCGTACAAAAACGATACGTACTATCTATTTTTCCCAGCAAGAGACAAGGATGAAATATTCCGAATTGGAGTGGCGACAAGTTCTTCTCCATCAGGTCCATTTACAGCACAAGAGAATTATATTCCAGGTAGCTACAGCATTGATCCAGCTGTATTCGTTGATGATGACAACAAAGCATACGTATACTTTGGTGGACTATGGGGTGGCCAACTTGAGAAGTGGCAAACGGGTACCTTTTCTCCAGATGCAACAGGACCAGCTGAGAATGAACCTGCATTAGGTCCAAGAGTAGCAGCATTACAGGATGATATGCTGTCATTCAGCGAAGCACCACAAGAGATTGCCATCGTAGATGAGGATGGCAATCCGATCTTAGCAGGTGATGAGGAAAGAAGGTTCTTTGAAGGGGCATGGGTTCATAAGCATAATGGCCTTTACTATCTTTCTTATTCTACAGGTACGACGCATAGCATTGTATATGCAGTAAGTGAAAATCCAACAGGACCGTTTGTTTATAAAGGGAAAATTTTAACGCCTGTACTTGGATGGACAACACACCATTCTATTGTAAAATTTGAAGACAAATGGTATTTGTTCTACCATGATTGCTCTTTATCTGGTGGTGTTGATCATAAGAGAAGTGTGAAGTTTGCGGAGTTACATTACAACGAGGACGGTACGATTCAGACGATTGAGCCGTATCCATCTTAATTTTGATAGAAGTAGGGTGCTGCTTAGGGTAGCACCTTATTTTTATTTTTTGTAAGAATTCTAGGGTTGTAGAGGAATTAATAGACATGGAGAAATTTTATATACTAAATGTGGCTAATTAATAGGTGAGAACTATATACCACCTATTAATCATCATGATCTAAAAAGAGTCTTACTGATTTCGCTTAGTTTTTAGGGAGTAAGATCTTTTATGGCACAGTAATCTGTACTGTGCATTAATATCCTAAGTTATAACAATATATGGTAATATTGAAAATGATGTATATAAACTATTTTTTGGAGGAAAAGTACAATGCACTCATTTGAAATACATAATGCTATCTGGCTTTTTTTAGTCATATTTATGTTGCATGATTTTGAAGAAATAATTACTGTAGAAAATTGGTCACGGAAAACGTCCTACTTAATTGAAAATACTAGTAATCGTTTACAGATTCTAATTTGGAACTTTTGGAACATAAATTCACATTCATTTGCAAAAAGAGATGTTGTAATATTTTTAGTCGGTTCTACGATCGTATTCCTAAAAGTTCAATTTATTGAAAGTGGTTGGACAGCAATCTTATTTTTGAGCTTTTTGAGTTTTGTGCTATTACATAACCTTGTTCATATCATACAGACAATCATTTTGAGAACTTATACTCCGGGACTGTACACAGCTGTTGGACTTGTTACACCATATACCATTTATCTATTTAACAGATTAGGATAACGCATCAGCTCTTTAAGCCGATGCACAGTTTTGTTTAATACCCTGCGAATACACTTATTTCTTAAACATTTCTGCTGGTTAGATAAGTACATTCTTTTACAAAGCCTACTAAAAATGACGATATTTTCACACAGAGTCTACTATGTACTAATCAAGTGATGAATCCTTTTAATTGCAGTGTTACTAATATTTTCACACTGCTTAATATGCAGGTGAAAATATTAGCGTCTATACAGTTTTATATCCATTAATGATTCAAGATTTTTATAAATATACTGACAATACCTACATTATTTAAATGCCAAATACATGTGGTATCTAAGGAAGTCCATATTTCATTGAGAAGGATCGATTGTTCCCTTTAGCTTGACACCCTTGTAATTAAAGGTACCAAAACACAATTTTACAATTCTCCATAGTATTCTGCATAATAAAGAAACCAAAATTTCCTAACAAGATAGTTACGTAATTCACCTTGTGTAGCCTTTTCTATAGGAGGTTTCGTTAAGGTGTACGCTTTGGCATTTTCCTTAGCAAATTTTTCTTTATCCACCCTATTATGATAGTCATCTTCAATAATACCAGAAACAATCGCAGCTTTCGGATACCCCATCATCATGACATGTGTCCTTAGAGCCATACTTGGAGTCGCATGTAGGATGATAAAAACCAATATTAACCCAACGATGATTCCTATGTTTTTTTTCATATTCTTCCCCTTATTCCATCAATAACAGATTTCTCCTTGAAAACAAGCTCATTTTCTGTACCATTAAAACCCTTATTTTCTACCTCTTATCAGAACCACACCGGTAGAAACAGCTCCAATAAAACCTTATATTGTAAATATTCCGGCATTAATCCATGGTGATGATTGCGACTCAGTTACCAAACCAAAGACCCCGATACCAAATAGCATGAGACAGCCTACGAATCCAATCATGGTTCTAATCCTATTCTTCATAAGATTTGCCTCCTTCTATTCTCTTAACATACCTTTTTTGAACTCTATTAGTGTGTTCCCTTGAATTTCTCTGGCTTTTCTACATAACTTTCGATTATAAACCCACATTCAACACAAATCAGGTATTTAATTTTCGATCCCAAACTCATCTTGTTATCAGGATACATTACAGCATAACCACTTTGGTTTCCCACTCCTATTTCTTTTCCACTGCATTTTGGACAAGTAATTTCTTTAGCCGATTTGTCCATACTAAAATCCTCATCCCTTCTTTTTTAGATTCAATCAAATCTTAATATCTCTTTCATAATTATACACCCTTTTTTCCATATAGTTACATTTTTTCAGTGGGATGATCGATTCAGTTTGTGGAAAAACTAAAATAACAAGAGATGGGCGTTCATATAGTAATTGAAATGTTATTTTTGCACGTAAAATAGTGCTGAAGTATTTTCGGCTCGGACATTTATTCCGTTATTTATTGGAAAATCCCCGTTTTAAGGGGGTGTACGGACATCTATTCCGTTATTCATCAATTTCGGAGCTGATTTTCTGAAATTCTCTTAATATAGCGGAACAAATGTCCGCCAACCCTTATATTTTGATGTAAATGTCAAAAATAGCGTACTTAATGTCCGCATCAAGCAACAACTTATCTTAAACCCCGAATCCCGAATCATAGTCTATTATGTTTATACATAGAACATAAAAAAACGCTAGGATCACTCCTAGCGTCTACTTCAATATATAATGTATTCGTAATTTGTTGTATAACCCAGTCGAAACGAACTCATTCTTCAGATAGTTATAATCAAAACTTTTTATACAAACTCACCTTCGTACCTGATGGATGAAACACAACTTGATCACTTTGCGAAAGCATCATCAGTATTCCCCGACCGGAAGTCTCATAATTTCTTGCTTTTTCTTCTAATAAGGTATCTACACCTTTTTCATTTATTGTTTTAAGCGTGGATTGAATGTCAAAACCACTGCCGCAATCTTCAACCGTAATAATCACTTCATTGAAATGAGTGGAAATCGTAATCGTTGCTGGAAGTTCCCCATGTTTCATCGTATTTTCTATTGCTTCTAACACGACAAGACTAAATAACATTAATTGATTATCCTTACATAGCGACATCATATATTCATGTATTTCTTCCCATATACGATCAAAATCATGTAGTGTTTCCAATTCATATGTTTCAGTAAAACTTTTAACTAAAGCCGACAATAACGTTCCCCCCATTCCATCATGTGATGTTATGACTATTGTACTACAAAACGAGAGAGTTTTGTCGACTTTTGATGAATTTTGAATGAATTTGGCGGATATTAGCTAATTTTTATGAGTTTTTCCTTATAAATACCCATTTTTTTCTATAAGATTCGTTGATTAAATGTGCCACTCCTGCATTATGCTTTTTGTCTGCTCCTAATAAAGACAGCTAGCAAGATAAACACAAACAAATATCCGATTAGAATAGGATAACTCTCCCAAGCTGGAGCATCACCAAGAATAATATTCCAGGCACCACTACCAAAATGATAAGAGGGTAGCCACTCTGCTACACTTTTTAAGAATTCTGGGAAGGTTGAAATCGGCATCCACATCCCACCTAATATTGCTAATGCAAGATAAATAATATTACTAACACCACTAGCTGTTTCTACCTTTTTCATTGTCCCAATAAGTGAACCTAAAGCTAAAAATGGTGTCGAGGCTAGTAGAATCCATAGCCCTGATAACAGCCATTGTGTCGCTGTCAATGAAACCCCATTAATGAGATAACCAGCTAAAAAAACGATAACAATCGATAATAAATGCATCACAAGCTGACCAAACATTTTTGACGTGAAATAGGCCCAATTTGGAAACGGAGTAAGCTTCATAAAAGTCGCCCATCCCTGTGTTTGCTCCTGCACCATGCGAATCCCAAAATTCATAATTGCGGATCCCATCACACTAAAGGCGGTCATCGACATTAAATAATATGCCTTCCACTCTTCTTGAAATGGAGTATTGGAATTTACAACATTTGTGAAAATAAAGTAGAACAGGATTGGCATAACCAACGTCCAAAAAACGAAATATGGATTTCGGAAAATCCGGACGACTTCATACTTACATTGTGTCAAAATGGCATTCATCGTTAGATAACCTCCCTATGTTCAGAGGTTAAATGCTCGAATACTTCCTCTAATCGTCCTTGTTCAATAAGGATATTCCTTGCATCCACTTGATGATGGAAGATTTGTGAAAGCACAGCATCTGTATTGTCTGACACGACATAAATACGAGAATCTTTTTCATAACATCTAATTACATGATGAAACGATTTCAGTTGCTCTATAACCCCCTCATCATCGGATTGTAATGACACACTTCTCCGTGCAATGTTGTGCTTGATATCCTCAGGTTTTCCATCGGCAATGATTTCCCCATTATTAAAAAGGATGATACGTTCCGAAGAATCATCTGCTTCCTGTAAATAATGTGTTGTGAAGATTACGGTTTTCCCCTGTGATTTTAGCCAACTGACATTTTCCCAGAAGCTTTTCCTAGCTGTAATATCCAGCCCTACGGTTGGTTCATCAAAAAAGATTAGATCTGGGTTTCCTGTTAGTGCTAGTGCAAATCCCACTTTCCTTTTTTGTCCCCCGGATAGCTTATTCACCCACTTTTTCAATTCCTCTTCTTTCAAGCCAGCTAACGTGATAATTTCCTCAAATGAGAGTGGTGAAGAATAATAGCTTCTGAATAATTCGATAATCTCTCGAACTTTTAACTTATCAATAACACTCACTTCTTGCAGCATCGCACCTATTTTATTCCGTACGGATTGTTCTCTTGGACTTTTTCCAAAAACCTTTATAGTTCCCGCTGTTGGCTCAAGTAACCCTAACATCATTGAAATCGTCGTTGTTTTCCCCGCTCCATTTGGCCCTAAGATGGCGACAGTTGATCCTTTTTCAATTGTAAACGAAACATCATTTACTGCTACCTTTTTACCAAACTTCTTCGTGACCCCTTCAACCTGAATAACATGATCCACACTTGAAACCTCCAATCAGATCTTCATTGTATTTTACGTGGTGTTTTTTTCCAGATAGTTATATTTACGCAGTGATGATACGGAAGTTTCATCACTTTCTATAATTATGGAAATATCCACTTGGACCTACTTACATAAAAAAAGAGCATTCTATTTTGCAGAATGCTCCTATCTTTAGTAGTCTTCATTTATCTTAGTTTCACACTATAATATCTCATCGCTGTAAGCACACCTTCAATATCAAAAATCCCATCGAGGATTAACTGTCTTACTCGATACTCAAAAAACTGGTCACCAATATACTGATTGCAATGACCGAGTGCTTCTCCAATTAGCCGAGCGGACTTAATAAAATCATGATTACCTCGCTCCCTATGTAAGCTTCGTGCTGTATCAATTATGTAATCATCATAATAGGTTTCATCGACACTAACAATCTGCCTATCTTCCCATATCCGTAAAACTTCTTGCCTTGTAGATAGCTGTTCCCACTCTTTTACAATGCGTGCCCGTTCACTTTTCATGAGAGGTTCTTTTCTATCGGTCTGATAGATTGCCATTAGTTTTTCTGTCGTTATTTCCCCTGTATGTAATGGATATCCATCATCTTCAGCAGCTTTAAAGTGTTTTTTATAGCTTGATGTGGAGTTGATTATAACCATGTCATTTGTCTTTTCTTCTAATAGAGACAGAACAAAACGCAATGCTGTTTGTTCATGAGCATTTTCTCCAGTCCAAATTATGATTGGAATATCATTTGAGATTTCTTTCACCTTAGAAACGGTTTGTTCAAATCTGTGCTGATAGGTGTATACAATTTCATCGTCCATTGGAATATGATTTTTCAACCATTTATGGCGATGAGATAGTCCGTTCTTTTCATTCAAACACCACACAGGACCGATCGAGAATATATCAGAGAATGTGATAATCCTTTCTTCATCCTCTAACCCCATTTCTTTAAGAACCACTCGTAAGCTACCAGCCGGGGAATCACCAAATACTATATGTACCGTCTTATACAGTTTCTCATTTTCATTTTTTGCTAGCTTTTCTTTATACGTAATAAAGTCATCATAGATTTTCGTCATGTCTAAGAAAAATTGTTCGTCTGAATAGTTCTCTGTTCCTTTGGCCATATTGATCCGTAAAAGCATTAGAAATAATAGAGACTTTGCTTCTTCTTCCGGTAAATCATTTACGTACTTTTTCAATGTATCTAGCATGTTTTCTAGTCCCTTCTTTATCAGATATTCTATATCAAAAAATGCATTAAATTCCTACATTGTCTCGAAGCTCAATGATTGTCCCCTCTGGAGCCATTATTTTACATAGCCTACCGTTTTCCACGTGATAGATTTCTTTCCCATTCTTTACTAGAAAGCTGTACCCATTCCGTTTCATTAATTCAACCTCACGTTCCAAATTCTCTACCCAAAGACAAAAATGAACAATCCCTTTTGAATGAGAGTCTGTAGCATTAAGGATTTCACCAACTTTATTCGTCTGCATCTCAATATAGAAGCCTTCCAGCTTTAACCAAGAATTAAACGCTCGATTATGAAAGTTTGGACTTTCTTGTACAAGCTCAAAGCCAAGAGCGTCTCGGTAAAATCTTAACGATTCTTCATAGCAGTTGGTTTGAATACAGATATGATGAACAAATTTTGTTGTCATTCTATTCTCCTACTTTATCTCTTTAGTTAAAATTCAATATAGAAAGGTTGTGCCTTTTCATCTAAACAATATTCAATTCTTTGTCTAAAGTTTAGATACGTTACCATTTCTAATGCCTCATGCACTGGGAAAAACCCTACTTCTAAACTTTCAGAACTAGTTGTTGGTTTTCCACCGATTGCTTTTGCTAGAAACAACGTGTTACAAATTGAACCCTCAACATTTTGAAAGACTCCACAAAATTTTACGACTTCAATGACAATTCCTGATTCCTCTTTCGTTTCTCTAATTGCTGCTGCCTTCAAGGATTCTCTCTCTTCCACCTGTCCACCAGGCATTTCCCATCCTCGGCGTGGTCCTTTTATTAATAATATTTCATTATGATCATTCGTCACAATGGTCGCCGCTGAAACAATATGTCTTGGTACTTTCATCGTTTTCCCTCCCGGATCTACCAATAAAATTTTAACATAATATTCCAGTTGTTCTGCATATTTTTTTAAAACCCAAAAGAAAAAACTGCCTCTTACCTAGAGACAGCCTTCTCCCAAATAAATTCATTATTTACATCTACAAGATCGGCAATTGTTGGAATGACAAAGTCGGCTCCTACAAGATCCTGACTCTGCCCTGCTCCAGAATGAACTCCAATCATATATTGACAGTTTGCATTTCTACCAAAAGCAATGTCTACAGCAGTGTCCCCAACCATGACAACCTCTTTTGCTGCCACCCCAACCTCTTCACAAAATGCCTCCATCATATGAGGGTGAGGCTTTTTGTTATAGAAATCCGATGTTCCAATAAAATCAAAATAATGAGTCAATCCTAATAGATTTAACGTTAGAAGTGTTGTTTCTTGATCATCCGCAGTAGCAATGCCAATTTTTAAACCATTTTGTTTCAAACGAGTGAGCAAGGTATTTAGATCGGCAACTGGTTTAATCGCATGAATATTTTGTTTTGTTAGCTCAAAAATCTTACTCTCAATCCATTGATGTAATGGCTCTGGAAAGTTGATTTGCTCATCGATTAGCACTTGTCGAAAAGCCTCTTCAATATCCTTCGTCGTTCCAGATGAAAGAATACTTGCTGGCCGTACTTCGTCTTGAACAAGCCCAATGCTTTCTAGTAGTTTCTCTTTTACTATTGGATTCTCTGAATGTATCAATTCCTCGACAAGTCCAAGGGCAATCGCTTTCCAGAGTCCAAGAAATTCAATTAATGTTCCATCCTTATCAAAAAGGATTCCTCTAATGTTAGTCACGTTGATAGCCTGCCTTTTCTAATAAGTCTTTCCAAACTCGTAAGCTTGTTTCTTTCTGTCCTATGAAAATTGGGTTTATAAAGGCTAGTAGCTCATCTGACTGTGAGCGTATCTCATAGCGTAGGTAATGGTAGCCTTCCTTCCAGTGAACTGAATCTGTAAAATGCCCTTGATCACCTAGAACCGTCACCTTTGTACGAGTCCCGTCGAACACTCGAACTAAGTAGCTTCCTATGCCACAAGCTTCATAGGATAACTCAAAGATCGTTTCAACAGGCTGTTCCCCATTAGTGATTACCTCTCCTAGATGAACACGTTCACCTTCAAAAGTAAAAATTGGGTTCAGCACAGGCCCTCTTGTCACATAAGCATTTCCTTTTAATACAGAAGACAAAATCGCATGTGCTGAGAGTTCTTCTGCCCACACATAGGTCGCAGGATCTCCAATCAATGAAGGCAATCCCCCTTCTTCATACGTTTCCGTCGGACGCATATGTGAGTCAGAGCCTCCAATTCCATAAATAACAAATCCATCTGACAACAAGGTATCCCATAGCACAAGTGCTTCTTCCGTTGCTCTCCGATTATCCGGGAATGTGGGGTCATTCCAGATTTCAATCACATCCATCTGAGATAGCTCTGTTTCGTGGAATGTCCAATCCCATGGTGCTAGCATTGGATGATTAATGGAACGAATCGCACCTTTTTCTTTTACTTCTTTTAAAATCCGGTTCATCCCTTGCTCTGATTCCATTCCTCCATCAGGAGAAGAGTAGCGCCAGTCAACCCAGCTCGAAAGTCCGAGTGCATTAAAGTGACCCTTTGATGACGTGACCTCGATCCCTGGAATCACGAGAATACGATCCTCTAACCATTTTGTAGGCAAAATATTATGATCTGTTGCTACAAAGAAATCTAGTTCCATATTCCTTGCTGATTCCATTCCTTCTTCTGGTGAAAGCTTACCATCTGATAAGTATGTGTGAGTATGAAAATCTCCTTTGTACCATTTTGCCTTTGTTGAACGTACTTCATAGGGATTCCAATCGTTAAGAACAAATCCTCCATTATCCTGTAAGCCGGAAAAATTGGTAAGCTTATAATGATGCAAAGCAGGCAATTCGTCATTTCCACAATCACATAGTAGCGTGAAGGAAACATCCTGCTTACTCAGCTTCATGAGCTCGATTTTCCACTCACCTGTCTGAATCATGCCAGGAACAGATGAGTAACTAGAAGTCGTATAATCTGTACTTACAATGAATTCTTTCTGGTCATCTATTACAAAGCCTTGTAAACGAACTGTTCCAGATGGATCAGTCAGTAAAAACATCATCCATGCCTTTTCAGATAACGATAGCTGGATTTTCATCCATTTTGATTGTTGAGGGACGGTAAAAGATTGAAATGTAAGGGGTGCCGTCATGACACCCGTTACTTCTTGTGTTTGTTGTTGAGTATTCACTCTTACTCTACTACTTTACTACTTTATCTAGCTCACGCTGAGCTTCTTCTTGTGCTGCTTTTAAAGCCTCTTCAGCAGGTACGCCCTCAATCTCTACCTTATCCGCTGCTTTAGAAAGTGCATCAAAAATTTTCCCACCTGTTGGATCATTGAAAGGTGGTGTTGCTGTTTCTGCTTGTTGTAACGGTACAAGAATTTGTGGATTCTCTTCTGCAAATTTCTTGAAGCTCTCTACTTCACGCGCTGATTTACGTACAGCGATATAGCCTGTGTTCATCGACCAGTCAGCTGTTTTTTCAGCGCTATTAAAGAAGGTAATAAATTTAAATGCTGCTTCTTGTTCTTCTGGAGATGCTAATGCCGGAATCGCTGCTAATAATGCTTGTGCATGTGGAGCAGCTGAATGGTCCTTCCAGCCCGGTTGTGGGTGTGCCGCAACCTTTGTAAAGTCTAAGTCACCTTGGTCACCTGATGAACCAGTGTAACCTGCAGCACGATCTTGTAAGACATCATCAATCGTTTTATACCAATATGCCCAGCCTTCTCCACCATGATTAATGGCCATTGTTTTGTCTTCGTGAATCGCTTTTCCAATGTAATCCCAAGCTTCTACCCACTCTGGAGAATCAATCGTGACCGTTTTTCCATCTTCACTTAAATAGCTAGCACCATTACTCATTGCAAAATCCATTAAATTCTCTGGACCCCACATCGGCATCCAACCGTGAATCCCTTTTTCTTCTTTGATTTTTGCTGCTGCTTCTTTTAAGCTCTCAAATGTCTTTAAGCTATCAGGAGAAATTCCTAATTCTTCAAAAATATCTTTACGATAATACATCACTTGTGTCGTTCCATATAACGGAAGTGCATATTGCTGATCCTTTACTGTTCCTTGCTGATAAAACGATTCAACAAAATCATCTCGGTTAAAATCTTCATCTTTTTCAATGAATGAATCCATTGGAGCTAAAATCTCTTTGTTCGCAAATGTTAACACTGTACCATTCCCAAGTAAGACCGCAGCGGGTACAGTCTTAGAGGCAATTGCTGCTTGAAGCTTTTGTTCCGTTTCGTCATAGTTCCCTTGTGCAACACCTGTTACAATCACTTCATCTTGACTTTCATTGAATTCCTTAATGAAGCGTTCAACATTTTCACCTAATTGACCACCAAGACCATACCAAAACTCAATTTCAACAGGTTCTTTTGCTTCTTCTGTAGTACCCTCTGATGCTCCTTCTGACTTATTTGATGTCTTTGATGCATTGGTTTCTGACGAGGCACAGCCAACTAATGAAGCGAGGAGTAAAACAATAATCATCAATAATCCTGAAACTTTTTTCATTTTTGATTCCTCCTAAATGGTTATTATGTATAGGTTTATCCTTTTAAGCCTTGGTCACTAATGGCTGCAACAAACCATTTTTGAACAAAAGCGAAGATAACAAGTAAAGGTACAATGGCAAATGTGCTTGCTGCCATAATCAGCGGCCATTCAATTCCATAAGCACCCTCTTGGATAAAAAATTGTCTTAACCCTTTTGTAATAAGAAGTTTTTCTTCACTATTTAAAATAAGAGCTGGCCATAAATAGTTGTTGTACATGCCAATAAAGCTGATTAATCCAAGTGTAATGAATGTTGGTTTTGTTAAAGGGAAGATTACACGCCACAAAATGCGGAAATGACCTGCACCGTCTACCTTTGCCGCCTCAACAAGCTCTTTTGGAATTTGCATAAATGCTTGTCGGAATAAGAAGATTCCAAAGACTGTAGCTGCATTCGAAATAATAACGGCTGTATGGGTATCGATGAGTCCCATATTTGAAATCAATACATAGCTTGGGACATACGTTGCCGCTACCGGAACCATATAGGAAACAAGGATAATCCCAAATAGCAGATTCTTTCCCCTAAAGCGGAATTGTGTAATGGCATATGCAATCATTGCTGAATTAAATAGCTGTATCGCTACAATACAAGCTGCTGTGAATGTACTGTTGAACATATATAGACCAAATGGAGCAGAATTCCAAGCATCCAGAAAGTTATGCCATTGCGGATTTTCTGGCCACCAGGTTGGTGGAAATGACCAGATTTCTTCTGTTGTTTTAATTGAGTTTGTTACCATCCATAAGAACGGGAAAAACATCACCAAGCTAATTGCTATTAGTACGATATGTTTCATAGATTGCGAGACTCGCTTTTGAATTGTTTCCAGTGTCAACACCCTCTTATTGATAATGAACCCATTTTTTAGATACATAGAACTGAATTCCCGCTAATATAGCAGTAATCAAAACTAAAATTGTTGATACAGCCGTCGCCATTCCCATATCAAATTGTTCAAATGCAGATTGATAATACATATAGAGGATTGTCCTAGTGCTTCCTGCAGGTCCTCCTTGTGTTAATACTTGTATTTGATCATAGGCTTGTAACGAATCAATCGTGGTAATGATGACTAGAAACAATGTTGTCGGTGAAATAAGCGGCAGTGTAATATGGATAAATTTCTTCCATCTTCCTGCTCCATCTAAATCAGCTGCTTCATAAAGCCCAACGGGAACCTTTCTAAGCGCATGCATATAAAAAATCATCGCCCAACCAATTCCCTTCCAAATTGTCACAATAATAACTGCTGGCATAGCCCAAGTTGAACTACTTGTCCATTCAAGTGCCGGCAAGTGAAAAATGGATAAGAGCCAGTTTGCTAATCCTACATTCGGCTCGTAGATCCATGACCATACAATCGATATCGCAACCGTTGGGGTAACCCATGGTGAGAAGATGACCGTTCTGTAGAAGGACATCCCTTTTCCTTCTTTTGAAACGAGAATTGCTAACAAGAGGCCTCCAAATACAGTCGGAATCACCGTACCAAGTGAGAAGTACACCGTATTTGCTAATACCTCATAAAAGACTGGATCTGTTAAAAGGTAATAGTAGTTTTCAAACCAAACCACATCATACTCAGGACTAATATAATCCCAATTTGTAAAGCTTATATAAACAGAGCGCACAATCGGGTAGAAGTAAAATAACGTTAAAGGAACAAGTGCTGGTACCATAAACAGCCAGGCAATCATACTTTGCGGAGTACGAATGGATAACGGATTTCGTTTAAGTACGGCTTTCTTTTTTGGATGAACGACCGTTTGCATACTACCTCTCCTCTCAATTGATAGTTTCATTGTACAAAGGGATTGTTTAGCAATTATTAAGGAATTTTATGTAAAACGTAAAAAAATACAACTTTACACACAAAAGTCCACACTATTCAGTAGGTGGGACATGGGGACAGGTTCCTTGACCCACTTGCTCAAGAGATAAAGGATGGAGAAAGATCTATTTAATGCACAAAAATAAACCTGCATGAAATCAGTGATAATACATTGATTTCATGCAGGTTCTACTTTTCTTGCTATGAATTAATAATTAGAATTCCTTTATCTAAGTAGTTTTGTTTGATTTGAGATGGTAATTTTGAATCAGTTATAATGCCCTCCACTTGATTAAAGCTACATACTTTTAACATTGATACAGCATCAAACTTACTAGAATCTGCCACGACATAAGCTGTTTTCGATTGTTCAAGCATCTTCTTTTTAATATTCCATTCACCAATTCCATAGTCAGTCAGCCCTGCATGAAGAGAAATCCCACTCATACTCATGAAAAATACCCCAATATGAAATTGTGATAGAAACGACTCTGCATGCTCCCCAACTACACAAAGCTCTTCATTTCGCAAGGTACCGCCTGCAACAATTATTGTATATTGCGGCATAGACGATAACTCATAAGCAATGGGAAGGGAGTTTGTAATGATGGTTAATCTCTTAAACTTTCTTTTTAATGCCTTGGCAATCTCGGTATTGGTTGTACTCACGTCCATTGCAATAATATGCTCCTCTTTTACAAACTGCGTCGCATATTCTGCTATTTCCTGTTTTTCCTCAATGTAAATCGTTTCTCTCTTTGTAAAAGATTCTTCTTTTGAATTATCCTTTTCAAGAACAGCTCCACCATGAACCCGCTTCAGCACACCTATAGACTCTAAATATTCTAAGTCTCTTCTTACTGTTTCAACTGAAACTCCAAATTCCTCGACTAGCTCCTGCACACGAACAGAATGTGTGAGCTGAAGTTTTTCCTTAATTCGGTCATATCGTTCCTTCACAAGCATGTTTTACCACTCCTCGAACCACAAAAGTCCACAAAAATACAAAATTATAGTCTCATAGTAGCATAACTCCCTCACTTTTCAAGGTCTATATTCTATATGAATTGGTTTCTCACATAAAAAAACGTCATCCAAACAGGATTAACGTTCCTTTAAACCTTTATATTTTTCATATCCCAAAATGAGCATTCCACAAATCAATGCAATCCCTACAAAAGAAACGATATAAGATACCGGGGATACTGCAACTCCAAATGCAACCTCATTTTCAAGAAGGGTCACGTCATCCACATCTCCTAAAATTTCTGGTTCATAGGCTTTTGTCTTTAAAAATCCAATGCCTATAGTAGTGATAAAAAACACAATATGTATCACGATAGATCCTACTAGGGATTGAAGCATTATTCTCATATCATAACTACCTCCAGGGTTGAAATCTTCTATTGTTAACGTTTTTTATCGTATTGCCTGAACAGAAAATTCCTGAATATATTTCCCTTCTTCAAAGCGCTCGTAAAAACTTGATTCGGTTACTTCTTTTATTACTCCTACCCAAAACAAATGTGCAGCTTCATTGTTTTCAATTTGTGTAATCTTCCAATCACCAGGAAACATACCTAATAGCTCTCTCGCAATCCTTCTCCCATAGCCTTTTCCACTATGTTTTGCGATAATAAAAAACTCTTTAATTGTATTAGGACGTGATTCAGTTGTACTTTCTACAAGTGCAAATCCAATTAATTCTTCATTAAGCTTAATAAAATAGGCATGGTAATTGTCCATTATCCAATAGTCTTTTAAATCAAAGGGCTTATATTTCCCCGATTGTTCTAATGTTATTTCAGGTATGTATTTGCTAAATTCATATATGTAGTATTGCATTAGATTATGTAATATACTTTCTTCTGATTGATGAACTTTTTGCAAGTGTAGCAAGTCTTTTCCTCCTAATTTATGAATCTTTTTCTAAATGATAGGTCCGTCCCTCATCTTTGAATAAATTCTATCATTTTATTGAATGCTTTAGTAGCTGAGTTGGCATGATAGTTAGGAGAAAATGGATCACTAAAACCATGATGACCTTTCATTTTATATAGCTCGATATTTGAATGTGTTAGGTTCTCAAGTAACTCATTCACATGAAAGGATCTTTCCTCCTCTGGAAAGAATAGTAGGGTCGGATAAGAAGGTACTACATCTAGATAATCTCTTATTCTAGATCCATAGTAGCCTACTATGCCATCGATGTGATCTTCGTTAGAACATAACCAAGCAATCGTTGCTCCTACACTAAAGCCAACGATAAATATTTTTCTATAGTGCTTCCTATATTTAAGAACAATATCTTTAATATTATTTGCGCTGTAAGTAAATCCAACGTTCTCTGTAAAATGGTGATACGCCTTTTGTTCATCGGCATATGGAAATGGCTGTTCTCTGTTTAGAAGATTTGGACAAATAACATCAAAGCCTACCTTTGATAATTTATGACAAACATCCTTTATATGCTGATTTATTCCGTATATTTCATGACATACTATGATTAATTTTTCTCTCTTATTCAGTATTGAAATCAAAGTATCCTCCCTCGAATATTCCACCTTTAACATTTTCACTACTAATTGCTGTTCTTGATTTACTATCGGCAACAAGCAAAAGCATTTAAGAATAATTCAATATAGAAACCGTAAATCCTCTAAGCATCAGTGAAATTATTGAGATAAGTTTGCGGAAATACTAAAAAAAGAAACAAATAAGATGAAATCACCTACATTTGTTTCTTTATACGAACGTCTATTTTTAATATGATGTTCTCAATCAATTAAGGTTTTTTAACAACAGATACTAAAGATTGAATGGATTCTTCAAGAGTATTATAGTTCTTAATAATCTCATTGATTTTATTATTCTGTTCTTCAACACTTGCCAAAACCTCTTCAACTCCAGCAGCTGTTTCTTCTGTTACGGATGATACCGAGTCAATTTGATCGTTAGTTTGTTCTGAGGAATATAAAACCTCTTTAATCAACTCATCAATCTTTTTAGATTGTGTAACAACATTTCTACCATTTTCTTCAACCGTTTCTAAAATTCCATTGATTTCTTTCGTGTTTCGTTGACTGGTTTCGACTGCAACTCTTCCCTCTGAAACCTTCTCAACAGCATCTGTTATATTGAATCGGATATTTTCTAATATAGTTGCAATTTGAACGGTTGATGCTTTTGATTCTTCTGCCAGCTTCCGTACTTCATCAGCGACAACTGCAAACCCTTTGCCATGTTCTCCAGCTCTTGCTGCTTCTATCGCAGCATTTAATGCCAGCAGATTGGTTTGTTCTGATACATTGTTTATGACTTCGATAATCTCATGAATGGTAGTCGCTTCTTTTTCTAATTGAGTCATCGTTTGTTCTGCTTGGATGATAATACTATTCACTCGGTCAATTTCTTTATTTAGATTCCCCATTTGCTGTGATGCATTGTTTGTGATCTCTACAGAAATCACTGTACTTTCCTTCATAGCATTTGAGCTTGCATTTACGTCATCTACTTTTCTTTTACTATCATTTATCAGGTTATTAATTTCCGTTACACTTGTTGCCTGCTGTTCAATAGCAGAAGCAATTTCGTTAAAGGTTGTTTTTACTTCAGCAGAAACCTGTCCTGTTACTTCAATATTATTCTTTAGACTAATACTAAATTGACTTAATGCCTCTAAGGAACCTTTTACCTCATTCACAATTCCTTCAGCATGCTTTTTCGCAAGTAGTGCTTCTTCTTCATTAGCATTAGACGTGTCTTGGAGCTTTGTATTTAGCTTTGCCTGGAATAATAATAGGGCTGTTACTAAGATAATGTATAAAATAAGTGATGCTAAGCCATCAACTCCATACCCTGGAAACATGGTGTCACCATATTGGAAAAAGAACAAAATGGTTAATAGAATCTGTATAGAAGAAATCACAATAATGGGTCTTAATTGTTGGTAAACAGATATCACCGCTAAATTATAATAAACCATTAGGTATGACATAATAGTAGGGTTCGTTTCTACCATAAAATAGGTAATAATCGTCAGCGTTAACATTGGTATGTACATTATATGCCTGATACCAATCTTTTTCCTGGTTAGGATTGTGCTAAGTAACGTGAAAACACCACCTATTCCTGCAATTAAACCCAATAACACCCAGCCTGATTGATTCGCAAAATTAACAATTAAACTTAGAACAATGGAAAACCATAATAAATTTACTAGTAATCTATTTCTTTCATTAAGCAAAGCAAGTGCTTTCTCTGACATATTACCTCTCCGTTCTGGAAAATTAGGTCTTTTTTATTAGTTTGTGCACTATACTAATATACTATTTCCATCTATATTTTTCTACATAAAACGACATTTTTTAACAATTTCACGATAAAAAATAATCATTTTAGATTTCTCGCATTTTTTCCTGGTGCTTTGTCTAATTAATACGTTTATCTACAAAGCTGCCTTAAATAGAAAATAGCGTTCATCCCGATGGATAAACGCTAGTACTGTATGAGCTTATACGTTTTCGTCTACATGTAATTCCTTATTATGTAATATACTCTTACCTTCCCGACCAATGATCTTTTCAAAAGCAATGATTACTTCTTGATCATAAAATGTACCTTTTCCTGAGATGATTTCTTCTACTGCATCATCAAAAATGCTTTCATTTCGATAAATTCGTTTTGATGTAATAGCATCAAACGAATCGGCTACAGCAATAATTTTTGCAACCAACGGGATTTCATCACTTTTTAATCCATTTGGATACCCCGAGCCATTTTCTCGTTCATGATGAAACAAAATCCCATCTAATACACCATTCTGCTGAAATCGTTTAATGTCTTTTAATATGTTATAACCAACATTTGGATGAGTTTTGATAATATCAAACTCTTCTTTCGTTAACTTTGTAGGTTTATTTAAAATTTGTTCAGGGATCCCAATTTTACCGATATCATGTAGCTGTGCGGCTAGTTTGATGTCGGAACACTTCTTCGAGGATAAGCCCATCTCTTTGGCAATCATTTCAGCATATCGCGCTACATTCGCAGAATGGCAAGCAGTGTATCGGTCTCTTGAATCTAATGCTCGTGCAAACGCTGTCGTAATTCGGATAACACTTTCTTTCTTCTCAATGTTTTTCTTAACCAATGAAGATAAGGCGTACCAAATTGCAAAATAACTAAACCATTCAAATAGAAAGACTAATAGATTATCAAATCCATCTGAAGCCAAATAGTATTTTACAAGAGTTACTAGAAAACTTTGTAATACACCTTGCCAAATATAAGGGAAGGTAATTCCCAAGAAGACCATCACTAATATATAAAGACCAATCATATTTTCACCAGAACAAACTTTATGATCGACCCACATCCCCAGAAGAATAAGTGAAAAGAATATGTATCTGTAACGTATGAGTTTTTTTACTACCGGATGTAAGTAGGGACCTTGAAATGTTTTAGGAATATACCACTTGTTCTCACTATTATGTCTCATAAAAAATCCTCCTATAAGACATAATATTACAAAAATGGACAAATTCCTAGGGTGGAGGAAATATATTACTATAATTATATTTCCTAATCGCTTTTTCTTTTTACAGAAATATGTTAATAATTTTTATTTTGCACTAAAGTCTTCCACTATCGGATTATTTATTTTAGACTTCTATTTTTCTTTAGAAGATAACTATGTTTACCCCAATATGTTTCGATATTTCTCTTTTACTAAATCTGTTAGGATCCCTGCATTATTAAAATAATTTGAATACACACTTGCCATCATTTCATTTTCTTCCGTAATCTCCATTTTCCATAACACGCGATTGATGATATCTGCTAATTCCTCTGGATTTGCGTACATAGTATTCCACGCGCGGACTTGTAATTCTAATTCTTCACCTAAAGCAGCCTCTTCAATCTCATCTACAGGAACTGGCTCACTAAAATGTGCATAGGGATCTTCGTATACATTTGTGTATATGAAGTTAATTGGATTGTAGTCATTTAATTCATAGATGAATTTTTGATTCTTAGCTAATAGAACCATATGATTTTCTGTGAATACAACGTTCCCATTTTCAAGAAATATCCTTTCCGATATTGAAGTAATCGGACATATAACATCGGGTGTAATAAACCAATATTTGAATTCTGGGTTTAGTTTTGAAAGGTATTCAACTAGATCAGTTCCCTCTATCTTTTCGTCATTCTGTAATGTCGTGTACGGCATAGGACGAAAATAATACGCTGCGCCCATCCCCTTCATTCGGATGGTCCACTCAGCATCAGGACCTTCAAACAGTATACGTAATGCAAAGCCATCATTAGTTTTCTGAAGCTCGTAATAAATAATCCATTGACCAACCTGAATGGACTCATCTGTTTCCATTTCGACATCATGAAAAGATAAATGGATAAATGACTTTGTTGTAAAACCACCATCTGTATTGATATATAAATGTAAAGAATTTTCTTCTCTTTGAATACGTTCAATCCTTGTGTCGTGCAAACTCTCCTCAAAAACATCCTGAACAGATGCTGGTAATGATTTCACACTTTCCTGTGTTTGCTCATGGGCAGCATCAAGAACCTTTTCAAAATCACGTTCTTTCTCTCGCATCCACTGGATGTATTCTTCACGAACCTGAACTGGCAATGACGGCTGATTCAGTGTCCCATTTTCCACATAGGGGAGGAATGAACTAGGCAAGATTTGACGTAATTCATCCTTCACCACATTAAGCTCCTCTTGTAACCGATCCTTCAAATCAAATCCTTCTTCTTGTGCTTCTTTTAGAGCATATTCCCATTCTTCATCCGATTCATGAATAGGAAGTAAACTGGACTTCAAGAATTCTTCCTTGCTCTCACTTGTAAGATTCCACATCGTACCACCTCAAAGTATTCCGTAATTAGTTTAGTAGAAAGGCTTTCTTCTTAAGATTTTGTTTCATAGTTTCAAAAAAGAGGCGTTGATTCCCATTAAATGAGCGTTGTGTATCTTTTACGAATTCAAACGAAATCAATATTAAATCCATTAATTATTCTTGAAATAATAGGAATGAACAATTAGCGCAACTACCTGTTCAGGTTGGGTCTTTTGTATATCAATTACTTGAACGTTACTCATAATATGATTACGTTTTAGCGTTCCAAGTAATGTTTCATTATGAGTTAGAGATATCATAGACGTGACCGTTGAGGCAGAAGTATGATACACCTCTCCACCTACTTGAAATTCGATGGCTTCCTTGAGCTTTGTTGTGTTCTTCAAATTTATACGTGTGTATGCTGTTCCAATTTGTTCACCATTTTTGTAAATTCTCCATTGATCCTGGTTCGTAAACCACTTTTCTCGATACCACTGAACATTATAGATATCTTGATCGATTTCAATCTCTAAGTTTAAATACCAATTAAAGCCGATAATATCACTGAGTACATACTGCCACTGGTGTGGAAAATAGCGTTTCACATACCCTACTTTCACATCTCCATAGAAAAGGGGTTTTTTAATCATCAACGATTTTTGGATATTATAAAAAGACCATCCAGTAATCTTTGGCGGTTGGTAGTTGCGTTCTTTATTAGCAAATTTTTTACTAATGATAAAGATTACAAGAGAAGCAACTGGAAATAAAAAAATCATTGCAAACATTAATGGCTCAAACGCATCAAATACAAGGAACCGTGCAAGTGCTGTTAGTAACAATAGAACAAAAAGTAAAAGAAGTTTAATCATTTCATCACCTCTATTACTTATACGAACTGTTCTAGTAAAAGTTCCCATTTTTTAAATCGGGATACTTCTATTATGAATCCCGATTTTATTGGTTCTAGTTCACTCTCAACAACCCATTTATGATTTGTCACGTTTTCACCCGTGGAAGTTCTTTTCACTCATCTTTTCTTGATTCCTTGGAATGAATACAATAGTAATTAAAATGTTTCATAGCAGTTTTTACAAAGTTGTCCGTTCGATTGACGCTTGTTTTTATTCCCACACTTTGGACAAACAACGATCCATGTGTTTTGCTTTAGGCCTTTGTGGTTCTTGAAGAACTGAACCAGTGCTTTATTTGCAAACACAAGTGTAAATATTATGGCGATACCCGAAGCCATTAAAACTCCAAGCAGAAGAACTATTTTCATATAAACACCCATTTCTCAACTACGTATTATTATAATTTACGGATAGCATAAAGTTTGGTTTCACTATACTTACTTTCCACCATTTCCTGCTCTAGTGGAACAAGCGTAATGAAAAACTCATTACTACCAAAAAGCCCATCCTCTTCTTGGAATAACGCTCGCTTCCCTTAATAACACGAAGCACCCCTCACATTCTTCATCACTTTTAATCAACTCAATTATCATAAATCATTCAAACTACTTAAAAATTAAAATTTACACTACCTTCACAATAAACTAACGTAGTTAGTTTATAATAACCTTAAAACTAATGTGATTAGTTTTTCATCAAATCTACAATAGGGAGAGGAAAAAATGAGTCATTTAAAAACTGATCCGCCGTTTAAACAAACAATTACCGAACCAAAATCACTGGGACCTTTTCGTTTTATTGCCAGTATTGCACTGTTGCTTTCCGGCATTTTATTCTTTTTGTACCCTACGCTTCGGCCATTTTCAGATGAGACAACATTGCAGGGAGCTTTCGCTTTTTCATCAATGTCGTGGTTACTTTCTCATTTGTTAGGAATAATTGCTTTTATGTTATTACCTGTCGGGTTACTCGGATTATATGACACTATGGAAAATAAAAAGGCGAGAAAAACCGCATTCTATGGATTTCTATTTAGCTATGTGGGAATGGGCTGTACGTTGCCGTTTTACGGTGCCGAGGTGTTTGCGCTTGATGTAATTGGGCAAGAAGCACTTAATCAAAATAAGGATAGCATCCTAGAGCTCGCGAATGCCATCCGATTTGGTCCAGGGTTTCTTATGATTCTAATTGGGCTTACATTACTTGCAATCGGTTCGTTCTTAGTTGCAATTTCAATTTGGAGATCTGGAACAATGACAAAATGGGCTGGTATCCCGCTTGCATTAGGATTTCTATTATACCTTCCCCAATATGTAGCCACCCAACCACTCCGAATCATACACGGACTTCTTATAGCATTAGGCTGTATATGGATTGCGGTAATAATATGGAAGCATCGTTATGAGGATAGAGGTTGAGAGTTGGTTTATTCGTTTCCTCACAGTGACAATAACATTTCTAATGTCTTGTACGTTGATAAAAATCATCATAAAAGCCAATAATGAGCCTGTTCCCGCAAAAAATAGGATCAGGCTTATAATGATGACACTATTTTTCCTTCTCATTAATACTTACGATTTTATAACAGCACAAGATGCCTTGTAGTAATATTTACTGAGCCCTTTTTCCAGGTATGTATTACGGTTTCTTCGTTCTTGCACTCTCTATTACTTTTTAAAAACCTCAACTTTAATCTTTTCATGCCACTAAATTGACTATAATAGACTCATAACAACTATCTTTAGGGGGGATTTTCATTTTACAGGCCATTTTTTTATTTTTATTTGCAGGTTTAGCAGAAATCGGTGGAGGTTATTTAATCTGGTTATGGTTACGTGAAGGAAAATCTATTTATTGGGGGTTGGGAGGAGGAATCGCACTTATTCTATATGGTGTCATTGCAACATTCCAAGCCTTCCCATCATTCGGAAGAGTGTATGCTGCATATGGCGGTGTATTTATTGTGTTGTCTGTATTATGGGGATGGGGAGTTGATAGAAAAGCACCGGATCTCTATGATTGGATCGGTGCTGGGATTTGTTTAATTGGGGTTTCTGTTATGCTACTTGCACCTCGACAGTAAATCCATTAACTCAAAGTAAAGCGACGGTTCTAGTTCAATGTGTAATTAGAGCCGTTCCAAACTATTTATTCTAAAAACGATTGCATGTTTTAAGAAGAAGATTATGCGAACCTTCTTTCTAAAATTATTTTCGGTTCTCCTTTTTCATCTGTGTACGTTCCAACAATATCGAAACCATGTCGCAAATTCAGAATCAGCATACTACGCCACTGGTTTTTCGTTTGTGTACGTATTACCTTGTACCCTTGCTTCTCACACCAATCATGCTGTTTCCTCATAAGTTCTGATGCAATCCCTTGACCACGATACTCCGGATGCACTCCTCCTAACCAGCTATAGAATCTACTCTTTCGATCCTGATATCCGATTTTATAACCAACTACTTGACCATTGTGAAGTGCAAGTAGTAGTAAGATTTTCTGTCTGCCTGATAATTCTTCACCTATAGAAGCAGAAGTTTGTGTTTTAAAAATACTACTGTGAAGAGAACACATACTCTTATACCATTCAGAATCCATATCTAATTCCGTATAAGCATTATATTCCACATTTTCACCTCAAATATTATTTAATAGATGTCTAGTATCATTCTACCACTCCTGCAAATCTCCTTCTTTTCCTGCTTTAAAGTCTTTCTTTTAAATTCATTAGTAAAAAGGATAATAAGTCAGCTACAACACTTGACAGGTTATCTGTTTCTAGAAGAAGAAATTAGAATCAACAACAAAAAAATAACAAGCCAAAGATTGGCCTGCTATTTTCTCTCTATTTATCGCAAAAAATAGTTTTATATATTTGCACTTGAACTTACCCATTCATTAAGCACTAAATCTAACTTTTGGCTTAATTCTTCCTTAAGGACAAACAATCTATTAAGCTCCGCATAATCCAAGCCTTCAACTTCCATCGCAAGATCTAAATCCTTCATTTCCGCTTCTAGCTTTTCAATTTGAGCTAGTGTTTTCGCTTCTGTATCTTCTGGCTTACTTGTAGTCTGTTGTACTTTTGATATTTCGGAAACTTTTTCAACTGAAATGGGTTGTTTTTCAACCTTACTTTTTTCTATGACACTTCTATAATCGTCATAGTTTCCAAGATAACTTTTCAAACCAGCGTTCTCAACAGCAACCACTCTTTCCCCCATTTTGTTAATAAAATAACGGTCATGGGAGATGAAGAAAATCGTCCCTTTAAATTCTTCAAGTGCTGCCTCTAATGTTTCGATTGAGTCAATATCCAAGTGATTGGTCGGCTCATCTAGGATTAATAGGTTGATATCCTGAAAAAGTAACATTCCAAGCTTAAGGCGAATTCGTTCTCCTCCAGATAATTGCTTCACCTTTTTAAAAACAGTTTTTTTATAAAACATGAATTTTGCTAGGTACTCACGCGCTTTGCCTTCAGGAATAGAAATATCCTCTCGGAATGCATCTAGCACCGTCATGTCTTCATCATGGAACTTGATGTTTTGTGGTAGATAGGCTACTTTAACGTTGGCACCGAATTCAACGACTCCAACATCTGGCTGCTCTTCCCCTACAAGCATTTTAAGGAAGGTTGATTTTCCGCAGCCATTAGGACCAATTAATCCTACTCGTTCACCGTATTGTATAAGTAAGTCAGCTTTCTTAAAGATGACCTTGTCACCGTATCGTTTCGTTACCCCTTCTGCTTTAATCGTTTCTGTTCCAGAACGTTCTGCAGCTTTGAAATCTAGTCTCATATTTCGTTTTTCAAATACTGGCTTATCAATTCTATCAAGCTTATCAAGCTTTTTCTGAATGCTCGCAGCTCTTCGGAAAAACTTGTTATTATCTGCTCTCAACGCCCACTCTCGAAGGTTCGTTACCTGAGTTTCCATGTTTTTCACCTTCTTTTGTTGCTCACGAAAATGCTCATATTGTATGCGCATATTTTCTTCCTTTTGCTCCACAAAAGAAGAGTAATTCCCTTTGTAGCTAATGGATTCCATGTCCTCAATCTCTACAATTTTGGTAACAACATGATCAAGAAAATAGCGATCATGCGATACAATAACGACGATTCCTTTATAGCTTTTCAGATACCCTTCAAGCCACTCAATTGCCTCCATATCTAAATGGTTTGTTGGCTCATCTAGCAATAGAATGTCTGGGTCATGAATGAGCAGCTTCCCAAGCATGACAGTCGTTTTCTCTCCACCACTTAACAGATCAAAATCCCTATTGAGGAAGCTCTCTTGGAACCTGAGCCCAGTACATACCTTACCGAGCTTTTCCTCTCTTTCATACCCACCCTTTACTTCAAATAACTGAAGCATATCACTATATTTCGTAAGGGCTTTTTCTAAGTCTGTTCCTTCTAAAACCTTCATTTGTTCTTCTAGTTCACGCATTTGTTTTTCAATTTCTTGTACCTCTTCAAACGCTGTGTTTAATACCTCTATAACCGTTAATCCTTCGGGGAACGTTGGGGATTGTTCCAGGTACGCACACGTTGCGGCACTCGGTACATTTACAAAACCCTCATCATAGCCATAGCTCGATGTTTGTGGGTAACCTGGATAGTAATTCATTGGTTCGATTCCCGCTATTAATTTTAATATCGTACTCTTACCACTTCCGTTGGCTCCGACGATTCCAACCTTCTGTCCTGCATACACTTCGAACGAAATGTTTTTTAGTACAAGCGTTGAGTCCATATATTTTTTGACACCATTTAATGTTAATTCAAACATAACGATTCCTTCTTTCATCCATAAAGTAACGCTATGCCTTTTATGGATAGGCTGAAGAAGAACTGCATTCACTATTCTGTTTTATACAATATAAAAAGACCATAAGAAGATAAGGCCTTCTTACGGTCTAAGATTCGTTGTGAGTATAATTTATAGTGAAACTTGGTCGCTTTGTACAAATGTACAGTTTGATGCCAAGTCCACACACCATTAATGGTGATTTTAAATAAATTATCATCCCGATATCAGTAAAGTAAGTTGATCTTCTACATTGCCTTATTCCATAAAGAGCATAATAAATAAACCTAGTTCCATAGGCGTTTTACACTCAATACAAAATCATATTAATTTTGATAAATTAATATTGGCAATGTGTTGGGGTCATAGACTTACTTCCCTCCTTCGAAATTTTCTATATTATCTCATGATTGTTTATTTTTGTAAATATGTGGGGTGCGGGTGGGTCGCTGTGGGTCGCGGGGACAGGTTCCTTGTCCCATTTTCGAACTAAGTATCTAATTTTAATAATTTTTTTAACGCTCGAATATCTACTTCATATTTATCACCATATGTTCTAGCTAATGGAATCTTTTCTTTCTCTCCATAGAATAATAACTTGAATTCATCATCTATATATTGTACGACGAAGAAGTCATCGAATAGGGCAAACGTATTTTTGTTAATCGCAATAAAGCTATTGTCTTGTGCCGTTGTTTTAACACTAATTCTTCTACCATTTTTCATCACATCAAAACCATGTTGGTTCGTTTCTCGAGCTAATTCACCTTTTGTATGAAGCACACAGTAAAATTCTCCTATTCTTCCAATCAAGTGTCGTAATTCTGTTGCTTTACAACCTAATACATTCATTTCAAAACGAAGCATCTCTACATATTCTTCATACAGATGCTGAATATGTGCTAGGCTAATTAGATTTGCTGAATTTTCTCGGGGAGATTCGTACATTTCCTTCTTACCATTTATCCATTCCCCAACAACAAGCTCTACTTTAACACCTTTTGGGCGGTGATATATAAATCCAGTATATAAGTAGTGTTCACCAACATATTTATAGGTACTTTTGTCAATATAGATAAATAAATGTTTTGTAAACCCAATGCCATTATTGAAGCGATTATAGCAGTAATCAGAAACAATAATACTGCCTGGATTCGTATTGAACCTATCCATCAAGAGTTGTTTAATTTCAGATGGAGTGAAGGTTTCACCCTGCTTATCTTTTAGTACTTCTAATAGTTGTTCATAGATTGTCATTTTATAGCTCCTAAAGATTATTCTTTCTAGGGTTGGTTTTACTGCGCCAACTTCTCCAAATACTCTCCCATCAATTCCACAGGATACCCCTTTAGTTTTAAATGAACAAACCTGTTGTTACGATCATTAATGACTACCGGGTCCTCAGCCATTAATGCCTCGCCAGTATCATAAACCCAGGTTACTCTATTAATAACTTCCTTCAAGCATCCAAGTGTACTTCGGTCATGCGTTTTTGTGAACGTCATTTTTTGTCCACTATCAATAAGACGTTTGATTAAAAATGGATTATACCCATCACTCTGTAAGGTCTTTTCCAGATGCTCAAGAAGAACCTCTTGAATGTTCATGAAGTGCTGCTTTTTCACACCCATAATCGTGACAGTGTATAAGGTAACATCATGCATCAACGTAATACACTTATATCGGCCGATTTTAAACAGGTTCATATGCCACATATCACCCGTTTCGACTTCTTCTTCATGAAATTCTTCTAAATCAATTTCCAGTTCATCTTTTAGCTTCTTTGTCGTTCCAATAACAAACATGTATCTCTCACCTTCCTAACAGGATAGGCTTCTCTATTTCCTTAGCCCTTTCTCAGCTCATCCAACACAACTTGTGCTTTATACCCTACTTCAAAATCATAAACCTCAGCTTTGTGACCATTCACTGCATTTACTAATTCATCAATTAAGTTCGCTGGAGTTACATCTTCACATCCAATTGAATCAAGTGGCTCTCCAAGCTTTCCACCACGTAATTGTCCCCAGTTCTCAAGGGACAATGTTCCCTCAGAGCCATATGCAGTAAACCCTATATACTCGCTTCCAGCAACCTGGCTTAGCCCCTCAATCAATATAGGTGTTCCATCTAACAGCTGGGCTGTTGCAACAATGCCCACCTCACATTTCTCCGGATCCTCTGGAAGCTCTAAGCGTGTTTGAATGTTTTTGATATCTCCAAAGATCTTTAATGTTTGTTGAATAAAATGAACGCCTACCTCTAAAACGAATCCACCTTGTTCACGTCCACCAACCCAATCATTGATCTGCCATAATCGTGGCCATTGCGGAAAATGCATTGTGAGTTGTAACCGGCGAAGATCCCCTGTGTACTTTTTGTTTACTAATTCGGCAAACTTTGTAGCAGCTTGTCCATAATTTAATGGAAAATTCATCGCATGAACAACTCCTGCTTCCTTTGCTGCTAGAGCCATTTCTTTCGCTTCTTCTACTGAATTTGCAAGAGGTTTCTCACAAAGCACATGCTTCTTCGCTTTTAAAACATCAAGTACAATGTCATGATGAAACTTTGGTGGAACTGCAACATAGACAAGGTCTACCTTTGGGTTTTCCAATAGTTGCTGATAATCTGTATACGCTTGTGCATGATTGATCGTATCTGCCGTCTCTTTTGCCAGCGACTCGAGTCGATCACAAACCGCAACAACCTTTGTGTCAGGATGCTCCGAGAATTGTTTGATTAAGCGTTGTCCGATGGCACCTAGGCCGATGATTCCGATATGTAGCATAGGAATCCCTCCTTCTTTTATATGTTCATCGTACCTTATGTAGTGGATACAAGTCATATTTTACATCTATTTTGTTACAGCTAGTACATAGCAGTCCATTTTTAAAAAAATATTCATTCTAAACTCCTCTAAAGAAGACATAGAAAAACCCCTAAGAAATACTCTTAGGAGCTTTTCAAACCTATTACCAGGTATCTCCAGTTTCCTCTTTCCGTTTACGCATTTCCTCTGTCCATTCTGCTACCTGTTGTTTGATTTCATCAGCAATCTGGTTAATTTCATCAACTTTGTCCGTGCGCATTTGACTGGCAATATCTCGTTTTAGATTATAAGTGTCTAGTATTCTTGAATCTAGCTCATTGAGTCGTTCAGATGAAAGGACTTCCTTCTGCGAAAGAACCTGCATGGCAAGATCAAAGCGAGCTTTTTCATTTATGATGAGTGTATATAATTTCTGATGTTCGTCATCAAACCGGTTCATTTCATCTAAAATTTCCCATGGTCCTGGTGCCTTTGTAAAGGACCAAGCTAATTCACCAAAAGAAGGTAGCCACTCATATTCAATGGTTTTTGTTAATTCTTCTTCATTCTCTGCACTAAAATATTTACCCTTACCAGCAGTGGAGATTTTTTGCAGCTCTTTCTCTGCTACCAGATCAACACCAAACCCAATAATATTCACAGCTCGATTTTCATTAACCTTCGCAAAGTCTTCAGCTGCCTTAACGGGATCACCATCACAGGTTTCAACCCCATCACTAACAACATATACCGTAATGGGTCCTTCCAAATTGCTGCTCATTTCTGTTGCTTTATTGATTGCGCCAGCTAATGGAGTCCACCCCTTACTTTCAACTGTTGCAAGAGATTTGCCAAATGATTGCTCGTTATAGGATTGCATCTGATACTTCACTTCAATCCCCTCACACGAGAGCACTTTGTCAGCATCCGCTTCTGAACCCTTATGACCATAGACAACCAGGGACAGCTCACTATCTTGACCAATAACGGAAGCAAATCGTTTAACCGCATCCTTGGCAATATCCATTTTCACCTTTCCATTCTCTTGTGCCAGCATGCTAGAGCTAGCATCTAACAGTATAATGGCTTTCGAGGTTTCAGTTTCACCTTGAACCGTGGTTTCTTGCTTTTCGGCTCCAGGCAAGTCAGGCTGTTCAAAATTAGGCTTAAATTGATCTAGAGACTCTATAATATTTTTATAGTTTGGACTACCTAAAAGGTAGGTAAGTCCTTTTTCCAATTCTATAGGATCCTCGGTTTGCTTTGTTAGTTCCTCTAATTGTTTATGTAAATCCGTTTCAATTCCCGTTAAATCTTGGTCTTGCTCGTCTTGTAGCTCACTCTCCAGAATTTCCTCATTCAGAATCGTCCCACCCTGCTGATTCATTAGATCCTCTTTTGTCTTTATCACGTTTATGTCTTTAATCTCTTCTAGAGTATGATTCTGTGTGGTTGTTTCTTCTTCTTTCTCACTGAGGTCTTTTTCTTCTGTGGTACTATTTGTACTATTATTATTACAAGCTAGTAACAGTATCATTGTGCCTATTAAGACAAGAAAGAACTTTCTCTGCAACTCCATCACTCCCAACTTTTACTATTTACCTATTTTAGGATGAAGACAGATACATATTTTGTCAATGTTCCATTACTCCTAAAAACTGGAACTTTGAGATAGGTCTTTTTCTTCATAATAAATCAGTTTATATACAATAAAATCTCGAATTAAATCCGAGATTTTTTGTTTACTTTTTATAAATCCAGCACAATTCTTCCTGACGTTGCTCTTGATATACATGCCATCATCAATTTCCTGCTTGCTGTTCCTTATCTAATGAAACTTGTGACTTGTCTGATGAAACTTGTGCCTTATCTAGCCAATCTTGTGCTTTTTCTACTCAAACTTGTGAATCTTTTTATGAAACGTGTTCATTTTACCAAAATATGTAACACACCCTTCTCAATCTAATCAACCAATCTCCTATTAAACGAAATCATCTCCAATAAACTACTTTAGCGCCCAACTTGCAATGCAATAACATTCCATCAAACAGGCATTACAATTGTAAAATTTTAGCACCACTTCTAGACACATGCGTAGAATATCGTAGAAATGCCTAATGAAAGGAATGTGTTCCATGTATTATTACCACCCTTCAGTTTATAACGGGTATCCTATGAACCAAGCTTCACCACACTTTGACTACCATACGCATCAAAGACCATTTACACAATTTAAGGATTATGGCCCACAGCCATTAGCCTTCGACATTAACAAGGCAACAAAACAAAACAATACGTTTCGTACAGCTCTTTGGACAGGAAAGCATTTACAGCTTACGCTAATGAGCATTCGACCTGGAGAGGATATCGGTTTGGAGAGGCATCCAAATCTCGACCAATTCCTTCGTATTGAGGAAGGGCAAGGACTTGTGCGAATGGGCAAAAAAAAGAATCAAATGGATTACCAAAGAGAGGTACACGATGACTTCGCTATTCTCATCCCAGCCAACACTTGGCACAATGTTATCAATACAGGTAACACTCCATTGAAACTATACTCTATTTACGCACCACCACAGCACCCATATGGAACGGTTCATAGAACAAAGGCTGAGGCAATGGCAGCTGAGAATCATCATAATCGATTTTTCTACGGATAACCTATAGGAAAAGCAGCTGACACTTAAATCAGCTGCTTTTTAAATATAACTATTTAAATAAAGAATCGAATGAGTCCAAACAATACCGCTCCGGTACTAATCGCTGTCCCCACAGCCCATTTGATTAGCTGCAATTGTGTTTCACTTGTTTTCTGTTCAAGGTCTGCTCTTGTCATCAATTCTTTTTCAGATAACAGCTGGTCCACAATTACCCGGACCTCAGACTCATCCATATGCTCTTCGATTGTTTCCTTTATTGTCTCCTGCTGAAGCTGAAGCTCTTCTATTTTCATCTCTATTTCTTTTATCTTAACCTCTAACTCTCTCATTCTATTACTCCTTTCGCTTGTTTCTATATCGTATGATTACAAGCTATAAACGAAAGGGTATTTATAGTCTGAGAATAGAGAATAGGCTTTATACTGTACACTTAGGAGTCAAAAAAATACCCCTTCATCATGTCAATTTGTTGAAGGGGTATCGCACTATTTTTGTATCGTTTGTTAGCTTATATTTTAAATCGGTTCAATAACTCTTTCAATTCATCAGCAAATTGAGCTGTTTTTTCAATAGATGCCGTGATATCTTTTACCGATAACAGTTGCTCCTCTGATGAAGTCGCTACTTCATGAATGTATTTCGTCGATTCAATTGATTTCTGTGAGTTCTCTTGGATAACTTGTTCCACATCCTCTACTTTCGAGAACAGTTTATCAATTTCAGCAAAGATTTTCTCTACTTCATTTGTTGAATCTTTAGAAGAGTAATAGACATCTTGTAAACGGTTATTTACATCCTTTACATTGTCCATCCCTTCTCCAAACCTCGATGTACCCAATTCCATCTCTTCAACAGCTTTAGATGTCTCTGTTTGAATTTCTTTTACAAGCTCTGAGATTTGCTTTGCGGAATGAGCTGATTCCTCTGCTAATTTCTTCACCTCATTGGCAACGACCGAGAAGCCCTTTCCATGTTCACCTGCTCTAGCTGCTTCAATTGAGGCATTTAACGCAAGTAAATTTGTTTGTTCTGAAATACCTGTAATCAACTGCACAATCTGACCAATCTCAGTGGAACGTTGACCAAGGTTTCTAACAATATCAGAAGAGCTCTTTACAGAGCTTTGAATCTCTGTCATTTTACTTAATAATGACAATACTTCTGCATTTGCTTTTTCAACTTGGTTGTAAGATAGATTTGTTTTCTCAGACACTAATAATGAATGATCCTTTATTTCAGCTACACTTTGGGTAATTTCTTGGATCGAATCCAAATTCTTTTTGTTTCCATTTTCTTGTTCTGTTGAAATATCGGCTGCTACTAGAACATTTTTCGTAACGCCACCTGATAATTGTGCCATCTCTTCAGCATGCTCTGATAAAACAGATGTATTCTCCGCAACAACTTCTCCTTTTCGAAGAATATCCCCTAGTAAAACCTGTAAGCTATCTAATAGTGCATTAAAGTTCTTTGCTAATGCTCCTATTTCATCTTTTCGATCGATAGTTAATCGTTTCGTTAAATCCCCTTCATTATGAACGAGTTCTTCTATCTTTTTATTCACTTCATGAATCGGTTTTAACGATTTGGCATTTAATACATAGTTAATCACGCCACTGATTACGATAAATGCAACCGTAATGATAATAAAATAATGTAATAGAGACTGTGCATCCCCATAGGCCTCACTTGTTGGTACGGAAATCATCAGACCCCAGTCCATTTCGTTTGCTTTACTATAAAAAAGCAAACTATTTTCACCATTGAAGCTTGTTTCAACCATTCCTGTTTTTCCATCTAAGCTTTGTTTCACCAATTGATCTAGATCAGCATTCTCATACTCAGAGATGTTCTTATTTAATACATCCTCTTTATTCTGACCCGCTACAATGGTTCCATCACTTGTAAAGACTGTTACAAACCCACTCTTCCCTAACTTTACTGATGAGATAATATCCATTAAACTTTCAATTTGGTGACCACCTGATGCAACACCGACGACCGTTCCATCGTTACTATAGATTGGTGACGATGATAATACAATTGGTGCTCCATTTAAGCTAGGTGTTGCTGAAGGAACTGGATTATACGTATTGGTTTCCTCTGCCATTCCACCTTGATAATGTTCAAAATCTTGAACAGGTATTTGATTTCCACCTAGGTACAAGAACCCTTCGGCACTCATATAGGCAAAGGCATCTGGATTATCCGTTCTCTCAGCTATTCTAGCACTTAGTGCGTCTGCTGCTGTCGTGTTCCCTTGCTTTAATGCATCTGCCTCCGCAATATATTGCATCGTTTCTTGTTTTCCCTCTACCCAGATATCAATACTCGCTTTTGCAGATTCTAGCTGACTATACGCTTGATTTTCAAAACGTTCAAATAAAATTTCTTTTGCTTTCATATATCCAAATGCAGATAGACTGATCATGGATATTGTAATTAATAGACTAATTATAATCGTGTTTTTGACGATTAACCTCATACCGTTCCCTCCATAAGCTGTTTCTCTACTTTTAAAAAACCAACAAAAAATCCACCTAAAAAAGGTGGATCCAAGGTATGTTATGGCCATCTTATTAGGTAACCCAGCTACCATAACATTTCTGTCTTAGGTCTGTGGCTTTGCGTCCCCATTTTTCAATAGGTTTGCCGTTTCTTCATGATATGTATTGATATCCCTAGTAACTTTGACATAGGTACATAGATATAAGTGAATGAGAATATTTTACACAATGCTTTGATAAAATACTAGGCTTTTTTGTAAATTTTTTACTGAATTGCACACTGTATTTCTTTACTGTTATGGTAAGTATTGTATGGAGGCAAAAGTCATAGTCTTTCACTACTTAAATACTGTCAAAATCACACCGTCCACGTTGTTCTCAGAAATCCTATACTCTTTATCCGTGGGTCTGTTTACAGTAAATACTTATAAAAACTATTGTGGGCTTGTGATTTTTCAAAGGGCATTCGAAAATTGAACTTACCTTCAACGGAGGCCTGTTAACGACAAAGCAATTTGGTGGAGGACATTTATTCAGTTATTCCCCTAAATATCACTCTTTTCAACGTGCTGACGGACATTTATTCCGTTATAATCAAAATTCAGTAGGAGATTGGTCTTGATTTTATAAAATAGAGGAACAGATGTCCGCTTAGACCCAAAATTCTTTATTATAAGCTAAATTAACGGAATAAATGTCCGCATGCCACCTGCCTCATTCCGCCTTCAACCCATCAAATCTTATTCCTCTTTCTCATTCCTTAAGATAATCAAGCATTTAGGAAATAACACATATCTTATATAACAGGTAACCAACGAAAATCTGAGATTTTAACGGTGACTATATCCACGATTACACAAAAAAACAGCCCATATTGGACTGCTTTTTTAAATTTGCTCACCAAATTCAACTACTTAGAATAAGGCAAAACATCCCTTTTGTATATCGCCTAATTAATCGGATTATCATTTGCTGAAATACAGATATTCCAGCCTCCATTTTATTAGTTACCAGCAGCTACTGCCACTTTTTTAGTTGAAGATGCCTCTTCTTGAGGGTCCTCTGCTTGTGTTACGCGTTTGATAAAGAATGCAAGGACTAATGCTGCTGCTGCGATAAAGGTCGCAACGAAGAAAGCGTCATTAATTCCTTGTAGCATCCCCTGCATCGTTACTTGTTGTTGAATTTGTGCTAATACTTCCTCAGTTGGTTGCCCTGTCACGTTTTTCATCGCTTCCTGCATTAACTCCGTCGTATGAGTTACTGTACGATTTGACATAATCGTCACAAGGACTGCTGTTCCAATCGCACCAGACACTTGGTTTAATGTGTTGTTCATTGCTGTTCCATGTGGATAGTAACGAGCGGGCAGTTGATTTAAACCATTTGTTGAGACTGGCATCATCACCATAGACATCCCGAACATTCTGATAGAGTTTAAGATGATTAAGTTTGTATAAGATGTATCCTGTGTTAATTGACTGAATAAATACGTTGTTACAACGGTAATCATTAATCCACTTGTCGCTAATACACGACCACCAAACTTATCAAATAGTCGCCCTGTAATTGGTGACATAATTGCCATTACAAGTGCACCTGGTAACATTAACAACCCTGCATCTAGTGGAGAAATACCACGAATGGTTTGCACATAAATTGGAATTAATAGCATTCCTGAAAACAATGCCATATTTAGAACCATCGTAATCGATGATGATAGAGCAAACATTGGATATTGAAAGACTTTAAAGTTTAACATTGGTCGTTCAAGCTTTGATTGACGTAAAATAAACACCAATAACGATACAGCACCAATAGCTATTGTTGCATACACATGTGGGCTATCCCAGCCTTTATTTCCTGCAGAGCTAAATCCATACAATAATCCACCAAAACCAATACTTGATAAGGCTAATGACAGAATATCGAGGTGGATATTCACTTTTTCTTTTTTATCTTTCAATAAGAAGAAACCAAGTAAGAAAACTGTTACAGCAATCGGCGTAATAAAGTGGAATAACATTCTCCAATCATAGTGCTCAATAATCCATCCTGATAATGTTGGTCCAATCGCAGGTGCTGCCATTAAGATTAGACCAAACACACCCATTGCAGCTCCACGTTTTTCAACAGGAAAGCTTACCAACATAACATTCATAAGAAGTGGCATCATAATCGCTGACCCTGATGCCTGAATCATTCTACCTGCTAGTAGCACTGGAAAAACATGTGCCACACCTGCAAGTAATGTCCCAATCGTAAATAATCCCATGGCGACTAAGAAAAGACGGCGCACCGTATATTTTTCAATTAAAAAGGCTGTTGCCGGAATTAGAATCCCGTTTACTAGCATGTAGCCTGTTGTTAGCCACTGTACTGTAGCTGGTTCTACCTCCAAATCCACCATCATTGAAGGTAGCGCGATATTTAATAATGTATTGTTTAAAAAAGCAATAAAAGCTCCAACCATTAACACAGCAAGAATTCCGTACTTCGGCTGAATCTGCTTCGTTGTTGTTGCGGTCATATTATGTCCTCCTATACTGTTAGTTCATTTTTTTATACTACAATTCCAATAAGCTATATATTATACCAACAGTACAATTTTTTCAACGGAAAGTTTTTGTGATTTTATGGTATTTATTAAAGCATTGTCATTACAAGGGAGATAAGGTAGTATCAAATTTATACAGGTAGTCTAATTGAGGTGATAGAATGAACAAACGAAAGCAGCAAGTTATGAAGAAAGCACATGAAATTTTTATTGAAAAAGGATTTCATGCTACATCCATTCAAGATATCTTGGACTATAGTGGCATATCTAAAGGGACTTTTTATAATTATTTCTCCTCCAAAAATGAATTATTACTTGAATTATTCAGAACGATATATCAGGAGATCCAAACAAGGCGAGATGAGTTACTTTTAAGTCAAGACCCTTCTAATGTGGACATTTTTATTAAACAAGTTGAATTACAAATGAATGCAAATCGTGAAAATAATCTCATTCCTTTATTTGAAGAGGTTCTAATCTCCAATGATGAAGAACTGAAAGAATCGATTAAAAAGGGACAATTGAAAACGCTTCAATGGATAAATGATCGTTTCTTAGATATCTTTGGTGAGAGTAAAAAACCGTTCTTATTAGACTGTTCCATTATGTTTATCGGGATTTTACAGCATAACATCCGCTATTATTCCCTAGTTAACAACACGGCATCTGGCATCCATCAAGCTGTGCAGTTCAGTGTCGATCGCATTCTACACATTGCGGAGGAATTACAGGCTTCAAATAAAAAATTATTTCACCCTGAACTTCTACATGTTTGGCTACCTGAAAGCAACCGTCACCCACAGGACATCAAACAAGAGCTTTACCAAACCGTACTATCTTTAAAACAAGCACTTGCAAATGAAGTTGATCAGGATAAGCATTACGAGTTATTGGATTTTATTCAAGATGAACTCCTGCATTCCAAGGTGCAACGTAAGTTTTTGATCGAAAGTGCACTATCGGCTATTAGAGAAAAACAAGCATTGTTCGAGGCAAATCAATTTGAACGGTTTGAGGGATTGATTCGGGAGTGGGTTAGGGGGACAGGTTCCTCGTCCCACTAGTAAGACTTTTCAACATAAAAGCACCAATAAACCTACAAGGCTAAATAAAAAACTACCTGTCTCCAACTAAATGGAGAGCAGGTAGTTTTTTCCGTATCTATTATTACAAGATTGTATAAAGCGCTGTGTTCGCTATGCTAATCAGTGTCATTAGTATTGTGTTAAGGAATGCCGCTACATAAACGTTGCCTGTTTTTCTAAAGAAGTAACGATTAAAGATTGCAGCTACTAATAGTGCCGGTACAAGACCAATCACGATGATTGATGATAAGGATTCTGATGGATAACCTGCTGTACCCGTCATGAATAATAGTCCATAGTGGTAGCCTAAGTAAAGAACTAAACCACCAATAAAATGGAAGATAGAAATTAGATATCCTCTAAATCCATCATATTTACGACTAGCTGTGTTCATATTAACTGATAGCCCTACAATGAAGTAGTAGATTAAGAATAGTGGTGCATATTTTAGTAATGCAATAACATGCTGATCTTCAAATGTTTTGACTGCGAATGTCCATATACGGAAATCCGTTTTGAATATAGCATCTACAAGATAAAGTACAGCATACCCGATAACAACCGCAATAACAGCCGTTAACAGTGCAGCAATAACTGTCTTGATGTTTACTTTTACACCATAACTCTTAATCGTTGCACCTTCAGGCTTCTTAGAAACAAAATGGTAACATACCATAATCATTAATGTGACAATCGCAACATTGATTGCCCAGAATAATACCGGATTAATAGTTGGTGCTCCAAAGAATTCTGTTGTTGCAATGGCTTTGTCTTGAAGTCTTAAGTAGATGTACTGAACGATACTTAAGATTAGCATAATAAACGAAACAGATTTCATGCTTTTCTCTGATTTTTTTACTAATACATAAATCAGAGCAATTGCTGATAACACGATAAATGTCATACTAATTTGTCTTAACAATCTCATTCCATAAACATCCGCACTATATAATGCAGAGAAGAAGAATGCTGGATATAGTCCACCAAATACGACTAATAGTAAACCTGCTAATTTACCACCATTTGTCTTCGCTTCAGGAAGTGCTTCTGGTTTCCCTGTATAGATATTGTTAAAGAACGGTAGTTTCGATACTAGTAAAACAACCGGAATAAATAGCAAGAAGAATCCGATTAGTGCTACAAATGAGAACCACTCTTTAAACATCCATGTTTGACCGTCTTCACCAATAGTCACAAGATCACTGTAATCCGCAAATGCCATATCATAAAAATCTACAGCATAGCCTGTTGAAGTTTTTGAAAAATGATTCCATGGGTGTGTTTCATTTGGCTGATACACGACTCTTTTTCCACCAGCAACATCATACACTGTTCCTGCTACTGGATTTTCTTGATTTCCTAAGAATCCTTTACCCTCTTCTGTTCCTACATAATTTTTCTTCACAACTGGAGTTCCAGCTGCTGATGCCTCAGCATCAAAGAAAAACTCATCATACTGTCCAGCAATTTTCCCTGAATATCTAGGACCGTATGAGTTGTTAATATCTTCTACACTATATCCAAGTGTTTTTATCCATTGATAATCAGAACCCATTGTTAAAGAGCTATGGATTTTTCTAACCCCTGTTTCCGCAAAAGCAAGTTCATCAAGTATCACGGCATGAGTTGAAGAGAATCCACCCATAGAGTGACCTGATACTGCAATGATCCCATTACCCTCTGCATCTTTTAACACATAATCTTGATCGTACATATATTGAACAGCATCTGAAATGGCATTTGGCCAGAACGAGAAGAATGGAACAGGTTTTTCCATTGTTCCTGTTGAGTGTCCATGATCATATTGATCTAATGCTAAAACTACATATCCTCTTTTGGACATTTCAATTACTTGTGCATCCTGCATTTCAGCAGAATTCAAATAACCATGCGTTGCTACGATGGTTGGTCTTGGCTGCTCATCAGCTCCCTCTGGCTTATACAGAAGACCTGAAAGCTCCCCTCGTGGCGTATCAAAATAAATGCGAGATACATCGACATCTCCACTAGAGCTGTTAAATTGTGAAGCAGAAAAACTTCCAACGAAGATTAACAGTAATGAAATAATTAAAAGTACAACTGGATTCTTTAATCTACTCATAAATATCCTCCTATTTTAAAATTTTTTCAATATAATAATGGATTATTGCAAGCACTTCCATTCGTGCCCTAAAACACAGGTAATACTTCTGGATCACACCCAGTGATACACTAGTTCGCTAGTATACTAGAGCGTTTAAAGAATAAAAAAAGACACATTAAACCCTGATTATTAATAATCGAAAGAATTTAATGTGTCTCCGTTTCTCGTCACAGAATATTAACTTAACACTCAGTATACAACCACTTGTAAGCGGTGTCAATTACATTTTTTTAGATAAGTATTTTAGAAGAGTAAAAGACGCTGTACTTACAAATGAATTTCATACTCAGAAAAGAACAATTTTAAAAAACCAATTTTCCCTCTTCTCCTACAAAATTTCCATAGAAGCGCAATTCAAATAAAAATAAAAAAGCATTCATAATTTCATCATTTCCTCACATTTGCGTTTTATACTCTATTAGAATCTACATTTCACTCTATTAAAGGAGATTACTTATATGGAAACTGCTAAGAAGCTAAATCCTTCTAATCATAATAAAAAACAACCAGATTCCTCTCTATATCGTTCAGTATGGAGATGGCATTTTTATGCTGGAATTATTTTCGCTCCCTTTCTTCTCATTCTAGCAATAACAGGTTCTATCTATTTATTTAAACCACAAATTGAACAAGTCATGTATAAAGACTATTTTGAGGTCACCCCACAAGCAGAACGAGTTTCTGCTACACAGCAGATCGAGGAAGTGAGACGTCTTTATCCAGATGCCGTCATTTCAAGGTATAGCCCTGGTGAAGATCCGTCACGTTCTAGCGAGGTTCGCATAACAGATAACGGGGAATCTCTCACTGTTTTCATGGACCCCTATACAGGCAAATCAATTGGAACACTAAACAGTGAAGATCGAATCATGAATAAGATAGAAGAAATTCACGGAGAGTTAATGGCCGGAACAGCTGGAGACCGAATTGTGGAGCTGGCTGCATGTTGGGCTGTTGTTCTAATTGTTACTGGCTTCTATCTATGGTTTCCACGGAAGAAGGAAAGAGTTTTCGGTGTTCTCATTCCACGTTTAAGAAAAGGAAAGAAAATTCTAGCAAGAGACTTACATGTCGTACCTGCATTTTGGATTTCAGCGGGCATGCTTTTCTTAATTATGACGGGTCTACCTTGGTCTGGTTTTTGGGGTAACCATTTTCAAACGATAGCTACAAACTCAGGTGCAGGATATCCCCCTTCAATATGGGCAGGCAGTGCACCCGTTTCAACTGTACAGACAAAGGATGTCGCTGATGTACCGTGGGCAGCTGAAACGTTAGATGTCCCGAAATCAGATATACAAGGATTTATTCCTGTTTCCGTCGATGACATTATGTCGATTGCAAACCGTGAAGGTGTTCATCCCAGTTATTCGATCAGCATTCCTAGTAATAAAGAGGGGGTTTATACAATCTCTGCCTACCCTCCAAAAGCACAGGATGAAATTACCATGCATGTTGATCAGTACTCAGGTGCTGTCTTAACAGACTATCGTTATGATCATTATGGATTCGTAGGAAAAATGGTCGCACTTGGAATCACCCTGCATAAAGGAACACAATTTGGGTTCCTTAACCAGCTATTAAGCTTATTTATTTGCCTTGGAATCATTCTAGTAGCAGTAAGTGGATTTTATTTGTGGTTAAGACGCAAGCCGAAAAAAGAACTGGGTGCACCGAAAGCACCAAGAATGTTTAATAAAAAGATGTTCTTTTTTATCATTGTTGCTCTCGGAATTTTATTTCCTCTAGTCGGTTTATCCATGATCGTTGTATGGATACTTGATCTATTCATCATTCAAAAAATTCCTGCATTGAAGCGATTTTTTAATGCATAACAGAGGGAAAGGAAGTCAATGGTCATGAGGAACGTTTTATTAACTTTTATTTTGATGTTCAGCTTACTTCTAAGTGCATGCTCACTGGATGAGGATGTTGCAAGCTTATATCGACAAGAACAACCACTTCAAGCAGACATTCTTATTCCTGAATCATTTTCAGAAAACCAACAAGAAACGATCGAGGTCCTTCTTACTCAAAACGGAACGAATGTCACAGAACCTGACTTTGTACATTTTGAAATCTGGAAGCAAGATGGCGATGTTCATTATCCAATGGTAGAGGCAGAACTCGTTGGTGAAGGAGCATACAGTATAACAAAGAGCTTTGAAGAAGATGGACTATACTTTGTAAAAGTACATGCAAGTAGCAAGGGATCCATCATTATCCCTCAAAAACAATTTATTGTTGGAGAGCTATCAGCTAGTGACCTGGAGTTTTTACAAAAAGGGGCTAAAGTTGAGCAAAAGGTTGAAGATCATCACCATTAAGCGTGGGCCTGGTAGGTCATGGGTGGGTCATGGGGACAGGTCCCTTGTCCCACTTTTGCCCCACCTATATTTGATTCAGTTCAAATATGACAACACCATATCCCCTGGGTACTCCCACAATCCGAGCCTGCCTTTTGCAGGAATATAATCTTTAAGCACCTTCATCTCTTGCACTTCCAAAACATATCCTCCAACTGTATAATCACCTAAAAATAATTCATTACCTGAAACCGTTCTTCCATCCTCCAACACAGCAAAGGTACCATTATGTTCAACTATGCCAATACAATTCTCCAGCATACAAATAGAGATAATCAATCCTGCCGGTAAGTGATCCGATGTATACATGTGGGTAGCTAAAGCTTTTGAACTAATGGCTCCTAAAAAGCTTTCTTCTCTACTTACTTACTTGAATGAATGGCCAAAGGACTCTATTCATCACCTTGATTTTGCCTACCACATCTATGCTCTAATCAAAAAGCCTCCAATTGATTCTGAATCTTAATATTCTCCTTTCTATTGAGTTGTTTTCATACTAAATATTTTTTAAAAATAGCAAATGAATTCGCATCTTATTCGTATGCTAAAGGCTAAGGAATCTTACGTTCTGTGCCTTTATAGTGAACTACCTATATGGGCATCTATAAAAATTACAGCAAGAAATGGAAAGTCTTAAATAACCTAACTTGATATCTTAAGCATCTTTTTTTACATCTAATTTCGCACACGTTTCCGCAGCCTTGTGATTTATGTGGTGAATTAACTTGATAACTAGAATAAAAAAGCATAAAAAAAACCATAACGGATTATGTCCACTATGGTTATAATTTGTTCTGTCTTAAGGGTTCAAATGTGTAGCAAATTCACTGTTTGAAAACGTTATTCCTCCAACTACCGCTCCCTATTACTTATTGTAACTTTTTCTATATTTATTGAAAATTCTCAGTACAAAAATGGATGTAACGACTAATAGGATTATCCCAATGAAGCTGACCGAAAATCCATTTTCTTGGAGTGTTATAGCATTAAACATATCTGTATCAAAGAGTGCCCCTATAAAGTAATACATAAAGTACACAACTAACATCACAACGAAAAGAAATAACAAAGACAATCATTTCACACCCGATCTTCTTCTAATCAACTCATATTCTTGTTATACTTTTAATTTATCTCAATCGTAATATTGAAGCTGTAACACTAATAATTAGACACTATTCCGTCTATTCAAGTGTAACCATATTTCTCAAACAAATAAGACACCTCCTTTGGAAGTGCCCATTTTAACAAAACATCATGAACATTCAATCAAATTATTATTTTACTGATTACGAGTTAAAACTTTAATCTGCTCAGCTTCGTTAATCACCTGTTGCATAGATTTAGCAATAAGATTTGTATCCTGAACAAAGCTTTCTATTGTTGCTGTCATTTCTTCAAGACTTGCTGTAGATTGTTGATTAATTGCTGCTAATTCAGATGTAGATGTTTCTATGTTTACTGCCTGCATATCTACCGATTCTGCAAGCCCAGACAGCTTCTCTACTTTAACAAGTAACTGTTCAAATGTTTCAAACATACTATTAATATTTTCTACAACTTCATTTGACTGACTAACACTCTTTTCTACGGTTAGTTCACTTTGCATCATACGATCTAAAGCTTTTTCATTAACGATATTTACTTCTTCTAAGTTTTTAGTAATTTTTTGCACTGTTTGATTAGAGGTTTCTGCTAATTTTCTAACCTCACTTGCAACAACCGCGAATCCTTTCCCATGCTCACCTGCTCTTGCAGCTTCAATACTCGCATTTAACGCTAAGAGATTGGTTTGTTCAGAAATGTCCCTTATATTTTCTGTAAGTGAGTTTGTTTCATTTATCTTGTTTGATAGCACTCGGAACTGCTGGTTCAATTCTTCAATTACGCTTTTTAATTTGTCTATATCTGTTGAAAACACTTCTATAAACTGCTTACTTTGTGAAGCTGATTCAATTATTGATTTAGATTCGTTCTTTAAGAGATTAGAGTCTTGATTTAAATTCACCATTGAATTCTTGGTTTCATTTGCCCGCATATTTATTTGGGTTATACGTTGCGACTGAACCTGACTACCATTAGAAATTTCTTCAATTGCGGCACTTAACTCACTCTGTGCAGATGTATTGGCTTGAATGCTTTCATTTATCATTTCAATATTTTCAAGCATAGACTGAATACTACTTTCTAGAAGCATATGTTGTTTCTCCTTTTCTAAGAAACTAACACTTTCCTCTTCCATATATGTATAAAGCTTCTTATCTTTCTTTTTATTGAATCTTGTTAAAAATATTAAAACCACACCTAACAAAATGTAGACAACGACTACAGTCGGGAACACTTCAGTAACATTTGCCTTTTCGATACCATTTATTTGTTGATAGTTATAAAAAAGAGCCAAAAGTCCTATTACAAACGAAGAAACCAATAACCATAAATGATACATAATGACAGAAATAACCAATATAAATACCGGAATAAAAAGAGTTGCAAGTTCTCCACCAAATAGTGCAATTGAAGTAAACGTTGCTATTTGCATAATTCCAATCCCAAAGAACGGAAACACCAATTCTTTCTTTAATGCCTTACATAAAAAATACACCCCTAAAAACACGACAATCTCTACTCCGTAAATAAGGACAAGACGATAATCCTTAACTGCTAAGCTAGCAATAAATGAAATACCAAGAGTTATAGCAAATAAAACAACCATTAAAATATTCTTTTCTCTTAGCTCGGTTCTTTGTAACCGTAAAATTGACTCCATTGTCCCACTCCCTATTGTAAGCTTATTTAACATCCTTACATATTATACCTTTACCTGACCAAATCCGAGGAATTTTTACAATTTTTTAAAAAATACTTATTATTATTCCTTTACAATATTCATACAAAAAGAGCCAATACGTATTATTTTAATACAATATCGACTCTTATCTTCAATTCTATAGAGATAAGAACTAAAAAAATAATATAATTATCCTAGTAAAATCTATAGTTTGATCATTCATGTCTATACCTCGAAATCTAGTTAGAATATATTCAATACTAATAGCAAGGTATTTATAAGCTTAGACCTACAAAAGCTTCTCCTGCTGAATCTTCCTCAACGCTCTTCTCATTTACTATAGTAAATTCACAGTTTCATCCGTTGTTCTAGTTGTTCCTTCACTAGAGGCCATTCCTTGTCTAGAATGCTATAATACACTGAATCTCTTATGTATCCGTCTGATAAAATCATATGGTTTCTCAATATTCCCTCTTTCACCGCACCTAGCCGTTCAATTGCATTTTGTGACCGCACATTTCTTCTATCTGTTTTAAATTGGACACGAATCATTCCCAATACTTCAAAGCAATGCTTTAGCAATAGGTACTTGCACTCAGTATTGACAGCTGTTCTCCAAACAGAAGGAGTTAACCATGTAGATCCAATTTCAAGGCCTTTATGTTCTAAAGAGATGTCATACAAGCGTGTACTTCCTATTACTTTTTGAGATTCAACATCTTTTATAACAAAAGGAACAGCATTCTGCTGAGTTAACGCTTTATTGACATATTGTGTAGCTGCCTCAATAGAATTAATATTCCCTGGTGTATGTGTCCATATTTCGGGATCATTTCCCGCCTCAAATAGAGAGTCAATATGACTGATTTCTAATGGAACCAGCTCTACTCTCTTACCAATAAGAACGACCGGTGTAACATTCATTAAGGTTCACAGCCTCTCTTAAAACTTTTCTACTTTACCGAATATCTATTAATAAAATGATAGTTTTACTATAGTATATAGTAAAATCTGGATTTTGAACGTATCATAAAGTATTTTCCGAAACAACTTCTCCAAAAACATCGTCTCTCAAGAATCATCAACAGTAATCTTTCCCGATACCAAGAATAAGGTATGCCCTGAACGGCTAACCAATTCATATTTTCTACAACAAAAAAAACACTTACAATACTTCTGTAAGTGTTTTTGCGAGGAATAAAATTGTCATACAGAATAAACTATTTACTCAAATATAATTCAAATAAATAAGCAGTCCATTTACTATGAGAATGGGATCTCAAATTTTTCAATAGTCCCTGTATAACTGCAGGTGATAACTGCGGAGAATTCAGATCATCTATTAATAGGTCTATAGATTGTAACACAATGGAATCAGCCATCTCTTCTCTTGTTCTTTTAAGTAACGCCATTAACTCCTCTTTAGTAGGTGCTAAGTCAGTTGATTTTGGAAAATACAAAAATTCTTTAGAGATAAATTGAATCGTTGCATGTTCAGCAATAATTTTGGTCCTTTCGACAAGAGCGTGGCATAGTACCTCTATGTCAATCGGGTATTTTGATAACAATAATAGCTCTGCATAAATCTTTAAAAATCCTTTTATTAAATATACTAAATCTGGATACATTGAACCATCAATTTCACCAAACTGTCTATCTAAAATAGAGAAGACAATTGAATTCATATGCTGATCATATTCAATAAACTTCTCCAAGAGTTCAGCACTAAAAGATGTTGATTGCTCCTTCATGAGAATCCGAGCAAAATCTGAACGTTTTTCAAATGCAGAAAAGTTCGTGTAATAAAATTTATATAATAATTCATTCGTCGGGTTCTCACTACTGACCGACCGTTCAACATCAGCTACTATTTCACTTAAAAAGTTATCAATAATTCCTATAACTAATTCTGCTTTAGAGCTAAAAGCTAGGTAAAACGCTCCCTTCGAAATGCCACATTTCTCCGTAATTTGCTGAATAGAAGTTGCCTCAATCCCATTATCTGCAAACAATTCTAAAGCGCTTTCCATAATAATTTGTTTCTTTACCATCTATTATCATCTCCGTATATTGTTTGACAAATGACCGAGTAGTCATTAGTATAAGTGAATGTAGGACTAAAGTCAAAGAAGGGAAAGGTGTACGCATTGAAAAGTTTAGTGAATTTCGTCCTGAAAAATAAACTGGCTGTATGGTTACTAACGATTATCATCACAGCTGCTGGTATATATTCAGGGACAAAAATGAAAATGGAAAGTATCCCTGATATTTCCATTCCATACTTGATCGTAATGGATGTATATCCAGGGGCAACAGCCGAGAAGGTTATGGATGAAGTATCGATGCCATTGGAAAAGAGTGTTGAAGGCCTTGAGGACGTTAAGGCTGTATATTCTAATTCATCTGCAAACGTATCTCAATTACAAATTGAGTACGAATATGGCGTAGATATGGATGAAAAAGAACGTGAACTTGAAGCAGCACTTGATAATATAACACTACCTGAAGGTGCACAGGAACCATCAGTCATGGCTCTAAACATCAACATGATGCCAGTAGTTGCTTTATCTATTAGTAGTACAGAAGAAGATATTGTTGATTTATCTTCAACTGTCGAAGAAATTCTCCTTCCTAAGATTGAAAAAATCGACGGAGTTGGAGCAGCAACAATCACTGGTCAACATATTGAAGAGGTACATTTTACGTATGACAACGCTAAAATGGAACAGCTTGGATTAACAGAAGACACTGTAAAACAAATCATTCAAGCAAATGATATGGCCTTATCATTAGGTCTTCAGGAGTTTGAAGAAGGCGAACAAGCAGTTGCAATTGATGGTGATATAACAACGGTTGAACAGCTACAAGAAATGTTAATTCCCATCACTCCTTCAGAACAAAACCCAAATCCTTTTGTGAAATTAGGAGATATTGCAACAATTGAAACGGTTGGTAAAGTGCAATCAATTTCTCGTACAAACGGAGAAGATGCCATTGCCATTCAAATTACAAAAGGACAACAAGCAAATACCGTTGACGTTGTAAATGAGGTTAAAGATTTAATTGCGGAAGAGGAAGAAGCTATTGATGGTCTTGTTATTGATGTAACATTAGACCAGGCAGAACCAATCGAAGAATCAGTCTTCACGATGATTGAAAAAGCATTATTCGGTGGTTTGTTCGCAATCATTATCATTCTTTTATTCTTACGTGACTTCAAATCAACGATTATATCAATCATTTCAATCCCAGTTTCCATCTTTATGGCTTTCTTACTATTAAACTGGCTTGGAATCACATTAAATATTATGACATTAGGTGCCATGACTGTTGCGATTGGTCGTGTTATCGATGACTCCATTGTCGTTGTAGAAAACATATACCGACGGATGAACTTAGAATCCGAGAAGCTAAAAGGTCGTGCATTAATTCGTGAAGCAACAATTGAAATGTTCAAACCTATTCTTTCTTCAACACTTGTAACGGTTGCAGTATTCGCACCACTTATGTTTGTTAGCGGAATGGTAGGAGAGCTATTTGCACCATTTGCTCTAACGATGACCTTTGCTTTGGGAGCATCCCTACTTGTTGCAATCACAATCGTTCCAGCATTATCTCACTTCTTATTCCGAAAAAATTTATCTGGTGAGAAAAAGAAATCAAGCTCTCACAATGAGGTTGGTAAATTAGCATCATGGTATAAACGTGCCCTTGAAAAAGTATTAAATCACAAAATTATTACATCATTACTTGCTGTAGCATTACTTGTCGGGTCTCTTGCTTTAACGCCATTAATTGGTTTTAGCTTCTTAGGATCAGAACAAGAAAAAGTGGTTTATTTAACGTACACGCCTGGTGTGGGTGAACTAGAAGAAGAGTCCCTTAAGAATATTGAAGAAGTTGAACAAGAATTAATGAAGCGTGATGATATTGAAACACTACAACTATCATTCAACAACAGTGATAGTGCAGATATGTCATCTATGATGATGGGTGGATCAAACGGTGCATTACTGTACTTAATCTTTGATCCGGACATGGAGAACTTCATTGAAGCAAAAGAAGAAGTTGAAGAATATGTATTTAACATTGGCCAATCTGGTGAGTGGAAAACACAAGATATGGGAATGGGCATGAGTTCAAACTCAGTTAGCTACTCTCTATACGCTAATGATATAGAAGATCTACAAGAAGCTGTTAAGCAAGTAGAAAATGCATTACAAGATGTTGAAAACCTTGAAGATATTGAATCTGATATGGAAAACCCTTATGTCGAGCACGTGTTAAATATTGACCATCAACAGATTCTGCAATATGGTTTAACAACTGGTCAAATCGTTGGTGCATTAACAACAACGACTACGGAAGAAGTATTAACAACCGTTGAAAATAACGGTGAAGACATGGATGTTATTATTCAACGCGAGTCGAAAACGAAAGCAACATCCATTGATGAGCTATTAGAAACTCAAATTCCTACAGCTCTTGGAACAACAATGCCACTATCTGAGCTTGTAACAGTAGAGGAAGGAACAACCCTTAATACGCTTTCACGTAGTCAAGGAGAATACTACTCTACAGTATCAGGAACAGTCGTTGGTGATGATATCTCAGTAGCTACTGCTGAAGCGGATCAAAAAATTGATGAACTTGAGTTACCAGGGAATGTTAGAATTGACGTTGCTGGTGTTGCAGCTGATATGAATGAAACCTTTACACAGCTTGGTGTCGCAATGATTGCCGCTGTGCTAATCGTATACTTCATCTTAGTTGTAACATTTGGTGAAGGATTAGCACCATTTGCCATCCTATTCTCACTACCATTTGTTGTAATTGGTTCATTTGTAGGACTATGGATTGCTGGCGAAACCATTTCTGTTTCGGTTATGATGGGGCTACTCATGTTAATAGGTATCGTTGTTACGAACGCTATCGTTCTCGTTGACCGTATTATTCATATGGAACATGAGGGTATGAGTATTCGTGACGCCATCCTAGAAGCAGGAGCTACACGATTACGTCCTATCCTTATGACAGCTCTTGCAACAATCGGTGCATTAGCTCCAATGTTATTCGGTGCAGGTGGAGCTGGCTTAATTTCAAAAGGATTAGCTATCACCGTAATTGGTGGTTTAACATCATCAACCCTTTTAACACTAGTCATTGTACCAATTGTTTACGAAGTACTTTCAAAAATGTTAAAGAAAAACCGTAAAGAAATCGAAGAAAACTAAGTAAGGTTATCAGTAGGTCATGGGTGGGTCATGGGGACAGGTTCCTCGTCCCACTACCATCATAAATCCTAATAAAAAGACGGTACAGACGCTTCTAAGCAGAAGCAAATGTACCGTCTTTTTTTTCAGTATGGGGATGTTTTTGGTTTCACTCTTCCAGCAGCTATCAAACCTTATAGAAATAGACTTCTATGAGGCTTCGAGCATGTTCAAAACAGGCTTTAAGCAATGCTCCCACCATGCATAGAAAACATATAGAAATCTTCATCATCTGTTAATGTCCACCCGTCAAAAAAGGCACTCGCATGGAACAGATCTAAAAAGTAATCCTCACACTGTACAATAAGTAGTGGACACTGTTCGAGCAATTGAACATCTTCAATGGTTTTTCCGATTAGCAACTCACAAATGATTTTCTTTTCTTTGTGGTTTGCTTGAATATCCGTTTCTCCCACTAGTATTTCGTCTACATTCCGAATTCTCCAGGGGCATTCAATAATGATTGCCCCTTTTTCTAATTGAATCATAAGATGGACCTCAGTATCGACTGCAGTTATTTTTTGCCCGATAAATTCCTTAAAGGTTATCTTACTTATTTTTGTATGCCACGTTTTACGTGCATGAGTTACAATCATTTCATTAATCTTATCCTCAGTGTACCCATTTTGATTATCTCCGTACTGATACTCATCAATAGCATCACTTATTTCTTGCCATTTCAGCTGTTCCTCAAACAAGTTATGCTCTATGGTACACGAATACATCTCTTTTACTAGGGATATTGTTTCCTTAGTTGGGCGTAATAGTTGTGAGTGTAGTCGTTTCAAATGGTTATTTAAGGCTTGTTCTTTAGAAGGAGCTACTAATTGAATACACTTTATAGCATCATCAAACATTTTTTCAATTTCAAATATATTCAATGGCTCTTTTATATACATACTAGCCAATTTATTGATTTCAGGCATGTCCAAATACAAAGAGCCTTTTGCCCACTCAACGTAATCCATGGACTTCACAGTACCTGTGTATCTCTTATAATACAACTCTAATAATTCCATTGGTATTCCTCTACTCTCAGCTAGATTGGTAAGGAGATGCACACTCTTCTACGAATAATCCTGATTTGGTCACCTCATCTATTGCTTTGGTACATTCCCTACCCGCTCCAATATACATATAGAAGTCGTATCCAAAATGCACAAAGAATTGACGCTTAAAGGCAATCTTGCACCATATTGCATTACGTAACGTCAAGCTAGCTAGCTGTTGAATCTCCTCAAGTGGTATTCGTTTACCAATCCAAATCCTTGATAGCATTTCTGAAGCATTTTGTTTTTGAACTTCATCTTTCCATTGCTCTAGAGCGATTACATAAGCTTGTTCTAATCCCATTTCATCCATAAAAGAACGAATCGCATTAACATACATTTGCTCGGTTTCTTGATATTCTTCTAAACTAACCTTCTTCCCTACCTCCGAATAACAAATCCATTCTTGATCATCTAGATACCTTCCATCAGTATCTCGATTTACTGGATCATATTTCGTAACTCTCCAAGAATACAAAATCGAATCCCTCCTTCAGGGATTATTAATCTACAAATCATCTAATGCTACTACTTCACCACTTGCTGCATGTACCCCATACTGACAATCAATCTTCCCGCATAAGACATACTGCTTTTGCTCATAATCATAGACATAATAAGGTTTTAGTTCCAACATTTCTTTTAAGCATGAAAAGATATGTTCGAGTTCGTGCACAGTCCTATCCATCAAGTGTTTTGAGAAAACCAGAAAGATTATCTTCAGAAATCACTGTAATTCCGTTCCGTTTCAGTAAAGAAGAGGTTACACCATTCCCTTGTACTTTCTTTCCTATGAACTCTCCATTATAAATCATCGAACTTCCACATGATGGGCTATTTTCCTTTAGAACCACTACTTTCGCACCGATTTCTTGAGCTTTTTTTAACGTTTTGTAGGCACCTTCTACATATTGCTTCGTGACATCATCACCTGATTTCACAACCACTCTCGCTCTACCATTAAGGACATCATCTCCATCGCCACCAATAATCTCAGCTGGCTCTCTTGGGATGGAAAGTCCACCAAGCAGCTCTGGACATACGGTCACGGCCTTTTTATCCTCTATCAACCGATGTATGCCCTGTTGTAAGCAGTGCGTACCGTTATATCTTACCTCTAAGCCTGCCAAGCAGGAGCTAACTAGAATCATAGATATCACCTCATTTTTATTAGCATCGTTATATACCTTCATATATTCATCAAAGGGATGCGAATTCCTTCATATAAAATAGAAAATGACCACATTACACAATAATGGCACCAAAAGAGTTGATTAACCTTCTACAATAGCAAGATACTTCAGGATTTTTCCGTGTAACTCAACAATTAAAATATCTTCCCTTCCCTTAACTGAAAATAGCTTCGTCCCAACAGGTAATTTATTGGCCATAAAGTCTTTAAAGTCTGTATTCTTCGTATTAAGCACGTTTATTTCACCCACCTGCTTGTGTTTCGTTATATTTAATTCATCTACCCATTTAATGTCCGTTTGATATATTACTCCATCATACTGAAAAATATCAGCATTAGGATCTAATCTTAATACTTCTTCAGCATTGATACTATCAATCGTTACTTTATTCGTTTGTGCCATGGAGCATCCTGAAATAATGAATAAAGCTATAAAAATAGAATAACCAAATAACCGAGCAGACATGGCATAACTCCCTTTTTAAAATTACCTTTTTCGACTACAGAATCTTCCAAACTAATCTCTAATACTCTTCAATTGTTTTTCTAAAACCATAGAATGCTCGATAATCATTCTCTTCATAAAATGACTTCGATGAACTTGTAGCTAATAAGTCTATTCTCGTCTTTGGATATAAATGATGAACAAATTTTATTAGTTCTTTGCCAATCCCTTTTCCACGATAGCGTTTATTAACAAGTAATTCACATATAAATGTCGTAACATTTCCATCAGTGAACCCCCTTATGTACGCAACAAGATTATGATTTTCAAAGACTAGCAGGGCTATAGTTGAATGTTCCCAAGCCAGCTTCGTATCTTCCTTTTTCTGAACAAGATTTGACCAACCCTCTTCGACATTCAACTCATGTACATAGTCAAAATCTTCTTCCTTAAAGTTTCTGATTGAATAAACTTCGCCATTTGTTAAAGTTAATTCCATTAACTATTTACCTCATTTCAAGTACGTTATGTTCTGACTTTATCTTACCATACCATTCTAAACAAAAAGAGAAGCCTGATCTCTACCGCTAGTGCTTATCAGTAGAAATCAGACTCATAACTACTATTGCTATTACAAATTAAACGTATAATGGTTTAACACTTCTATCAATTCTACCCAACACTCTTAAATCGAACAGTCTTCTTCTGTGTCTCGCCTATTAGTTCCTTCAAATCACTACCTGATGGATTCTGAAACACTCTTAGACCAAACTCACCCATTATAGCTAACAAGTGTTCAAATATCTCAAATTGGATGGATTCATACACTTCCCATTTAATATCGTTTGTAAAAGCATAAATTTCGATGGGCAAGCCCTGCTCACTAGGTGTTAGTTGGCGCACCATTAATGTCATGTTCTGATTAATACCAGGATGATGCTTTAGATACTTTTCAACATAGGTTCGAAATACTCCTATGTTCGTAAGCGATCTTCCGTTCACCTTGTTCTCCTCGTAAATTCCATAACGTGAATTGTATTCAGAATGTTCTTTTTCTTTCTTCGCAATAAAATCCTTCAAATAGTGTATTTCTTTAAATTTCTCCAACATACTCTCCGTACAAAAAGAAATACTATTTGTATCAATTAGGATCGAGCGCTTCATTCGTCGTCCACCCGATGTCTCCATCCCTCTCCAGTTAATAAACGAGTCTGAGATGAGCGCATAGCTCGGTACATTCGTAATCGTTTTATCAAAGTTTTGGACCTTTACTGTGTTTAACGAGATATCAATGATGTTTCCGTCCGCTCCATACTTCGGCATTTCAATCCAATCTCCAACCCGAACCATATCATTAGCTGCTAGCTGGATTCCTGCAACAAGTCCTAACAAAGAATCCTTAAACACTAACATAAGAACGGCCGAAAGAGCACCAATTCCACTCAAAAGGATAAAAGGGCTCTGCCCCATCAGATTTGAGATGATAAGAATACCACCCAGTATCAGCACAATAATGTTTACAACAGAAACATACCCCTTTATCGGTTTAACCTTCGATATTTCGTATGTTTGATAAATATCGTTTACAGTTGTTAATAAAGCATGAATTACCATTAAACCAACAACAAGAATATAGGTAACCGCTCCCTTTTCTATCACCATTTGATAATCTGGTAAAGTAGCAGAAAAATAATAAATAATAATCGCAGGAACGATATGAGATAGCTTGTCGAATACCTTTCTCTTTATGACCAGCGTTGCACGCGGAAACTTACTTTGGGTTACAAAATGGGTAATGAGTCTTATAACCACTTTCTTTGAAATGATATTGGCAATGAAACAGATTCCTCCTATAAGTAAAACCATCATTGAAAGAGATAGATATTTTGCTATAGTCGGAGCAATCTCCAATTCAATTAATAAACCTTGTATAGCCTCCAACTCATTTCAACCTCCTTCTAATTCCCATTTGAAGACATGCAAAAAATACAAGTAACAAAATTATACTTATCACTTGTCCAGTTTGCTTTTCTTAAGTTATATGATGATGGGTATCTAGATATACCTTTGAATTAGTGAGGGGACATTCTAAAATAGAAGTGGATAAAAAATCTCAAAGAATATATAACTTTGAGATTTTCTTATGTTGCGTACATGTTGGACACCAAAACGCGAACCTGTCACTGCATAACTATATATAGGATAAAGCTGCGAGGAATTCCCCCTAGCCTTTTAACTTATTAGAAAACGGATAAATCAAAATACTTTGAATGACAAGCGATAGAACAACGACACCAAATGAAATGGAAAGTAATTGTTCATTAATGTCTGCACTGCTTCCCTTTAAGCTTAATATAAACACAATGGACATCGTTCCTTTTAATCCTGACCATGTTACTAACGAAATTTCATTCAAGGTGAAATTTGAGAATGGCTTAAGAATAGTAGTCACCACCGCAAAGCGTACGAGTAGCGTTAGAAGGAAAATGAATAGTATAAACCCCCAATAGTCTACATGGAGATATTGTGTCACTTGAATCCCGATGACAATAAAAATAATCGATAAAATGGTTGGCTCAATAACCTCCCAAAATCCGTTCAATGCTCCCCTTAACTCTGTTTCCTTTCCAGTTTGTGCGAGCTTCCAGGAAAAAATAATTCCTGAAGACACTGAAGCTAATACTCCTGAAAAGTGAAAATACTCTGCTATGTAAAAGCTTCCATATGCAAGTGTAATGCTTACCATTACTTGATATTGAAAATGTGACGTTAGATGAAGCCCTTTCAATACTAGCCATCCAAACGTAACTCCAATTCCAATTCCCCCTATTGATACGAGGAAAAACTCCGAGACAAAATTCATTATTGAAAAAGACTCATCATTTCCAAGCATTCCTAAAACGACAGTAAACAACACTAAGCTTGTTCCATCGTTAAGCATCGATTCTCCCTCTACAACATCCGCTACCTTTGATGAATAAGCAGACTCCTTTAAGATCGGAACAACTGAAACAGGATCGGTAGGCATCAAAATAATCGCAAGCATCAAGCATTCAACAAAAGATAAATCAGTGAAAAATCCACTGATTGCATAGATCGCTGCTCCCAATAAAAAGAACATCCCAATAAGTCCAAACGTTCCTAGTACTGTAATTACTTTAAAATATTTCTTGAAATCTGCGAATGGAAATTGATAAGCTGATACAAATAATAGCGCAGGTAAAAACCAAGTAAATATTGTTTCCTTCGTAATGTGCAAACCAGAAAAATAAGGAACAAAGGAAAGTAGGATACCTAAAAGAAGTAACACCACAGGTACAGGAAACGATTCCTTTTTCTTATCTATAGCAAAAACAATATATCCAATAAAAACTAGTAAAATAATATGGTGAGAACTCATCTATATAACATTCCTTTCTAGAAAACCCATGGCCATTAAATCGAATAACTATTAAAAAACCATGAAATAAATATGAAGTATCCAATTCTCCCCTAAAGGCTTTATGGTTTTATACCCTATCTAACTAGTACATAAATCATCTCTTTAGAACTTCTCTTCTGGATATGGCATTTAATAATGTGTCATGTAAGAACAAAAAAGCCAGACAAATTAATGTCCAGCTTAAAATTTTTTCATTCTATTTTTTTGTACCTTTTATTAATAACATAAATACTAAAACCAAAGAAAAAGCAGTAAATGATAAGAATGGAATAGTAATAAATTCAAACCAATTAATATATTCTGCGCTACATGGGACACCGCTTTTACATGGCTTTATTGATGCAAAGCCAGGAACCTTTTGTTGAAGATAATGGAACAATGAAATTAACCAACCCATTATTGCCATAGGTAGTACGAATCGTTTCACTGTAACGTCGTTTTGAAACGTTCCTATTCCAAGTATTAGTGCTAATGGATACATCAATATACGCTGGTACCAACATAGCTCACATGGAATATACCCTTTTATCTCACTAAAATAGAGACTTCCTAGTGTTGCAATTACAGAAACTAACCATGCAAAATATAATGCATACCTTCTAAGGGTTTCCATATTTATTTACCCTCTAATTCTTGTTCAATAAGACTTTTAATTCTTTCATAATCAAATGGGTCTTCTAACATGGTTCCACCAACCATGATACTTGGAGTCAGTCCCACATTATATTCCTCTACAAGTTTTGCATCCTTCTCAATCTCTGCTCTTTCCTTTTGACTCTCTAAACTTTCTTTTAATTGATCTAAATTAATCTCTGGGAATTTTCTTGCAACCTCTAACACCTTGTCATTTGTTAGCCATAAGTCGTCATGTTTTGCCGTTTGTGGTTGATTATTGAATATTTCCTTGTGAAATGACCAATAACTCTCAGGAGACTCTTTCAATACATGTTCTGCAGCAAGTGAACCTGTTATTGACTCTTTCCCGTGAAATAATACATTTACGTAGGCAAATTTAACTTTCCCAGTGTCTACATAATCTTGAATGAGTTGTGGAAAAATCGTTTCTCCCCACGCTTTACATGCCGGGCATTTAAAATCTCCAAATTCCACTACTGTTACTGGAGCGTTATCATTCCCCAATAATGGTTGCCCTTCAATAGGTGGCTGTTTTTCATAATCTGTGTCTTTACTTGAATCATTTAGATCATTGGTAAGCAATACTAATGCAACTAATATAACAAAAATTCCTAATGTTAAAATAACAATTGTTTTAAATGGAAATTGATTCTTTTCATTCATAAGGTGCACCTCTTTTTGAATTTTTTCTTGTTGTTCTGAAAGTTTAATTATTCCCTTTAGGAGACGATATACATGATGTATATAAATAAACGTAAATTACGTCTCTCTCTTATTTTCTGTTAGTTTTTCTTTTGAAAACATGGTATAGATTCATTCCATTACAGTAGAATCTAATAACTCCGAATCTTTTAAAATATGTTGAAAGAGGTATTGAGCATCCTCCCCAACCCCTAACAATAACGATGAACCTCTCTTATGCTGCCATGGTAGTCCTAAAAAATATAGTCCATTGATGTTTGTAATTCCTCTTTCGTGAATGGGATTGCCTTTAATGTCCAAAAGGTCAGGTATGTCAATCCACTCATAATAAAAATTAAACCCCGTTGCCCAGATGATATTTTTAACGATAACAGAACTATTATCTTCAAAAAAAACAATATTATCTTTAATTTTCGTAGTTCTTTGTTTAAGGCTAACATTTCCTTCTTTAATTTTTCCTTTTAGCTCATACCCAAAAATAGGATCACCCTGACTTTGCAGCTTCCTTCCTATTATCGAATCTTTCTTAGCATTTAGTATACCGAATTTATCAAACCACCAAAAAATACTTTTTGAAAAAAGTTTGAGTGGGAGAAATTTCAAGTTCTGTCCAACAGATAAATAGACTTCCTTGTGTTCTGATAACTCAACTGCAATTTGCGTACCAGAATTTCCTCCACCAACAACTAAAACTGCCCCATCCTGAAGCTGGGTGATATTTTGATATTCCGAAGAGTGAAGTTGAATAATACTCTTATCTAGCTCTCTTGAAATGGAGGGAATTATAGGAGTTTGAAAAGGTCCTGTTGCAACAACTACTTTTTTAGCTTTGTATTGTTGTAGACAGTTTGTATAAATTTCAAATATCCCTTGGTTATTCAACATGTTCGGAACTTCCATGTTGTGTTTTATTGGCAATGAAAAGGTGTCTGCGTACCGTTTTAAATAATCTGCAATTTCATCTCTTGAAGGAAAGCCGTCTTGATATCCATCCAATAGAAGACCTGGTAATGAACTATATTTTCTAGTAGTAAATAAAGTTAAAGAGTCATAACGACTCCTCCATACATCCCCAACTACATTTGCCTTATCTAATATTAAAAATGATAAGTGACTTTTCTTTAAGAAATAGCCCATCGATAGTCCTGCTTGTCCAGCTCCTATAATAATTACATCATATACCATTATTCTCAACACCTTATCTCAAGTGAAAATGTATTTTTTTCACACATTTCACATCATATCATAACAGAAATAGATAGCTTTTATGTGAAATATAATTCACTAATAAGATTATCAATCCTCCTCTATCAACTTTTCCCCTTGTTTGATTAGGAGCATATTAAATTGAACAAAAAAAAGCACCTATACCACGGCTGGTACAGATGCTGACATGTAAACTTAATAGAGCACAACTACGATTACAGGAGTAATCTACTTTTCTTATTTTACCGTATCAAATGACAAAAAGTTTGGGAGTGATTGCTCATGTTTGTCGAGTTTAATCTGCTCAGGCTCGATTCCTTGCTCACGCAGTACGTCAATGTTCTGCACAAGAAACTCGTCACTGCCAACTACATAGAAAAGTCCATCCTTGTCTGCAGCAAGATTTTTCACTTCTTCATAGTAGTCTTTACGGTTGTCGACGAACTGTGCTGTAAAATTCTTGTCAGGTGCTGATTTGAAAATATCGGTGAATAAGAAATCCCCCGTTGAATCAATATTCAATGAATGGATTTGATTGACGTTGTCAGCTCGTTCGAAATAATCAAGTACAAGCGGTCTGAACGTTGCGAGTCCGACTCCTGATGATAGCAGATAAACATTTTTCCCTTCTCTTTTAAGCGGTACATTCGAATGCGTTTTAAATATTGCCACTTCATCTCCGATTTCAAGATTTCTTAAAATCGCTTTAAATTCAGAGCATTGCTCTCTGATGCGTGTTGTGATACCGATTGAATGTTCATGCGGTAAAGTTGAGATTGACATATGGCGAATCAGACTTCGGTTTGGTGTATCTCCGGCATTAAATCCTTCCAATGCAAAGTGAGTGTGAGAACCCTCTTCCCATGTAAAACCTTCTGGAAGGTCAAGCAAGTACGTTTTCACCTCAGGCGTTTCTTCAATAATTTTATTTATCTTCGTCCAATATATTTGCATGATCATATCCCCTATCCACTTATATGTATTGTTACTAATTACTATACAACAAGTGATAACGATTCTCAATTAAAAAGTTTGATTTTCAAGAAAATTTTTAAAAGTACCATTCTCTAGGTTTCTTAGTTTCCTCGAAATGTGCAACTTCCCAGCGAAAAAATCCCTCGAGCTATTGGTCCGAGGGATTTAGAACACACTTCAATATTCAATAAAATTTTCTGGTGCTAGCGGGACATACACTAACCCAGCCATCATAACTCCTAGCATGGTAATAATTGCTTATATACTTCGATCCATAGAAACCGAAACGTAATCGCTAAAAAGCCCCTTATTTTTCGTCTATGAACTCAATATAATGTTTTAGCACCAAAAACCTATAGGAACTTTCTCCCTATAGGCATTGTAGGTACTATACTTTTAACGTTGATACAGCTTCTTCAAGATTATCAATTAATTTTTTCATATCCTGTGCCGAATTAACAATCGTATCAAATGAATCCTTCTGATTTTTAATACTATCTGTTAACGAAATGACTGTATTGCTATTTTGTGTTGTTAAATCTGTAAACTGTTCAAAAGTAGATGTGATTTCTTGATTTTCTGCAGAAATTTGCTCTGTTGCTGAAGCTATTTCATCCATTTGAGCAGACACATCCCGGGCAGAGTCAAGAATATCAGCAAAAAGGATTCCTGTCTCTTTTACAAGAGTTACACCAGCGTTTGCGTATTTGACTCCCTCATTGATTGAAGTAACAGCTTCTTCCGTTTCACTTTGTATATAATCGATTAATGATTTAATTTGCTCTGCAGAACCTTTTGATTGTTCCGCTAGCTTTTTCACTTCATTAGCAACAATTGCAAATCCTTTTCCATGCTCCCCTGCTCGAGCCGCTTCAATGGAAGCATTGAGGGATAAAAGACTTGTTTGTTCTGAAATACTTGTAATCAGTCCAACAATAGAATGAATTTCATTAGAACGTGCATTAAGATTACGAATAAGTTTTTCTGAGTTTTGAGACGATTGATTTATCAATCTCATTTGATTTCCTACTTGGTCAACTGATTCATTCCCTTGGATTGCTCGACTTTCAGTTTCTTTCGATCTTTCGCTAACATTAGAAATATTTCGAGCAACTGTCTCCACCCCAGCAGACAATTGTTGTAAAGAAGAGGAAATCTCATAAGCAGATCCACTTTGAGAATCAAATCTTCCTGACATTTCTGACACGTCATTAGTAATACTATCCATCTTTTCACTCGTTTTGCTTACAGAAGTGAATAATGATTCATAGTTTGTTGACGTATTCTTCGATGCAGATTCAATAGAATTAATTAACCTACTTATATTATCCACCATCATGTTAAAGCTTATCGCTACCCGACCAATCTCATCATTCGATTCTCTTAATCTCACATCGTAATTACCCGCTGTGACAGACTCAATCCCACTAGCAAGCTCATCAATTGGTTTATATAATTTCCCTAACAAGAAATATTCCAGCAAACCGATAACTACAACGACAATTAATAGCATCATACCTACAGTCATTAAGATACTTCTTTGACTATCTACAAAACCTTGTGCATTAAAGTCCATTCCGTAATATGCATATACATTACCCTGTTCATCCACATATGGTTTAGCAACTGTAATCCACGTTCCAAAATCATCTGAGTAAATATCAGAAACCGTTACTTCTTTTTCGGCCGTCAGCTTTTTAACTAGCTTGACAATATTATCAGGCTGACCATACATATCGCCAATTGTTAAATCCGCTTCCGTTTTAAGTATGTCTAATAATTCTGACGGAGAAGCAATTAAACTCGTTTCTGATCCATTTTCTAACTCAGTACCAAAAATATAACCTTGTGCAACTGAAGGTTGATAGTTTGATAGATCATCAAAATGACTAACCAAACGTTGCACCGCTTCACTATTCTCATCATCAGTTTCCATTACTTCAATTACATCTTTTGGATCAATATCCTGTGACCATGTTTCAACAATTTGTTCAGCATCTGTTACAAGATCCTCAAACATAGACTTAGAATTAACAGAGTAACTAACCCATGTTATTAAAATAGCCACTATAGTAGTTGTAATGATACTAAATAAAATACTTTTTGTTTTTAATGATATATTAGAATACCATTTTCTCATTGATGTACACTTCCCTTAAATAATTAATTAAGCTTTTATTGCGAAAGAACAAAAATAATGTCGACATATGTCTTATCGGCTATTTCATATGATTACTTAGCTCTTTTAAGATAATCTTTGTTAAACTTAGTTGGTAATTGCAGATAAAAAAATTACTTACCACAGACGCTTTGGCCCACATGTCTTTTGCAGCATCAGTAAAGTCCAAAAATCAAAGGTTTAACATAAGAATAAAAATAAAAGCTACAACCATAGGAAGTAGCTCATAAATAGTCACACAACCCCGTTGTTGTTGTATGAAAAGCAGCTGGCTGACTTATACACTTGTCTAGTATTTAGTCCCTATAGTTTTGCGTCCTATTTTTTCAAATAGTTTGCCGATATTCAATTTAGATACATAGTCTTAGGTAATATATCACACTCTTATCACAATAGCTATAGCAATAACTATTTTAGTGTACTGGGGATAGGCACATCTGAGTGGATGAAACAACTTAGAATAGTTAGAAGAAAAGTGATGTTCATATGAGTCACAAGCAACAAACAGAAGAAACAAACAAAGATGAGATGTATAGATATTAGAACACTAGTCCAAGAAAACAAAAAATTGAAAGAGCTGAAAATAATATGGAAGAAATCGAAGTAGGATTTGCTACAGAAGCTTGATAAACTCTATAAGCAATTCGTGTTTGAGGAATCGTAAGAAGGACTTCATCAAATGCTTACTGATGAAAAGATCAAACATGATGAGTATTTAGATATAGTTGATGATTCCAACACCGAATTGGCCCAACTAGTTGAAAAGAAAAATGAAAAGTTATTGATGAGTGAAAGTGAACTAATAATCGATAATCGACAAGCTGAAACAAGAACTTCTTAAGGTCCTTAATTTCAATGAACTAGCTCTGAAAAGATTACATCGGCTTATCCATCGTATCAATGTAAAGAAAGACGGCATTCCGGTAATTCATACCGATTTGCCGCCCAACATTTGAATAAATGCGGTTTTTTCCTTAACGGGAACCTGCTTCATTTTTTAGAATCATCTGCGACACTACCTCAACATGCGCAGTCTGTGGAAACATATCAACTGGCTGCAAATATTCAACCTTGTATTGCTTCTTTAAATACTCGATATCCTTCGCCAATGTAGAAGGATTACACGAAACATAAACAAATCGTTTTGGTTTAATCTCCTTTAATGTATCAAGGAATTTGCGGTCACACCCTGTTCGCGGTGGATCTACAACGACTACATCTGGAATCCATCCTTCTTTTTTCCACTTTGGTAGAAGATCTTCTGCTGTGCCTACGAAGTAATCAGCATGCTTGGCACCAAACTTCTTTGCATTGGCCTTCGCATCATCGATTCCTTCTTTAATAATATCCATTCCACGGATTTCTTTTGCTCCGTCTGCCAACCATAAACCAATCGTTCCAACACCACAGTACGCATCAACTAGTGCTTCCTTACCTGTTAACGCGGCTGCTTTTTTTGCTTCATTATAAAGCTTTGTTGTTTGGATTGGGTTGAGCTGGAAAAATGCTCTCGCTGAAAGCTCGTATGTGAACTCATCAAGACGTTCCTCTATTGACTCTTTTCCTGATAGATGCTCGGTTTCGTCACCAAAGATTAACGACGTTTTCTTTGGGTTAATGTTTTGAGCTATGGATACGACTTCTGGTAGTCGCTTTTCGATTTCTGACACGAGTAGCTCTTTTCTTGGGATATCCTTTCTTGTTGTAACAAGAACAACCTGTACCTCACCTGTTTCAAAACCGACTCTAGTGACAATGGTTTTAATAAGTGGTTTCTTTGTTTTCTTGTCAATGACTGGGATTTTGAAGTCATTAATGATTCGTTTGATTTCCGTTGTCACTTTGTTTGTTGTTGAGTGCTGTACAATGCATTCGTCGATGTCAATCAGCTTGTGTGAGTTCACACTAAATAAGCCTGCTTCTACTTTTCCTTTTTTCTCACCAACCTGGAATTGGCTTTTGTTTCGGTAATGCCAGGGGTTGTCCATTCCAACCGTTTTCCGTACATCTAGTTTTTCTAAGTCGAGTGATGTGTGGCGTTCTAGTGCTTGCAGGACGATGTCACGTTTTGCTTCCATCTGGGCTTCATATGTCATATGCTGAAGCTGACAGCCACCGCATTCCTCGTATACTAAGCATGGTGCTTCTTGGCGAACTGGTGATTTTTTGCGAATCTTTTTGATTTTTCCGAGTGAGTATTTCGGTTCAACCTTCAGTGTTTCAACAACTACTTCTTCTCCTGGAAGGGCACCTGGAACGAAGACGACTTGTCGTTTAAAATAACCGACACCCTCCCCGTTAATGCCGATTCGTTTGATTGTTAACGGAAATTGCTGCCCGACCTTCATATCAACCTTTCCAGCTTGGTTAGATTTAAATTTTGTGTTTCTAGTTGGTTTTGAATTTTGGTTTGGTTTCATTTTTTCACTTCCTGCTTTTCAATACTTCTCCATAAATATAATGAGGCGTAGCTTAAGTAGGGCTCCCATTCTGTTGCCCATTCGCTCATCTCTTCCTTCGTGGGTTTCCGGTCCATGTTGTGAAGGATTTTCAATGCGTTTTGAATACCCATGTCCGCTTTCGGAAATAGGTTTGGTCTTCCGAGGCCGAACATTAAGAAGCTCTCAGCCGTCCATGGACCAATACCTCGTATTTTTACAAGTCGTTTCATTACATCTTCATCGGCTTCTTTACTTAATGCTACAAGATCCAGTTCACCACTGACAATTTCCTTTGCTAGACCGATTGCATATTCCCCTTTTCGTTGACTGAACTGAAGCTCGCGTAGCTCTTCGATTGGAATCTCCGCAACGATCTCTGGTCGTGGATAAAACCAGACACCATTCTTTTGCTCACCATATTTTTGCACAAAGCGCTCAGTTAGTGTGTGAGCAAACGAAAGGTTTAGCTGCTGATGAATAATACTTTTTATCAGTGTAGCAAAATAGTCGAACTCTAATACAAGTGGCGTACCCTTATGTTCCTCAAAAATCTCCTTTAGAACGGTATTATTAAAGTGCTGAGATACCGGGTCTAACGGTGTATGCCATTGAAACGTGTCATAAATGTAAGACTTTTTCTTTTCGATGTCTTGGTCTGTTTCATATGTAATCTGGAATTCAGGTTTTTTCGTTGTTCCAATAGCCTTGACTTCAATAACTTCTCCAAGTTCATAGAATGGAATTTTCACCGCGCGAGCTTCTCTGTTTACAGCATTCAGTGGATCCATTGATAGTCGTTCAAGCACACGATCAAAATCATAGGGCGGGGTGACGAAGACTACTTCTTCCATCGATTGTTCCTCCGTGATTTTTTGTTCATTATAACATTTCATGAAAAAAAACTATAAAATCTTCAACTTTTTTTGAACGATTTTATCAGTTGTTCGTATTATCAATGAAATCATAAGTCGTTACTAAAAATTATGAGGTGAGATCATGGAATTTTTCATTTTTTGGATTGCCGCTGCGATTGGTGGAATTGCGATTGTTCCGTATCAAATGAAAATGATGGGTAGTAAGATTGAAGAACAAGCGAAGGAAACTGGCAAAAAAGTACCACCTAAGGCTGTATTAATTTTACTAGGTATTGTTCAAACATCGATTTTGATGGGGGTTGCAGCCTATGTTGGAACTCTTTTAGCTCCAAAGGTTGATTTGCACTGGTATCTGTTGGACTCCTTATTAGATGGAGCAAGCATTCCGTTTTCGTTATCAAATGCAATTCTGATTGCGATTTCTGGTGCACTTATTTTAACATTAGTCATGCTTGTTCTTGATATGCAAATCATGAAAAAGATCCCACAGGCAGATATTGATTACCCTTCAAAAGCACAATCATTATTAGCTTCTTTATATGGTGGGATTTCAGAGGAAGTTCTAACAAGATTGTTTGTCATGACTGGAGTTGTGTGGCTGCTTTCTTTTACCGCGATTGGTAATCTGGCTTATTGGATAGGGATTGTTGTAGCAGCAATCTTGTTTGGTGTACTACACCTTCCTGCTGCATTCGGGTTGTTTGGTAAGTCAGGTATTGTCATCTTCCGTACGATTCTATTAAATGCTCTACCTGGTTTATTATTTGGTTATTTGTACTGGACATTCGGCATTGAAATAGCCATGATTTCTCACTTCTTTGCTGATATCTTTTTACATGTTGTTTTTGGCCCCATTTTCCGCACTAAGCTTACGAACCAAAAAGCTGCTTAACTCAAAAAGCTGCTCAATCAGTATGAGACTGAATGAGCAGCTTTTTCTTATGATGGTAAATTCGGTTGTTCCATTACAGGCACTCGGTTGTCTTGATTCTTTTTGTTCATTGCCTTTAAATAAATAAAGAGAATCGGCAATTGGATTAAAGCCGCGATGGATAAACCAACTCGTAATGTGAACTGACTTGCCGCTAAACCAACAACTGGTCCTCCAACCGTTTGACCGAGAGCATTCACTTGACTAGACATCGATAACACCGTTGCTCGAACCTTGCTATCGATATTTTGGTTGACCCATGTATCATACAATGGACCGGTAATGGTTCCCGTCATTGCCATTAAAATAAAGCTGACAAATGCAAATTCGAAGCTGCCCGCTAAGCTAAATCCGACAATACAAAGCAATCGTAATGAAGTAAAGATTGCCATCGAACGTGCCACTTTTGATTCATCCTCAAAGGACAGATACTTTTGTGCAATCCATGCTGTGAAGAAACAGAAAATATTGCATGCCACACTAATGATTCCGAACCATACTGCAGCCGAAAAATCACCGATAGATGGAAAGTCTAGAGACGTAATAAAATGAGCTTCCCATAAACGATCAAACCCTTCCGATCCCGCACCGATAAAGAGTGTCACTAAAAGAAAGGCCATTAGAATTGAGCGACCACGAATTAATGATAAACCACCTTTAAATGTTGCAATCGCATCTCGTAATGCTGCTTTCTCTTCTGGTGTACTCTTTTGAAAATGCTTTTCTGGCATAAACACTACTAGTACAATACCTAAGCTTACATATAAAATACCACCTGCGATATACGGTAAGTGTAAGGCAATTGTTGATAATCCAACACTTGCAAGTACACCTAATATACTAACTACCTGTGTTACTTGATTGGCTTTTAGCAGAACGGAACCCATTTTATCGACTCCTACTTCATCTGCCAGCCACGCTTGACTTGCTCCACTTAAAAATGTCTCCCCAACTCCACGGATAATTTCCGCGATCACAACTCCAACAAATAACGAAAGAGCCCCTTGGAAAACAACTTCCGATACCAACGACACAGAGCCTTCGAGTATATAGGCTAACCCGAGTATGGTCACACCGATAATGACCGAAAGGCGTCGACTATACGTGTCTGCCACAACGCCTGTCGGAACCTCCAATAACATAATTGTTAATTCTAAAAATGTTCCGACAAGGACCAATTGAAACGGATTCAACCCTAATCCCGATACATAATAAAGAGCATAGGTTGTAAACATAGTGGCATTCGCAAAAGCCGCGACACCGCTCATAATCAGATAAATAGTGGATGCGTGTAACTTATTCAATTTCATTTCTCCCTTATGTTAGGGAGCTTCACTTACTAATTTTTAGTTGTACTCCCTACTGTTTTGTTCGTTTCTTTTACATTCATGTTCATAGATCTGACTGACATGAAAAAACACCTCCGATTTTTAATAAGCTAATTGTAATTCCTTTTTGTTGAAATATCTACATATATTTTCCATCAAAAAAACTACCCAATGCCTAAACATTGAGTAGTTTTCGGATTAATCTTCTTTTTTATCTTTAGATTCTTTATTCGGTTCTTTCTTTGATGTTTGTCCAAATTCATCTAGACTCTTAAATGTATAGCCTTGTTTCTTTAAATCCTGAATGACCTTTCCAATAGCATCAGCATTGTCCTTTGACACTGTGTGTAGAAGGATGATTGCACCTGGATGCACTTGAGCCATAATACTATCGTACGAGTACTGCCATCCCTTTTGTTTGTCTGTATACCAATCAACAAACGCTAGTGACCACATGACATGAGTATAGCCTTCCTCTTTTGCTAGCTGTAACGTACGTTCACTGAAAACTCCACGTGGTGGTCGTAAGTATTTCATTTCTTTTTGACCTGTAATTTCAGCTGTTTTTTCTTTCACTTTACGAAGTTCCTCTTTTAACCGTTCGTCGGAAACTCGTGTAAAATCTGGATGATACCAAGAATGATTTCCTACTATATGTCCTTCTTTTACCATTCGTTTCACGATGTCTTCAGCACTCTCTAAGTAGTGACCTGTAACAAAGAAGGTAGCAGGAACCTTTTCCTTTTTCAGGACATCTAGGATTTGCTCGGTATAGCCATTTTCATACCCGTTATCAAAGGTTAAGTAAAGTACTTTTTCGTCAGGGCTATCTTTGTAAATGGCTTCGTATTTTGCCAAGAGATCATCATATGCTTTTCCTGCCTGTGCTTGCTCACCATCTCCACCTTTTTTAAAGCCCCAACCAATACTCTCATTTGAGACCGCATACGCTTGGGCTGTCACGGTGAACATAAGCAGGATGGCCATTATAAGTATCTTTGCCTGTTTCATTCTCTCACCTTCTTTTCCTTTTCTTTTAGTTTTTGAAGGTAATGGAAAAAGATACGCTTGAATATTTGGAAGGTTTTTCTTTTAGTTAAATATGGTACAAAAAAAAGCTGACCCAGTAAAGAGTCAGCTTATAAAAATTTTATTTAAATACCGGATCAGCAAACTTAGCAAGCTTTTCTAATGAAGATTTGTCTACCTCTTCATGCAAGCTGTTTCCATGAGAATCCATTGTTACAACTGCTGTGAAGCCTTCTACGTTTAAGTGCCACATTGCTTCCGGAATACCAAATTGCATTAAGTCTACACCGTCAACGCCTTTGATACAGTCAGCATAATATTGTGCTGCTCCACCGATTGCGTTTAAGTACACACCACCATGGTCTTTAAGTGCTGCTAATGTTTTTGGTCCCATTCCACCCTTACCGATTACGGCACGGATACCGAACTTTTTCATAATGTCACCTTGATAAGGCTCCTCACGAATGGATGTTGTTGGACCCGCTGCTTTCACATGCCAGTTGCCCTCTTCATCTTTTAGCATAACTGGACCACAGTGATAGATGATTTGTCCATCTAGGTCTACCGGTGCATCATTTGTTGATAAGTGCTTATGAATCGCATCACGACCTGTGTACATACGACCGTTGATACGAACCACGTCACCAACTTTTAATTCACGGATTTGATCCTCTGTAATTGGAGCTTGTAAGTCTACAATCGTACTTTCCTCAGAAGCTGCTGCTGTTTCAGCTTGAGCTGTTTCGTCTGCTGTTAGGTCGACAAGCTCACCTTCTTGGTACATCCACTCTTGAATGTTTCCTGTTTCAGGGTGAATTTGAACACCTAGACGACGGAACGCCCAACAATTGTACGCAACAGATACGAAGAAACTAGCAGGAATACGGTTCATCACACCAACTTTACAGCCAAGAAGAGTTGTTTCTCCACCAAAGCCCATTGTTCCAATTCCTAGCTCATTTGCATGATCCATTACATACTCTTCAAGCTTGCGAAGCTCTTCATTTGGATTTACATCATCATTCGAACGGAATAATTGCTCTTTCGCTAAGTCATAACCAGAAGAGCGATCTCCACCGATTCCCACTCCGATAAAACCAGCGCTACAGCCTTGACCTTGTGCCTGATAGACAGAGTGCATGATACACTTACGGATTCCATCTAAGTCACGACCAGCACGACCTAAGCCTTCAAGCTCACATGGTAAGCTGTATTGAATATTTTTATTTTCACATCCGCCACCTTTAAGAATCAGGCGCGCATCGATATAATCTTTTTCCCATTGCTCAAACTTAATAACAGGTGTTCCAAGTCCAAGATTGTCCCCACTGTTTGCACCTGTTAAGGAATCTACTGAGTTCGGACGAAGCTTCCCGTCCGCTGTCGCTTTCTGCATTGCTGTGTAGATGGCTTCTTTAATTTCTAATTGGTTTACACCCACTGGAGTTTTGATTTTAAATGTAGGTAAGCCTGTATCCTGACAGATTGGAGATACATTATCATCTGCCATTTTCACGTTGTTGGAGATGGTTGCAAGACTCATTGCTGCACGTGTCCCTGCATTTTCTTTCGCCTTTGCAGATCGAATTGCACGACGAACATCCTTTGGAAGATTTGTTGATGTTTCAACAATCAATTGATACATACTTTCTTGAAGCTTGTCCATATTCATGGCATTTTCCCCTTTCCCTTTTGCCTCTATCTCTGTATATCTTGATATTTATGTTAAATTCACACTATTTTATTATACTCCTATAAAATTTAGAATGAAAGAGTCCGAACTGAAACCGATTGCAAATTAATTTTTTCCAAATATGGTTGAGATTATGTCTGATTATGGGGCCGTTGCTTTCCGCTGCAGGGTGCTTGCTTTCCATGGGGCGAGAGGTGAGCCTCCTCGGCGCACACGCCTGCGGGGTCTCACCTTTCCCGCAATTCCCATAGGAGTCAAGCACCCCTCCGCTCCAAGCAACTCTGTGCTGATTAATTTGCAACATTTAATGTGGACTCTACACTGAATTATATTAGTTGGACAACAAAATCCCCCATTAAAAAGAAAAAAACTGACCCTCTGGCCAGTTTTTCGATTAAGAATTTTTAAATTGCTTGCACTTCACTTCAAGATCATCAATCATTTCAATTAAACGATCGATATCTTCTAACTCCGTATGCTCCGGATCAATTGAATCAAGCACTTCTACAAACATATTTAAACGTTGCTTTAAATAGCTCACTTGTGAATCTTTATCATAGATTGCATTACCCAAATCGGTTTCTCTCCTTTCAACACTTTCTCCATCGTACTGAAATATTTCATTCCTGACAAGACATTATTCGTTTTTACTCCTTAACGTTATCATTATCCATATTGTATGTTTCTAAACGTAAAAAGGGACGGACCTTCGCTTATCGCGAAAGGTCCGTCCCTCTCTCTTGGTTATCTAGGTTTATCACTAGTAATGAAGCCAAAGGATACGTGGTCTTGAACTGGAATCCATGCGCCGATTCCTTGTGACGTTACGTTTTTCACAACAATTGTACGCTTCATGCCCTTCATTACAAGATACACCTCTCCGTAAGTGACCTTCCCTTTTTCATTCACGGCTGGTGCATATCCGTATAAATAGCCGAGACGTTTTGGTGCGATATTGTACACCTGATCCTTCTTTGTTCCTGCTCCAATGATTGTCTGAAATGCTAGAGGGAGGTCAGTATTCTCCATCGCCTTTAGCATCATCATTTTTTGAACATCCTCAGCATTTGGAACTTTTGCTGTTAATCCACCTTTAATATTCTTTTGTGTTTCTTGAACATAGTGAATTTGGTAATTGGACTTTCCACCACGATTGTCATAGTAGTTTGTATTAATCTTTTGATACTCCCAGTTTGGTGCGGTTTCAGACGATTCGTAGTTTAGTGGCCATTCCCCTAAGTAAATCGTTGCACGAAGTCCTAATGAGAAAGGAGATTTGTTCATATTCGATTCATTTAACATACGAATCAGATTTGGGTTTTCAATTTTCACATTAGACGTTTCAATTAATTCCTCTGTTAGTTCGCTAGGCTGTAGGTATGGCAAGTCCTGAGTTGGATTTGGATACGTGTTTTCCTTTGCGATTTTCATAACGGAATTGGGTACTTCAATCTTTGAATTCTTTGCTTGCTGTTGCTCTTGCTCCTGCTTTTGTTCTTTCTTTTTTTCCGGTGATGTATTTTCAGCTAAAGAGAATGATGATAATGACATAAACGCTAAGCATAGTACTGCTATTATACGAATGGCGTGAAACATCATAAAACTCCTTTCATTTAATAGAATCAGACTTACACTTATCATTTTCCATTATCCTCTACCTTATCCAAAAAGTTTTTCAAGGAGAAAATCTTTCAATAAGATGTCCGTTGTTTTCCGCTCCAGGTGCTTGCTTTCCGCGGGGCGGGAGTGAGCCTCCTCGCTTCGCTGCGGGGTCTCACTTTGCCCGCTATGTCCCGCAGGAGTCAAGCTCCTTCCGCTCCAAACAACTCTGTGCAGTGACAAGAAATGGATCTTATGCATCGCTAATAAAAAGCAATGAATATTATCATATTAATAATATTTTCCAATAAAAAAATTTCAATAAATTATTGTATGAATATTTACAAAATTTAGATTATAGGTTATACTATGGTTACAGTTAATGATTCCTACAATCTTTATCATTATCTGTAACGCGTATATATTCCTATATTCCCTATATAAACACGCCACTTTTAAAAGTGGCGTGCTTTTTTTATCCTATTTCATTATAGTTAATAATCCACGTGATCCCCCTACAATTGCCAAGCTTTCTGTTGACCTTCCCATGAAACTTGCTAATGCCACAATTGTAATGCAATGCACACCAAACATAAGGACACTCGGCCAATGCAATAATGATCCTAAGACTGACAATGGCACTCCAGCGAACACAAGGATGGTAAAGATTCGATTCATGAGTATGCCTCTTTTCATTAAGAATTTGATTAAAAAAATGAAATAAAGACACATTAAAGGTAGTACAACATGTAAGGAGGAATTGTAATGACAGAATCATTAAAGGAGAAGGTGCTGGATCTTTTCTCTCACCATAAAATCGGGACACTAGCAACGGTTCGTAATGACCGTCCCTACTCTAGATTTATGATGTTTTTCAATCAGGAACTAACGCTGTATACTGCTTCCAACCAACATGCGCACAAGGCTGAGGATATGGCACAAAATCCACATGTTCATATTTTATTAGGGTATGACCGTGATTCAGACCATAAACATTATGTAGAAGTGGAAGCAACTGCAGAAGTGGAGGAATCCAAAGAGTTAAAAAAGAAGTTTTGGGATGACTACTTAAAGCATTGGATTGCAGACGCTGAGGATCCAGAGTATATGCTATTAAAATTAACACCAAAAACAATTTTGTATTATGAAAAAGAAGGAGACGAACCTCAAGAACTAAGCATCTAGTTGAAGGTCCGTCCCTATGGTCTGTCTCCTTTGAGGGACGGACCTCTTTTTTAGCCTTCTTTTATTTCAAAGGTTTCGTTTACTTCGATGCTTCCGATTACAGATTGAACCATTGAGCAATTCTTTCTTGTCAGTTCCATGGCTTTTTCAATTTTGTTTTCTTGAAGCCCTTTACCAGTAATCGTGAATAATAAATCAATTTTTTCTACTTTGTTTGCTTCTTCTTCATTTCTTGTAATATCAGCACTAATTGAAATATCCTGAACTTCAATTCTCATTTTTTCAAGAATTTTACGAAGTACGCCTCCGCTACACACTGCGATAGAGGATACAAGTAGCTGATAGGGACGGAAGCCGTATGTCTCATCTCCTGATATATCTAGTCTGCCGTACTCTACCTCTGTGAAAAACCCTCCCTCTTTCATTGAGAATTTCATCACACTCACCCTTTCCTTATTTAGATTTTTCATGCTTTATTTGTAGACGCTTACGAGCCTATACTTTTAAGTAAATTAAATTGTACGTTATCTGTTTATCCTTGCCAAATAAAGTGATTGACGATACCATCAAATAGGTAAAAAACATTTACTTAGGAGTTTTGCTCTGTGGATCAAAAACTAAAAACACGCTTTTGGATACTTGTTAGTATTGTAGCCATCTCTGGATTTTCTCAAGGCATGCTGCTTCCATTAATTGCAATCATTTTTGAACAAGATGGATTATCCTCTTCAGTCAACGGCTTGCATGCGACGGCTCTTTATATTGGGGTGCTCATTGCTTCGCCACTTATGGAAGCCCCACTTCAGAAGATAGGCTATAAGCCTATGATCATTATTGGAGGAGCCATTGTTGCCTCTTCTCTATTAGCTTTTCCTTTATGGAAGTCGTTTTGGTTTTGGTTTGTCCTGCGTTTGCTAATTGGAATCGGGGACCACATGCTACATTTTGCAACGCAAACATGGATTACTTCCTTCTCACCAGAGGCATCACGCGGACGAAACATTTCCATCTACGGTCTTTCTTTCGGGATAGGTTTTGCTGTTGGACCATTAATGACACACCTATTAGAAATAAACGCTGCTCTTCCATTCTTCGTGTCTGCAGCATTAAGCTTTCTAGTTTGGGCACTTGTGTTCAAGCTTGTCAATGAAATGCCGGAACAAACAGAAGTCGGCAGTGTCTCATTTTTTGGTTCCTTTAGGCGTTTTGGAAAAGTTTTGAAATATTCATGGGTTGCTCTACTTCCTCCGTTTGGTTATGGATTTTTAGAAGCATCTTTAAATGGGAACTTTCCAGTCTTTGCGCTTCGAAATGGAATTACGATTGAAGCAGTCGCTATTCTTTTACCGGCCTTTGCTATAGGAGGCATTGTGTTTCAGCTACCACTAGGAATTATAAGTGACCGATTTGGACGTCAGAATACACTCATGGCCATTCTAGCCGCGGGTTTCCTATGCTTTACCGCTGCTGGTATTTTCGTAGAATCTACACTAGGACTACTCATAAGCTTCTTTGTTGCTGGTATGGCAGTCGGATCAACATTCTCTTTAGGGATCAGCTTCATGACCGACCTCTTACCCAAAAGCTTATTACCAGCAGGAAATATCATGTGCGGAATCTTCTTTAGTATTGGCAGCATGCTAGGCCCTATCATCGGCGGTGTCACAATTGACTCATTAAAAGGCTCGAGCTTTTTCTATTTGATTAGCACAATGCTATTCTTAATTTTCATCTGTATCGTGGGCTTTTCTATATCAAACCGCTCTGTTAAATCATATAGTTAATAATCAGTTGAGAAATCACCATAATTCTATTTTGAATTGTGGTGGTTTCTTTTTTATGCAAAAAGAATTAGTAGAAACTTGATTTTTAAAAATCATGTATAACTACAGAGTTGCTTGGAGCGGAAGGGTGCTTGACTCCTATGGGAATTGCGGGAAAGTTGAGACCCCACAGCGAAGCGAGGAGGCTCAACTCCCGCCCCATGGAAAGCAAGCACCCTGCAGCGGAAAGCAACGGTCCCATAAAAAAAGTAGCATTTTTAATACTCCAAACAATATTTAGGCTCGTAAATCAAAACAAAAACCTTCCCTCCCCACAACCTTTATGATATTATCTAATTAATAATAATTATAAATAACAAAATAGAATCATTTTAAAGAAGAATTGCTGTCAACCGCACACCGGTGACAGCTTTCGCCGTTTTTAAAGGCTATTGACGTTGATTATTGTTATCAATTAGATAAACAAACACATACCAAAGGATCCAGAATACAAGGAGGTAATGAAATGAATTCTCAATTAGAAATGAAATCAGTAAATGTAAAAGACACCACTGAAAAGAGCCCAATTTTAGAAAAAGTTAAACCACACGCAGAACTTATTGCGGCTCTATTTAGTGGAGTATTAATCTTAAGTGGTTGGTTAACACAAGACCATTCAGCAATCTCCATTCCCCTTTATCTAGCAGCATTCATCATCGGAGGGTTCGCAAAAGCCAAGGAAGGTATAGAGGAAACCATTGAAAATAAAGAACTGAACGTGGAAATGCTAATGATTTTTGCGGCTATCGGTTCAGCCATCATTGGCTATTGGACAGAGGGCGCGATTCTTATCTTTATTTTTGCAGTCAGTGGTGCACTTGAGACATATACAATGAACAAAAGCCAACGTGAAATTTCCTCTTTAATGAGCTTACAACCCGAAGAGGCTCTACTTGTGAATCATGGAAAAGAAGAAAAAATTCATGTCTCCAAGCTTATGGTAGGAGACTATATTCTTATTAAACCAGGTGAGCGTGTACCTGCAGATGGAGCGATTGTAAAAGGCGCAACAGCAATAGATGAAGCGGCCATCAGTGGTGAATCTCTACCTGTTCAAAAAGGAAAACAGGATGAGGTATTTGCTGGAACAGTAAATATTAATGGTTCCATCACCGTTGAAATCACAAAGCCAAGCTCAGAAACGCTATTTCAAAAAATCATTCAACTCGTTCAATCAGCGCAAAGTGAGAAATCACCTTCTCAGCTTTTTATCGAGAAATTTGAAGGAACTTATGTAAAAGTTGTGCTCGCTGTTGTCGTGGCAATGATGGTTCTCCCTCACTTTTTACTAGGTTGGAGCTGGACGGAAACCTTTTACCGTGCGATGGTCCTACTTGTTGTAGCATCTCCTTGTGCATTGGTCGCTTCCATTATGCCCGCTACACTATCAGCAATCTCAAACGGGGCTCGAAAAGGGATCCTGTTTAAAGGTGGCATGCATTTAGAAAATTTGAGTAATCTTCAAGCCATTGCCTTTGATAAAACAGGCACACTGACAAAAGGAAAGCCTGAGGTTACTGACGTGGTGGTTTCAGACGAGATGAATGAAGAAGAACTTCTTCTTCATGTTGCATCCATTGAAAATCAGTCAAACCACCCATTAGCACAAGCAGTTGTCAAATATGTAAAAGGGAAAAACGATTTTCTCTTACAAGAACCTGATCAATTTCAAGATGTCTCTGGATGGGGAATCCAAGCGGTACTGAATGATTCTAGCTGGAAGCTTGGCAAGGCAGACTTTGTTGGAACAGAGCTTGCTTATTCATTTAAAGGTGGACTCGGAAATAAACTTGCTTCTCAAGGTAAAACCGTTATGTACATTCAAAAAGACGAAACGATTGTCGGTATGATTGCCTTAAAAGATGTCATTCGTAAGGAAACGGCACAGGCACTAAAGCTTTTAAGCGAAGCAGGAATTCACACGATTATGCTAACAGGAGATAGCGAGCAAACTGCCGCAGCTATTGCAAAAGAAGCCAATGTTAAGCATTATGTTGCCGAGTGCTTACCAGAATCTAAAGTGGATGAACTAAAAAAATTAATGACTCAATACGGAATAGTCGGAATGGTTGGAGATGGAATTAATGATGCACCAGCACTTGCAACAGCTCAAGTAGGAATATCAATGGGTGAGGGAACAGATGTTGCTTTAGAAACTGCGGATGTTGTCTTAATGAAAAATGACTTAATCCGAATTGCAGAGGCCATTTCATTATCCAAGAAAATGAAACGGATCGTAAAACAGAACGTTGTCTTCTCTATTTCGGTCATTTTCTTACTCATCATTACGAACTTCCTACAAGTACTTGACCTCCCATTTGGAGTCATTGGACATGAAGGAAGTACAATCCTCGTTATTTTAAACGGCTTAAGATTGTTACGTTCATAGGAAGAGGGACGGACCTCGAAGAAGGTCCGTCCCTCAAACATTATTATTTAATGGTAGCCGTTTGAACCATTAGCTGAACCTGAAGTTTTATGCTTTGGTTTTTGATTTTTACTACGTTGTTTTGTTCCACCGTCTTTTTTCGTATGTTTTGCCATCGCAAATCCCTCCTAAGCAGTTTTGGTAAAGAAGACTACGTTATTAAGATGTCCTTAACGAAAAAAGAGTCTCCCGGAAAGTACCGGAAAACTCTCTAAAGATTTCTAGCATGGGTCGTCATCGACGATTTGTATGAGGGCATTGATTTGACCGCCAATAAGAATAATGATTCCACTTAAATAGAGCCATACCATCAATACAATAATACCCCCAATACTTCCATACGTTGCAGAATAATTCCCAAAGTTCCCAACATAATAGGAAAAACCTAGTGACACGAGTACCCATCCAATGGTAGCGAATATCGCACCTGGAAAGGCACTAATACATTTGATTTTTTTACTGGGAGCAAAATAATACAGACCAATAAATACGATAAACAAAATAATGGGACTAATCGACCATCGTAATCCATTCCATATTTTCAAGAATTGATCAGAGAAGCCGAACTGCGAAAATAAAAAGACCCCTATTTGTTTCCCGAACACAGGAAGAAGCAATGCGACGACAAAGACAAATACCATTGAAACAGTTAATACAACAGACATTGAACGTGCAACAATAAAGGAACGTGTCTCTTCCACTTCATACGCTCGATTAAAGCTTTTCACTACTGCATTCATCCCATTAGAGGCTGTCCAAAGTGTTGCAATGATACTGAATGAAAGAATACCTGCTTGTCGGTTTGACATGACCTCTTTTAATGTTGTTTCAATAATTTTCAACGTTTCACCTGGGGCAAAATCGCGAATGATATTAAGCACATCCTGCTGTGTAAAGGGCAGATAAGGAAGTAATGAGACAAGAAATATCAGTAATGGAAATAATGAAAGCAAGAAAAAATAGGATAGCTGAGCAGCAAGCCCTGTCACATCCGTATCCATTAACCTCTTAAATAGCCGTTTTATAAATTCAAAAAAGCTGATATGCTCAGCATTCTTTGTCATCCTATCACCTCACTTAGTATCCTTTGAACCCGTCCTGCACTCCTTTTTCATCATGTAATGCTTCTTTATACACTTCTGTTGAATGCTGAAAATTATCCTTTGTGTCCTCAATCATTTCTTTTACCTGAGGTGTTACTTCCTTTATTTCCTCTAATTTATGATTAATAAAACGAATATCATCACCAACCTGAGATGCTGTCGTTTGAATTTTTGAGTAAATCTCCTTCGAAGTTTCCATGAGAAGCTTCGGATCTCTAGCATACTTTGATATGTATTCACCTGATTTTTTACTAGACCTCACAACATCTTCTCTTGTCTGTTTATCGAATAATGTTAAAAGTCCTCCAACGGCTGCTCCTAGAATAACACCTGTTAAAAATTTATTTTTCCCCATATGGTGATCCTCCTTATACAAGTTCATGTTCCTTTATTATGTTCTCCATTAGTCTTTGACATCCTTTTTCCACTAATTCATAAACTTCTTCAAAATTACCAGTGAAATATGGATCTGGTACATCTTTATTTGATACATCCTCAACAAAGTCAAGAAGCTGAAACAATTTTGCGTGCTGAAATTGCTTTTTAATATTCTCCACATTACTCCTATCCATAGCGACAATATAATGGAATTGCTCATCTTCCATTCCAAGCTGTCGAGCCAGCATCCCCTCTGATGAAATCCCTTTTTCATTTAGAATGGAAAGGGTCCCCTCATGTGGTCGATTCCCTACATGCCAATTTCCTGTTCCTGCTGAATCAGCTTCAATTTTCTTTTCCAACCTACGTTCTCTCACAATGTTACGAAAAACAGCTTCTGCCATCGGAGAGCGACATATATTCCCAAGACACACAAATAATACACGAATCACGGCGGCTTCCTCCTTGTCCTACTATGCTTATTGTAAAACATTTTACTCTATTGATTCCGTCTAAGCTATTGTGTGCTTATTGACATTGTTCAAAAATCATGGAAAGATGATTAGTAAGTAGAAGGTTGAATGCATGGTGTAAAAGTTTTTCACTGTCATATGGACAACGCATTACCCTACAAAGAAAGGATGGTCAAACATGGACCTTACACAAAGCTCATCTGAAAATATTGAACACATGGTTTCGTACATTAAAGAAAAATTACGTGTTGCAAACGTTGGAGCAATTAAGCCAACACATTTTGATGAAAACCTATACGAAGATCTTAAAGACATTTATGAAATGGTAAAACGCAAAGATAACTTTAGCATTAGTGAGATCCAAGCAATTGCTGAAGAGCTAGGAAACCTTCGCAAAAAATAAGGAATACATACGGCTGTCTATAAAGGCAGCCCTTTTATTTTTCTAATGTAATGACATACCAGCCGCCCTTTTTCACAATTGGATTGAGCTTTTTCAGCTTAAGTCCTGTTCGACTGCACAATGTTTTAATTTCTTTCTTAGTTGGAATTGGATAGAGATTATCAAACGCATTGAAAAAACTATTAAATGCACTTGAGAATTTCCTTCCATGACGTGAATCCTTCATTGGTGTGATCATAAGGAACGTCCCTTCTCGATCCATCCACCCTGCGACCATATTGAAAAAATCTTGTCGCTCATTTGGATCAATATAGTGAAGAACATTATTAGCCATCATCAAGTCAAATGGTTCCCTAGGTTGATAGTTTCGAATATCCGCTTGCTTAATTTCAATGTTGTCATATGTCTCTGTAATCCGTGAAGCTTCTTCAGCAACCTCTTTATTCATTTCTACTCCAACCATTTCCAGACCTTCATCCTCTTCGGCTAGCTTTACAAGGTAACCCGCTTCACCGCATCCAATATCAAGCACGGTCTTTATTTTCTTCTTTTTAATAATTCGTTTTACCTTTGGCAGAGCAAATCGTTCAAGTAGCTTTGAAGTTTTAGCAACAGTTGGACCATGCTCCTCACTATCAAAGATTTGCTTCTCTTCACTCCTTAATAACTCTGGATAAGACAAGAGTGCCGGAATATGGAGCTCCATCATCTCTTTTAAAATAATTCCCGAGGAGAGTGACTTTTTCTTTGAAGAAGGTAATCTCCAAATTGCAGTCGTTTTAATAAGGTTTTTACGTTTCTTTTTTAAATGCTTTAACGATAGTCCGACCTGGACCCATTCTTGCAATAATTCTTCCTGGATACCTGCATTTACAGCCACTTGCTTGACTGTTTTTGGTTTTTTAAATGCTTCAAATAAATCAAGCTCATAGCCAACGTACGCATGCCAGCTATATAAAAATGGAACATTCTTTTTTAACCAATTACTCGCTCGTAAAATTCTAATATAATCTTGTATCACTGTAACGTCCCCCTCCCCACTTTCCATGGGTAATCTTCTTCTCTTGTAAATCGTTTCTCTCTCTTATTTGAAGTTGCATTCTCATCTCGAAGTGGTAGAAGTCCAGCCATCACCATTCGGTCCACAATCGTTTCCTTCCATACACCTAAGCCTGAAACATTCAGCATTTGCTTAAAGTGTAAAATAGGATCCTTTTCCATTCGTTTAACTCCATTACCCCTTAGCCATCGTATCGTTTTATAAGGATAGGAATAGGCAAGAGCAGAGAGATGGCTAATGAACAGCTGATACGTTACCCTGGACCTTCTCACTTTTGGGAACCACTCTAGGTTAACTGTAGATAGTCTCTCTTGCTTAAACATATCTGACAGCAGCTCTCCTAAAACATCCGCATCTTGTATGGCCATATTCATTCCCTCTCCTGCCATTGGGTGAACGGTGTGTGCAGCATCCCCTAGCAATGCGAGATGATTCTGTGTATAGGTATCTATATGATAGCGTTGGGGCACCATCAATTGGATAGGCTTCCAGCTCTCAATATGTTGTACATACCCATCCAGCTCTGGACACATATTGATATATAATTGATGGAATGTTGAAATTGGTTCCTTCCTTAACTTCTTAAATTCTCCGGCAGGAATTAAATAGACCGAGCGAACTTGATTGTCTGGTAAAGGAAAGAGTCCTAGAAATGCATGATCGTTTGAAATAATTTTTCCCTCTGTTAGCGAGTCAGGTCGAGGAAAGGTTACGGTCAGGAAGTGATGATTATAGGTTTCTTCCTCAACAGTAATGCCCATTCTATCTCGTGTTACCGAGGTCCGTCCCTCTGCTCCGATGATGAAGGTACTTTCAATCATGCTTTCTTTCTTTGTTTCCCTATTTTTCACATATGCTGTTTGGCCTTCAATCCTTTCACAGACTGTTCCTTTTAGATAATGAAAGTTTGGAAAATTTCCAGCACGCTTTCTTATTAATTCTTTTAGTTTTTCATGATGAATCATAACAGCATACGGTGTATCACTCGGTAAGTGTGTGTAGTATAAGATAGATTCATTTAATCGTTTATATTGACTATTCAGCTCCTGAAGCTGCAGATTTTCAATTTTATGTCCATGATCCATTATTTGATTTAACACTTGCAAATCAGAGAAAATCTCAAGGCTTTTTGGCTGTAATAGCTCTCCTTTATAAATAGGACTTGGCCCTGGAAGTCTTTCTGCTACGGTTACATCTACTCCGTTTTTCGCAAGTTTTAATGCTAAACATAGACCTCCAATGCCACCTCCACTAATGAATACATCGGTTTTCATTTCCGATCACCTCTAGTCTTCAATAGCCTGTTTTACAAGAATTGAAACCTTTTAGTGTGCTTTATTCAGCATTTTTTGACAGATATGAGGGTAAACAAACGTTTGATCAAACAGTATGTAAAAGATGAATATTTCCCAAGAAATAGAGATTTTTTATAGAAATCTCTTTAAAAATTTTGTCATAATGTCTAGAGTAGTTATAGAGCCATTTCGACAGGAGGGTACTAAATGATTTCACAGGCATTTATCTATTCAGATGGACTTATATTAATGGTGAAACAGTATGTTGAACGGGGGGATCTTGTTTGGAATTTCCCTGGTGGAGGGATTGAAAAGGGAGAAACTCCAGAAGAAGCTTGTATTAGAGAAGTGAAAGAAGAAACTGGCTATGATGTACATCTGGTTGAGATCCTCCATCAAACAGAGAAGAAGGTTACCTTTATTGCTGAAGTTATTGGTGGTTCCATGGAAGTGGATACCTATAATGAAGATAATATGGATATTGTAGATGTTGCGTGGGTTTCAGTTGAAGATACGAGTAAGTGGGATGGTTTTACCTCTCCAATATTGGAGCTTTTTCTAAAAAGATGAAGTTAGGACTTGGTGGGACTTTAACCCACAATCCACACAGCTGTATCCGGTGATACGACTGGCTGCTCTATTCATTGAGCTACAAGTCCTAACTACATTTTGCGTTAAATATTATTTTTTATTCAGCTTTTGAAAATTATTTTATATTCGTGTATTCAACAGCGATTTTCGCACCAACAACTGCATTGTTTTTAACAAGTGCAATGTTCGCGTCAAGACTCTTACCACCTGTAAGTTCCTTCACCTTTGCTAGTAGGAATGGTGTTACATCCTTCCCTTTAATACCTTGTTCCTCTGCTTCTTGCAGTGCTTTTGAAATCACGTCATTCATTGTTCCTTCATTCATCGCAAACTCTTCTGGAATTGGATTCGCAATAACGGCACCTCCGTTAAGTCCAAGTTCCCATTTCGTTTTCAGCGCTTTCGCCATATCGCTCTCCGACTGAATGTTGTAGTTTACCGAGAATGGGCTTGTTCTTGTATAAAACGCCGGAAGTGAATCTGTTTGGAAACCATAGACCGGTACACCTTTTGTTTCTAAATATTCCATTGTTAATTGTATATCCAGAATTGACTTCGCCCCTGCACATACAACTGCAACATTCGTCATAGATAGCTCTTCTAAGTCTGCCGAGATGTCCATGGATTGTTCAGCTCCACGATGAACACCACCAATTCCTCCTGTAACAAATACTGCAATATCTGCTAATTCCGCACAAATCATTGTTGCTGCAACCGTTGTCGCACCGTCTTTGTTTGTTGCAATTAAATACGGAATATCACGTCTACTTGCTTTATAGACATCCGTTGCTTTTCCTAAGTACTCAAGCTCTTCGTCAGAAAGTCCAATTTTGACTTTTCCATTTAAAATCGCAATCGTTGCTGGAACCGCTCCGTGATCTCGAATAATTTGTTCTACTTCTCTAGCTGTTTTCACATTTTGAGGATAAGGCATTCCGTGTGAGATGATCGTAGATTCTAATGCTACGATTGGAAGTCCGTCCCTCTTTGCTTGTTGTACCTCTTTTGATAGTTCTAGATAATTTTCAATGTTCATATTTGTTTGCACTCCTTATTTAAAAAAGCGTTTGTACACTTCTTGGATTTTTTGTTTACTTAGCTGTGAAGATACGGTTTCGGGAGATTCTACTGTGATTGCTGATAGCGTTATACCAATTTTACAAGCTCCTTCAGCATTTGCTCCTTTAAGGTGACCATATATGATTCCCGCAACTAGTGAATCACCAGCACCGGTAACATCTTGAACACTTAGCTTTGGTGGCATTAAGATTCCTGCTTGCCGGTCCTCTGTATAAAACGCTAAGCCTTGTTCGCCTCTTGTAATAACTGCATTATTAGCACCCTTTCGAATGATGCCCTCAGCCGCTTTTAAGAGATCCCCATCTGTTGTAATCGTCGTTTCAAGTAACGCCTCAGCTTCATCTTTGTTGCAAATAAACCATGATACCCCATCTAATGATGTAGGTAGATTTTTAATTTTTGGAACTGAAACCGTTGCAATACTTATCGGAATCTCTTCATGTTTGCAACGTTTTAAAATATAACCGAGTACTTCTTGGGACAAGTTTGTATCGACAATAACCATTTCAGAGCTTGATAAAAATGACCATCTCTTCTCGATGTAGGCAATATCAACAGAATCATAGATGCCCATATCAGCAAAAGCCAGCTTCATTTCGCCTTCCTTATCTAGAATGGCTGTATACGTACCTGTTCGCTCATTTAACAGCGTTTGTGTTCCTGAGATATTTACATAAGGCGCGGTTTGTTCAAGTAACCACTTTCCTTCAGGATCATCCCCTATTGCTGAAATGAGAAAGGTTTCATATCCAATTCTCCCAAGGTTCTCTGAGATATTTCTTGCAACCCCACCACAAGATTGTCCTGTTGTAACAGGGTTTGAGGTTTCATATGTTAAAGCTTCCGTTACTTGATACTTGCGGTCAACGTTTGCTCCCCCGATACAAGTAATCCCTTTCCTTTCTGGGATTACATAAGCTCGTCCAAGAATTTTCCCCTTTTTCGTTAATGTCGATATGTAGCCAGCTACTGCAGAGCGTGATAGTCCAGACTTTTCAGCAAGCTCACTTTGACTGATGTAAGGATTTCCTTTGATCATCTGCAGTAATTGGATTTCCTTTTCGTTCATTTTTTTCACCTCTTTTAGTTTCAGACTTTTGTTTATAGTATAGACAAATGTTTTTAATTTGTACAATCTTTTTTATTTTCTCCTCTAATATCCCGTAAAGACAATGCCTTCATGCAACAATAACCAATAAAAAAAAGCCAATGATTTCAATACACAAAATCATCGGCTTTTATAATCTAGCATCATTATTCAGGAGCTGCCACCCGAGGAAGTACAAGCACTTCAACACGACGGTTCTTGGCTCTGCCTTCAGAAGTATCATTCGTTGCTGTTGGTTTGTATTCACCAAACCCCTTAGCTGAGAACCACTTTGGATCTAGATTTTTATTTTCCATAAGAATTTTCATAAAGTTGACGGCACGCATAACACTTAGCTCCCAGTTTGATCCAAACTCTGCGGTTGAGATTGGAACATTGTCTGTATGCCCACTTATAATAACATTACGAGGAGGATCCATTTCCAGTAATCGAGATACCTCTCCCGCGACATTCAGGTAGCGAGGATCAACCGTAGCTGAACCGGATGCGAAAAGGACGTTATCCCGAATTGTGATAAGGAGTCCCTCTGATGTTAGGTCTGTCGCAAACTGTGCATCTAATTTGTTCACTTCAATATAGTGATTGATCTTACTTTGGATTTCTTTTAATTCTTCTTGGTCCTGCTTATATGCAGCTTCTTGATTGGATTCTTTTTCTTGTTGAATCTCATCATCCACAGTCGGTGCAGGTGTTGGTTCTACTGGACTTTGATATTCCATTACACCCGTTCCACCTGTGAAAATTTCATTAAATACTTGGGACATTGCTTCAAATTTTTTGACATCTACGTTACTTGCTGCGAACAAAACAATAAAAAGGGCTAGTAAAAGAGTTAATAGGTCGGCATAAGGAATTAGCCATGATTCATCAATATGCTCATGCTCGTGCTTTTTTTTACGCTTGCCCACTATCTCCACCACCCTCACCTTGCATTAGGCTTTTGCGCTCACTAGCAGGTAAAAAGGATGCTAATTTTTGTTCAATTACACGTGGCGCTTCACCAGCAATGATAGATAGAATTCCTTCAATCATCATTAATTTCTCTTTTGCCTCTTGTTTTGATTTACGCTTTAATTTATTTGCGAATGGATGCCACAGTACATACCCAGTAAAAATACCCATTAGTGTCGCGATGAAGGCCGCTGCAATGGCATGTCCTAATGCTTCAGTATCATCCATATAACCTAGTGCTGCAATTAACCCGATAACCGCTCCAAGAACTCCTAGAGTTGGTGCATACGTACCAGCTTGTGTAAATATAGACGCTCCAACCTGGTGACGATCTTCCATTGCTTCAATTTCTTCGTTTAATACATCACGAATATAATCTCCACTTTGACCATCAATCGCTAGTGTTAAACCATTTTTCAAGAAGTCATCTTCTAACTCTTCAATCTTCGGCTCTAATGAAAGTAGTCCTTCCTTTCGAGCCAAATCAGCTAATCCTGAGAACAATTGAATAAGTTCTTTTGGTTCTTTTCCTTTTTGCTCTTTAAATAACACACCAAAAAGCTTTGGTACTTTTTTAATGTCACTCATTGGAAATGCAATTGTAACAGCTGCTACAGTACCTAAAATGATAATCAAAATTGCAGCTGGGTTTGCTAGTGATGCAGGGCTTACCCCCTTAAACACCATCCCTACTCCAACAGCTACTATACCTAAAATAATCCCTATCAATGATGTTTTATCCATAAGTTATCTCCCCGTATCTAGATTTCTATATTAGTTATATCGGACTAGTTTAAGAAATATTGAGTGTCTTTCAATATACAAAATTTATTTTCTTTTTTTACCATAACCTATTAATATTTTTACCTATTAATACGATATTACTAGTAGAATGACATTTTACGACAGAATCTACCAAATTTAGGAGTGTAGGATATGACAATAACAGAGCTTATGACGAAAGACATAAAAAAGAAGAATACGTTAATGTTAGTTACGTATTCAATATCTCTCATTGCTGGATTAGTGTTTTCACTAATGAAAAACTCAACATTACCAACAATACTGAACTATTCATCACAATTAGTATTATTATCGGTCTTTTTTGTATTATTTCAGTTTATATTTAAGAATCGCGCATTATTTTTCCCTTACTTTTCAATTGCAACCATCTATACGATTAATACCATCTACGTATTTATCTCAGGTGGTACTATATCAAATCTAGTCATTTTAATTTTCTTAGCCTTGTTTTCTGCCATTCATTTTAAAACAAACATTTTTGTTATTGGGTATTTTTCTGGATTTATACTGTATTTCCTAAATAAAGTATATGTACCTGAGGAATCAGCACAGGCATTTAATGAGTTGTTTACTTTATCTCTTCTTGTTTATATTTTACTTGGGGTTGTTCTATTTACACTGATCAAACTAAATAAGGAACAATTCGTTCAGTTAAAGAACTACCTTACTGAAGTAGAATCATCCAATGCTGAGAAAGAGAAGCAAAGTAAGCTTTTAGAAGCAGAGGTTGTTACCATTTCCTCTAGCATTAAGCAAGTAAATGACCAAATTCAGCATCACTTACTATCACAAAATGATATGAAAATAGCCATTAATGAAATTTCTGTTGGGAGTTTAACACAAACCGACCAAATTAATGCGATTGCTTCCATTGCAGAACAAACAATGTTTAAAATGGAGGAAATGTCCTCTCTAACAGAAAAGCTGACTCAGGAATCAAATGATGCAAATCAAATCGCAGAATCTGGTGACTTACAGGTGAATGAATTACGAAACAATATGAATGAATTAAAGGAAATCATTGGAGAGTTAAGCTTTACCTTTAAGGATTTAACAACAAAGATAGAAGAAACGAATAGTTTTATTGGTAACATTCAAGATATTACAGATCAAACCAACCTGTTGGCATTAAATGCATCTATCGAGGCAGCTCGAGCTGGTGAAGCTGGTCGCGGCTTCTCAATTGTTGCTGACGAGATTCGTAAGCTTGCAGAAATCACTCGTGAAACAGCACAACGTATTAATGATAACCTTGCTTCTGTTAATGAGGTGAACTCCTCAGCAGTGGAAAAAATGACCCGAAGTAACGGGAAGTTAGAGGAAAATGTTTCAGCTACAAATCAAGTAACCGAGTATTTCCAACAGTTACGTGAGAAGCTTACTGGACTACAATCTGACTTCTCACATCTAAATCAAACGGCCGATTCAGTAAAAGGTCAAACCGGTGATGTTGAGCTATCAACAAAAGAACTAGCAGCTGTTATTGAAGAAGCTTCTGCTGGATTAGAGCAAATGAGTGCGACAATTGAAACCATTACGAATGACCATGAAGCAATCGCGAACTATCTAGAAGGTACTGTTCAAAGCGCAGAACGTATTCAAAAAAGTATTAAACAATAACGAAATAAAACCACTCACTCAAAAACTAAAATGCTCTGCATGGGATGCATCTTAATTTAGTGACATACTAATTGACATAGGTTTTACCTGTGTCAATTTTTTTTGTGGTTCATGAGATTTAACTAAGGGTCAAAAATGGCATGTTATATGGAGTTTTAGTTAAGAGGTCAATTCACTTAATGGCTGGGGCGATTATTTGAATGATTAGTGTAGAAATTCTTGTGAAAACTCGGACATTTATTCCGTTATTTCCAGTAAAAACAATGAATATGGAGTGTAGGCGGACATCTATTCCGTTATTTAACGAAAATAGAGTCAATTCACTCAAATTTTCATTGAGTAGCGGAATAAATGTCCACATGATCTCTCAAATGAGAGCTGTTTGTGAAAATAGCGGAATAAATGTCCACTAAGAAATGTCGAGGACTTATAATCAATTTGTTAAACCTTCATCTAAAAGAATGTATACTTAGATGAAGAAGCAGTCTTTAATATAGGTGTCTAAATCATCATTCTAATGAAACGGCATATCAAACCGACGTCACTTTGAAAGTCGCACTTTTTAACTTAACTGATATGTATCTTAGTGAGGAACGTTTTATTTACTTTAGCAATTTATTTTCAATTTTATCTTGATAATTTTTAAAGATTGAGCTGTTTGTGTTAATTTTCTTTTTTGATTGAAGGGAATTGAACTTTAAGATTCGATCATTTAGGTTACGCTTTAATTCTTTCTTTTCATCCTCATTCTCGCATTTCTTTATGAGATCCTCAATGCTACGAATTTCTTTTCTAATTGAAATCTCATCATCCGTATAGCCCGCATTTTTCATCAATCGATGAGCCATTCTCAAATCCTCAGGAATTGAGGCATCCTCATCCAGGTTCATTGGTTTTCCAAATCCAGGCAGGGTATTAAACTCACCATCATCATAGGCTTTTTTAATACGTTGTTCTGAGATTATCGATACAAAATCCATTCAAAATCCCTCCTTTTCTTTAGTATATAGACAAACTCACGGTTTTCATTTTGTAAATTTAGACAATTTTATGAATTTGTCTGCTAACATTCCTTACATATTTCAATATGTAAGTGGAAAAATAGCGGTAGACTTGAAAAAGGAGTGTGGCAGACATGTCTAGAGGACAAGCATTTAACCATAAACGTAAAGGTCATCCAGGGGATTTCCCAAGTGATTCATTAACTGAAAAGCATACAAAAGAGAAAATTGAAGATGAGGAATATATTGTCATCCAAGAGTCATTTAAAAATCGTGTTGATCACGATGATCATGAATAACTAGGTAAAAGCCTTTAGAGGTCCGTCCCTCTAAAGGCTTTTTTCTAATTGTTCACTTGTTCTACTTGTTGGAAATGCATGGCTGGGCCGAAGAATTCGTATTTGATTTGTTCTTGTGGGAGTCCCAGTTCTGTTAGGTGTTGAACGATTGCTTTCATAAATTGTACGGGTCCACAAATATAGCAGACTGACTCTTGTTTCACGTATTGCTCTAGTATTTCTTTTGTTATAAAGCCTTCATAATGATACTCAATGGATGATTCTTCGTTTTCATAAATATAACAGCACGTTCCATTCTCTAGTCGGTGCGTCATGTCTACCGCCTCATCGTAGAAGGCGTGCAGGCGATGATTTCTTGAAGCATGGATAAACGACACTTCTTTTGTACTCTTTGTGTCCACTAAGGCTTCTAGCATGCTCATCATTGGTGTAATACCAACACCTCCACTAATCAGGACAACTGGTTTATCTTCTTGAGGCTCAAGATAGAAATCTCCGGCTGGTGCACTCACTTCTAAGCCATCCCCCTCCTCAATAGACGTATGAAGATAGTTAGAAACCTTCCCTTCAGGTGTGCTATCAGATTCCCTTTTAACAGATATTCGATAATAATCACGTTTCGGCGATGTTGATAAACTGTATTGACGATTGAACAGATACTCTTCTCCAGGGATTGCTAATCGAATCGTAATGTATTGTCCTGGTAAAAATGGAGGCACCTTTGTACCATCCTTTGGTTTCAAATAAAAAGATGTGATAACATCACTCTCTACTTCTTTGTTTACAACAACAAACTCTTTAAAGTCACGGAAGCCTCCATCTTTTGCTTCTGCATCTGCATACATGTCTTCTTCTACATCAATAAAGACTTTCGCAATAACTCCATAAGCCTCTCCCCAAGCTTCTAGGATTTCATCTGTTGCCGCTTCCTGTAGTACGGCCTTAATCGCTTGTAGTAGATGCTCTCCAACGATTGGATAATGCTCTGGCTTAATCCCTAGACTGCGATGCTTATGAGCAATCTGTTTTACAGCTGGCAAAAGTACATGTAATCGATCAATATGTTGAGCTGCAGCATATACCGTATTGGCTAATGCTGTTTGCTGACGTCCTTTTTTTTGGTTCGCATGGTTAAAAACATTTAAAAGTTCTGGATGATTCTCAAACAATGTTTTGTAAAAATACGTCGTGATTTCTTTCCCTTTCACTTCTAAAACAGGTGCGGTTGATTTTACAATCTCAATCGTTTTTTCTGATAGCATATCGGATCACTCCAAAAGGTATATTTTAAATACATCTTTAACGTAACAATCTACAAGACTTAAAGCAATATTTAAAATACATCTTTAATAAAATCGACACATTTTAGACAGCCCTTCTTCACCTTTAGTATAATGAAAGAAACCCGAATGAAAGGCGACTTCGAATGCGACTGACCTTATATACTGACTACTCTTTACGTGTTTTAATCTATGTTGCAACAAAGCCAAAGGACGAATTATCGAACATTAAAGAGATTGCAGAATCCTACGGCATCTCAAAAAATCATCTTATGAAAGTCACGCACGAACTAGGAAAAATGGGCGTAATTGAAACGATACGCGGCCGTAATGGTGGAATCAAACTGGCAAAAGATCCAACTGAAGTCAATATCGGACGGCTCGTTCGTAAAACAGAAGAAGATTTCCATCTTGTTGAATGCTTTGATTCAAAGCATAACCAATGTGTCATTACTCCCGTTTGCGGGTTGAAGCATGTGCTATCAAAAGCACTCCAGGCCTACTTATCGGTCCTGGATGAATATACTCTGAATGATTTAATTCAGAATCCCTTTCAATATCAGGAGTTATTTCAGCAAAGGCTCCAGGATGACACTGTTTAATTTCTTTTTAAGGATGTTGATATTTTGAAAGCAACAAAGAAACACCTATGGTTTTTACTATTAGCCCTTCCCCTCTTGCCTTTTGTGATTTGGTTTGTAAAGCCGAGTGAGTCTTTACAAATTACAATCTTAGATAAAACAGTTCCAAATGAAGAATATCGTGAACATGCAGGACTTGTTTGGCTACTGAACCATTTAAAAATCACGACCTCTGCCAATGACCACTACAACGTAACAGATTATAAAGGATGGCATCCAGAAAAAAGAGAAAATGAAAAGATTGCTGCATTATCTGATTCAGACACTAATGAAGCAGACCTAATCTATGTTGCTGACACTTACGGCATTTATCCCGATCAAACGAATGATTCTGAGCGAGGGACGGACCCGATCTATGGTGGGCTTACAGTGGAAGAAGCAGCAATGATAAAGGACTCTTTACTATCAAAGCCGACAACGCTTGTTACCGAATTTAATACACTTGCAAGTCCTACTTCAGATGAAGCACAAGAATCACTTCAAGGCGTACTTGGTGTTGATTGGACTGGTTGGACAGGACGGTACTTTATAGAGTTAGATCCGAACCAAAATAATGAAGTACCAAACTGGATTATTGAAAACTATCAAACACAATCAGGATCTCCTTGGAGTTATGACGGTGCCGGAATTGTGTTCTCTCATGAAAGTGGAGATATCTTTGTGCTTCAGCAGGAGGATCATTTTGCTGACAAAGGAATCTGGTTAGAATTTACCGAAGAAGGTCAAGATGCGTTCGGTCTTACAAAGAGCCCTCAATATGGTTATTGGTTTGATATTCATACCGTTCGAACAGCAATGACACTTGCAGATTACAAGCTAGACCTGACCGAAACAGGCAAGTCACTGCTTACAGAGCACAATATTCCACTTAGCTTCCCAGCTATTACGTTAAACAAGGTGAAAGATTCTGATGCCTACTATTTTGCCGGAGATTTTGTGGATACAGACAAAACACCGCTTATCCATCAATTTCAAGGGTTAATCAATATTCAACAGTGGTTCTCGTTTGAAAAGAATGGGCGACAAGCCCCGTTCTACTGGAAAACATACATCCCTGTTATGAAGAAGATTTTACAAGACTTAGGAGATGGCTCCGATTCATCCATTGCAGAGGAAGAGATGGAACGTGAACCTTATTATTCAAAAGTGAATGGTGAGCAATTTGAAGTGCTGCATGATGGTGAGTGGAAAGAAATCAACATTAAAGGGGTTAACCTTGGAATTGGAAAGCCAGGATACTTCCCTGGTGAGACTTCAATTACCTATGAAGAATACTACCGTTGGTTTGAACAAATAAGTGAGATGAATGCAAATACCATTCGAAATTACACGCTTCATCCACCCGAGTTTTACCAGGCCCTTGAAGCTTTTAACAAAGAACACCCGGAAAATCCATTATACCTATTCCACGGTGTATGGGCTGAAGAGAAACCAATGGAGGAGCATTTAGATGCCTTCCACCCTGAAAGCAATGATACATTCGTTAAAGAAATGAAAACGATTGTTGATGTCATTCATGGTAATGCTAATGTGGAAAAACGGCCTGGTCATGCCGGCGGTCTTTACACAGCAGATATTTCTCGGTATGTAATTGGCTGGATTATCGGAATTGAGTGGTATCCATATATGGTTGAAAATACAAACAATACCCATCAGGATGTTGGTCAATACGACGGCCAGTATGTGTACACTCAAGATGCTGCACCTTTTGAATATTGGTTGGCTGAAAAAATGGATATCATCATGTCCTATGATGCAGAAAACTATGATTCAATGCGACCAATTAGTTTTACAAATTGGGTGACGACCGATTTACTTGATCACCCTGTTGAACCTTTAGAACAGGAAGACCTTGTTGGAGTTGATCCAAATAAAATCTATCTTAAGGATAGCGTTGAGACAGGACAATTTGCCTCCTATCATGTCTATCCATACTATCCAGATTTCTTAAATCTTGATCCAAAATATTTAGAGTATGTGGACCATCGCGGAAATAAAAATAGCTATGCTGGCTATTTGAATGATCTACAAGCAGCCCATCGAATTCCTGTCCTTATAGCAGAGTTTGGTGTACCAGGTTCACGAGGGAAAACTCATGAGAATCCATACGGCTGGAATCAAGGTGGACATTCTGAAGAATCTCAAGGAGACATCAACTCGATCCTTTATGAAGATATTATGCAAGAAGGCATGCTTGGTGGCCTAGTGTTCACATGGCAGGATGAGTGGTTCAAACGCACATGGAACACAATGGAACTAGACAATCCCGATCGTCGACCATACTGGTCTAATGCCCAAACAAACGAGCAGCAATTCGGTCTTCTTAGCTTCGATCGTCATAAAATTGGAGTCGATGGAAACAACGAAGACTGGCAGGAAACACCTAGCTTGTATAAAAAAGAATCAACTAAGGACACCTTACAAGTTGAAGAAGTGAAAGTCGAGCATGATGAACGTTACCTGTACATGCTGTTAAAAATGAATGACCTACAAAAGTATGAGTGGGAAAAGCACAACATGCTTGTGTATCTTGATACAAATGGAGAAACTCATGGGAATGACCGAATGGGGAATATTGATATTCTTAGCGGAACGGACTTTGTTCTTCATTTAAACGGAAAGGAACAATCACGGTTACTTGTTGATAGCTACTATGATCCAAACTACTATCAATACAGTGAAAACCTTGGGTATATTGAAAAAGATGCAAATCACGGAAAGAAGAATACCGGTCAATTTAACCCAATCAACTTAACATTAAATCGTCCATTAGTCGTTCCAACAACAGGTGAAACATTGCCGTTTTCTAATTACGAAACTGGAAAATTCACCTATGGAATTGGTAATCCAGAAAGCGATGACTATAACTCGCTCGCAGACTTCTATGTCAACGAGGAGGAGGGATTGATTGAAGTACGTATTCCATGGCTCATGCTTAACTTCCGAGATCCAAGTCAAAAAGAAATCATCGGAGACCTTTGGAAAAATGGGATGGAAGCATCCTCTACCATTGACGACATTCGATTAGCTGTTGCCGTTGGAAAAGGAGAATACGAGTCAAAGAAAGGTTGGGAGTCATTTGAGCTTATTGACTCACTGCCACAATCGTTCACACCATCTGACGTTACAGGCTACGAATGGGAAAACTGGGACATCCCACCATCCCAAGAACGACTCAAACAATCCTACTACATCATGCAAGACCTTTATGAAAATTATTAAATAAAGAGGGACGGACCTTAGTGGTTCGTTCCTTTTTTAGTTTGGAGGGATTATAGTGAGGATATGACCCTAATTGTTTTCAATAGCTTAGTATAGGTGGCTGTCTCTTTTGAATACTTTAGTGGATTTACAGAGTCGCTTGAAGCGGAAGATGCTTGACTCCTGCGGGACATAGCGGGAATAGTGAGACCCCACAGCGAAGCGAGGAGGCTCACTCCCGCCCCGCGGAAAGCAAGCATCTGGAGCGGAAAGCAACGGTCAATTCAATAAAACCATCCGAGTACAAAAATAACCCCCAGCAAAGCCAGGGGCTACAACTAAAACAATTATGAAGAAACACCCTTCCGCTCCATATCCCCCCATTTATGCTTACGCATCTGGAAAAATCCACGGATTCGGAAAAAGGTTGTCATCGGACGATACCAGAACGTCTCTGATAACGCCAACAAAAATAACTTCACAATATCCATTAACTTCGGATATTTTCGCAAGCTCCATTCCTCTAATAGCACACCACACATCGACAAGAACGATCCATATAGGAGGCTAACGACAAACAGCAATGTCGCCATCTGCCACGAAACAAGAGAAAATAAGATTCCGAACACAACAATCAAATAACCAAAAAACTCTACTAGTGCACCAAGTAATTCTATAAATAAAAAATACGGTAGTGATACTAACCCGACACTTTTATACTTTGGATTAAAGATCATTTTGCGGTGTGTCCATAATGTTTCAAACAAGCCTTGATGCCAACGACTCCGCTGACGTTGTAACACCCGCAAGCTATCAGGTGCTTCAGTCCAACACACTGGATCGGGAATGTATCGGATCTCATGATCGGAGTCTTCATCCTTAATCACACGATGTAGCCGTACAACGAGCTCCATATCCTCCCCAACAGTATCGCGTCGATAGCCCCCTGCTTTTATAACCCAATCTTTTTGAAAAACACCAAAGGCACCTGACACGATGAGCAAAATATTATATTTGCTTAAGCCGACCCTTCCCATTAAAAAGGCTCGCAAGTATTCAATAACCTGCATAATAACGATTGGCTTTTTCGGCAATCCAACCTGGACAACCTCTCCCCTCTCAATCTTACAGCCATTTGCAATTCGCACCGAGCCTCCAACAGCAATCACTTTACCATTTGAATCAATAATTGGTCGCATCACCTTCAAGAAGGAATCTCTCTCTAAAATTGAATCTCCATCCAATGTACAGAAATAAGGATATTTTGAGATGTTTATCCCGGCATTAAGGGCATCAGACTTCCCACCATTTACTTTATCAACTAAGTATACATTTGGATGAATGGTTGATTGGTAGATATCTTTAATCTCATTCGTTTCAAGCTTTTTCCGTACGACAAGGGGAATCTTTTTCATCGAAAAATCTTTAATCATCTTCTCCAACGTTCCGTCTTTGGAGCCATCATTGACAACGATAATTTCATACTCCGGGTAGTTTAAGCTTAGTAGTGATCGAACACTGTGAGAAATTCCGACCTCTTCATTGTATGCAGGGACAAGAATGCTAACAGGCTTTGTATCAAACGAATACAAAAGCTCCTCATAATAGTCGTCCTCATCTAATCCATACAATCTTCGCAATTCAATTGCGGAGGTGATAAACATGAAAAAATAAAAGGCTAAAATTCCAATCATATAGATAAGGACAAAAATACCGGCTGAATAAAAAATCCAGTTCATTACTGTTGTAAACATACTTTACACACTTCCTAACCATTGAGACGCCATATCACGCGCAAACGAGTCCTCATGCTCTTTTGAGATCTTGTCTAAAATCTGTGTACCATTTTTCAACTGAGTAATCGCTTCACCTGCATAGTACCGAACCCACCACTGATGAGAAGCCAAAAGATGAATGAGTGAATTTGTGAACGCCTCGTCCCCTAACGCACCAGCTGTTTGAGCAAACATCATCTGCTCGACCCAATTTTCAGATTGATAAAAGGCAAGTAATGCCTCTGAGTTCTTCATATAACCGATATCTCGCACAGCTTTTAGTGCATTGATTCGAATTTCTGAGTCTTCTGATTGAATACAGTCCTCTACAAAAGAAAGATACGACAGCATTCTTTTTTCGGATATATACGATAAAATAGCAACTTGTAACGGTTTTTCCAGATCATGAAAGCGATCCAACAATAGTTGAAAGTGATGATCTGGCAATGAACGAACAATCTGTTTGAAGAAGAAATTAGAACGATAAGGCGGTTTGGTTGTAAGGATATCCACCGCTTGCGGATGCCCACTCATCGCGAGAATCTGTAAGATAACATTTCTTTCTTGTTGTGATGTTTTTTCAGACTTATAAATAGTCAACAAACGCTCTAAATATTGATAGACTTCAAAGTCTTTTATCATATAGAGCGCATTCATTCGATTACTCCAACGATTTGAATCAAGTCGCTCATTAATATGCTCCAACAAATACTCTTCTGCAATACTTGAAATAGGCTTTTCGAAAGACTCATCATCAAACATTTCCTCTATACTCTCTAAAATATCAACAAGAGCTTCATGGAAGCCTTCTTTGTGTTGAAAAGAGGAGAGCGTGGACACTTCCCCTTTCGTTAATTCCGAATAGACTAGAGGTTGAATTTGATTCTTTATGTTCTCAACTTTACTACGTTTCATTTGTTCTAGCCGTTTTCGAATTAATAAATAAATCAACATTGCGAATAGAACAACCAAAATGCCTACGATTGCAAATACAACAGTCGATAGCGAAATTTCAATCATATAGCCTACATCCTTTGAACAATTCGTTTAATTCTCGCAATCAACTCATGGATTTTAAACGGTTTTGTAACATAATCAAACGCTCCGTCCTCAAGTGCGGCGACGATATCCTGCTCACGACTTCGACTTGTCACCATAATGACTGATACTCTTTCCTCACTGTAGGACTGACGAATCTTATTTAATACCTCAAGCCCGTCCATACGGGGCATAATTCCATCTAAAATCACAATATGCTTGCCTTCTTTTTCAAGCCTGTTGCTTTCAAAGAACGACTCTCCTTCTCGAAAGGCTTCTACAGAAACTTCAAGCTCCCCCCAAGGACTTGCTTCAAGCTGATCTGTTAAAAACGAACGAATAACTTCTTCATCATCAATAATGGTAATGTTTAATAACTTATGCTGAACAGAATTATCATCTTCTGAAACGAAGTCAGGCTGCTGCTCTTGATCCGCTGGAGTTTTCAACTCTTCTTGAAGATTCTCTTCATTTATTTCTGGAATTTCTATCTCCTCTTGAAGGTTTTCTTCATTATTTTCTTGAATCGGTCGCTCATCAATTTGAGCACCTTCAGTTGAGCCTTCATTAAAATCTCCATTTGAACGGTGTGTAAAATAAGGCATTTCTAATGGATAGCTTTCAAAGATACTCGCTTGTAGATCCACTTCAGCACTGCCTAGTATTTTTTTCACTAATGAAACAGCCAGCTGATCATTAAATTTTGGTAGTAGAATCAGTGCTTGTTCTAGCCCTGAATATGTAACGTATGCTGTAAAAGGGATTTCTTTTTTTATATGGATTAATGCTTCTTTCTTAGCATGCTCATCCAGGTTCAGTTCCATCATTTCTAAAAGAATTAACTCATAGCTCATGTCATTTTTCTCTAGAAATGCAATGTTTTCCTCTATTCTGTGAAACGGTTGTGTCATTACAGCAACTCCTTACTTAAAGACGTAGTGTCTCTTATATTTTCATTATATGTTTTGTTCCTCTTATATGAAAAGCATAAACACTGTGTATGTGTAGTGGAGATATTGTAAAACTATTGAGGTGAGGCTAAAGCGGAAATACTTGCAAACGTTTTACGCACTGATAAAATAAAATTGTACGTAACTTTCTGATAAAAGGAGATACATATCTATGTCTAATTTTCAAACAAACTTAGAAAAATATGCAGATTTAGCTGTTCGCGTCGGTGTAAATATTCAAAAAGACCAATCTTTAGTTGTTTCTGCTTCTATCGATGCAGCAGAATTCGTACGCTTAATTGTTAAAAAAGCTTACGAAGTTGGAGCAAAGCATGTATATGTAGATTACAACGATGATGTTGTTTCTCGCACAAAATACGAATTAGCTCCAGATGAAGCGTTCACTGAGTTTCCTGAATGGAAAGCAAAAGAAAGAGAAATTCTTGCAGAACAAGGAGCAGCATTTATGTCCATCGTATCTGCTAGCCCTGATCTACTAAAAGGGGTTGACCCAGAGAGAATTTCAAACTTCCAAAAAGCTGCTGGGAAAGCAATGGATAAATACCGTCAGTACATTCAGTCTGACAAAGTAAGCTGGTGTGTACTAGCAGCACCATCAAAACAATGGGCTGCAAAAGTATTCCCTGATGCTCCAGAAAGCGAACAGGTCGACTTACTTTGGGATGCAATCTTCAAGGCTGTCCGTGCAGACCAACCAGATCCAGTAGCTGCTTGGAAACAACATGACGAAAACCTTCATGAAAAAGTAGACTACCTAAACGAAAAGAAATACCACAAACTTCACTACACGGCTCCAGGGACGGACCTTACGATTGAGCTTCCAAAAGGTCATATCTGGGTAGGCGCAGGTAGCATTAACGAGCAAGGACATTCATTCATGGCAAATATGCCAACAGAAGAAGTGTTCACTGTTCCCCTACGTACAGGCGTTAGCGGTACAGTAGCAGCAACAAAACCACTAAGCTTTGGTGGAAATATTATCGACAACTTCTCTGTTACATTTGAAGAAGGCCGTATCGTAAGCTACAAAGCAGAAGAAGGCGAAGATTTCTTAAAACGTCTTGTGGAAACAGATGAAGGTTCCCACTACCTTGGAGAAATCGCATTAGTTCCACATCAATCTCCAATCTCTCAATCAAATATCCTTTTCTACAACACACTATTTGATGAGAATGCTTCAAACCACCTAGCAATCGGAAGCGCTTATGCATTCTGTATTGAAGGCGGTAAAAAGATGTCTCAAGACGAGCTAAAAGAAGCTGGCTTGAACACTAGTATCACTCACAATGACTTCATGATCGGTTCTGCTGACATGAACATTGACGGAATCAAAGAAGACGGAACAACAGAACCAATCTTCCGCAACGGAAACTGGGCATTCTAATATAGAGGGACGGACCTTCAGCAGCATAGCTGCTATAAGGTCCGTCCCTTTTACATACAATTTAACTTAAATTTACAATTACCACTTGTAACGTCTCCCCTATCGGAGTATGATATTAAAGTTCAACATCGGGATGAGTTTGTTTTATAGAATGCTAGGTTGGGCTGACAAGGGGAATGTCAGATCCTAAAAATCTCTTATTCAATAAACAAGCGTCAAAAGGGGAGAAAAGCATGAGAATACGAGATTGGGATTCGAACTTAAAGGTTCGTTTATTTGGAGAGGCCGCTTTAAACATCACGTTTTGGATGTTCTTTCCGTTCCTTACAATATATTTTACAGAAGCATTTGGGAAATCAATGGCCGGATTGATGCTGATTGCATCTCAGCTATTTGCTGTTTTTGCTAACTTAATGGGAGGCTACTGCGCCGACCGCTTTGGACGAAAAACCATGATGGTACTGTCTGCTTTCGGGCAAGGAGTGGCATTTATTCTGTTCGCTCTTGCGAGTTCTCCATGGTTTGATTCTGCCATTATCGGATTTATATGTTTTACATTTGTAAGTATTTTTGGTTCCTTTTATTGGCCAGCAAGTCAAGCGATGGTTGCTGATGTTGTGGATGAAAAAGACCGAAGCAGTGTGTTTGCGATCTTTTATACATCCATTAATATAGCTGTTGTAGTTGGGCCTATTCTTGGGGGAATCTTCTACGTAGATTATCGATTCCAACTGCTGTTAGTATCTGGAATTATTTGTGTGTTACTTTCTCTTTTACTATTAAAATTCACAAGAGAAACAGCTCCAGATAATAGCCAGAAATTACGTGTATCAGAAGGAAAACAAAAAGCGTGGCATCGTGTTATTTCAGAGCAAGTTCGTGATTATAAGGTCATCATTCAAGACCGCACGTTTCTTCTTTTTATCGTGGCAGGAATTCTTGTTGCGCAAACCTTTATGCAACTTGACCTTCTTTTCCCTGTTTATATAAAAGAAACCGTAGAAAGTGCTACATTATTCAGTGTGAATGACTGGTCGTTTACGCTTCAGGGAGAACAAATCTTTGGATTTATTTTATCTGAGAACGGACTTTTAGTCGCTCTATTTACAGTCGTCATTACGAAATGGATGACAAAGTTTAGAGAACGAAATGTTTTTATTCTTTCATCCTTAATCTATGCTTGCGCCATCTTCATTTTCGGGCAAACACAATCCGTTTACATCTTCATTATAGCGATGGGAATTTTTACATTTGCAGAATTAATGACTGCGGGAATTCAGCAATCATTCATCTCAAAAATCGCTCCAGAGGAAATGCGCGGACAATACTTTGCGGCAGCTAGTCTTCGTTTTACAATTGGTAAAACCATTGCGCCTCTTTCCATCACCATTTCATTATGGATTGGATACGAGTGGACGTTTATATTGTTAGCCATTCTAGCTGTTGTAAGTGCTGGTATTTATTATGTTATGTTCAATAAATTTGAACAAGAAAACAACGTTCCATTGCAAAAAGTAACGAATGAATAGGTTACTATACATTCAGGGCTCAAGAATCCAAAATCTTCGAGCCTCTTTGATACTAATAAAAATAGAGGTGCACCTATAAAATGTAGGTACACCTCGTTTTGATTCTTAGTCTTGATCTTCATCTTGATCTTCATCTTCATCTTTGTCTTTGTCTTTCTTGGATTCTTCTCGTTTCTTCTCTTCTGCTTTTTTAGTTTCTCCACGTTGCTTTTCTTCTGCTTTCTCTGCTGCTTCACGTTGCTTCTCTTCTGCTTTCTCTGCTGCTTCACGTTGCTTTTCTTCTGCTTTCTCTGCTGCTTCACGTTGCTTTTCTTCTGCTTTCTCTGCCGCTTCACGCTGCTTCTCTTCTGCTTTCTCTGCTGCTTCACGTTGCTTTTCTTCTGCTTTCTCCGCTGCTTCACGCTGCTTCTCTTCTGTTTTCTCTGCTGCTTCACGCTGCTTCTCTTCTGCTTCTTTCGTTTCTTCTACTTCTTCTTGCTCTACTTCATCTTCTTCTTTAATAGCTTCGTCTGTTTCATTTGCTACTTCATTATTAATCTCTTCAACATCTTTTGCTTCTTCTTCAACCTTTTGTACCTTTTTATCTAATTCTTCTTCTAGCTTTTCTTTTTCACGATTAGCTTCTTCTTCAGAGATTTGTCCACTTGCTGCTTTCTCTTCAATTGCAGCCATTTTCTCGGCAAACTTCGCTTCTATTTTTTCAAGTTTTCTTACCTTTTTTTCTAATTTCTCAAATGACTTACCAATATTCTTCATGATTGCCTGTTGTGCCTTAGGGTTATCAATTTTCTCTAATACTGCTAAAAGCGCATCAATATTATTGGCTAGCTTCGTTTCTACAGTATCTTCTGTTGCTTCTTCGCTTAATCCTTCTTCAGTTGACTCCTCAACAGCTTCTGTTGTTGTTTGTTCCTCGGAACCTTCCTCAGTTACTTCATTACCTTCCATTGTTACCGTTTCAAACTCTTCAGATTCTGGTAATTTTTCAACAGCTTGCTCTTGTGTCAAAATGGCTTCTTGTAAAAGCTCCTCTGCTTCTTCTGTTTTACCTTCTGCGATCAAAGCGTTTGCTTCTTTGATTCGTTCCGCTGCAAAGTCTGCTAATAACTGTGCTTCTTTATAATCGTCCATTGTGACTGCTAAGCGAATATTCTCTGTGATTATTTTTACAAAATAGAAAAAGTCACCTGGTATTAATGATGGCTCCTCTTCTGATTCTTCTTCATCAGTACTTTCATTTGTTGTGTCTTCATTTGCTTCTGTTGTATCAGTAGTAGTTTCTTGATCAGTAACCACATCTTCTGTTGATTCTACTTCATTTGTATCATCTTCAGTATCTGTTGTTGTTCCGGCATCTTCCTGAGACGTTGTTTCTTGTTGATCTGTTACAACTTCTTCAGTGACTCCCGTTTCAACCGTCGTACCCGTTTGATCATCATTAGCAAATACCGAACCTGAATGAATAGAGAAGATAAGAGCTGAAGCTAGTACACTAGTTGATGCTAGTTTCGTAACTTTATTGTTTTTCATGTTGATTTCCCTCCTAAAATTTTAATCTACTAAACTCTTCGTCGAACTATTTGGTTTTATGACTGTTTTTCTGAATTAATTTTTATGTAAAATTTTTCATAAAATAAAAAAACCAAATCAGTCCGATTTGGCATAGGGTTTGATTATTCAACTTTCAACACAATATTGCCTAGTGTTTCTTCATTGTTTAGTACTTCTACTCGCCAAATGCCTTCCTTTTCAAAAGTTAGTTCAATTGGCTTTATATAGGCTTCAGAGTTAAAGGTTTCCTTTATAGACATTGGTTCTGTTTGATACCCAACGGTTTCATCTTCCTTATACGTGATTTTCATCGTTACATGTTCATAGGTACCCCATAGCAATAACTCAGTTTGATAAGGCTCTCCAGCCGACGGATTCTCCTTATAAGCAAGTGCTGCTTCTTCTTTATTTCCAACAAACAGCTCAAGTTCTCCTGATTCATTTTCAACTTGTATAATTGCACTTTCTCTCCATTGCTCATTATGAACAACAATGGTATTTGCTCCTATCAGAAGAAGAGAAATAAGAACCAAACTCCCCATCATAACCTTAAAACCCTTTACCGTTTTGAATGTATTCATAAGTTCAGATTCTGGAGCAACTAGGTTAGCAATCAAAAAGATGGCTACAACACCAAGTAAAATAAATGCAAAAATTAAAAACACCGCTCTCCACCTCCCTTTTTATAAGACAATAAGGGCTGTCATACTGACAACCCTTATCTATAAGTATATGGAGTCATGTTTTAAAACATGAGTTTAAACCAATTTAATCAATTCTTCGATTGATTTCTCTCCTGAGACCAAATCAAATGAACGCTTATACGTCGTTGGCTCTGTTAAAGCAGCAACTATTGTGCTTGCAACGTCCTCACGTGGAATGGTGAATCGTTCTAGCTTTGCACCTACTTGAACCTTTCCAGTTCCAGGCTCATTTAGTAATCCACCTGGTCGAATGATCGTATAATGTAACGAACTATCTTCTAAAATCCGGTCAGCATAATGCTTCGCAACATAATACGGACGTAAGTTCTCATTCCAATTTTCTCGATTATTTGCTTGAAATGCACTCACCATAATGAAGCGCTCTATGTTACGTTGTTCTGCAGCTTCAATTGATTTAACCGCACCGTCAAGATCAATCAGTAACGTTTTGTCTGCACCTGTTTTCCCACCTGATCCAGCGGTAAAGACAACAGCATCACAGCCATCCATCGCTTGCCCAATCTCTTCAACACGGTCTTCTAGATTCGCAACAACAGCCTCAATCCCCTGTTTGGATAAGGCATCCGCTTGTTCCTCACTTCTAACCATTGCTCGAACAGTATGTTCATTTGACCCATGTAATTGTTTTGTGACCATTTTTCCTATTTGCCCATTGGCACCGATAACCAATACCTTCATCAGGAAAAACTCCTTTCTTTTGGAATGGTTTCCTCTTTATTATTCCAAATCCTTACACATGGTTCAAACATTCTGCCTTTTACTTAAACATGAGATTCGAATATTTTCAGATTAATTGAATTTTTTCATCCAAATCCCTTTCATCATATTTTCATAGATGTTACAATGACACATGTGAAATATGTGTACACAGATTTCATGTGCGAATTAGTCAATGATTCCTAAAATTTTTACGCAAAGAAAGGGTGTTTTCGATGCATTATGGAAGCAAAGGCTGGTACGTAGAAAAGCTTAAAGAAGCTGGCGTACGCCAATACGAAGGACGTAAAGTTGAGAAGTATAAAAAGCACGTTCTTGCAAACCTATTAGAAAAAACTAAATAACCTGTAACCGTCGCAGTTTCCCTTGTGGGAGCTGCGACTTTTGTTTGTATAGAAGAATTAGGAATACTTGATAAACTCAGCAGAAGTACGTTACACGAGTGAATGAAGCCAGCTCTCTCGGCGAATATTCCCATAAATGTTAAGAATCTCTACATTAAAGTAAAGTATGTTCCCATAAAGTTTGGGAAAGTTCCCATAAACATAAAGAATGTTCCCATAAACTCAACCGAACATGATAAATGTGAAATGAAACCTAGTCCCACGAGCAAATATTCCGATAAAAGTAGAAAAAATCCGTAAATGTAATGGGAGATCCCATAAGCACAATGCAGTTCAATAAAAGCAAATAATAAAATCGTCCTTATCTCAAATAAACTTCCATCGATTCTTTATCTTCTAGCATGGCCAACCTTCACCCCCACACACTTTCCCCTCCTCCATACCACTAGCATTAAAAAAGCTTCATAATCTCTTTTCCCAAAACCAACCAGGCCTAGTTACATCCATAATAACCCACTAATACTAATATCACCCAATATTCAGACTAAAAAAACATTTTCAAAACAACTATTTACCAGTTAAACCTACTACATTTATGTCGATATAAGACGTACGGACATGTCACTAAATGTCGAAATACACAACCTAGGAGGAAATCACCTTGAGGAAACTAGCAATTTTTGCACTTTTTATAACTTTAATCATTTCTGGTTGTTCGGCACAAGGAACAACGACTAAAGGTGAGAAAGTTTATAAGATTGGTATTTTGCTTTCAGATACTGGATTAGGAGACGGATCTTTTAATGACTCAGCTTTTCGCGGTTTAGAAAAAGCTCGTGATGAATTAGGAGTTCTGTTTGATTATAAAGAAGCACCTGATGGGGACTTTGAAGGTGCGTTACAAGAACTAGTTAAGCAAGACAATGATTTAATTATTGGATTAGGCTTCTCTGTTCAAGAAGCTCTCGAAAAAGTAGCACAGGAACACACTGACCAAACATTTATGCTGATCGATGGTGCTTCAGAGCTAGAAAACATTGTTTCCATTACATTCAAAGAGCACGAAGGTAGCTTCTTGGTTGGAATGGTTGCCGCAATGGTATCGGATTCTAAAAAACTAGGATTTATTGCTGGAGCAGAAGGTGTTTCAGTTATTGAACGCTTTCATGTTGGATTTGAACAGGGTGCAAAATATGTGAAGCCTGACATTTCAATTACAAGAGATAACGCAAACAACTTCGGGGATGCAGACTTAGGTGCAAAGATTGCCCAGGAACAAATTGCAGAAGGCATTGATTTCATTTACGCTGCAGCTGGATTTACAGGAGTGGGAGCACTTCAAACGTCACAAGCTAGCGGAACATTTGCAGCAGGTGTTGACTCAGATCAATATTTCGTTGCTGAAAAAGCAGTTGTCACATCTATGCTGAAAAACATTGACGTTGCGGTTTTTGATCGAATAAAAGAAGTTGTTGAGACAGGTAAAATGGGCCAATCCATGTACGAGCTCGGGATTAAAGAAAACGGTGTGGGATTAGCACCAATTCGCGTAAAGACTTTAACACCAGAGCAGCAAAAACAAATTGAAGATGCAACAAACAAAATTATATCTGGTGAGATTACAGTACAAACACCATAAACAAAAGATATCTTTTCTTGCACACGCTGATACTCTCACATAGAAAGGAAGACATTATGACACTCAAGAAGCGGTTACTCATCCTTGGTATTGCCCCTTTAATTTTATCGATTGCCATGATTGGGTTTATATTATACGAGATTTCAAGCATACAAAGCTCAGCTAGCGATGATGTTCAAGTTTTACTTTTAACAGAGAGCCTGCAAGGGGATCTTGTTGTAACAAAGCAATCCCTTGCCAACTATTCTATTAGTCCGACAGATGCCAATAAAGAAGAAGCAACAAACATGCTAGCAGAAACAGCTAATGGAATTGAAGAATTAAAGCCATACCTAAACGTATCAGAGCACATTGCAATAATGGACCAAGTAGAAGAGAAATATGCAACCTTACAAAAGGAAGCATCAGCAGCATTAGAAGCTGAAAACAGTGCTGATGCAAAACGTCAATCCATCCGCGTATCTGGTATTTTAAATGATATGCACCTTTTAAAATTGCAAACAAATCAATGGTACGAAGAATTTATGGAAGCTACACAAACGAAAGTCCAATTTACTGTTACAACGACAATTATCGGAGCCGTTTTAGTAATATTATTATCAATCGGACTTTCATTAGTTCTTTCAAATCGTATCGTGAAACCAATCAATGTAATGGTAACGAACGCTGGAAGAATTGCTGACGGTGACTTAACAGTTGAGCTTTCTACGAAAAAGAACGAAAAGAGCAAATACGAGATTGATCAATTGGAAGAATCATTTAGAAAAATGATTACAAACCTCCGTTCAACGGTTCAGTCGATTGAAACGGTTGGAACAAACGTAAGTAATTTTACAACAGAAGTAAAAGAACAAATGGCAAACTTAACTGAAAGTAGCAATCAGGTTGCTGTATCTACTGATGAATTGGCGACTGGTACACAGTCGATTTCAGAGGATATCCAAACTACGTCTGAAGTGCTATCACAAATTGGTGAGGAAATCACTGATAATCTTGAAGGCAGCAAACAATCTGCAGCAGCAAGTCAGAACGCTCTTCAAGCAGTTGAAACAGGTCGCTCCTCCCTATTAAATCAGAAGAATTTTGCCCAGCAATTATCAAGCTCCTCACAAGAAATAAAGGGATCTGTTGAGCAATTCGCTCAATATGCTGGTGAAATTGAAAACGCAGCTCAATCGGTTCGTGACATTGCGGAGCAAACAAATCTTCTGGCCTTAAATGCAGCAATTGAAGCAGCACGTGCTGGTGAGCTTGGTAAAGGATTCGCTGTTGTAGCTCAAGAAGTTCGCAAACTAGCAGAGGATTCATCCAACGCAACAGACTTAATCACGTCCATGGTTAAAAATATTAAATTCGGAATCCAGTCGATTATGGATGCATCTACTAAAGGCTATTCCATTTCGAATCAACAAGTAGAATCAATGAACGATACAGAACATGCATTTGAAGAGATTTCTAACCGCGTTCTAAGTGTTTACAACCAACTATGTACACTAGAAGAAAACATGATGACATCAAGTCAGAAAACCAACAATGTTATCTCTTCTATCGAAAACATCTCAGCTGTAACAGAAGAGACAGCTGCAGGGACAGAGGAAATCTCTGCTTCAACGGAAGAACAACAACGTGCATTTGAGCAAATGAACGAGCAAATTGAACAACTAACTGCTTTAACTCAAGAAATGCACAATGAATTGAAGAAGTTTACACTATAAGTTTTAAAGGGCCAGTCATCTCTAATTTGGAAATGACTGGCCCTTTTTTTTCATCTATTACACAAATACTTCAATGTAACAGTACATTTAAGAATGTATAACAGCCCGTCAAAATGCCATTCTAGTAATCATTCACTTTTAATTGATTTTATCCCCTTTTTCACTTCAAAGCTTTAATCTTATTTTGTAACAAACACTCTCTGGAAGTTTTCTCCTCCTTTTCGACGGTCACAAATCCTCTATACTAAGTAGAAGGTTTAAGTGAGTAGACAAATTACATACGGAGGAATACATCATGTTTTCAAATATTGAAATTGGAATCGACTTAGGAACTGCGAATATCTTAATCTATAGTAAAAATAAAGGAATTCTGTTTAATGAGCCATCTGTTGTTGCGATTGATGATGCCACAAATAAAATTGTTGCAATCGGTTCAGAAGCTAAAAATATGATTGGAAAAACACCGGAAAAAATTCATGCCGTTCGCCCATTAAAGGATGGTGTAATTGCTGATTATAACTTAACAACAGAGCTACTTAATCATGCTCTTAAAAAGGTTGGGAAAAAGCTAGGATTCTCCATCCGAAAACCTCATATAGTTGTCTGTACACCTTCTGGAGCGACAACGGTTGAACGTAGAGCCATTCAGGATGCTGTTAGAGCTACCGGTGCGAAATCAGTCATGCTTCTTGAGGAGCCGATAGCTGCTGCGATTGGAGCAGACCTGCCAGTAGCCGAACCGATTGCCAATGTCGTTGTCGATATCGGTGGTGGTACAACAGAGGTTGCAATCATTTCCTATGGTGGCGTTGTTGCCTATCAAGCCGTTCGTGTTGGTGGTGACCGCATGGATGACGATATTATCCATTACGTACGAAAGCAGTATAATGTTCTAATCGGTGAGCGTACTGCTGAACGAATTAAAATGGAGATTGGATATGCGCTTCTTGAACATGACCGCTTGTCCATTGAAATTAAAGGCCGAGACTTAGTGACAGGTCTTCCGAAAACCATCACACTACACTCGGATGAAATTCAACAAGCAATCAAAGAGTCTCTATTAGTTATTTTACAAACGATTAAAACAACACTAGAAAACTGTCCACCTGAGTTGAGTGGAGATATTGTGGATCGTGGAATCCTTGTGACTGGCGGAGGCTCGTTATTAAATGGACTTAATGAATGGCTAGTAAATGAGATTGATGTTCCTGTCCATATTGCCCCAAACCCACTTGAAAGTGTCGCGATTGGAACAGGCAGGTCATTACCGATTATTAAAAAACTTTATAATCTTGCAAAATAGTTGAAGGGATTGTGGTTGGTTTAGGTGATGCATCTACACGTTGGAAAAATTAAGTAGTACTGCATGGCATAATTTCAAATAATTAAACACTTGGATTGAGTTATAGATTCAAGTGTTTTTTCTATCTGATATTTGGCTCTGATACTAATGGACAAATTTGTTGATGTGAAGCGGACATTTAATACGCTATTTCAGGGAAAAGCTATGATTTTGCTGAGTTGGCGGACATTTGTTCCGTTATTCTAAGAGAATACAAGGATTATAGCTGTTTTTTTGATGAATAACGGAATAGATGTCCGCACCGCAATCCCGACCTTCCTGCAACAATCAATTTTCTATTTGCAGTTATCAAAACTTTAATGCACACAGCCGGGTATTGTATTACTTTTATTATCTGGTATATGGTTGTGATACTAACATCCCAACTTGATGCTGTGAAGCGGACATTTAATACGCTATTTCAGGGAAAAGCTAAGATTTTGCTGAGTTGACGGACATTTGTTCCGCTATTCCAAGAGAATACAAGGATTATAGCTTCTTTTCTGATGAATAACGGAACAGATGTCCGCTTCCCCCCAAAAAACCAGAGAATCCACGCAAATAAAGGAATAAATGTCCGCACCGCAATCCCGACCTTCCTGCAACAATCAATTTTCTATTTGCAGTTATCAAAACTTTAATGCACAAAGCCGGGTATTGTATTACTTTTATTATCTGGTATATGGTTGTAATACTAACATCCCAACTTGATGATGTGAAACGGACATTTAAGACGCTATTTCAGGAAAAAGCACAAATTTTGCTGAGTTAACGGACATTTGTTCCGCTATTCCAAGAGAATACAAGGATTATAGCTTCTTTTCTGATGAATAACGGAATAGATGTCCGCTTCGCCCAAAAAAACCAGGGAATCCCCGCAAATAAAGGAATAAATGTCCGCACCGCACCCCTCAACCTCCTACCTCGATCAATTTTCCTACTTTCCTTTATACTTTCTACCTTTGCATGTTCATGTTAAGTAATGTGCAACAAAAAAACAGAATGACTCATACTATTTCAACCATCAAAATGATCCATACACGGATACGTTTCGATAGCTATACAAAATTGAGATGTTCTTCAATGTCTTGTATTCTAAAAGTATCCTATTCGTGAAAAGGAGAACATTATGTCCCATCAAGAAGATATTGAACTCTATCAATTAATTATAGAGAAGAAGGACCAACATGCTTTTAAAACACTCTATCGAAGGTACGAGAAAATTATTTATTCCTTTTGTTATAAGCTATCAAAGGATCCACAAATTGCCGAAGAAGTCATTCAGGAAGTCTTCGTTAAACTATGGAATCCTCATTCTTATTATAATCAGGAAAAAGGGAAATTCTCTTCATGGCTCCTCACTCTAACACGTTACACAGCATTAGATATCATTAGAAAAAAACAAAAGCAACCGGTAGTTTCCTATGAAGAAAGTGATTCAAATCAAATCGATACCTTTACTCCTGAGGATCATCTCCAATGGAAGGAAAAAGGGATGATGCTTCAAGATTGTATGAAGCTCTTAAAAGAGCAGCAACAAAGTATCGTTGATTTGTTCTATTTTAAGGGGCTATCTCAGCAGTCAATAGCGGACCGCTCAGGGATTCCTTTAGGAACAGTAAAAGGAAGAATTCGTTTAGCATTAAAGCATTTAAAATCGTGTTTGAACGGGAAAGGAGAAATTGCGAATGACTAACCAGCACTGCGATCAAGTCCTAGATTATTTTAATGACCAATTATCTCCTGATGAAAAACTCACGTTTGAGGAACATCTGCATGATTGCTCAACTTGTCAAAATGAATTACAAGAACTGACTGATTTAACAGAGGATTTACCATTTTTATCAGATCCCGTTACACCTCCTGCTGGACTTGAGGAACGGATCATGACACGTGTGCTTGGTGAAGAACCAAAACGTGCAGTGGTTCATGAACTGCCATCAAAGGCACGTTCTCGAAGAGGCTGGATGCTTCCATTAACCGCCGCTATCTTAGTACTTTCTTTACTAGGAAATGTATATCAATATCTAGTAACCCCTACAACTCCTGAAGAGTTTGCTGTTGATCAGGTCCTAAATCATGTTCAACTGGCAGGAATAGAAAATGACTCTACTGGTATTGCTTCTCTCATCGAACAAGAAAATGGGATTACTGTTGTCATTCAAGCCGAAGAGCTTCAAGCTGTACAGAATGATGAGGTATATCAAGTATGGTTAATTGAAGATGAGCAACCTGAACGAGCTGGAACCTTTATCCCTTCAAATAACGGTACTGGTGCTGTTGTTTACACGCTACCGAAAAGTGACAAGGATTGGGATACTGTTGCCATTACATTAGAACCTGATGCTACAAGCCAAACACCAAAAGGTTCAATTGTTCTAGCATCCGAATTGTAAATTCTATAAATGGAAAGGTCCGTCCCTCTGGGTGGGCCTTTATTTTATAGAAGGAAAAATATCCTTTGTGATTTCCATAAATCCGTTTTAAACTATTGTAGAGGTGTTCTTCATGAATAAAAACGATTCGTGTACAAAATGGTTCGGTATATCTGTACAATGTCTGTTACTATTAGCAACATATGACGGACTTTGTCCTAGCTCCGTACTTGCCGAAAAACTAAACACAAAGCCATCTTTTTTAAGAAAAGTCATTACTCATTTAGTAAAAGCAGATCTTGTACACGCTAAAGAAGGACGAAACGGTGGATACTCTCTTCAATCTCGTCCTGAAAACATCAAGCTTATTCAGGTGTATCATGCAATTAAGGCAGATCCCTATTCAAATAGATTTCTAGAAATTGACACGGAATGCTTTAACTCATCTACTCATAGCTCATTACTTAATCTGAGAGATGAAATGGAAGAGTGGTTAGAAATCGGACTTGCAACTAAAACATTAGCTGATATGCTTTAACAATCTCAAGCTGTTTTAATTGACACTTTTGATTCGTCCCTTATATACTGTAATTGTAAAAGTTACAGTTTAACTTTATGTCTAACTGTACCTACAATACACACAGTTAAAGGAGACACAATCATGTCATCGAAACAAGACTATTTAAATAAAATCAATGAATTAGATCTAGGCTCTAATCAACCTAAGACGCTTGACAGTTCAGATTTCTTTTTAGTCGCAGAAGAGCGTCGTTCTGTACGCCAATATGATCCTACGTTTGAACTTTCAATGGAAGAAATTGAAGAAATCCTAACGATTGCGACCAAAGCTCCTTCTTCTTCAAACCTACAGCCTTGGAGATTTTTAGTTATTCAAGAGCAAGAGTTAAAAGAGAAATTACTTCCAATTGCGAATAACCAAAAGCAAGTAACGGATGCATCTGCTGTTATTGCTGTTCTAGGTGATCTTGAAGCATATAAAAAGGCAGAAGATATTTACGGAGATATCGTAAAAAGTGGCAAGATGACAAAAGAAGTTAAGGATTTCTATGTATCGTCTATCTATGAAAACTATTCACACCTATCAGAGGAACAAGCAACAAAAGTAGCTATGGTTGATGGTGGATTAGTATCCATGCAGCTAATGTTAGCAGCAAAAGCAAAAGGTTTAGACACTGTTCCAATGGGTGGATTTAAGCATGATGAGTTTATCAAAGCCTTTCATGTTCCTGAAACCTTCAAGCCCGTTATGTTAATTGCTCTCGGAAAAGGCACACAAGAAGGCTTTGAAAAATATCGCCTTCCACTTAACGAAGTCGTTACTTGGAATACATTCTAATAGAATGCTAAAAACCCCTCATAGACATCATTCTGGTCTATGAGGGGTTTATTTATTGTCCCCTGAGTTATTATCATAATGGTTTCTAATTCCCGGAAGATATTTTGATGATTTGTCATACGCTTCATTTTTAGAATTATATTTATTGTTCTTAATACTATCACCATAAAATTGTGATTTTTTCGAGCCAATCCATATTCTTACAGCATAGTACACAACGATGATTACCCCTGCTATGAGTACATACTTCATCCTTTTATACCCCCTCACATTCTAATGAGTTACCTTACCTTACGATGACCTGATAAAGAGTTTCAGATTTTTTTATAAAAAAGTGATCCAAACAAAACTCTCCTTCGATAGCTTAGTGAAAATACAAAAAAGAGGAGAGATTTTACGATGAAATTCAGAAAATCATTTTTAGCAATCCCACTAAGCATGACACTATTAATCCCCACAACTGGAATCGTAAGTGCCCACAATGGAGAGGTACATGAACCGAGTGTTGAAACACCCGCAGCAGAACTTCGAACAACTCTAGGGCATTTACTAAGCGAACACGCCTATCTAGCAGTAGAAGCAATGAGAAAAGGGGCAGAGGGTGCTGATGATTTTGATGCAGCAGCAGGTGCTTTAAATGCAAACACAGAAGATTTAACTGCAGCCATCGCATCCGTTTACGGTGAAGAGGCAGGTCAACAATTTAACGAAATGTGGACGAATCATATTGGATTCTTTGTTGACTATGTTGTTGCCACAGGAAACGATGACCAAGCAGCAAAGGATGAAGCATTACAAAAGTTAGACGGCTATCGCACAGAGTTCTCTAACTTCCTCGAAACAGCTACTGGAAACCGATTAGAAGCAAGTGGCCTTGCGGAAGGACTACAAATGCATGTCAATCAACTTATTGGAGCATTTGATAACTATGTCGCGGGTGACTATGAAAAAGCGTACGAATATGAACGTGAAGCGATTAACCATATGCATATGGTCGCAAAAGGCTTGTCTGCAGCAATCACAGATCAGTTCCCGGAAAAGTTTGAAGACACGATGGCTGTGACACCTGCAACTGATTTACGTGCAGCACTAACGCATTTATTAACAGAGCATGCAGGATTAGCTGTAACCGCAATGCAAAATGGAATTGATGGATCCGAGGATTTTGAGGCTTCAGCAAATGCCCTAAATGCGAATACCGAAGACCTTTCAGCAGCAATTGCTTCGATTTATGGTGACGAAGCTGGTCAGCAATTCAAGGACATGTGGAGCGAGCATATCGGTTTCTTCGTTGATTATGTAAATGCTGTTGCCGCTAAAGATGAAGAGGCAAAACAAATGGCATTACAAAATCTTGATGGTTACAGAGCAGAGTTCTCTAGCTTTTTAGAAACAGCAACAGAAGAACGACTAGCAGCAGATGGTCTAGCAGAAGGCTTACAAATGCACGTAAATCAATTAACAGGAGCATTTGATAGCTACGCTGCTGGAAACTATGAGGAAGCATACAATCAAGCTCGAGAAGCGTATAAACATATGCTAGCACCAGCAAAAGGATTATCTGGAGCATTTGTTGCTCAGTTCCCGGACAAATTTGCTTCAACTATGCCAACTCAAATGCCAAACACAGGAATGGGTGGGACAGCCGATGCAAATCACTCAGAGCTTCCACTCTATTCGATCTTAGCATCTCTATTTGTAATCGCTGGAGCTTCTGTTCTAATACTTAAGAAAAAACTTGCAGCAAAATAGGTCTATAAAAAGACTATTCAAATAGAACGAAGCTAAATAAAAAGGGGCTGACCTGTAAGCTATGGGTCAGCCCAACTATATAAAGATGAAAGGAGTAACTTACATGAGCTATATTATGAGACTAGCAATCATGGTGCTTGTACTCTTATCTATTTCTGCCTGTAATATGCAAGAATCAGTTAAAATTGATGAAAATACACAATCTACTACTTCTATACAAGAAATAGAAAAGACCGAACGCCCTACTCCTCCTACTACGAATACTACTCCATCTCCTTATGCTACTAGCATTATAAAAGATACTCGAGAAGGCATCATTCCTGTGTCACTTTCCATTCCAAGCATCGCATTAGAAACAACAGTTGAACATGTTGGGCTTAAAGAAAATGGTGAAATGAATGTTACAGAAGGCTTTGACCATGTCGGCTGGTATGAAAAAGGATATAGGCCTGGCGAGCCCGGAAGTGCTGTCATTGGTGGGCATGTTGATAGTCGTAACGGACCAGCCGTTTTCTATGATTTGAATAAGCTTGCAGTTGGTGACGAAATTATTTTAAGAGATAAGGATGGAAAAGAGCTCACATTCAAAGTAATTCATCAGGAAGAATATCCTTGGGATCAGGCACCTTTAAAAGAGATTTTCGGATATTCCCACAGTAGTTCGTTAAATTTAATCACTTGCACAGGAACTTTTGATAAGGAAACAAGAAATTACGATAAACGATTGGTTGTTTATACTGAGCTAGTTTCAAGCAATTCTAATAATGTCTCTAACAATTCCTCGGACTCTTAAGTTCTGAGGAATTTTTTAATGATTATTTCGAACTCAAATCTATACTCTCAAAACGGTATGTCTTACTAGATATAACCATTTCTCAGAAGCAAAACCAACACCTCCTTACCACAACACACAAACCAACCTGTCATCTTGTTCATAAAATAACGAATCATGAATGATTTTCTATATAGTAGAAAAAATAGAGGTAAAGGAGTGAGCTAGATGAATGAGCGTCAAATTGAGGATTTATTTTCCTTCTACGGCTATAGTGACCTATACAACCGCTTTAAAACACCCATCTATGTTACAGGTTTGCTCGACAATATTGAAACAGAAACACTAGAGGATTTCTTTGACACCTTTTCTTTCGAAGATCACCGACCATTATTTGATGAGTTTCGCTATTGGTTTCGGTACTTTCTTGTTACCAATAAATCACTAAACCCATATGAAGAAAGCTGCTTCATTCCGTTTCGATAGAATGAACCAGCTTACAACCATTACTTATATACTTTCTTCTGATAAAAATAATTCGGCGTCTTCCACGTATTATCATAGCCCTTAAACCACATATGTGTTGTTGCAGGTGATACTGGTGGGATAAGCCAGTTCCAATCACCTGTAACCTTACGTCCTGCCTTCTTCTCATTCTCTTCAAAATAACCAAACTGCTGGGCGGCTGTGTGATGGTCAACGATACTGACACCCGCTGCTTTATAGGAATGCAACACAGCAACATTTAACTCTACCAATGCTTTGTCCTTCCATAATGTTGAAGCTCGTGACGTATCAAGTCCCATACAGCTCGCGATTTTTGGCAGCATATTATAGCGCGACGCATCGGCTAGATTGCGCGCTCCGATCTCCGTCCCCATGTACCAGCCATTAAAAGGTGCTGCCTTATACGATATCCCACCAATAGAAAGCTCCATATCGGCAATAATCGGTACTCCATACCACTTCAAGCGCAAGTCCTGAAACCACTCATATTCAGGATGCACCAGTTCAACCTCAAGAACGGATTCACGATCAATCTCTCTCCACTTTGGAGGTCCGTCCCCAATTTGGACGACCCATGGTAATAGGTCAAAATGCGTTTTCTCCCCACTCCAGCCTAGTTCTTCAAGCTTTGTTGTTAATGCAATGGAAGAAGGATCTCCCATGACCGCATCACCTTCTTTATATCCAGCATAACGTAGAAGCTGGTGATTCCAGAGACGGATATCCGGTTGATCAGGCTGAGACGGTCGAAAGATTGTGATGGTTGGAAGGATTTTTCCACCGTTTGAGGCATATTGAAGATGACGATGTAATGCATCAAAGATCTCGTCTTCCGTACTCAAATGTCTCTCATCAAGTACATGTAACGATTGCCAAAAGAGTCTTCCAATACAGCGATTACTATTACGCCACGCTACCTTTGCGCCAAAAACAAGCTCTTCATAGGTATGCTCATAAACATTTCTTTCCTCGATCTCTTGCTTTATTTGAGCTAATCTATTTTCAATATCAGTAGTTGATTTTTCTAATTCCTGATAGCAATCCGTGATAAATTGTTGTGCCTCTTCCCATAACTGTGTCAAAACAAACGTCCTTTCAGTTAAACAATCTAGTTGCTTTTAGTGTAAACCTGAAACTGTAACTCATCCACTAGTTTGCCTAAAAATTCTTAGTAAAATGAGGAAGTTTGTCGGAAAATTGAACAATTACCTTTCGGCTTTCACAAGTGCTTCTCCCACTGCTATCCCCGATAAAAAAGCACTCTCAAATCGTGTTCTTCCTGCAGGATCATCTTCTGTTAAAAAGGCATCTCCTGCAATAAATATCTTGTTGTCTACCTGTAAATAAGGCTTATGCAAAACGGTTTGTGCCTCAGCATAACGCCAACGCTTCAGCTGCTCCTGAATAACACTCATACCTGCTACCTTACCTTTTATTTTTGCTAAAATTGATTGATCGTCTAGATCATAATGTTCCATAGACCATTCTCTGTTCATATACACGCTAACCGTGACCTTATCGGAGATTCCTTTTGCTTGATGATCCACAATACGTTCCACTCCAGCAGGTACCTTTGTATCAAGATGGCCCCCTTCATCAAGGTTTGGGACCGTTTCCTCCACGGTAAAAATCCCTACGAGACACGGAGCAAACGTTACCTTGCTTAACTCTTCCTTGATGTCGGAAGAAAATTCATCACCTGAAAGAAGATCCTTTGCCTGAGGAGCAGGTGCTGTTATTAGCACTTTCTTCGCATGATAGGTCGTTCCTGACTCACACTGAACCACAACAGAATCTTCATTTGTAACATTTACAGCTCTCTCATTAAGTATAGCTGGAATTCCGTCTGCTAGTTTTTTAGCTAATGTGTTCATCCCATCAACACTTGTATAACGAGGATACGGGTCACCAAACCACTTTTTCACCCAGCCCTTTTTTAGCCAATCCTCCACACTCTTTTGCAATTGTGGTGTACGAACTGTAAAAAACTGTGCTCCATGATCGACCTTTCCGCCGTCTACTCTTCTCGTTGCCAATCGTCCCCCTACACTTCGGCTTTTATCTAGTATGACAACATCCTCTATTCCGTTATGTAGCAACGTTCGAGCTGCCATAATCCCAGCCAGACCACCACCAATAATGATTACCTCATGTTTTCTCATCTTCATCACTCCTATCTGTTGATTATAATATGCACAGGATATGAAAACATTTTTCGATGCTTGTTCTTTGCTACAGATCACGCTGAATACAAGTGTAAGGCAAGCTTATGCGGACATTTAATACCTTATTTAGCTTTAAAATAGGTATTTTGCTAAGGTGGCGGACATTTAAGTACCTTATTTACGTATAGAGAGCAAATTTTCAAGTGAACTTCATGAAATAGAGTACTAAAATGTCCGCTTGCCTTTCAAAAGCAGTGAATTCATGTAGAATAAGGTACTATTTGTCCGCTTCGAATTAAAAACAATGCTCATGCGGACATCCAGTACCTTAATTAGTTATTTTGCAAATGGAATTCCCAGTACCTAAGTGTTATAGTTTAGCAACTGCTGTGAAAACCTCAGGACACCCAAAATCCCAACAATCCTACAGTAACATCTCCAATAACCCATACATCTCATCACGCTTTTTTTCTAATTGTTCCTTCACCTCATATAGCTTCTGAAGCTTCTCCAATTCTTTCTCTACAGCAAGCTCAGCTTCAAGACTAGCGACTCGTTCCTCTAATTCCTCCAAGGAAGCCTCCACCTCTTCTATACGAATGAAAGGTTTCTTATTACCAGAAGACGTTACCGGCTCCACTACTTTGACCTCTTTCGCTATAGGCTCCTCCTTCATAGGAGCTTCCTTCGCTTTCAACTCTTCAAGCTTCGACTTCGCCCAGGTGTAATCTCCATCAAAATGATGAAGCTTTTTGTTATACAGCCAGTACGTTTTCTTGAACAATTTATTTAGGAAATAACGGTCATGGGAAACGGCTAGAATTGTCCCTTTGAATTCTTCTAAAGCATCCTCTAATACCTCACGAGAATCAATATCTAGATGGTTCGTCGGTTCATCAAGCACGAGAAAATTGATGTCCTGATGCATCAGCTGAGCAAGACGCAGACGCATTTTTTCTCCTCCACTTAACTGCCCCACTCTTCGAAAAACATTTGGTCCGTAAAATAAGAACCTTGCGAGAATATGACGTGCTTCTCCTTCTGCAACCGCTACTTCTTCACGAAACGCATCAATGAGTCTCATATTTGGGTCCGCAACCGTAAAGTGCTGTGATAAATACCCAATCTTCACACTACTACCAAGCTTAACCACACCAGAGTCCGCTTTGACCTCATCTAACAGCATCTTAATAATCGTTGATTTTCCTGTCCCATTTGGACCAACAATAGCCGTACGGTCCAAATATTGTACCAACAGATTAGCATCTTCAAACAAGGTCTTATGACCATACGTTTTCGAGACATTATCCAAAATAAAAACGTCTTTTCCACTTCGGTCCGTTTTCTCAAACTCCAGTCCCATCTGTTTTCGATCGATAACAGGACGTTTCAGCTTCTCCATCCGTTCTAAGGCACGCTCCATATTTCGGGCACGCTTGTGCAGTCCCTCATTCGGTGGGTTTGCTTGGTTCGCCCACTCCTTCAGTCGTTTGATTGCTTCCTTCATTTTTTTTATTTTCTTTTGTTGCTCCTGATATGCCTGAAATTCAATAAGCATGCGTTCTTCTTTTTCTTTTACAAAGCCTGAATAGTTCGTATGATAGACCGTTAACTCACCGTCCTCAAGATCGTAAATCTTTGTAATCACATGATCTAAAAAGTACCGGTCATGGGAAATACACACAACCGCACCGTCATACTCCTTTAAAAACTCCTCGAGCCATTCTACGGCCTGAATATCAAGATGATTTGTCGGCTCGTCAAGTAAGAGCAGTTCCGGCTTCTGTAATAGCACAAGACCTAGACATACCTTTGTTTGTTCTCCTCCACTCAGCGTCTCAAAGGACTTACCTAATAAATCTTCTATCCCTAATCCATTCGCCACTCGCGAGATATTCGACTCAATCTCATATCCTCCTGAAAGTGTAAAAGCATCCTGCAATCGACCATATTCATTAAGGTCTTTCGTTAATTGCTCCTCATCGGTTGCAGTAGCCATTTTTCCTTCAAGCTCTCGAAGGCGTTCACTTTTTTCAAGTAGATGTGCAAAGGCAGATTGTAGTACATCCAGACCTGTTGTTCCTTTTGGATATTGGGGAATCTGTGCTAGGTATCCTACCCTAGCTCCTTTTTTCAAGTGGATTTGCCCTTCATCAGGAGACTCGACATTTGCAAGTAATTTAAAGATGGTTGTTTTTCCACTACCATTACGACCAACAAGTCCAATACGATCCTTCTCTTGTATTTCAAACGTTATATGTTCAAAAACCTGATTTCCACCAAACATTTTTGCGATTTGTTGTATGCTACAAAGTATCATAATTTCTTTTCCTCCATTTATATCAATCTAAGTAAGAGGCTTCAGAAAACACAAAAAAAGCCATAGAAGAGCAATCGTCCTCCATGGCTTTTCGACAATGTTAAAACTAGTGTGTATAAACACCTCTAGCAGGGTACAAAAAAAGAGCCTTTAATAAGCTCTCACTCGTCACCGTTTATTGTTCGAGACTGGAATTGAGACCTCTTACCGTACTGTTTTCATATTAAGTTGCTAAAAAAGGGCATACGTGTCCCCTTGAACGCAACTTCATGAAAAATTGCACGGCAAATATAGATATATTCTAAGTATTGTCCATGCAATCCAACAGAACGATTCTTCATCTCAATTCCACCTCCTTTAAAAATTCCAATTATAGTTAGTTCTATTATATGATGTTCAGATTATTTCTGCAACTTCCTCTTTATAATTTTTTACTGACTGAATTGCTTTTGTGGTTTTTGAAACCGGAATGTTAGTTGCGGAATCGCAATACCAATCAAGATCAACAATATCCCGATAGACTGCAGCACAGATACATCTTCATGCAATAACACCATCGCTGCGATGATTGCTGCCGGAAGCTCTGCTGCTCCAATAATTGTAGAAATACTTGATTCAAGATGTGGTGTACCTAATGCAAAAAACACAATGGGCAGGATGGAGCCAAATAAACTCACAATGACACCGATTTCCCAAATATCTACGAATCTACTAGGCTCTGATAAAAATGCAGGCTGTAACATCCCGCACACAACAACACTTCCGCCCAAAATCGTAAGAACACTTTTTTGAACAGTCGGAATCCCCTTTGCCACTTTTCCACTAAAAAATAAAAACAATGCAAAGGTAATTGCACCTAAAAATCCATATACAATCCCCTCAATATTCTCACTCCACTGAAAGCCCGTCGAACTCACCAAACTCCCAGCAAGGAACGTCCCCACCCACAAAAAACCAACCGAAACTAGCTTCTTCCTACTAGGGACGGACCTTAAATAGACGGACTCAATCAACAAACCGATCCACGTAAATTGAAACAGCATCACAACGGCTATGGATGCAGGGATCTTTGCCAAGCTTAATCCGTAAAAAACACCCGTAAGTCCGACCAACACACCAATCCCCAATAGTTCAAAAAGCTGACGACGGTTCATACTTTTTTTCTTTGTAAAAGGTAATACAAGCAATAATAGCAAAATGCCAATAATGTACTGACTACTAGTAATCTCGGAAATTGTTATGTTTTGTGCAATGCCAATTTTCACAAGTGAAGCATGTATTCCATAGGAACACGCTCCTAATAAGATATATACAGAAGCATGTAATGACTTCATAAACAACCTCCTTATCAATGACTATGTCCTTGAAAGTATAATCGCTAAGCAACAATCCTTCAATATCGATTCATTCTCTGATAATATAGATTCAACATACTATTTTTATAACTGTTCTTCACTGAATAGAAGATTACATACCATTGGAGGGAGATTCATGTCATTATTAAAGGATATTCTTGAATTCAATACTTCATTTGTTGATGAAAAAAAATACGAGGAATACCAAACCACAAAGTTTCCTGATAAGCGTATCGTCATTTTAACTTGTATGGACACAAGATTAGTTGAGCTTCTGCCAAAGTCCATGAACATGCGAAACGGCGATGTTAAAATCGTTAAAAACGCCGGTGCTCTTGTGGCACATCCATTCGGAAGTATTATGCGTAGTATTCTTGTCGCAGTTTATGCCTTAAAAGCAGACGAAGTGTTTGTAATTGGACACCGCGACTGCGGAATGGGCTCTCTTGACAGTAAGGCTGTAATTGATGCAATGAAGGAGCGTGGCATTGAAGATGAAACCTTCAGCACACTAGAATACTCGGGAATTAACCTGGACGAATGGCTAACCGGATTTGCCAGTGTAGAAGAAAGCGTAGCCCACAGCGTAGACATGATTCATCAGCACCCACTAATGGACAAAAAGGTTCCCGTTCACGGACTTGTTATTGACCCAGGTACAGGAAAACTTGACCTCGTTGTTGAAGGATACTAAAGGGACGGACCTCTAAACTAACGGTACAGAAACGTGTCTACCACAAAAATTTCTAGAACTTTACATTATAAAACCATAAATAGACCAAGCTCATTTCCACTAGCTTGGTCTTTTACTATTTACAATCTCCTTAATCTCCTTCAAAACCGGCATCTCTTCAAACTCTTCATCTCGAACATGCTCCCAAAGAATTCCGGTCGGTTTTTCATAAGGACTACGCGTCTCAATGATTTCATCCTCCGTTACAATCCAATCGACTGTTAAATCAAATGGATCAATGGGAATATCATCATCAACAAGCTGCACACTGTTTATCGTTGTAATCACAGGTACCTGCGGATTCCCAAGTTCTCGGATAATCGCATACTCGCGATCAGCATAACCCTCACCTTTCCCAAGGCGACGTCCATCCTTATGTATCGCAACAGACCCAACCACAATAAGGTCAATCGTAGGAACCTCAAGTAAAGAAACGACTTTCCCATATGAATTCATATGCTTAATACTCGCAGCCTTTCGTTCCTCACCCACTGGAACATTTTTCGGGTCAATCATAACAAAGCCATCCTTAAGTCTTGGAGTTGGAATCAATAGCACCTTTCCGTCCTTTAACACTTGTGTACGCAAAGGAAGCTGTGGAGCATCGGGGTTGACCTTTACAACCTTGGCATCCTGATAAATGTCCATAGACTCAACTAGCTTTGAGGCTCGTTCTGCTCCTTTAAAATTCGGAATACGTTTGTATAATGGAAACGGAAAGCGTCCAAGCTTTTGCTCCGTTAAGGTTGTCCAAACCTTGTCACGTATTTCATCTTTACGACTCATATTACCTCTCCTTTCACATGGTTTCTATTTTCTCATTCCAAATCCTTTGCAAATATTTCGCCACACTATCCGTAGTATGCACACCGATCGTTTCATTGGCAAACCTCTGACACTCCTCGCATGCATTCCCAACGGCTACAGCGTAATCTGCTGCTTTGAACATTTTTATATCATTGACGCCATCACCAAATACGGTCACCTTCGCATCCTTTTGACCGATGTATTCCTTTAACGTCTGAATTGCTTGATCTTTGGTCGCTTTACGGTCATGAACGGTTAACCAATACCATCCAGGATTATAGATTTCTTCAAACAAGTGGATCTCAACATAAGGACCAACAGTATGCTCTAATTCCTCTTTAAATTCTTGTAATACCTCAAATCGGTTCATAAAGGTAAAACATACAATCTGGTCCTTGAAGCTCTCTTGTAATCTTGAATGGTGGATCAATCGGTCATCCTTCATCCTCAGCCTTTCCTGAAAATAAAAGTCCTGCCCATCATTCGTAATTTCAGGATAATATAAGCAATCCTTCTTTCCATTATAGCTTGAAATGAACGGAAGGGTCTTGTACTTTACACCTAAGTCAAAAATGACCTCACGTATCGTCTGTTCAATTTCATGAACATACAAATGCTCCCCTGTAGCTATATCAGATAGATACGCACCGTTGAATTCTATAATAGGTAACGAGATTGGAATATTGGCCATGATCGGTTGTATCGTTTTGACACTTCTTGCACTAGCAACAGTAAAAGGAAGCCCTTGCTGAAGCAACTTTATCAGGATATCCCTCGTAATCTTAGAAACGGTTGCATCTTTTTGCAACAAGGTCCCATCTAAATCTGTAATAAATATGTCCATTCAAATTCCCCCATTTATAAAAAAACACTTTTCTAATAGATTGATAGAACTATATTCTCGATTCCCTATGCCTTCTCCTACTTAAGACGTTGTTTTCAAACAAGGAATTTATACAATAAATGTAGTGGATATGTTTTGGGTGCACGGTATGGAGTCGTAACGGGTTCATTGGGTCTTACACGGGAGCTGTATTTCTCAAAACAAACAACAAAACAAGGACATGCACTACGCCCTTGTTTTGTAAAATCTATGCAATAATCTCATCTATAATCCCATATTCCTTTGCTTCAGAGGCTGTCATAAAATAATCACGTTCTGTATCGTGCGCAACTTTCTCAAACGGTTGACCCGTGTGGTCTGCAATGATCTGATTCGTGTGCTCTTTTAGCTTGAGAATTCTTTTCGCCGAGATTTCAATTTCTGTTGCCTGCCCTCGTGCACCACCTAATGGCTGATGAATCATGATTTCACTATTCGGTAGTGCCATTCGTTTACCTTTTTCACCAGCAAGCAGTAGCAGGGCTCCAAAGGAGGCCGCCATCCCGATACAAATGGTGCGCACATTAGGCTTGATATATTTCATCGTATCAAAAATGGCAAAGCCCGCTGTGGTGGAACCTCCTGGACTGTTAATGTAAAGTGAAATATCCTTGTCTGGATCTTCAGCTGATAAGAATAACAATTGTGCGACCACACTATTCGCAACATGATCATTGATTTCTTCCCCAATCATGATAATTCGATCTTTCAAAAGTCTTGAGTAGATGTCATAGGATCGTTCACCGATCTTCGTTTGCTCAATAACATAAGGGATTGTACCCATCCTGATTCCTCCGTTCTGATTATGAAGCTAGAACGGACATCCTACATGTTGGAGTAGATGTTTGGACTCGACGAGCAACAGCTGGTTTCGTAACCACATGAGACACCATGTATGGCTCAACACGTGTGCTTCCTGTCATAAGTTCAATCAATAACTCTGGTTTCTCCTCCTGAATTGCTCGAAGAAAATATTCCTTTAACCATTGGTCTGGCTGTGAAGGCTCGGTTGGATCAGAGCTGTTTGCTTGTATTCTAGTTCGAATCCGAAATAATGTTGACTTTACTGCACCCTCTGTTGTCGATAACGAATCCGCAATTTCCTTTAAGCTATAGTGGAACACATCCTTCAGCATAAAGATGACCGTCTGCTGCAACGTAAATTCTTTTAAAAGTTCTTCCAAAACGGCATGTACTTCTGGTAGCTGATTCATCGGTTCATAACTATTTCCATGCCCTTCTTTCAACTCTTCTGTTCGTACATGCTTTCTAACAATATCGATCCATTTATGTTTGGCGATTGTACAACAAAGACTTAACGTAATCGTTGTTTCTTTCTGATTGTCCCTTTGACCGTAATAGGACATCACCTTGGCAATGGTTTCATGGGCTAAATCTTCACTATCCCAAACATTCTTTGTTAAGGACAAGCAATAATGTTTCAGTCGCGGATAAAGCGGCAAAATCTGCTCCATAATCGTTTGATCAAACGTTTGAATGGTGTTCTCGGTACTGCTAAGCTTAGGCTTCAAAGTGATCACTCCTTTTGTACCTCTATAAGTAGAACGAATGAAGTTATTGAAAAGATACGGATCCTTTTAAATTTTTTTATCTTACTATTGATTGTATGTATTTCAAACAAAGAAAGCCAACTCCATTACCATTTTTACTAAAAAGTAGAAAGCCACCTCTTAACAAGGCGGCTTTCTTACTACAAGGTTTTTCAGAGCGTGCAAATAGAGGGTGCTTCACCTATGGTTTATTCTCAGTCTTCATCTTCTTTAACTTCTTCAAGTTGTTCTAACGGATCCATGCTATTCTCTTGTTGTACGTGTTTCTCTACTAAATCCTTTATAATCCCCTGAATTTCTCTTGAATGAAGGAATTGCTCAATGATTTCAGAGGTTTGTTCTTGATTGGACTCTTCCCCATTACCAAAAAGCGCTTTCAGCTTTCCTGATTGAAAAAGCCGTTCTAAAACGACTGGGACTGCCGCTGTCATTACTGATTGGAAAGGACTGTCCCCTTGAGGGTGGGAAGAAGCTTGTCCAAATGGAAAGGATACGTTTAGATGAAATTCACCAATAAATGGAGCCGATTGGCTGTTGCCATCATTTGATTCTGACATCATCGTCTCAAGTTCTTCTTTCAACTCTCTCTTTAGGTCTTCCCTCAGCTTCTGCATAAGCTCGTCCCACTCCGCATGTTTTGATGTGATACGATCAATCTTTTGACCATCTTTTACACGGCCAGTCTTTGAATATCTATTTGTCATATTTTCTCACCTCCCCTTCTACTTTCTATGTAATAAAAGTAGAAGGGGAAGTGTTCGTACCCTAAATGCAAAAACTTGTACTTGAAATTTAGCTGAAAAGCCTTTTCAGATTACGTATTCGTTCCAAAGAAGATTTTGTTAAAACTCTTCTAGCGAATCGTCGTCATTCACTCTACTCCACAGCTTAAAAGATACCTGGAATAATAAACACAAAAAACAATGCATTTCCGATTCCATGCACAATTGCTGCTAACCACGTATTTTGATATTTCTGGGCAAGATACGGTATCAATAAGCAAGTCGGAATCAGCACAATAAAATTCCATTTTAAAAACGCATGGAATAAAAACAGCCATAATACTCCTTGAACAAGCCAAGCATATCTGCCAAATGCCAACTCTTGTCGGGGTAGGATATAACCTCTCCACCAAAACTCTTCTCCTAAAATATTGCAGAGTAAACAAAGGAGCCATACAAGTATGATCCACCAATTCCCATCTAACGGCACTCCCATGAATTCTTTAAATGGAAACACCAATTCAAAATGAGGATGAATAAACTCTGGCAGAACGCTAGGTGGAGCAAAAAAAGGCATCTCGGCTAAAAGTGCACCAGTAAATTTCAAGCATGCCTCAAAAATCTGCAGCACAAGAAATGAAACCAAGGCAGCAATCCATAATTTTTTCGTGACCTTATGCAAACGAAATCTTTGTTTTAAATGGGACCACGTCATGGGATTCCCCTCTAATTTATAGGCAATCAGGGAGGCAAAGAACAGAAGCCCTAGTAATCCATATAACGCAAGTGGAAAACTTACGATGAGCGGTACCCCGTATTCTGCAAGCAATGGAACTCCGTAATAAATATTCCAGTATAACATGACACCTGGGATTCCAAAGTAAAGCAGTGATTTCCATAGATTCATAGGTTTTATCGTTACTTTATTCATTGTTTGAACTCCTCATCTTTAACAATCTAACTACTGTAAAATAATACCACCTTCACGATTTACTGTATATATGCAAAAAAAAGAGCCATTCCAAAAGGATAACCCTTATTGGAATCACTCTTTAGCGATTCACACACTCTTTTTCAAAAACAAAAATGCTCGCTTTTCCTCTAAGACAGATCTAAATAACCAAATGCTCCATACACCTAGGATAAGGTATAATATGGCCATTCCGATGCCGCCTATCATACTTCCAACAATGATTCCAAGTGCTCCAATAATTTTCGCACCTTGAAACACGAAACCATTGATTGCCATATAGGCACCTCGTGAGCCATCATCCATCAGCTCAGCCATCTTTGCTTGTCGAACCGGAATGAAGAGCATTTCACCCATTGTTTGTACAAAGCATGCTAGAAAGAGGATGAACATATTGTTATGAAATGCCAGGATTCCGAATCCTACCGCTTGAATGAACGACCCCCAATATAAAAGTGGTAGTTCTTTTTGCTTTTTGATCCATGCCGCAACAACAACGGTTAATAGCACAATCATTAACGTGTTTTCTGTTGTAATCAAACTCAGCATTCTAATGCCATCAATTACAAATTCATTCCCGAAGATTGAAAGTGTTCTTTCACCAAAGCCTTCTTCTAACCGAACGGCAATATAGTTATTTCGTTGAAACTCCAATGAGAATACAAGAATACTAGCTAGCGTAAAAATCATAAACGGTTTATCTTTTATTACCAGTTTATAGCTACTAGCAAGGTCTTTCATGACATTCACATTGGCTTGTTTTTTTACAATCTTGTATTCTTCTGTCATCCAGATTGCCATGATTACCCACGTTATAACAGCAATAAGTGTGAGAGCAAGAAATAGTTCAAAACGGTGGGTTTTGAAAAACCAGCCACCAACCATTGCCCCAATCATAACCGATAGATTCACAGCCCAATAGTTAATGCTGTACATAAACGCACGTGTTTCCTTTGTGCTAACATCGATGAGCATCGCCTCTGCTGCTGGATTAATCAAACCACTCGCACTACTAATGATTAGCATGGATAGAAAAGTTAACCATGGTGATGCAAACCAAGGTGAGTTTACAAATGCCATTAGAAGAAACGCACCTACCGTGATTGATTGCCCCCACATCATGACCCGTTTTCTACCAACACGATCGGCTACATATCCCCCATATAACCCAGTTACTAGTGACGCAATTACGTTGATTAATAGAAGAATTCCTGCCCAGGTCGCCGATAACGTATTCGTAAAATAGATTGCCATAAACGGAAATACCATTGCCCCTACCGAGCGGGATAAAAAAGAGGTGATAATCCGTATTTGTATATTTTTGTGAAGCTGGAAAAACATCATGCTCGTAACCTCCTTTTCTCTTATTTTAGCTAGAAAAAGAGGAATAAAAAGGGTAAACTAAATTCTAAAATGTCCCCTTTTAAGGAGGCTTATGATGAAACCAGCAGAGCATTATATTCAATTACGAAGTGCCTATTTTCCACAGGAAATCAATCAGCATGTCTCTTTAACGCTCGATACCCTTGCTGAAACATTATGCTGTACAAAAAAGAACGTGAAGCGTATTTTACATAAGCTTGAGGAAGCAGGTTGGCTGCATTATACTCCTGGCATTGGTCGTGGGAATAAATCATCCATCCACTACACAAAGGAATTTAGTCAGGATCTTTCAACCTTTATGGATTCCTTTATACGAGAAGAAAAAATTGATGAGGCTCTTCAGTTACTAAAATTACCCTTACCAAAGGAATTACTTGAGCCGCTTTCACAAACGCTAACCGAACAATTTGGATTTCAGCAGACCGATGAACAGCTTGATATCCTGCGAATACCGTTAAAACGCAAGCTGTCATTATTAGACCCAGCCCATGTCTATATCGCGACTGAAAATCATATTCTTCGCCAAGTATTTGATACGTTAGTGTTCTTTGATGAAAAGACAAAGAACATTCACCCACATCTTGCTCATCAATGGGAGTATGATGAAACGACATTTTCCTGGACTTTTTATTTGCGCAAAGGGATTGTTTTTCACCATGGAAAAACACTAACGGCAAAGGATGTTGTCTATTCGTTTACACGTGTTCGAGAGCTACAAGGTCCATACTCTTGGATGGTTGAAGGTATTATGGAAATCCATTCTCCACATCCATCCGTTGTGACGGTAAAACTGAAGCATGATAATAAGCTATTTCTTCAATATGTAAGTACGATTTGCTTTGCTGTTCTTCCTTCGGATATTCCTTTTCATTCGGAACATCTAATCGGAACAGGACCGTTCCAATTTTCTTTAACAAATGAACAGCTGTCTTTATCTGCCTACAACCATTATTTTAAGGAACGTGCACTTATTGACCGAATTGATATTTGGTTCGTATCTCCAGAAACAAAGCTTGAATTTTCCTATGAGCTTCCATCGTATTTAAGAAATGAATCAGTGGATAAAAAGGAAGTCACCATGACCGAAATCGGCTGTCGCTATTTGGGATTTAATTTTAATAAGGAAGGCATTCTACACGATTCCCATTTCCGAAGAGCCATTTATGAAGTACTTGATAGTAAAAAAATGATAGCAGAATTCCAACGAGAAAATTCCATTCCTTCCTATAGTTTTCTTCCAAAAGTAAGCGAGCAGAAGCACGTTAGCAAATCGTTAGAGAAAGCTCGAGAGGAATTAAGAAAAAGCTCGTATAATGGGGAAACACTTCAGCTGTATGCCTTGGATTTTACGCAGAGTATTGAGGATGCTCATTGGTTCCAGGAACATTGTAAAAAGATTGGTATTTTAGTATCACTTCAGTTCTTTTCCATCCAGGAATATTATGATGAGCGCATCTCCCGAGAGGCCGACATGATTTTAATGGGTGAAATTTTTGATGAGAATGTATATCTTTCTTTTTTGAACGCCTTTTTTAATACACATTCATTTCTTTATAAGTTTATTAGCGGTCACTATCGTGAAGAGCTAGAGTTGCGATTACATGAACTGAAACGTGCTAACAATGATGGGGAACGCGATACTCATATGCAGAGGATAGAAGACTTTTTAATTGAGAAGAATCTGCTTATTTTTAATTATCATCCGATTAAGACGCATTCCTATTCCCCTTTATTGGCTGGAGTGTCACTAAGCCATTATGGTTGGTCAGATTTTCGAAAGCTTTGGATTAAGCATAAGTAAATGGAGGATCAAAATTTGGGTACTTTTATGATGGACTTATTGGCTATTCAACCTAGTCAGTTATATATAAGTGAAATGAAACTCGATCGTTTACTTTACCATTACAAGTTTGACCCTCATCATTTAGACGCACATGAGCCACTCCCTATCTTTACGCTTGATCATGACATCATCTTTACCGATGGACATACCCGTGCTCTTCTGTACTATCAGCATGGCATAAGGAAAATACCTGTCGTATGGGATACAGATGAACTCGATTTAAACTTATACCGTCTCTGTGTTTCCTGGTGCAAACAACAGAAAATCTCCAACATCTCGAACTTACAAAATCGTACCCTCCCACATGACCAATACGAAATACAATGGATTGAGAAATGCCAGAATGTACGGAGAGGGACGGACCTCTGAATTAGGTCCGTCCCTCATTTTTTATTGGTCCGTATTCGAATAGTTTTCCTTCGTAGACGTGATGAAAGTTTTCGTTGCTTCGGAAGTCATCTGGTGTGACAAGAACTGGTGGTTTGTCCCAAAGGCGAATTCCGGAGCGATGGAGAACTTCAGCGACAAACTGGGAACAGAAATAGGAATTGCTAAACTCGACGGGTTCTTTTAATGACACCCCAATAACACCTAGTAGATTATACAAGAATTTACTTTCATTTTTCTTAAACACGTTTAAGACTCTTCTCATTTTATCAATATCTCGCTTTGAAACATCAAGTCTATAAATCACACAAGTTGTTTCTGGATACTTGCTATACGTTCCCTTGAAAACATCTTCTTTAACAAAGCCACCATTAATTGGGTTACTTGGATTTTTACGTCCAAAGCTATAGAGCTCTTGAAGATTGCGATCAAAGGAAATCGAGGCATGATTATATGGAGCCTTTGTATATTTTTTTATCGATTTCGTAAATAACGTACCGGTATCGGTAAGCATGATATAGACACTTTGGTTTTCTCCCATGCTAATTCCCTCTTTTATTACTGACATTTTTATCCTATAGTTAATTATACATGACTTATTCGGAAAAATAGATAAGAAGTTGGTGGAAATTTGAGCAGTACACTTTGGACACAGTTTATTATTTTCTTTGGATTATTAAGTGCTAATATTTTGTTTCTGATTGTCAAAAAGAGTCAACCTAATAAGGACTTCTCTACCCTCTCTCTACGAATCAAAACATGGTGGGGTATGTTTGTCATTTTTGTATTTGCAACAGTATTTAACCCGATTGTTTCCTTACTTTCGTTGATGGTTCTATGCTTTTTTTCCTTAAAAGAATACTTTTCAATGATGAAAACGAGAAAGGTTGATCGCCGAGCTTTTTTATGGGCCTATTTATCAATTCCGGTTCAGTTTTATTGGATTTACATTGAATGGTACGGGATGTTTATTGTTTTCATACCGATTTATGTATTTTTATTATTACCCTTACCAAGAATTCTTGGAAACAAAGGAACCGTTGGGTTTCTGCGTTCGGTAAGCACAACACAATGGGGATTAATGCTGATGGTTTTCGGTTTGAGTCATCTTGCTTATTTTCAGTTTGCTTCACCAGAGTATGGTGCGAACCTTGTGTTGTTTTTAGTGTTGTTAACCCAGTTAAATGATGTTGTTCACTTTTTGATTTCCTTGTATGTCGGGAAACGAAAAGTGATTCCGACAGCGAATCCGAATGTTACGTGGGAGGGGTTTTTAGGGGCGACGATTGTTACTACAGTTGTGTCTTATTATGTGTATCCTTCTTTAACTCCTTTTGATTTGAAGTTTGGGATTATTTCTGGTCTGCTTGTTGCGTTTGGTGGTTTTTTTGGTGCGCTGACGATGTCGGTTTTGCGTCGGGATTTGTTGATTGGGGATGATGAAAAGACGACGAGTTTGAAGGAGGGGTATTTGAGTCGGGTGGATAGTCTTACGTATACGGCACCGATCTTTTTTCATGTGATCCGGTATTTTTTTGAGTTTATGTGAGGTGTTTATGGAACAAGGTCCGTTGCTTTCCGCTGCAGGGTGCTTGCTTTCCATGGGGCGGGAGTTGAGCCTCCTCACTGAAATGCGAAGGTGAGCGCTTAGGGACGTATGGATTGGAGCAAACCGCACGAGATAAAGGATACACGGCGAACGTAGTGAGTCGATGTTGACTTATCGTAGGAGGATTTGTGAAATCCACTAGTCCCTGCGAGCCGGAGCTAGACATCGCTTCGCTGCGGGGTCTCAACTTTCCCGCAATTCCCATAGGAGTCAAGCACCCTTCCGCTCCAAGCAACTCTGTATTCTGTACTTTGTATTCAGCTAACCACTTATAAAACAACTCCCTTTTGTTAAGAGAAAAATAGAAAACTTAAGTGCTCCCCTAAGTTACATACGCTTTCGCAACGTTAATCCTTATTCAATTAAAATCCTTTCTTCATTTAACTAAAAGAACCATGCAGTATGTATTGAATTACAAGGATCATCGCTATTGCTCCTAGAAACATTTCCGTTATCGTTAAAATAGCTTGTTTAGGGTTTGCGCTATGTTTCCACTCAAAGAATACCCTTACCGCAGAACCCAGCACAAAAAAAATAACGCTTCCAACTGGAAATAAATAGGTGTATTCATCATAGAAGCTCAACTGAACAAAAATAAGAACTGCTAAAGTGATTGCAGTAATATTTTTTATCCATTTATCAATTTTCCTATGTACATCATTAATATAATTATAGGAAAAGAACTCTTTTTTTGTCTTTTCTATTTTAAAAATCTTCCTTAAAATTAGCTTAACTATTGAAATAATGATAGAAAAAACTACGATAATTAAGCCTAATTTAATCCACACCACAATAAGTCTCCCCCATTCGGTTCTCCAAATCTTCGGTTGATATTGTCCAATAACCAATCGGCAACCACGATACTATTGTGAGGATGGGAACCACCAGAGCTGCGAGAATTTGCAACAAATATACCCCGTCCTAAAAGTCCTTTTTAATGCGATCGACATATAAAAAGAGTTAAGAACTTTCAGTTATTCAGCAATACTGCACCATTAATTGAAGACTGCCTTTAGTATATTTTACCACATACATCCTTATCTTTTCTTGGTAGATTAAAATCGCATTTCAAAAAACAAATAAAATAGCACCCTATCCCTTCATTGACAATATCTATTATCACGTCGTTATTAGAGTGCTATTTTACTGTCACCATCTTATAAAACGTATATAAATTAACAAAAAACCATTCGATTCACTGTGCTAAAAGATATGCTAATTCATATGCATTTTTACATTGGTTCCCCTAGTGTTATCATCTCAGCTCTTATTCTCCCGTTTTCGCAAAGTGTTCAATGCGTTGGCCGATTTCGTCACGTACGCGTTGGAAGAATGCCCATTTTTGTTCTTCTGTTCCTTCTGCCTTTGCTGGGTCGTCGAAGCCCCAGTGGACGCGTTTGATGTTAGGTGGTGTTACCGGGCAGTTGTCTGCTGCGTGTCCGCATAGTGTCACGACTAGGTCTGATCGGTTTAGGATGTCTTGGTCGATAACATCTGATGTTTGATCCGTGATGTCAATACCTGCCTCGTTCATTGCTTTTACGGCATTTGGGTTTAATCCATGTGCTTCTAGTCCAGCACTTTTAACTTCCCACTCATCACCTAGATGTTTTTTCGCCCAGCCTTCTGCCATTTGGCTTCTGCAAGAGTTTCCTGTACATAAGAAGTAGATTGTTTTTTGCGTCATTGTTTTCGTCTCCTTTTATCCTTGTATATATTATTTATTTAACCTAAGAAGATTAACCATAAGTACAGTCCAACCAATGTAATAAATAATGTCGGAACAGTTAAGATCACACCTACTTTGAAATAATATCCCCAGCTAATCTTAACGCCCTTTGTAGAAAGAACATGTAGCCATAATAGGGTTGCTAATGAACCAATCGGTGTAATCTTTGGTCCTAAGTCAGAACCAATCACATTGGCATAGATTAGTCCTTCACGGATGATACCACTTGTATCTGTTTCAGCAATAGCAAGTGCGTCAATCATGACGGTTGGCATATTGTTCATAATAGATGAAAGAATCGCTGCAATGAATCCCATTGCAACAGTTCCAACGAACAATCCTTGGTCTGCTGCACCTTGAATGATGTTCGCTAGGATATCTGTAAGACCAACATTTCGTAAACCGTATACAACGACGTACATTCCAATGGAGAAAAATACAACTGCCCATGGTGCACCTTTTAAAACCGTTTTCGTTTGAACTGCTGGACTTCTTTGAGCAAGTATTAAATAAATAATCGCCACAATTCCTGCTATAAAGGACACCGGAATTCCTGCAAACTCACTAATGAAGTATCCTATTAACAACACAGCTAGAACAAGCCAAGAAAGCTTGAACATTTTCTTATCCTTAATAGCTTCACTCGGTTCTCTCAGATGGTTCACATCATAGTTTTTTGGAATGCTTTTTCTAAAAAATAAGTAGAGAACGATAATACTTGCCGCTAACGAAAACATATTGGGAACAATCATTCTCGTTGCATACTCTACAAATCCAATCCCGAAGTAGTCAGCTGAAACAATATTAACGAGGTTACTCACTACAAGTGGTAAAGAAGTGGTATCTGCAATAAATCCACTTGCCATAATAAAGGGAAGAATCATTTTATCTTCAAACTTTAAAGCACGGACCATTGCTAATACGATTGGTGTTAAGATTAAAGCAGCGCCATCATTTGCAAAGAATGCTGCTACAATTGCGCCTAGTAATGTCACGTATATAAACATTTTCAGCCCATTACCTTTCGCAATTCGTGCCATATGAAGGGCAGACCACTCAAAAAATCCAATTTCATCAAGAATTAAAGAAATAATAATAATTGCAATAAAGGCTAATGTTGCATTCCATACAATCCCGGTTACAGTAACAACATCACCAAAGTCTACTACCTGGGCTAACAGAGCTAAGATTGCTCCTCCACAAGCAGACCATCCAATCGACAAACCCTTTGGCTGCCAAATGACAAATACTAATGTAAGTAAAAAAATACCAATTGCTAATAAAACTGAAATCACGTAAACCCCTCGCTATTCACAAATAATTCGTAGTCCTTTTCGGTTTAATTCTTCGAGCTTTTCTTGTTGACTCGGTAAGTGTTGCGAGAGATCTAGAATCATATCATAGTATTCACTCTCTTGATTCAGTGAATAGATTACCCATTGACTTCTCTTTTTCTCTTTCACTAGTCCACTATCTCGTAATTTTCTTAAATGCTGACTAATCGCAGGCTGACTCATTTGAAAAATCTCAACAAACTCACATACACAGCATTCATTTTCAAGCAGCATACTGATCATGCTTAGTCTTGTTTTATCTCCTAATAACTTTAGGATGGTTGCTGTTTTTTCAATATCAAGAATGGTTTTTTCCACCCACACTAACCTCCCCTCAGTTATATATACAAACCCTTATATAATCATTAACTTATATAATAATATGCTTATATACAAACATCAAGTATAGTTTACGTATATATACCTTTCTCTTATTATTTTGAACTTAAAAAGAATTTATTATTTGCAAAATGCAAATAACATGTTATAACTATTATAGAGGTGAGAAATATTGGAAGATATGCGAGATCTATTTCATATTATGACAAGACGATTTGGATTTCTAAGTAAAAACTGTTGTTCAGTAGGTGGAGCTGATATTTCATTAGTTCAAAGCCATATTTTATATGAAATTGATAAACACCACTCTCCTTCTGTCCAAACGATATCAAACATTCTAGGAATGGATATAACAACATTTAGTCGCCAAACTCAAAGCTTAGCAAAAATGGGACTCATTAAAAAAACCCCTTTACCTGAGGATCGACGCATTTATATTCTATCTCTTACAACGGAAGGAAAATATATTGCTACAACGATTGACTCTCAGATGAAAGAATATTTGAATGAAGTGTTCTCTAATATGAGTGAATTTGAACGAAATTCTGTTTTACAGTCGATTCGTATTCTGAACGATGCTATGGCAAAATCAACAGTTTGTTGCAAACCATTATTATGAGCAAGAATGATTCCTTGCTCTTTTTTTTAACCGATATTTGCATAATGCAAATAATTATGAGGTGAGAGATATGTGGATGGATATTTTTGAAAGTTTCTTATTCATTGCACTAGAGTTAACACTTTTATTTATTGGAATTTCATTTTTTATAAACCTGATACAAGGGATCATTCCATATGAAAGATTAGAACAGTTAATGGAGAAGAGCCATCCATTAATCAGTGCATTTGTTGCTTTGCTATTTGCTTTTATTACACCTTTTTGTTCCTGCTCTACCATCCCTGTTGTTGTGAATCTGTTAAACAAAAAGGTTCGTTTTGGCATCGTCATGATTTTCTTATTTGCTTCACCTGTTCTGGATCCGACCATCCTTACTCTAATGACTGCTATGTTAGGAATGAAGGTTGCCATCTCGTACACAGTCATTACAGCAAGCTTGTCAGTCTTAATCGCGTTACTTCTTGAACGGTTGGGGTTTGATTCACAAGTAAAGCAGGTGATGATGAAGGGGTATCAATCAAACACAAAACGCTTTAACTTTAAGGCAGCACTTTCAGAAACCCTTCTATTAATGAAAACAGTTTATCCATTCCTAATTATAGGGGCAGCAATTGGTGCAATCATACATGGTGCTGTTCCTACAGATTGGATTACTACCTATATGGGAGGTGATACATGGTGGCTTGTTCCGGTCGCTGCAATCATTGGCATTCCTTTATATATCCGACTTTCTACAATGATTCCGATCAGCCAGATTATGGTTGCAAAAGGAATGGCTTTAGGTCCAGTAATGGCGCTGATGATTAGTTCGGCAGGTGCAAGTCTTCCAGAGTTAACACTTTTAAATAGTATTTTCAAAAAGAAATTAGTGGTAGCTTTTGTTGCTTCAGTTTTCACAATGTCTACAATTTCTGGTTTTCTATTTTATATCCTATAGGAGGAATGAACGATGAGTTTATTTAAGATTTTGTTTACGAAAAAAGAAAAGGATTGTTGCAAAATCACATTTGAAGAGGTTCAGAATGTGTGTTGTGAGAAAACGAATGCTTGTTGTGATGAAGAATTCAAGAAAGAAGAAATTGTTCCTTGCTGTAATAAGTAAAAAAGAGAGTGCACAGTTTTGCACTCTCTTTACTCACAAAATCTCCCCATCACAATCGTGCTGTAGTACTTCCCATTCGATAGCTTCTTATCTTTTTTCAAGACACCTTCAATCTCAAAACCATATTTCTCATAAAGCGTAATGGCTTTTTCATTTGTTTCAAGTACACTTAAGCATACTTTTTTAATCCCATTGGAATCTGCCCATTGAATGGATTCAAGTAGAAGGTTTTTTCCGATTCCACATCCCCAAAACTCTTTTAGCACACCAATCCCAAATTCTACTCTATGAGATGTTCTTTTCAGTTGGTTACCGGCACATCTTGAAAATCCAGCGATTCTTCCATCAACCTCGGCAACTAAGAAAAGATTCGTAGGGCTTTCTGTATCCTCTAGAATTATGCTCTCAAAGCCCTCTTTGTCGATAAAATCTTCGCCCTTTTCTCGGTCTAGGTTTTCTGTTTCTCCATCAATCTGTAGCCTCACTTCAGATAATTCCTTTGCATCTTCTTCTACCGCAGAACGAATTGTGTAGTGAACATCATGTACGATGTATTCTTTTGAGTCTATTCTCATCCCTTGTTCCTCACTCTTTTACAATTGGTGCTTCTAATTGTTCTGTAGTAGCATCTTTGTCTAGTTGACGAAGTCGCTCATTGGCTCTTCTTTTTCGATATAACATTGAAGCTGCTTCGGCAGTATCCTGAATGGCTGATTTATTAATAAAGGCTCCGAACAAGATACCCGCAATTGGTATCATTTGAAAGAGCTTCTTCCAGCCGATTTGATCACGATAGGTCGTTAGCACTTCTCGCCAGCCTTGTAGCTGTGACATCATTTGGGCATGCTGTCGTTCATCATGAAAAGCACTCAAATCTTCTAAAATTGCTTTTTTTCCTACAATATCTGAAGAAACAAACTGCAAACATTTCACGATAAAAATTCGTTCCTGTTGATCCTGTGGGTCATAACCATAACAAATGCAGACTTCTTGTATCGTTTTAAGTGTCATACCAAGCATTAGAGGAATATCAATACTTAATGTAAAAAGACCACCCACGCCTGTTGTTCCGCCCTGAACCATTGCAGCTTTAGAACGAACAGCTCCTAGTTTTTGTGCTGCACTATTCATTTTTTCTAGTTTTAGTAATGCAACCTGATCAAGTGTATATTCTGAGAGGTCATCTTGAAAATATTTTTTTATCATTTTTTCTTCATTCACAAGGTATTTTCCACCTGATTGTACAAAACGTCCAAGTTCATCAATGGATTCTCCTATTTTCGTGTGAATGAATTTAGGTGTAAGTTTATCTAGTAAAACAAATGGCAGTCGACCAAGCTTTTCCCAAAACCATAATCCTTTCTGGTCTCTTTCCCATTTTTCAATTTCTTTTAGGGTTAGTAGCAGTTCGTCTTTTGTTTCGAAGTGTGACAATCAAATTCCTCCGTATAAATTAATTTTACTTTATAGTCTTTTACGTATGATTAAACTGTTTGTTTCAAAAATATATCTTTATACGGGAGATATTTTTCACCTCGTTGTTTTTGAACATACACTCTCACACATTCTACCTTCCATTGTTGAAATGGCGTTAAGACTTCTTTTGCCTCGTCCTTCATCCGAAGAAGTTCACTATGGAATAGCCCATGTTTTTTCTGTCCTAAAGTAAGGTGAGGCACATAGAGATCTCGTTCAAAGTATTCCTTTTCAAGCTTGCCTCCAGAGTGTACCGTGTCAATTAAGGCAATATGTAATTCCTTTACTTTTTCTGACAAGACGCTTAAGTATAGAACCTCATTTCCGAATAGCTTAGGTTCTCCTAATTGGACGTTGAAGCAATTAACTTCACAACAGCATGCCTCTATTTTTTCTAACCAATCTAGGTTATCTGTTAACCCGCTCTGGGCTTTGACTGTAATATGAGGTTCTGTTGCTAGCGTGTTCCACTTTTCCTGAAATGAGCTGATCCGATCACGATCCTCTTTAGGAGGAACAATTCCGATGAAAAACTGCATACTCTACCTCCTTTTATTGAGCCAGCTTATAGTAGTCTTGCAGAATTTTTTGGTGACTTTTTACGATCCCATCAGGCAAATTGCATTTTGCCCGAAACTCAAATTTTATTGATTCTTCAAGATCAACAACCATAGACCCAGAGAATTCCTTCGTATAGTAAGCAATGGTTACGACATAAAACTCGTCACCATTTGCTGCTTTTATATATTGATCTGAGCCTGAATAGACATTAATTAACTGAAGATCTCCCATCGTTAAGCCTGTCTCCTCCATCACTTCACGACGCGCTACTTCTTCTGTGGACTCACCTAGCTCCATTAAACCACCTGGAAGCCCCCACGCTCCACTCGGAAAGGTCCGTTGCTGAAGAAGAACCTCCTCTTTTTCGTTCACAATGACAACAACAGAACCGACAAATAGTAACGGTCTGTGCCCTACTAATGCACGAAGCTCTTCGATATATCCCATCCTATATCATCCTCACGTTGTATTTATCTTCTATAATTTTAAACTTGTCCTTCTGTATTTGCCAGTTCCTGCATATATATTTAGAAGCATTCTTACTTTTTGGAGGTTCCCATGTTTCCGATATTTGAAAAAGCCGTTTTAGGTATGGCCTTCTTACGTTTATTATCTGGTAGTATTGAAATTCTTGCTGCAGTTCTCTTTTTGAAGTTTAATCAGGTTGAAAAGGCACTACTCATAAATAGTTCATTAGCCATTGTCGGTCCGATCATCTTAATTCTTACGACCGCTATTGGGGTTCTTGGTATTGCTGAAAAGATCTCACTCACAAAGATCATTTGGATTTTTGTTGGTGTTGGATGCATTCTTTATGGGGTAAAAGGAGATTGACCGTTTTAGGTGTTCTTAGCAACAATGACTAAGGGCATCTTTTTTATTTGACCGTCGGATTATGTCGATGTGAGCTGCTACGAGGTCCGTCCCTTCAAAGTGCCGAAAATTAGACAAAGTGTGACTGCTAGACTACCATAGGATTATAATTTGTAATTCTATTTAGGAGTGAACAGTATGGCAGAGCATCATTTTCATTTGCATGCGCATTGGCCGGGTAATCGAAATGACGTTGGAGATATTCAATCAGGCAATCTCATCACAAAGATCTCCATCCCGACTGAAATGGATGGACCTGGTGTCGGAACCAATCCCGATGAAATGCTATTAGGGGCTGCTGCAACCTGCTTTATTATTACACTAGCAGCGATGATGGAAAGAAGCAATCTTGAGAAAATTGATCTGAAGATGGATTCAGAAGGCATTGTTGATGTTACAAATGGTGTGTTTACCTATAAGGAAATCATTCATCGTCCACAGATTATTTTAAAGGAAGATGCTAGTGAACGTGACCAGAAGCTTGCCTTGAAGCTAGCAGAAAAAGCAGAGAAATCTTGTATGATTTCGCGTGCCATTGCTGGGAATGTTGAACTGCGTTTAGAACCAACAATTCAATTAGGCGAATAGAAAAAAGGCTGTCACTCGTGTAGTTGAGGACAGCTTTTTTCCTAACATGAGCCATAGTAACAAAGATTACATGATGGAATAGCAAAACATTAATCCTAAAGCTCCCCTTTTCATGAACCTTTTTATTTTTTCTCGGTCCCTTCGCCTTTAGTGATTAACTCTCAAAAACATTATTTCAACTGCATTAAATCCTTATTACTATTTCCCTCAAGGTGTATATTCCGATAACACCTTCAGTACATATATGAAAAGCAACAGAAATCCAACATTCACGACAACACCTGTGATGTTAGCATACTGCACCCAATTCTTTGATCCTTTGCCAATCATATACCATACGACACCAGCAGCGATTCCTAGCACGGATAGGATCATTCCAACAATGGTAATAGCTACATCAGGTACATTTGGATAAAACACTGGTGAAAAAAAGATTAGTACCGAAAGAACAGCTGCCCCTGTTGTGATGAATGGTAACCGCTTCTTCATACCCTTGACCCCCTCATAAAACTTGCAGATAGTACATCCTATTCAACAGTTGTCCAAGTCATGAAAAAACTTTCTATATTCTAATCTAGTACATTTTATTTCCGAAAAAAATTTTCACGAGCTCGAACCCCTCTACATGGAATTTCATATTCTAAAAGTAAAGGAGGTGTGGACGATGATCTCCCGAATTAAATGGCTTTCTTTCTCGATTGAATTATTTTTGACCATCCCAATCTTCGGCAGCTTGGCTGGCAATTCAATGCCTTTCCTACTATGCCTTGTTGCACTATGGCATGCGAGTGTGCTGTATGTATCCCGCTCTGAAAATCAACCTATTCTCGGTAGTGCGTTAGGAATCATTGCCTCTTTCCTTAATTTCTTCCCGATTATTCGCCTTATTGCACACGGCATTGCAGCCATTGTTCTTGCTTATGAAATCAAGAACGGACCTGGAACTGAATAGTACATCTCTTCACAAAAAAGGGTCATCCAAGTCGTTCAGTTTTGACATGGATAACCCTTTTTACCTACATATTAAATTTATAACAAACCATGACTGTAACTGATAACATAGCTTTAGGCATACCATGGTCGATTCCAAATTGAATCCCTGTGCGAAGCAGGTTTTTACCGAGTCCCTTACCATGGTATTCTGGTTTTAATGCATGTGCCCAATGAACGTATACCATTTTTTATTCCTCCGTTAAATAATGAGACTCTAGCTTACTATTTTTATTAACACTCGTATACGTTGAGCGCCCTAAATACAGTGGAATAGAAAGCTCATTGAAATTGGGCAAACCATTTTCTAAGAACTTTTTGTCATCACGATAAAATTGAATAATCTCACCAACAAACCAGTCATGATCTCCGTAGGAATTCACATCAATCGTGAGACATTCATAGGCAACATAGGCATCGCGAAGTATTGGAGCACCCGTCTTCACACCATGATCATATGGCATATTTCCTACTTCAAATTTATTCGTTTTTGCACCAGAGTAGACCCCTGACTGTTGAATAAATTCAGCCTTCTCCATTGGTAAAAAGTTGATTGCAAACGCTCCTGCCTTCTTTACCAATTCATAAGTATATCGCTCACGACCAATCGCCACTCCATATATCGGTGGGTCGTAGGATATATATGAATGCCAGCCTGCTGCCATAATGTTTTCTTCTCCATCTATAGAAACCGTTACAAGGGCAACCATGCCAGGGTAACTGTGCATGACGGTCTTGTCTGTTGGTTGTCTCAACTGAATTCCTCCTTTGTATGTAAACAAGTCTTTGTTCGTTTAAATCCCTTCAGCCTTTCTCTGGATTATCTCATAATTTAGAATCCTCTGTCATCTGAGCGAATGCTTCACTTCTGAGAATAACTTCTTGAATTTATAACAAAATAATAAAAAAACGAAGTAAAAGAAAGGTTGCCTTATGTCAAAATTCAAGAGATATGGAATACTCGGGATCATATGTATAGCTCTTATTGTATTAGTATCGAGACTGGTTTCATTTGAGTATGCCTATACGCCTCCAGAAAATAAAACTCCTAATGAAAACCGTAGTCAAGTTAGTATACGCAATATTTCAACTAAGGAAGAAGCCGGAACGGATGCTCAAATTGAATTAGGAAAACAGTTATTTTTTGAAGAAACATTTGGAAATGAAGTGTTTTTCACTGATATTCTCGGAATGTTTGACGGCCCTCTTTCCTTTCAAAATATGACCAAGGCATTAGTTAAGCTTGGTGGAAAAGGGACAACAAATCTTCAGGTCGAGGCAGCAGAGTCATTCACTGCAGGAGATTTCCATGTTGAAAAAGGTGATTTAATTGATACAGGGATTGATGTTGCGAAGGGAACCTTAACACCTGTTGGAATTAATATCGTTTATGATGAGGGCAGAATGAAAGCCGGAATCACATGTGCAGCATGTCATGCATCCCTTGATGATACAGGGCGTGTCGTTGAAGGAATCCCTAATACTGACTTAAACATTGGACTTGCTCTTGCTATGGGTAGCAATACAGCTTCCTACTTTACTCATACGCAAATTGATAATTTTGAGTCCTTTGTTCGTGGAATTGCAGGAGATGAATCGGTTAAAACCTCAACAGGTGAGGAAAAAACACTTCCAGACCCTCAGCTTCTTGAAGAATTTGTAGATGCCGAAATGGTGAAATGGCCACTTGGAAGTAATGATACAACCATTGAGAAAGCAAATAATCCTGTTCAAATACCTGATACATTTACACTAGGAGATCATCCGTATGGCTGGAGTGGGCAAGGTCAGATTGGTCCTTTTAGAGGTTTAAGTGCTGCGATAAATAATGCTCATGCTCAGAACATGGATGCGGTTTCCCAGAGTGAAATTAGCGGACCTGTACTCGGAATCGATAAAGAACTGTATTTAGCCATTCTTTTGCAAAATGCTTCAAACGAAAAGTATCGTTTTGACCCTAATGGAAAAGAAAGTCCGTCTGAGTTCTTTGCTCGTGTAGATCCAACACCTGGGGTACCTGGAGTCAATGAATTAATTCCATCTCCATCATTCCCGAAGATCTCGTATATGTCTGCAATAGGCTTATACTCAAGTTCTCCAGGATATAACACATGGGAGCAGTTAAATGGCATGTCTGCTTATATGAACTCATTAGTGCCACCGAAAACAGAACTCCCTATAGACCATGAAACTTATACAAGAGGGAAGGATGTTTATCGAAGAGCAGGGTGTATATCCTGCCATGGTGGTAAAAACCTAACAAGTAACGAGCTTGTTACAGCAGATGAGGTTGGAACAGATCCATCAAGAGCAAAAGCATTTAAAGCAACACAAAGCTTCTTCTCTCCTCCTCAATTGTATGCTGAAGGGACTCCCGTTCCATTACCACGGAATCCCAAGTTAGTAAATCTAGTACGAACGAAAGAAGAAGATCAGAAATTACAGCTAGCATGGGGACAAGCAAATCCTAATGGAGCCTATAAAACGATCAGTCTTCTTGGTTTAAATTGGTCTGCTCCTTACTTGCATGATGGCGGGGTAGCTGTTGGAAAGAATAACGAGCTAGGGCTTCCAAATACGTTATTAAAAGGAGTACCTGCTGACCCCTATAATAGCTTGAAGGCTATGGTTGACTCACAGTTACGAAGCAAGGTAATAAAAGAAAATCTAAAAGCAGAATCATTAAGTTCTGCTCATGTATCAGGAAAAGGCCACGAATATTGGGTAGATAACACAACTGGTTTTACAAAAAAAGAGCAGGAAGCTTTGCTTTATTACTTGCTGCGTGTGACAGACGTGAACACACAGCGTTAAACGCACTGTTCGGTAGAAAGTACAAACCTAGAAGTATCAACCTCGTTTAAAATGGAAAGGAAGACCCCAAATGAAAGCTGTAACCTATCAAGGATTAAAAAAAGTTAAAGTGAAAAATGTAGAGGATCCTACAATTAAAAAGGAAGACGATATTCTAATCCGTGTTGGTGTAACGTCTATTTGTGGGTCTGACCTTCATCTTTATCATGGACTTATCCCTAGCACAGACAAAGATACCATTATTGGTCACGAAGCAATAGGCTACGTTGAAGAAATTGGTCCTAATGTGGAGAGAGTAAAAAAAGGTGATAAGGTGATCATTCCGTATACAGTAGCTTGCGGTCATTGCTATTATTGTGAAAATCAACTTGAAAGCCAATGTAACGAATCCAATGAAGAAGGAGAAATCGGAGCTGCTTACGGCTGTTCCCGCTTATTAGGTGATTATGATGGCAGTCAGGCTGAACTACTACGTGTACCTTATGCAAACTTTTCACCTTTTGTCATCCCTGAGGATTGCGAATTGGAAGATGAGGTTTTGCTGCTTTTGACCGATGCCTTACCTGTAGCGAATTGGGCTATTGAACATTCTGGGGTAAAACCCGGAGACACTGTTATCGTTCTTGGCAGTGGCCCTGTAGGATTACTCACTCAGAAATTAGCTTGGTTAAAAGGGGCTGAGCGTGTCATTGCTGTTGACCCGGTCGACTATCGCCTTGCCCATGCCAAGAAAACCAACAAAGTGGAGACATTTAATTTTGAAAAAGACAAATACCTTCCTGATACACTAAAAGAAATCACAAAAGGTGGGGCTGATGTGGTTATTGATTGTGTTGGGATGAGTGGAAAAATAAAAGGTGTCGAGGTAATTGAAACCGTTCTTCGATTACAAGGGGCTGCTATGGGCGCTGTTACAACCGCCATAGAAACTGTAAAAAAAGGAGGCGTCATTCAGCTCATAGGTATCTATGGCACTCGCTATAACGCCTTTCCTTTAGGGGATATTTTCATGAGAAATGTAACCTTAAAAACGGGTCTGGCACCCGTTGTTCACCAGCTTCCAACTCTCTATAAAATGCTTAAGGATGAGAAGCTGAATCCAAAAGACATCATTTCCCATAAGCTACCTCTTGATCAAGCAGAATATGCCTATGACATCTTTAACAAACGGGATGATAACTGCTTAAAAATCATTTTAAAACCATAGACATCATTCTATAAGAACTTAGCTTCTTCAGAATGCTTCTTCTCTATGCCTTTTTCTATGAGATACTCTTCTATAATTGACTTTTCCTTTGCCCTTAAAACAATTTGAAGGGGCTGTTCAAGCTTTTTTCCTTTACTAATCTTTATCTCATACCCAAACTTCAGCTCAGGATGTGCTCCATAGTTTACATGCCATTTCGTCATAGGATGAACACTATACCATTTTATTTCTACCCATTGAATCATTTCACTACCCAATAGCATCCCTTCAGGCAGAATACCGAAACTAGGTTTATAGTATCTTGTAAATGCAACTGAATACATTGGTAAAAAGAAGACAAATGAATTGAATTCAACTAAATCTGTAAACGCATATACACCTGTAAATCCAACCATAATCAGGATGGCTATATAAGTAATGACATTATTCCATTTCCATGATTTTGAACCTAACGATGGACGTTCTACTCTTACTCCATTTATAAGCATCACCACATCATCCTTTTGAAAATCTTGACTCGTTGGATATAAGGCAGTCTTTGCTATATGGAGTGATTCTTTTGATTTTTTTAATGTATAAAGTAAAATCCCACTCATAAAAATACAAAAAGCAATCGCTAGTATCTTTCCAATCATACTGTTTCACCTCTTACTTATCATACCGTTTTTGCAGAAAAAAGTTTCAAAAAAATGTTATTTTTACATAATTATCATTTTAATGGACTCAACAAGAAAAAAGAGCTCAACCACTCGGCTAAGCTCCAATACCTTTATCTACTGTACAAGATCATGCTTAAATGCATAAATAACTGCCTGTGTCCGGTCCTGGACATCTAGCTTGCTTAAAATATTACTTACATGTGTCTTTACTGTTTTTAATGCGATAAACAGTTCATCTGCTATCTCTTGATTTGCTTTTCCTTCTGCCATTAGAAGCAGAATTTCAAGTTCCCGGTTTGTAAGCTCTTCATGAGGGTGATTGACATTTCCCTGTCGCATTTTCGTCATCATTTTCCCTGTAACTTCCGGCTCAAGGATTGATTGTCCATGAAATGTTTTTCTTACAGCGTCAGCAATTTCGCTTGCTTTAGACGTTTTTAACATATAGCTTGTTGCCCCTGCTTCTAATGCAGGATATACTTTATCGTCATCTAAAAAGCTTGTTACAATAATAATTTTTGCCTCTGGCCAGTCTGTAATAATTTCTTTCGTTGCCTGAATGCCATCCATCTCGTTCATGACAAGGTCCATTAAGATAATGTCCGGCTTTAGCTCCAATGCAAGCTTTACTCCTTCACGACCATTTGCCGCTTCTCCAACGACATCAATATCGGATTGTGTCATCAAATACGAAGATACCCCGATCCGAACCATTTCATGATCATCAACAAATAATACTCTAATCATCCTTTTCACCCTCTGTATGTACAATTGGTACTTTCACTTCTAAACGCGTTCCTTTATTTGGAACACTGATTACCTTTAGAGTTCCACCGATTTCAAGTGCACGCTCTCTCATATTTTGTAATCCATAAGAGCTTGCTTTAGACTCCTCCATAACAAAGCCCACTCCATCGTCTAGTACACTCATAATCACAATCGATTCTCGCTGTATTAAGCGAACCTCAAGGGAGGAAGCCTTTGCATGACGCAATGTATTGGAAACAGATTCTTGTAAAATACGAAAAAGATGATCTTCAATTCCTTTATCTAGAGTCATATCTTCTAGCTTCCAATCCACTTCAATTGGGACTTTCTGTGACAGCTCTACTAATAGCTCTTTCATACCTTCGCGTAAGGTTTTTCCTTTTAATGCAGCGGGTCTTAGATGTAATAACAGTGCTCTCATTTCAAGCTGGGATTGGTTGATCATTTGTTCAACTAAGGATAATTGCTTCTTCTCTTGAGGTGTGCGCTTCTCTGCATTTGTTTCATTGATCGCTGACATCAGCATTGAGGCTGCAAATAATTGCTGACTAACGGAATCATGTAGCTCACGTGCTAATCGATTTCGTTCCTGTGACACTATTTCTTGAATTCGTTTCTCTTGTTCTTCAGCTTTTTGCGTTGCAAGTCTTTGTGATATCTTCTTTTGTTCCGTCATGTAGGCTTGCACTTGATCGATCTGCTTCCAGATGGATGAAAGCTCCGATATTTTCGGATCAATCTTTTGAATGCTATGACCTTTTTCCATTTGCTTTAAAGCACTATGAATTTGATGTAGGTGTTTTTTCCAAGCAAGTCCGGCACTCACACCTATTCCTGATCCAATCAGCAAGGTAATTCCGGAGATAAAAAACACAGCCGGAATGTCCATGATTTTCACATTCCAAAGAATGGACCATTCATCTAGCGGAAAAATAGAGAAATATGAAACTGCTAGAACGAGAATGAGTGAAAGTGAGATGAAAAAACCAGCTAAAATATGCCTCCCTACCGTACTCATACTCGCTTCACCTCAAGATCTCCTACCAACATCGAGGTAATGATTTTCACCTTTTGAGAGGATGTATCATAATCTGCCGTTTGATAATAGAGTGATTCATTGATTGCTCTTGGTTCATGCTGATTAAAAATTCCTACAGAGCCAACAAGCACACTATGATGGATACTCACTTCTAAATCATATGGAACTAAAATCTCTATGTTTCCAATCGAGTTTCGGATGGAAATAACCGATTCGCCTTTAGGAAGTACTGTATTGCCTAAATCAATAATCGTGTCTCCAATACCACCTTGGATGTTGATATCATTCCATTCATAGACATCTTCAGGTGTTTGTTTTTTTCCGAACCACACATTTTGGAGTAATGATTTCTTCATCATGATGGGTTCGCTTGATTGAGTAAATGTATCTTTTATCGTCGGAAAAACGTACTTTGGATTTTTTTTAGAGTCTGCGAAGCGAACAATTAGTAGAATCAAGATACCGAATAATAAGAACTTAAATGCCGCTGTGTTGAGTATGTTGATGGTAAGGTTGATGAGTCCGAACCAAAATAACGCTTTTCCGAAGATACGGTGGTAGTTTTTCTTCCCGAAATAGATGCAGAAGCCTGAAAAGCATAGGAAGAATAGAACCCCTCCGTTGTAGAATGAGACTTCTAGTAGGATGAAGATGATGCTTATGAGGATGATCCAGCTGATTCCGTCAGATTGAAGTTTGTTCATCATGAGGGATTCCTCCTTTCTTGTTCATGTAGGTTTGGGATTGCTTAGCCTTGCTTCTTGTTGTTTGTTTGAAGCATGGCTGGCAATCCCAGTTTTTTTGTTTTTTTATTAGGTCCGTTGCTTTGCGCTCCAGGTGCTTGCTTTCCGCGGGGCGGGGGTGAGCCTCCTCAGCGCTTTTGGCGCCTGCGGGGTCTCACCATTCCCGCTAGTTCCCGCAGGAGTCAAGCACCTTCCGCTCCAAGCAACTCTGTAGGAATACTAAGACCCTACTAATAATTTTCATATGCATTCATAGAAGAATCAACTCAAACCTTCTTACTGTTTATAGTAATGGTTTTCAACTCTTTTAGAATACCATGTTTTGTTATGAAATGGATGCTGCTGTTTCTTCTTTTTTCATTTCTTTTTCTAGTTTTTCGATTTTGGCGTCGATTGTGTTTCTGAAGTATGATGAGTTGATGCCGTGTTCGATTCTTTCTAGGTATTGTTCGATTTCTTCGAATTTGTTGTATGATTGGTTCCCGTATTCTGATGTGCTTGATAATACTTGGTTCATTCTGTGGTGTGCGCGTGCGATGTTTTCTTTGCCCATTAGCTCCATGCGTTTGATGTACATGTCTTTTAGCTTATGCTTCATTTCTTCGTATTTTCTTTCTAGGTCATGCAAGTGTTTTTCTGCTTGTTGCTTAGATTGGTGTAATCGTTCAGTACGCTCTTGGTAGTGAAGCTGTTCTTGATGGGCAAATTCATACAGCTGCTCTTCTCCAGCCTTTGAGGCAATGTCAGCTTGATATGCTCGCTTTTCCGCCAAGCGTGCTGCTTCTTGGTACTCCTTTTGGAATTCTTCTTTTAATAGATATTGTCTTTCAACAAGCTTGCGAACCTTTTCTACCTCTTGCTCACATTGACGTAAGTATTGATTTAAAACTGCGATTGGATTTTTTTGCTCTTTTTGATCTAATGCCTCATGTAAGTCTGTTGCTACACTGTTTTTAATTCTTGAAAATAAGTTTGCCATTGTTTGTTTCTCTCCTTTTTAAAAGTAGTTGGTGGAACGTGGAAGCTCCACCAGGATTATTTTTTATACGTTTTTCTTTAAGCTTTGCCATTCTCTTTCAAAGTTTGTGAATGGATCATCTGATTCTTGCACTTTTACGTTTTCTTCTGTTTTTATCTTTTTAATCACTACATAAATGATGTAGATTGCAGCTAAGCCTAAGATTGCTGGGAAGTTTGAAGCAGATACGCTTAGTGCCGCTAGACCGATAATCGCCCAAAGAACTTTCTTGAATGTTGAATCTGTTTTTAGAAACTCTTTGAATGAGTAGTACAGAATCAGTAGGCTAATTGCTAACCCTACGATTGGTCCTAGATTCGCTAATAACACTATTGCTGCAATTCCTCCTGCAAGTACTAAACCAAATTTTTTCATATGATTTGGCCTCCTTTCTTGTTCTTGACTCTATCTTATCTAGATTTCGGTTTTCTCATAACGAGCTCTAGCTTTATTTTCCGGTAGGACTTGAGGCTTAGTCATTATAGGTCTACCTCTTTCGTTTCGGTTATTGCTTGTTTGATAGGAATCTAGTAATATAGGTAAGCTATTACAATATAAGGAGGATTTTGGTAATGGATTTAAAACGAATAACGGAACTTGCCTATGACAGTATGGCAAAACGAAAGGCACATAATAGCCGTGAAAAGGGATTTATTTTCTATCATGGGGAACGTGTCGCAAAACTTGCTGTAAACCTTCGCAAACAATTGGAACCAAACAACGCGAGCCTTGATCCTCTTATCTATACAGGTGGACTTTTTCATGATGTCGCAAAAGGTATTGAGCCACATAGCGAACGTGGAGCTGTACTCATTAAAGAAATCTTAAAGAATGAAGTAAATGAAGAAGAAATGAGCATTATTTCAGAAATCATCCTCATGCATAACAAACGAAAACAGCCTGAACTTCCTTTCTATATCAAAATCATCCAAGACGCAGATGTCCTCGATCACTTTGGAAGCTTTGAAATCTGGCTAAAATTCATGTACAGCGCACACAATGGCGAAACGGTCCTAGATGCCCTTAACACATGGAATAGTGATTGGTTTGAAGAATACAAACAAAAATGCCGTCAATCCTTGAATTACCAATTATCTAAAGAAATCTTCGATCAAAAGACGAGGTTCTTTAACGAATTTCTAAAAACTTTTACTGCTGAAGCGAATGGGGAGTTTATTATATAATTTTTTTACTTGAGCCTTTGCTTTCCACTGAAGTAAACGGGGAATTTCTTCTATGAACAATCGTGCACGTGTAGATCCGTTGACCATTAAAAGCAAGATGTCATAAATATCATTCATTACGAGCAACACTTTTTTATTGCACTGAGTTGCTTGGAGCGGAAGGTGCTTGACTCCTGCGGGATTTAGCGGGCAAAGTGAGACCAAGGTTCCGTACCCACTGGAACGGAACCCCACAGCGAAGCGAGGAGGCTCACTCCCGCCCCGCGGAAAGCAAGCACCTGGAGCGGAAAGCAACGGCCCATTAAAAAAAACATCTACTTCTTACACTAAAACAAGCCCCCTAGACTTAAGTTCTATTCTTCTATAATTATCAAATTACGGTCTCCCTTCCCTCATAATTTCATATGATAGTAATGATTTCGAATTATAGGAGGGGAACCATGAAATACAACATCACCCGTGATTACATTAATACTGGGGAGTCGAGACCAGGAGAAGCCAACGGAACCATTCAGTTTATCGTCAGCCATGACACTGGAAACCCCGGTTCAACTGCATACGCCAACCGAAACTACTTTGAAAACGTAAACCCGGCTGCTTCAGCTCATACCTTTATTGATGACCGCTATATTTTAGAGATCATCCCCCTCTCTGAAGTCGCTTATCATGTAAGGTACGATGTTCCAACAGATAACCGTTTGTACGGGGCTGATGCCAATCGTGCAGCTATTGGAGTTGAGCTTTGTTGGGGAGGCAATATCAATTTTAATGAAGCCTATGATCGCTATGTTTGGTATCATGCCTATTTAGTCGATAAATTTAATCTGGATTTAACAGAGGATATTGTAGCACACAGTACACTAGATCCTTCTCGTAGGACAGATCCAGAAAATGCTTTGAACCGTTACGGTATTTCTTGGGATGACTTCTTAAATGATGTTACAAATGCTTATAGCAACTATTTTGTTGGAGAGCAAGTTCCAGAGCCTGTAGTAAATGGAGCTTCGGTAGAACTACCTGTTGGGGTTGGAGATGAAGGCTCATTTGTCCGTGATATCCAAAACAAATTAATTCGTGCAGGGTACGGCTTACCTCGCTATGGAGCAGACGGAATTTTTGGGGATGAAACAGAAAGTGCTGTTATGCGCTTTCAACGAGCTAGAGGCTTACGTGTAGATGGATTAGTTGGCCAACAAACACTATCTGCATTGAACACCATGTTAACAGCACCAACTCCTAGACAGGACTTCCCGCTTCCGGATGGAATTCTACAAAGAGGAGACGAAGGTTCCGGTGTGAAGCAGCTTCAACGTGCTTTAAAGCAAATTAATTTTGACCCTCAATATATTGATGGGATATACGGACCTCTTACTGAAGATGCTGTTCGTCGCTTCCAATCAACCTATGCAGCATTAGATAACGATGGGATATACGGACCAAACACACGCAAATATATCAGAATGGAACTTGAAGAACAAAGCTAACGTTGACTTCAAATATAAAGGTCCGTCCCTACTTAGAGAGGGACGGACCTTGCTGTTTATTCTGTTAAGCTTAGGAATTCTTCAACATCTTGGATACAAAGATTGATTCCTTTTTCCCAGAACGCTTCTTTTGTAATATCCTCACCAAGGTGCTTCATAGCTAGTTCCTCAACGTTCATGACAGCAGTATCACGAAGTAATGCCATATACTTCTCTTCATAGTTCTCGTTAGATTCTAATGCTTTTGCATAGATACTTAATGAGAATAAGTAACCGAATGTGTACGGGAAGTTATAGAATGGTACACCTGTAATATAGAAATGTAGTTTAGAAGCCCAGAATCTTGGGTGTACTTCTCCAAGAGAGTCAGCAAATGCTTCACGTTGTGCTTCTTCCATCAGCTCGTTTAAACGGTTTGCTGATACCATACCGTTTTTACGCTCTTCATAAAAACGTGTTTCAAACAAGAAGCGCGCATGTATATTCATAAAGAATGCAACAGAGCGCTGCAGCTTATCCTCAATAAGAGCAATTCGTTCTTCCTTCGATTGTGCTTCTTTTACCGCTGCATCAGCGACAATCATTTCAGCAAATGTTGAAGCTGTTTCTGCTACGTTCATTGCATAATTGCGATTTAATGGGTGCATTGGCTTTAATGCATAGGAATGGAACGCATGCCCTAACTCATGTGCTAACGTTGATACATTTGACATTGAACCAGAATACGTCATAAAAATACGTGACTGCTCACTTAATGGGAACGATGTACAGAACCCACCTGGACGTTTCCCAGCACGATCCTCAGCTTCTATCCAAGATTCATCAAATGCTCTTTCTGCAAACTCAGCCATTTCACTTCCGAAACGCGCAAAATGCTTTAAAATAAATTCAGCACCCTCATTATAGGAAAGCGTTGTTGTTGCTGAAGAGATAGGTGCATCCACGTTAAACCAATCCATTGTATCCTTACCTAGAAGCTTCGCTTTTCTCTCCAGATATTTTACAAATGGTGCTTTATGCTTCGTAATGGCTCCCCACATCGCATCAAGTGTGTCTTTTTTCATACGGTTATACTCTAGAGGCTCTTTTAACACCTCATCCCAGCCACGTTTTTTATAAAGATTTAAACGGAAGCCAGCTAGGTGGTTTAATGTACGTGCAAATAATTCCTCGTTTGTTTCCCATGCTTTTTCTAGTTTTTCAAAGACTTCACGACGAACGTTCTCATCCTCATGTGAAAGAAGGTTGTTCGCCTGACCAATCGATAAAGACTTCCCGTCATGTTCAATCACCATCGTTCCAATAAGCGTATCGTACATTTGCCCCCAACCGTGATAGCCATCAATGGCTAACGCATTAATTAGAGACTCTTCTTCACTAGACAATTTATCCTTTGCCTTTTGTCTCCACTCTTCTAACACATAAGAAATCTCTTGTAGATTCTCGTTTTGTAAAAGCTCCTGCCAAACAGCGTCATCTGTTGCAGAAAGCAACTGTTGAAATTTTGTAAAAGTAGATTGAAAGTCTGCACTAATTGTCGTAAGCTCTGCTCTTAACGCATCTGCTTTACGGTCATTGATATCTTGTGCTCCTAAACAGCTAATAAAGGCACCTGCTTGACGAAGTGAGAGCATAATATCTTTTGCTTCCTCAATATGTGTCCAAATCACATCCGCATCAGCTGCTGATTGTGGTGTTTGAAAGCGATTTACTTTATCAGTAAAAGCAGCCTTCAATTTGTTCAACTCATCAAGATGTGCTCTTAGCTCTGGTGACTCACTGCCACCTTTAAAAAATACATCTAAATCCCAAACATCAGAATATGTAGTCTTTGTCATATTGTCCCCCTATTTGTTCTACGAATGTCTCAGAAAAGTATATGAAACAGTCTATATTTTTTTCTATTATAACCTATTCTCTAACATGCTGTTTTTTTCCTTCACCCCTTTCATTTTCAGAATAAAATCACAGCATCTCGCCTACATTAATCACAAATGGAGGTGTTGTTACATGTCTACCAATAATAACAACGGGCAGAAATATACCGTAGTCGGAACGGATATTGAGGAAGTGAAACGTCAAAACGCACACTCAGGTCTGTCTTATAATGAAGCGAAAGAAGTACTCTCAGCTTATTATGCTAAAAAGAATACACAGAACAATCCTTATGAGGAGTAATTGAAGATACAGACTTGGAGAATGGTTTGTTTAGAAGACTGATTCTACTAAATAAACGACGGAAATTTAGTTCTAAACGACTTATTTTTTATTATAAACGACCCAATTTCAATTCAAAACGACTCAAAGTCATCTTTAAACGACTTTTCTCAATTTCTTAAAGAGCAAAAAAACAAGAGGCAAAAAATCGCCTCTTGTTCCACTTCAATACAACTATAAAATAGGCTCTGGATCCTCCAATGGTCCTTCTAACTTCTCTTGCCCCTTCTGTTCACCAAGCCTCTCCTGAATTTTTTTATATTCCTTTACAGGTTGAGTCAAGCTCAATACAACATCGCCTGGATCAACCTTTGGAGAAGATTCTGTTGTAAAGAATTGAATTTTCCCAGATGGTTTTATAGCTAAAAGAAGTAACGTGCCTTCTGTTCGTTCTGCAATATATGCTTCAAACGGGTATTTTTCCGTAATATTGGTTTTTCTAAAGACCTCTCCTCGTTCAACTCGCTTGTTAAGCTCTTCCCAAGTAGAATCAGAGTTAAATAAAATTCTTCCACCAATCGTGTGCACCAAATCTTCAACATCTTCCTCTACTCTACTTCTAAGTGTCAATTGAAATAGATTTGTTCTTCCTACCTCAGGTACAAACGTCGTACATACAAGTGCATTGTAGGAGTCGAGTTCTGTCGCAGCAACCAAATACTCATACGGTGTCATATCTAAATAGTACTCTGTTTGCTCAGATAAGATTTCACCATGATAAAATGGAACCCCGGATTCGCGGGCAGAGTGAAGTCGCTGCCAAGAAGAATCTGCAACCATAACGGGAACCTTTGCTTCCTGAAGTGCTTGAGCAAATGCCGTTGTAAAGCGACTTCCACCAATAAGAAGAACGCCTGGATTTCCTTCTGTTGCAAGGTTTAGTTTTCTCGCTAACCACCCAATTGTAAAGCCATGTACACAAACCGTTGAGAACACAAGAGCAAACGTTAAGGACGTTAAAATTGATGCATCCTCAAAGCCTGTTTCAAGCAATACAGAGGCAAAATATCCAGAAACCGTTAAGGCTACAATTCCGCGGGGAGCAATCCAACCAACAAGGATTTTCTCCTTAAAGGAAAGGTCCGTCCCTATTGTTGAGAGCCAAATTGATAGGGGCCGAACGACAAACAGCATGAGTAATACGAATACGATAATGCGCCAATCTAAAATTTGAATAAGCGTGTCCATTGATAAGGAAGCCGTTAACATTACAAAGATTGTAGAGATAAGTAAAACTGAGATATTCTCCTTAAAATGCCTCATATCCTCAATAGATGAGATATGCATATTGGCTAGCTTCATCCCCATTGCCGTTACTGCTAGCAACCCGGTTTCGTGCACCACTTCATCTGCGATGGTGAAGCATGCTAACACAACAGCAAATACAACAGGTGATTTTAGAAACTCAGGAACATGACCGTTCTCAAACATCCAGCCAATTCCTTTTCCTAAAAACCAACCTAATAAAACAGCAAAAATGGAAGCTCCAAAGAATATAAGCAGCTCGGCACTATCAACCTCACTACTTGTAGTAAATCGAATAATTTCAAAAGCAAAAACAGCCAGTAGTGCACCTAAGGGATCTACAACAATACCTTCCCATTTTAAAATAGCCGCAGGTCTCGGCTTCAGCTTAGCTTGTCTTAATAGAGGAAGAATTACCGTTGGACCTGTCACAATAAATAATCCCCCAATAACAAATGCTACAGCCCATGAAAGTCCGGCTACGTAGTGTGCTGCAAAGGACCCTAAAATCCAAGCAATAAATGCACCAAATGTAACAATTCTAAAAACAGGTCGTCCTAGACCTTTTATTTCTCTAAAATCTAAATTTAAGCTTCCTTCAAATAGGATGATTGCAACCGCCATCGAGATAATCGGTTTAAACACGTCTCCGAAATCCTCTTTTGGGTCAATAAGACCTAGAAAAGGCCCTGCTAATAACCCGGCAATTGACATGACAACAATCGCTGGTAAACGAAAGCGCCATGCTACCCATTGAGAAGCAATTCCTAGCACCCCAATAAACATGATGTTAAACAAAATCGAATCCAGCATGGTTTTCTCCTTTAGATGAGACTTCTAGTTCATAGAAATCGTTATAAGGGGTTCTTGAGTGTATACGTGCCCTCATTACCCTGTTATTATTCCTTATCCCAAACGATTTCACTCTAAACCAAAAATCGAAAATTTCCGACGAAAAATCTCATCTAAAACGTTGAAACCAATTGTCGCAAAATATACACGTACCCCCTACTCACGAATGTCTTACATCACGAATCGTACCTGGGCGAATTCCCAGCTCCCTAAATACCGTTGAAAAGTGAAGAAGTGTGATTAACACAGCTCCTAAATTCAATCCTATAATGACGCCATCCATTCCGAATGATGGGTGCGATCCAAGAAAATATATTAATGCAAACGATAGAACAGACGACCATATTTGGTGAAGCAATGCATCCTTTATGAGTCCTAATCCAATCAAGAAGGCTTGTAATGGCATCACAAAAAAATGGAATAAAAAATATGGCCACAGTAATTTTAAATAAAATGAAGCAAAGGACGAATCGGTAAACATCGCGGTTAGACGATCACCGAACAGATAAAAAATAGCTACAGCTGGTACTCCGTATGCAACAGTAATAACTATTACTTGTTTCAGTAAGGAAAGAAGACCAGCCCAATCCTTATTTGACGCTCGTTCCGAGACCTGAGGAATGAGCACAATAAGCAGTGAGTGTGCAATAAAGGCAGGAAAGAACCCAATCGTAATCGCTACCCCTGCTAGCAGGCCGAAATGCTCATTGGCGGTGGTAAGCTCCATACCTGAATTTAGCAATGCAGCTTTAATCAAGAATGGCTGTATCGCATGAGTCAACGCATGAAAAATTCGTAACACCGTCGTTGGAACTGAAACAGAAAGCAATGCTTTATTTACGTTTCTTTTTGAGATTCTTTGATGCTGGATATTTTTTCTTCTATCCTTGTCAAGTACATAGCCATGTAACAGGTATAAAAAGACAACAGCCTCACTCCCTATCAGTGTACAAAGTGCAATGAAAATAGACGTCTCTGTATCAAAGGAAAATATCGTATATACCATCACGAGTAACAGTAGCTGTAGTACTTTTCGCAAAAAATTTGAGACAGCTATTTTTGCCATATTATGTTTGCCCATAAAATAGCCTCTAAATATAGATGAAAATGACACAATCGGAATTAATAAAAGAAACAACCAACGAATGCCAAGATGGTATTCATGTAAAAATGGCGTAAATAAAAAGATTCCCAGAGACACAATTAGAATCACAATGGTCGTTTTAATCGCAAAACGAAACACATGCTCTAGCATATTCTTATGAAACGTTTCATCTTTCTCTGCAATATATTTGGAGATCGAGATTGGCAGTTCTAAGCTTGCAACAATCACAAATAAAAACACGACTGGGATAATCGACATATAAATCCCGAGCCCTGCCTCTCCAAGCTCTTGCGCCAAGACCATATTCACAACAAACTCAATGCACTCACCCAAAAATGCGGTAAGCACCAACACCAACGTCCCCTTCAAAAATACATTCATAGTAGAGTCTCCTTACCACAGGGTTTTATTTCTGCTCTATTCTATGACCCTTGTTGTACAAGTATTCTATACAATTTGGACGAGTGGGTAATATGCTCTTGTGTTTGAGTGAATTGTTACGCGATAAATGGTATTTGGGGTGGGAACTCATATTATTTATACGGACATGCTCAAAGGGTTTATTCCATTCTACTAAAAAAGAAAGACCATACTGCTTTATCAACTTTTCTACTAGAAAAGCCTATATTCATTATTCTTTCTTGCTTATATGGTGAGACTCTACCTCTTGACTTGAAAACGTGTGTTTTTTCCTGCACAAACTGTTACCCATTCATGAAATTTGTGCTATTTGCTACAAAAATTACGCTTTTGACCAAGAAATTATGCTTTTTGCTACAAGAATTACACTTCTGATCAAGAAAATTATGCTTTTTCCTGCTCATACTGTGCCCATTTCAGGAACTTGTGCCTTTTCTAGAGAAACTTGTTACTCTTTTCAAGAAACTTGTGCCCTTTCTCACAAAACTTGTGCCTCTTTTCGAGAAACTTGTGCATTTTACCAAAATATGTAACTAGAATACTCCTCACGTCCCAAAAATATCCATATCTAAATCACCAACAAAAAAACCCACAACAAGTGGGTTTAACATAATTCTTCACGGACTATACACCTGCTGTATAAACAACGAGTAGTTCACATTCGCATCGGTACGTTTATCAAACTCACGAGAACGATGCCCAAATACGATGGTGACCTTGACACGATAAGGCGAAACAATCTCTGCGGTTGTTTGTATTGTTGTTCTGAAAAATGGACCTTCATCATCTGAAAATCCGTAATCAATACCTTGTATGGCTGTTGTTGCTTGATATACTCTGTAAGGATACGTAGTAAAGTATCGTGTAACCGTTCTTCCTCTCTCTAAAGCTTCAGGAAACCGTACCTCATCAGATATTAAATTCAGCATCCAACCACCTCCAGTAAAGCATATGTTGCAACGTACCTAGGACTACCCATATTTTTCACTGAAACGGCTATCGCAATATAGAGGACGCCATTCTCATATATGTATGTCTCTTTCCTCGAATCGTAATCGAATATGTTAAAATATTCTCTGGAATGGCCACACCATGATACCCAGCATCACCTATATGAAATAGATCGGCACCCGTCATTTTGCTCCAAAGTGCAATTTGACGAATGGTTTCTGTATCGGCACCTTCTTGACTGGTACCAATCGTTAGCATCACTAATGCTCCATGGTTTTGAGCAATTCGAACAAGCTTTTGTGTGGAATCGACCGTAATGCCTGGCACGGTTCCCGGAGAAGGCATTAGAATAATATCTGCACCTGCTTCAATAAAATCGATAACTGTTTCTTTAGAGGTAATCCCACTACCAGCTTTATTTTCAACCCCTGCCCCATGCATCTTACCTGCAATAATTAATCCATCTGCTCCAAACGCAGCACGAGCAAGACGAATGGCTTTTACAATTTCCTCATTTGTGACTCCAGTTTTCGGATTTCCGGTTAAGCAGACAAAATCAAAGCCTAGCCGCAAAGCTTCCGCCAATGAACGTTTGGATGCAATTCTCCCTTCTTCAATAACAGTGAGCTCCTCAACACTTTTCGCTTGAAGGTCTACGGGTTCAAGATTTAAGCCAATGGGTCTACCTGTTAATTCTTTCATTCTTTCAATAACATCACTACCTTCCGCATCAATGCCTTGGAAGCTAGGGTTAAATACATCGAAAAAGTTTAACAAAAGCAGATCTGTTCCAAATGCCGCTACCAGCTCTGCGTTTGAAACCGTTGGATAGTGTGGTGTGTAGGCTCCTATCACCTCTGAAACAATGACTCTACCTTCGGATGCTTTAATTGACTGCTTAAGTTCCTTTCCCGTCATATTTCTAAAATCAGATGCTCGACAATCTAGCAATCTTTTATTGGCCATCTTATCCTCCTTTAATTCAGAAGAAAAGCACTTGACCACAACCTTATGCTCAAGTGCTTCCTTCCAGTTGTTATAGCTTCTTTAATTCATTGGCAACAAACTCTACATTTGTACCAACTACTACTTGTAAGTCGGAAGAGCTAATTTTTACGACCCCTTTTGCACCAGCTCGTTTCAGTGCTGCTTCATCGACCTTTGACATATCTACAATCCGCAGTCTTAATCTCGTTACACAGTTGTCTATATTTGCAATATTGTCTTTTCCACCTAATGCAACAAGATAATGTTGAGCAACCACAGCATAATCACGATTTCCGCCAAATGAAGTATTCTCTGAAAATTCTCCATCTACTTCATCCTCACGACCAGGAGTTTTTAAGTCCAATTTTTTAATAAGGAAATAGAAGATGATAAAATAGATCACTCCGTAAACCAAGCCGACTCCAATTAACAGGAGCGGTTTTTGTGAAATCCCATAGTTTAGTAGAAAATCCAAGGCACTTGCAGAGAATCCAAAACCGGAATGAATATCTAACGAGTTAACGATAAGGAATGAAATCCCTGTCAACAGCGCATGAATCACATAAAGGAATGGAGATAAGAACATAAATAAAAACTCAATTGGTTCTGTTACCCCTGTTAGGAATGATGTGAATGCAACCCCGAAGAGACCACCTGCAACAACTTTCCGACGTTCTTTCTTCGCTGCAGCAATCATCGCAAGTGCTGCACCTGGTAAGCCGAACATCATGACTGGGAAGAATCCTGTCATAAAGATTCCAGCATCCGGATCATTTTCGAAGAAGCGTGATAAATCTCCTTTGATCACTTCTCCTGCAGCATTCGTGAACTCTCCAAATTCAAACCATACGAGCGTATTCATAACATGATGAAGTCCTAACGGGATGAGAATTCTGTTTAAGAAACCAAAGATTGCCGTTCCGATTGTTCCCGCTCCAACAATCCATTCTCCAATATTGTTGATCACCTCTTGAATCGGTGGCCATACATACCCAAACACTAAAGCTAATACAAGCATCACAAGAGAAGTAATAATTGGTACAAACCGTTTTCCACCAAAGAAAGCCAAGTAATCAGGGAGTTTTATATCATTAAAGCGATTATACAAATGTCCGGCAGCAACCCCTGACATAATCCCACCTAGTACCCCCATATTAATCACTTCATTGATCGAGGTAGCTCCTTTTGTCAAAACAAAATACCCGATGGCACCTGCTAATGCAGCAGATCCATGTCCATCCTTTGAAAGCCCTATTGCTACACCGATGGCAAATAGTAATGCTAAATTTGCGAAAATCGCATCTCCTGCTGCAGCCATAAAAGGAATATTCAATAAGTCCGGTTGCCCTAAACGTAGTAATAATGCTGCTGCAGGTAACACCGCAATTGGCAACATTAACGCCTTTCCAATTCTTTGGAGATAGCCCAGCATACTTTTGTAACCCCTTTCATTTTAAAATTATTGAAAAGCAACTAGTGCTTTTACAACCAATCGGGAGTAAAGTGAGAGTATTTTCTTTAATCTAATCTAGGAGTCTTTTATTCATTTTACGAGGAACAGAAGAATTGCATGCCTAAATTATTTAAGATTATTTTTACCAGCATAAATAAGAGAATATCGATTGAATTAGAAGGTTTAATTTCACTGAAGACGGCAAGGATGAAGCTATACAGAACGTAAGAAGAGGGAGAAATAAAGTATGTTTCATAGACTCATTAATAAATTTAAGAAAAGCCTCTGGCTTCTTCCTGCACTATATAGTAGTATCGGCCTTCTATTAGCTGTCATGACCATAACGATTGATATGCATTTTTTAGACCCATTTATCCATTACATTCCAAATTTATTTCTAACGAGCGTAGATCTCGCCATCCGAATCTTAACGACATTGTCATCATCACTATTAACCATGACCACCTTAACGTTTTCCATTATTATGGTTGTGTTAACAACATACTCCTCGCAATTCTCGCCAAGAGCTCTGCCAAATTTTATGACAGAAAAAACAACGATGAGAGTTCTTGGTGTGTTTTTAGGTGGATTTATTTATTCGATTTACAGCCTTCTTTTTATGAGAAAATCGATTGAAAATGAATACGTGATTTCAGCAGTGATTGGTGTATTCATTACCATCATCTGCTTAATCTTTTTTATTCATTTCATCCACTTTATCGGGAAGTCAATTCAGGTAGATTTTTTAATTGAAAAACTAACAAATGAAACCTTTCAAACAAGCAAAGCATTTCGAGAAAAGCAACAATCACACTGCTTAGTAATCGATAGAGACTTTATCCATACCTACCCTTATAAAGAAACATTTTATAGTGACCAAACAGCCTACTTAGAGATGATTTCTATAGATGCATTACTAGAGATAGCAGCAAAAAAAGAGATCTTCATAGAATTTCATCAAAACATTGGAGAATTCATTACTCCTAAAGCGAAGGTCTTCTCTGTATATCGTGGTACAAATACGATTGACCAATCGATTATGGATCATGTTTCTAAGAATATGACATTAAGCCATAATCGAAATACATCTCAGGACCTGCCCTTTGCGATTCAAAAGCTAGTTGAAATTGCTTTACGTGCGACCTCCCCAGGTATAAATGATCCGTTTACCGCAAAGCACTGTATCCGTAATGTTGGGAGAGTCCTAGCAGAAGTAGTATGGCTTTTTGAAGGGGATCTTGTGTTTAAAGACCACCACAAAGAATCAAGACTCCTCATTCCAATGGGTAGTTTGAAAAACGTTCTGTATTACAGTTTCTATCAATTCACCGTAAAAGAGAGAACAGACCTCCCGATAGTAGGGGCTATAGTCGATGCATTATGTATGACGGCGAAAAATAGTTCTGCAGAACATAAAAAGGTACTTTGGGAGTTTTACGGATATATTTCCTACAAATACATGGATTCACTAGACTTTCATGATTTGGATGAGGAGTATCTTCTTCAGAAAAAACGGTTGTTGTATGAATTGACGCATTAATATTGATGGATTCTAGCTACGTCTTCGGTCTCTGTTAGCAGCACCCACCCCCATTTACACCAAAAATAAAATCTCGTCCTGTCTATTAGCTGCACAATTGAACGAATCCACATTTCCTCCTAAAAGCCTACTAAATCAAGTAGCTTCTTTACGTCACAAAATTTTACTATTATAAATATTTACACTATTATAGTTAGGAACTCACTTTCAAAATGGAGGGGCTATGATGGATACGACAAAAGACTATGCACAGCAATTAGATAACCAAGACCCATTACGATCGTTTCGTGATGAGTTTTACATAAAAGAAGGTCAGTACTATATGGACGGGAATTCGCTAGGACTTCTTTCAAAAAAAGCAGAAGCAGCCGTAATGAATACTATAGAGGATTGGAAGCAGCTCGGAATAGATGGTTGGACAAGCGGAGATCATCCTTGGTTTTACCTGTCTGAAAAGCTAGGTGCACAATCTGCACCTCTTATTGGCTGCAAAGAGCATGAAGTGATTGTAACAGGTTCCATTACAACAAATCTACATCAAATGCTTTCTACTTTTTATAAGCCTGAAGGAACTCGAACAAAGATACTAGCCGATGAGCTAACATTCCCTTCAGATATATATGCACTTCAAAGTCAGCTTGAATTAAAAGGGTATGCTGCCTCAGATCATCTCGTTAAAGTGAAAAGTCGCGATGGTTTGACACTTGTAGAAGAGGATATTATTGCTGCGATGACAGAGGACATAGCGGTCATTTTACTCCCCTCAGTCTTATATCGAAGCGGGCAATTACTTGATATGAAACGATTGACTGCCGAAGCTCATAAACAAGGAATTCTAATTGGATTCGATCTTGCGCATTCCATCGGTGCCATTCCCCATGAACTACACGACTGGGACGTTGATTTTGCTGTATGGTGTAACTACAAATACCTAAACAGTGGTCCTGGTGGAGTTGGAGGATTGTTTGTACATGAAAGACATCTTGGAATTCAGCCAGGTTTAATGGGCTGGTTTGGCTCACAAAAAGAAAAACAGTTTGATATGGAGCATACATTTACTTCTGCCAATAGTGCAGGTGCTTTTCAAATTGGTACACCACATATTCTTAGTCTTGCACCCCTTCTTGGCTCCTTAGAAATTTTTGAAGAGGCAGGTATAAAGAACATCCGTGAAAAATCTCTACAGCTCACAAACTATATGCTCGAACTCATTTCTGTAGAGCTTAATGATTATGGTTTTACACGTTGTAACCCTCTTGAAGAGGAGCGTCGTGGTGGGCATGTAAGTTTACAACACGAGGAAGCTGCTCGTATTTGTAAGGCATTAAAATCAGATGGTGTTGTTCCTGATTTCCGTTCACCAAATATTATGCGACTTGCACCTGTGGCACTATATACATCTTTTGTTGATGTATGGGAAACAGTACAGATCCTTAAACAGATTATGAAAGACGAGCTTTATAAACAATATGACCCAAATCGAAACATTGTTGCCTAAGGATGTGAACCTCTAATGAAAATCATTGATATATCACAAATGCTCGCAAAAACGTCGGCAGGTTGGCCTGGAGATACTCCATACTCAACCGAGCTAAAATGGACAAAGGAAGAAACAGGTTCTGTGAATGTAGGAAAGCTAACCATGAGCACCCACATCGGGACCCATATTGATGCACCTTTTCATTTTGACAATGAAGGGAAAAGGGTTGAAGGCTTAGCCCTTGAAACATTTATCGGACCTGCTCTCGTTGTTGAAGTGTTGGACCAAGAGATTATTACGGTCGACCATCTTCGTTCGTATTCGTTTAAAGATTCTAGTAAGCTCTTAATAAAAACAAATGCTTGGAAGGATCGCAATCAATTTCCTACGTCAATTCCTGCCCTAGATGAACATGTTCCCGCTTTTTTAAAGGAACAAGGAATTGATTTACTGGGCATTGATTTACCATCTGTGGATGTTCTAGATAGCAAACGTCTGCAAAATCATCATCTACTTCATGAATCTGGCATTCAAATATTAGAGGGAATTGTGCTTGAGCATGTAACCGTTGGACAATACGAGCTGATAGCTTTTCCACTAGCCATTGAACATGCTGACGGTTCACCGGTACGTGCTGTGTTAATACAACGATAAAAGTTGTAAATAGGCAGTGACATAAGTATTTAAGCTAGTGAAATAACCGTATTTTAGGTGAAACACAAATCAAGCAAAAATTATTAGGACTGAAAAATGCACTTTTAGGATATTGTTTTAAGAGAATATTTTTATAGAAGTAGTGGAATGGAGCGGAAGACACTCAACTCCTACGGGACATAGAGGAAAGGCTGAGACCAGGGTGACGTACCCACTGGAACGGAACCCCGCAGGCGGAGCCGAGGAGGCTCAGCTTCCTCCCCGTGGAAAGCGAGGGTCTGCAGCGCAATGGAACGAACTTTTTATTCAAGCTTAACCAATTATTAGTATAAATCACATATCTCTGGTTATGCTAAAAATCCAACAGTTCTAAAATCCTTTCTTTCCCCACTACCTCAACCAATATCGGTATTCGTGGACCACTAGTACTGTTCAATACAAGCCTATATACAATTTGAAATAATGATTTCTGATTGTTTCTCTTCACTTTTTTATCCTCATCATGACAGATAGCGTACACATTTTGCATAAACGTTTCACTACTGTCTTGATTCCATTCATGAACGATATTGCATAACTTTGAAAGCCACTGCTTTTGTGTGCTTGTTAACGTTGCATAGTACTCATGGTTCGGCATACGGTTTACTTTTACCATACGGTCTTGCTGATAGGTTTTCGTCCAATATTCTACTCGTTCCGCAATGGCTTGAACCTCATCTAACGTCATCAATTCACCTGATTGAACCAAAATATCCTTCAAAATTGAAACATCAAAATCTACTAACGGCAGAATATTAGCAACTTGGCTAAATCTCGGAAATCTGTACTCTGCCCGAGTCTGTCCTGCTAATTTGAGAGAATATTGAAGATCCTCGTTGATTGAAGACTGATTCTCCACAAAGCGTTCGTATTCTGTATAATTTCGAACGACATCGTCATCCAATCCTATGTGAAATGCAGCCTCCGGTCTATATTTTGCAAACAAGAAAAGTAAAAGGTCAGGTAAATAAATGTTTAGTAGCTCCTTTGGTGTAATACTATTGCCAGAAGAACTGGACATTTTTTCATGACTTCCCTTTACACTTATAAAGTCATAGGCAGCATATTCAGGTGGTTGATTGCAAAAAATCCTTTCAGAAATCTGCTTTGAAACATTATAGCTTCCTGTTTCTGACGAATGATCTCGACCACCAGGCTCAAATATTACCTGCTCTACCATCCATCTCATCGGCCAATCAATCTTCCAATTTAGTTTGATATTCGTTGCATTCAAAACATCAAGCACATCATGATGTCCACATTCACATGAATACGTTACTGTCTCTTTCTGTTCTTCAAAGTCTTCTACTTTTGTAAAGTCTTTTCCACATGACTGGCAGTACACCGTAATCGGATAAAAACCTTCCCTTTCCTCCTCTGATCCATCACTTGTCTTAAACTCCATCATGATGTCATAGATTTCTTTCCGATTCCTTAAAGCATGGACAATGTATGGGTTATATCTTCCCGATTGATATTCTCTACTCTGATAAATAAATTCAACCGGCATCCCAAACGGTCGAATCGATTCCTCAAACTCTGCTTCAAAATGCGCTGCATAGGACTTGTGGCAGCCACAAGGATCTGGAATGCTAGAGTAGGGCATCCCGATATATTGTTCAAAAGAAGGATCTACATTTTTCGGTACTTTTCGAAGTCGATCAAAATCATCCCATGAAAAAATAAATCGTGTGTTTCTCCCTAATTTTTGAAGAGATTTTACAACAAAAAAGGTTGTAACCAACTCTCGAAAATTTCCGATATGAACAGATCCAGAAGGACTGATTCCAGATGCACAAACAAACGTTTCTCGGTCTGGATACTTTTTTACTAATTCTTGTGCAATTTGCATGGCCCAATGCATGCTTCTCACCTCATTTTTTCATTTGATTAACACCTAGCTTTTAGAAAAACAAAAAAGCTCCCACCCCCAAGATTGAATCAATCTTGAGGACGAGAGCGTGTATGCTATCGTGGTACCACCTCAGTTTGTTAATATGTCACCATATCAACCTCTTCAAGTACGGCTTTTATCAGCTTATACCCTATCTCTATAACGGGAGATCCCGTCGTATCATCCCTAGACTATCTCTAGTTCAATACGCTGCTCCAAGTCTTTTTTCATTAAGCGGATTCATACTCCTTTTCAGCAACCGGAGCTCTCTGGAATGAATTCTTCTTAACTACTCTTCTCTTCATTGCATTTAAATAAAACTGTATAAATTTTCTATATCATAAACATTCACTAGTGAAATGTCAAACACCGTTTTACGACAAACACAACCAAACAACTGCTATTTTTTCCTAATATCCCCATAATTCTCTATCTTTTCACTCTCTACATATAGTAGAATAATAGTGAATCCCTAGCACTTTAAGCTTATAAAATACAATTATAAGGGTGTTATGATGGAAGTTACGAAACAGCTACTACTAAATTTAAGTTTATTACTCGTATTATTATTTTTCTTTCAAATGAAAATGGAGAAAAATACTAAGGCTTTGTCTGTTTCAAGCTATCGCATTTATTTTACATTATCTTTACTTGTCTGTTTCTTACTTACAAATACTGTATCTCCTGAGTACATCTTTGATTTACGTCAAATCCCATTAACACTCATTGGTTTGTATGCAGGATTATCAAGTAGTGTAGGACTATATTTCATAACCATTATTCTTAGAGGGTTCTTAGGAATTGATAGTGGTTTCTGGTCAACTGTGTTTGTTTACGGAATCCAAGTCCTTCTAACAGGTTCTTTACATAATTGGTTTCTTTCTCTAAGACTCAGACATAAGCTATTTGTTTCAATCGGCTTTTCTGTTACACCCTCCATTGTCTGGTTCACCCTGAGTGCCAACCCGAGTCATGACTTCACAAATGATTTTTGGATTAGCTACTTACTTGTACCTATTATTGGTACTCTCATCATTACCTACACCATAGAATTAATCAAAAATAATATAGCACTAAAAGAACAGATTACAAAGGCTGCAAAAATAGAGGCAGTCAGCCACTTAAGCGCTTCGATTTCACATGAGGTTAGAAATCCACTAAGTGCTACCAGAGGATTTTTGCAATTATTGCAGGATCCAACCCTAGATGAGGAAAAGAAACGAACCTTTTCTCAGATTGCAATTGATGAATTGGACCGTGCTGAGGGAATTATTACAGACTACTTGACCTTTGCGAAACCTGATCAAGTAAACGAAGGCCCAATTCTTGTTTCAGAAACCGTTAAAAATATCTTGAGTGTCGTAACCCCATTGGCAAATATGAATAGTGTTGAAGTCAAGATGAATATTGAAAAGGATGGAAAAATTACAGGTGACCATGCAAAGTTTCATCAAGCCCTATTAAATATTATAAAAAATTCAATTGAAGCAATGCCGGATAGTGGTGTTCTCAGCATTAAAATTACAGAGACCCCAACAAAAGCTATTATAAAAATTAAAGATACTGGAATAGGCATGACAAAAGAGCAGGTTCACCGATTAGGAGAGCCCTATTTTTCAACAAAAGGTAGCAACGGAACAGGACTCGGTATGATTGTTGCCTATTCGGTTGTCTATTCAATGGATGGAAAAGTTCTAGTAGATAGTCATATTGGTGTAGGTACAACCTTTACACTTGTCTTTCCAAAACGGAAAGATGCCAAGAAAGAGTCTTTACCTGAAGTTATGAATATCATTTAAAAAGGTAGCTCTATTCGCTACCTTTTTTCAACTGACCTTTTTATTCAATTCAGCAATCCCTTTCTTACAGACCCCATATTCCAACCACGAACATCCTGCGCATAAACGATCAAGGTCATTTGGCTTAACACGTGCTGCTGTTAGCTGCATCAGCTCATTTTTCATTACAACTTCCCCGTGTTGAATGCCTAGATGTGACATCACCTTCTGATCAAGGGATTTAACAAATGCATCGGACTCATCATTTTCTTTACATTTGGAATCACCTTTATGAGGGCATGCCAAGCAAGCATCATCAAAAGCTTTTACCACTCGAATAGGAAAATCCTCTTTACTAGAACGGATATCTTCTACAATCTCACTCATTTTTTCTACAAAGCTCGGACTATAGCCCATTCCTACAAAACCATGCACACATAACAAATGATGACCTCTTAATACTCTCATCCTAATAACCCCCTCCTAAGCCCCTTAAAAAAACAACTTGCTTCTGTACGTTTGTTCTTCCTTTACTTTGAAATGCTTGTATGTACCTATTCAATAAAAATGGTGTGAATCCTTTACAAAAAATTAAGAATATGACAAACCCTACTTTTCGTATTAGTAATTGACGCAAAGAAAAGGAGTGATTGCAATGCATCAACAAGGACAATACCCTACTGGTGTTCAATCTTTATCTATCGTGGATCCATATGTCGTTCAAGCTGCTCAAAGCTTACTTGGAAAGGTTGCTGTCATCGAAACAGTTCGTAACACACAAAGAGGAAAACTAGTAGATGTTAAACCTGATCATATCGTTGCACAAATAGGAGATGAGCTTTTCTTCATTCGCATTCAAATGATTGTGTCTATTATGCCAGACTAAAGTGAAGTCACTAGTGTTGCATTAATTTATTTGGACCATTATAAATACTCAAAATGTTCAATTATTTTATCTCATGCATAAAAAAAGTCCTTTATAATGGATAGGTCAGGTGGTAATCCCGTCCAAATCCAATAAAAAGGACCAATCTCATGGATAAGATTACACGAAAAACTTCATTTGGACAATGGTTTTCACCGATAAATCATGAATTATTTGATGATCAAGTGAAAACATTGAAATTAGATTTCTATACGAAAAAACTTACGACAGAATCTTTTTTGAAATTGTTACTCTACGCACAGCTTGAAGAAGTAGAGAGTCTTCATGCGTTGAGTGATTGTCTTTTTGATGATCAACTACAAAGAGGCATTGACCTTGATTCGATCAGTATTTCTCAACTTTCACGACGATTAAATGGGATGAATCCAGATTTATTCCAACGGCTTTTCCTTGATTTGGTCGCACAAATTCATGCCAAAACACATTACACCAAACTCGTCATGCCGTTAAAAATCATTGATTCCAGCACATTGCCACTGAATTTGACCAACCATTATAAATGTCAACGATAAAATGTACATTTATGCTCGTTTTAGAATGTACACTTTCGATATTAATACATTTTTATTTTCCCCCAGCTTAACTTAACTGGGGGAGAGGTTCTATCTAGAAGGGCATTACACCTAGTTGTTCCTCTAAATCTACCTTTTCTATTTTTAATGCAGCTATTTCATTTTTTAGGCTGCTAATCTCTTCTAATAATCTTGCGATTTTCGTTTGATCATCTATACCTTCTTCATATGCAGTGCCTTTCCATCTACACCAATCATTGAAATCATAAAGGTCTTTTTCGCAAAAGTTATCCTTCAAATCTTTTGAAGTGGAGGGATTGTTCAACCATTCTTCTACCAATTTCTCCTCGCATTTAATTCCGTATGAATGAAAGTACTTTATAGCTTTTGATAATGCCAATATACTCATATTATTGCTCTCCTTTTATCGTGTTTTCTTTGTGGAAATGGTCTTTTAGACGATAAGAGTCTCCTATAATATTAACGACTGTAGCGTAATGGAGAACACGGTCTAAAATGGCATTGGCGATTTTGGGATCTTGGAATACATCTCCCCACGCTTTAAAGCTAACGTTTGTTGTTAAAATGGTACTTTTCTGTTCATACCTCATGTCAATCAACTGAAAGAATAACTTCGCATCTTCTGCATCAATTGGTAAGTAACCAATTTCATCAATGATAAGTAGCTTATACTTTGCATAATGCTTCAGTCTATTTTCTAAACGGTTTTCGAGCTTCGCTCTCTTTAAATTCATGATTAAATCGTTACACTTCATAAAATACGTACTCGTTCTTTTCTTTGCGGCTGCAATGCCAATGGCTGTTGCTAAATGCGTTTTACCAACCCCACTTGGTCCTAAGAACACAATGTTTTCTTTCTGCTCAATAAAGCGTAATGTGGTAAAGTCTAAAATTTGTTGTTTATTAATTGTTGGTTGAAAATCAAAGTCAAAGTCCTTGACCTCTTTTAAATGCGGAAATGCTCCAACCTTAACCATTGATCTCACCATATTTACTTCTTTCATATCAATTTCGTAGTCCGTCAGTTTAATCAATGTGTCCGTAAATGACAATTGGTTATTGTTCATAAAATCAATCGTTTCATCAAGATGCACTATCATCTGCTTTAACTTTAAGTATTCTAAATTCTGTACAAGTTTGTTGTAACTACTATTCATTTTTATACACCTCATTAATTGCCTCTAAATTTTTTCTAGCCAGTTCTTCTATGTCCGTTGAAAAGGGAAGTCCCCTCGCCAACGTCTCTACATAATGTTCCGGCTTGTAATTGATTTTCAAATTACTAATAGAGTGTTGGACAATTAATTCTGTGTTATAATAGATAAATATATGGTTATCGTATACTTGTAAACTTAACGTTTTCCCAATGTATCCAGATGGTACTGAATACTGGTTGGATTTGAAAGTGATCATATTTGATGGATTGACTTTCGCAAGTATAGGATCAATTTTATAGAAATCTCTTATTCGGTCATGTGGTAGTGGCAATAAGAGGTTTCTTTCTTTTTTTAATGCCAATATAGGTATTTTCCCTGTCCCTTGGTGGTAACTATTATTGATTCGATTACAAAGTTTTTGTACAAACTGATGAAGTTCCTCATAATCAAACTTCCCTTGATAAGCGTGAATCTCATCGAGTAATTTCATCGGTGACTCTACCTTCGCTTTTGTCCTTGGCCTTCCTGCAATACATGGCTTCACTTTGAACCCCATATCTTTAGAAAATTGAAAGAAACGCTCATTCACTTTTCCTTTTTGATATTCAGTTCGAGGCTCGTCCATAATCGTTTTCATATTGTCAGTTAGAATCGTTTTTGGAACTCCTCCAAACACTTCAAAGCTTTCCGTAAGGAATGCTAATAAGATACTTTGAGACTTAGAGATAGATAGGTTAAATGTTCGAAACCTTGAATTAGAAAGTAATAATACACTAACGTTTACATAAAGGATCTGACCATCTTTCGTTATGTACTTAATGTTTTCCTTCCAATCTAATTGTGCTTGTTCAGCTGGTGGTGTCTCAAAGCGAATCACTTCCATTTTTGAGCTTTTTCTTTTTCCTGAATTAAAGTAACATTGAAATTCTGCTTTGCTCGATATGTATTTTCTAAAAGTGGATTGCCCACATATCAAACCATGATTATCTGTTAAGTACTGCCATAGAACTCGTTTGTAATAAAATTTTTGCAGTGATTCTTCCGAGAGAAGGAGCTTGATAGTTTCATAAAACTTATCTAACTTGGATGCTCTGTTTCGTATGTTTTTCTGCTCATAACCATCAAGATATTTATCAATCGTCCTCCGGTCAACCCCCATATCTCGAGCTAATTTACTCTTATTTATTTTCATTTTTAAGCTCTCCATCAACACTTTAAATTTAGGTAAATCTGATAGACTTTTAATTTCGATATTTGTATTTATGTTTAATTGCATATGCATAATATTCACCTCCAGAATATTATGCAGTTAATTATCAAAAGTGTACATCTCTAAACGAGCATTTCTGTACATTACTAAGTTAGCATTTATAAACCATAAATGGGCAGAGTTCCGTAAAACAAAAGCAGGAGTGAAACTACATTTGCGCCTTGTGTTTATGGAAAAAGGGATTTCCTATCCTGAAAAGGCTGTGCTAACAACGGCAAAAGAACATGATCGTGGTCAACTAGAAATCATGGTAGACGACAAAGAATGCATGTATGTGTTTGACCGTGGCTATCTAGACTATGAACGCTTTGATCGCATGACAGATGATGGTTACTTTTTTCTATCTAGACTCCGTAAAAACGCAGTCATACGAGAAGTTTGCGAATTTAAACTACCCGAGAATTCGACTATTCTATCCGATCAAATGGTGTTGATTGGTACTACTCAAAACCGCACGGAGAACTACTTTCGTCTTCTAAGAGTGTTTGATTCAAAAGGAAATGAACTTCAGTTACTGACAAATCGTTTCGATTTGAGTGCCGAAGAAATTTCAGAGATGTATAAATCACGCTGGGCCATTGAGTTGTTTTTCAAATGGATTAAGCAGCATCTCAGTATCAAAAAATTCTACGGTCAAAGTGAATGGGCGATCCACAATCAAGTGTTTATTGCATTAATCGTTTTTTGCCTCCATGTTCTCGTACAACTCGAGACGAAAAGCAAACGAAAAACGTTGCAAATCAGCCGTTATCTAAGAGCTGCCTTGTGGAAGCCAGCACATATTTGGCTTCGAAAAATTGAAGGAAGAGCCATTCCTTAATAAATAAACTGTCGTCGTCGCAACTGTCTAATTGTAAATGATTTTCCAAATGGATGGAGCCACCTTTGCTTAGGTATTTACTTTTTTGGCTCTAAACAGGAAGAAATCCAAAACTGAAAATTCAGCCATTATTTATGCAACACTAGTGAAGTGAAGTACATTTAATAATCCTTTCACCCCTTTACTCACTCATAGACTAATAATTCATTTTCAATTTTTTTACTTTTTGTACTTGACGGTCAGAATTATTTCGAGTATTATCTTTTAAAACAATACATTGCAAAGCTACGATAAGGATATGAATCCTTCTCCACTTTCTTTACAAGAGAATAGGGTCTACGGCTGAAAGCCCTCAAGAAACGAGATCGATTTACCACCTTGGAGCTATTATGGGGAACATACAGTATCCATAATCGGGTAATACCGTTATTTTCTAGAGCATAGCACTTGTTATTCTAGTGTTATGAAATTAGGGTGGAACCACGACCGCACTCGTCCCTTTTGTAGGGATGAGTGCGTTTTTTTATTGTCTTTTAGCTTTTCTTAATCAAGATCTAAATGATTTTCCCGCTTAAATGGCAAAAATTAAATATCTATGCAATGACAAGGACACGAATCTTTCTTCACTTTCTTACCAGAGAACAGGGTCTACGGCTGAAAGCCCTCAAGAAAAGAGACTGATTTACCACCTTGGAGCTATTATGGTGAACCAAAGTATCCATAATCGGGAGACCGTTATCTTTCTTAAGCATTGTGTGCTACAAACACAATGAAATTAGGGTGGAACCACGACCACACTCGTCCCTTACATAGGATGAGTGTGGTCTTTTTTATTACCTGTAAAACCTTTTAATTTAATATTTTTGCGATGACAAGGACACGAATCTTTCTCACATTTCTTTATTAGAGATCAGGGTCTATGGCTGAAAGCCCTGAAGAAATAAGTCTGATTTACCACCTTGGAGCAATTATGGGGAACTATAGTATCCATAATCGGACTAACCGTTATCTTTTTTGAGCATTGTGTAGCAAAAAACACAATGAAATTAGGGTGGAACCACGACCACACTCGTCCCTTACATAGGATGAGTGTGGTCTTTTTTGTATTAAATTTATGTTTTTTAACTCGTAAGTTGAGTTGAGGTTAAATGGAGGAATTATTATCAAGCACAGAGTTGCTTGGAGCAGAGGGTGCTTAACTCCTGCGGGAGATAGCGGGGAAAGTGAGACCCCACAGCGAAGCGAGGAGGCTCGCTCCGCGGAAAGCAAGCACCTGGAGCGGAAAGCAACGGTCTATTCTTAAAAAGAGTTTTTACCACAACTATTTAGGAGGAATAAAAAATGTCAATCGAACTAGAACTAGAAAAAAGAAACCACCGTAAATTAGGTCAACAATTAGAACTTTTCATGTCAATGGAAGAAGCACCAGGTATGCCCTTCTTTTTACCAAAAGGAATGGCCCTTAGAAATCAACTAGAACAATTCTGGAAAGAAAAACACAAAAGAGCTGGATACCAAGAAATCAAAACACCCATCATGATGAAACAAGAACTATGGGAACAATCCGGTCACTGGGACCACTACCATGAAAACATGTATTTTTCAAATGTCGACGACCAACAATACGCAATAAAACCAATGAATTGTCCTGGGGCAGTATTACTCTTCAATAGCAAAAGAAGAAGCTACCGTGAGCTACCGATTCGCATGGGAGAGCTTGGACTAGTCCATCGCCATGAATTATCAGGATCCTTGAACGGTTTGTTGCGTGTCCGATCGTTCACTCAAGATGATGCACACGTATTTGTTCGCAAGGATCAGATTGAATCAGAAATTGATGCTGTTTTGGATCTCATTCATGACATCTACTCGGCCTTTGGTTTTCAATATAAAATTGAGCTATCTACTCGTCCAGAAAACTTTATGGGCTCTGAAGCCATTTGGGATCAAGCTGAGGAAGCATTAGAATCAGTCCTGAAGAAAAAAGGCTTATCGTATCAAGTGAATCACGGAGATGGTGCTTTTTATGGACCAAAAATCGATTTTCATATTCTTGATGCTTTAAATAGAAGCTGGCAGTGTGGAACAGTTCAACTTGATTTCCAAATGCCAGAAAAATTTCAGTGTTCTTATATTGGAGAAGATAATCAGCCTGAACGCCCAATCATTATTCATCGGGCAATCTATGGATCCATTGAACGCTTTATGGCCATTCTTATCGAACACTTTGAAGGGGATTTCCCATTGTGGCTTGCTCCTGTTCAAGTAAAACTGTTACCAATATCGGATGCTCAGGTATCATATGCTGAACACATTAAGAACAAACTTGAGGACAACGGCTACAGAGTTGAAATTGATGATCGTGTTGAAAAAGTAGGTCTAAAGATCAGGGAAGCAGAAATGCAAAAAGTACCTTATATGATGGTTATCGGTGAGAAAGAGGTTCATAGTGGATCGTTAGCCGTGCGAAAACGCAAGGGTGGTAATGTTGGTCAGGTTGACTGTAACGAGCTTCTTGATTATTTAAAAAGGGATATGTAGTACTAGGGAATAATTGTTCCTGATGCTTTCAATTTGTCGGAGTATTTGTGGATTTACTTGTTTGCTTGTTTCATTACTTGCGAACTGGTAGATCCTTTGTTTTATTTTATAGATTTATAGGTAAAACTTGTGCTTTTTCCTGGCTAATCTTGTGTATTTGTTTAAGTTCTTTTCTTTGTTCTCATAAATGGATTTGACTAGAGAGCTTGAATCCTATTTTTTCAGTTATTCAGTAGGATTTTTAAACAGGATTGACTGCTCGAGGTGGAGACTTGTGCTTCTAAAGGTGGATCTTGTTACTCTTTTTGCTTAACTTGTGCACTTTTTCACTAAACTTGTGCACCTTCTCAGCAAACTTGTGCATTTTGCCAAAAAATGTATTTAATTACATAAGGTAAAACCCTAGTATTGTTGTTCTGGAGACTTTTTAAACAGTATTGACTGCTCGAGGATCCCATTTGTACTTGTAAAGGTGGATCTTGTTACTCTTTTCGCTAAACTTGTGCCTTTTCTAGCCAAACTTGTGACCTAGCGAAGAAAACTTGTGCTTTTTCTCAACAAACTTGTGACTATTACCCCAAAATGCAGTTACAACATAAGCTAAAACCCTATATTTCCTATTTTCAGTAAACTTTTTAAACGGCAACGGCTGCATTACAAAAAACTTGTGCTTCTAAAAGAGAATCTTTTTACTCTTTTTGCCAAACTTGTGCACTTTCTTTCTAAACTTGTGCATCTTCTCAGCAAACTTGTGCATTTTACCAAAAAATGTATTTAGATATGTACGGTCAAACTTTATATTCAGCAGACTTTCGAAACAGTATCATCATTACAAAAAACTTGTGCTTCTAAAAGAGAATCTTGTTACTCTTTTTGCCAAACTTGTGCACTTTCTTTCTAAACTTGTGCATCTTCTCAGCAAACTTGTGCATTTCACCAAAAAATGTATTCAAATATGTACGGTCAAACTTTATATTCAGCAGACTTTCGAAACAGTATCATCTTCATCACAAAAAACTTGTGCTTCTAAAAGAGCACCTTGTTACTCTTTTCTCCAAACTTGTGGCATTAAAAACAAAAAAATCAGGTTCGTCCAAAACTAGAACGAACCTGATTTTATCAATTACACCTTAAATCTAGAAACAAGTGTATTCAATTCCTCTGCCAGTACAGATAGATTTTGTGCACTTGCTGAAACTTCTTCAATCGTTGCAACATTTTCTTCTGTTCCTGCTGTTACCTCTTGGTTTGCTTTGACACCTTCTTCAGCAATCATCTTCACATTACTAATTGCTGCTACTACTTGTTCACTTAATGCACTTAGTTCTTCAATAGACGAAGACACATTTTCAACTCGTTGTGATACATCGCCAATGGCATCTTCAATATTGATAAATGCTGTTTTGGCTTCATTCGTGTATGTTAGGCCACTTTCAACCTCTTTGTTTTGGTCTTCCATCGCTTTTACAGCTTGGTTTGTTTCTGTTTGAATATGGGCAATCATTTGTGTAATTTGATCAGCAGATTTCTTTGATTCCTCTGCTAATTTTCGGACCTCATCCGCTACAACCGCAAATCCTTTCCCATGCTCTCCTGCTCGTGCTGCTTCAATCGCTGCATTTAAAGCTAAAAGGTTTGTTTGATCAGAAATATCTGTAATTAGTCCAACGATATTACTGATCTCTTGTGAACGATTTCCTAGTGAAAGAATGACTTTTGTCGTATCTGAAACAGATTGATTGATACTATTCATTTGAGAGACAACCTTTTGAATTGAACTTGTCCCTTGTTTTGTCATGTCACTTGTAGATTCCGTTCTTTCAAGCATTTCTTCACTGCTGCTTGTAATTTGGTGAATGCCACTCGACATTTCTGTAATCGATCCTTGCACCTCTGTAATATGACCGAGCTGTGTATCCATACCTTCTGATGTTGATTGTACAAGATTTGCAATTTGCTCACTTGAAGCATTGCTTTCCTGAGCACTAGCGTTTAACTGTTCACTACTCGCTGCTACTTGAGTTGAAGAAGAGCGTACTTGTGACACAACCTCTCTTAAATCTTGAACCATTAAATTAAAGGAGTCACCTAAGTCTTTGATTTCATCATTTGATTTGAATGATATGTTGTCTACTAGTAAATCTCCGCTCGCTACCTTATTCATTGAGACAACAACTTGTTGTATACGAGAAGCAATAACTCTACTAATTAAAATTGCAATCACGACACCTATTACTATAGCAATCACAACTAAGATAAGGGAGACTGTTCTACTTGTGTTTACTTGTTTAGTAGATGCTTCCGTCTCTTCCATCATCTTACCAATCTCAAACGAAACAAGGTCACTAATGGACTGGTTAAAAGCTCCGCCTACCTCTTTCGCAGGACCATTCATTAACTGTACATACCCTTCGGCGTTTTCTGTTTGTAAGTATTCTAACGCCTTATCAATGATCACCATGTATTCTTCGTTATAATTCACTACTCGATCTAAGATTTCTAATCCTTCTGCTGATTTTTCAGAAGCTACTAAATCATCTAGAATTCCATTGAAGCTCTCTACAGCTGTTTCATAATCTGTAATATACTTCTCATCCCCTGAAATATTGTATCCACGAACCGCAAGAACTTTATTCGACATTTCTTGCTTTAAATCTTTTGCTGAATTTACTTGTTTTACTCGATTTTCTAAAAGCTCTTTATATGAATCATTTACTGAAGTTAGCTGTACAGCCCCTAATCCACCTACAATAACTAGTAAAACTAATACTGCACTAAATCCTATTAACAATTTTGCTTTAATGGTTATCCTCATGATGTTCCTCCATAATATTTGATGTTATTACTCTAGTATTATCGTCACTTTTTACTGCTACTTTAGTATGAAGACGATAAGTCGTAATAGTAAGTTTTTTCATAACTTACATATTTACCCAATCTATCTAAAGACTCTATTGTACTCACTTTTCACAGTTTATTTTCCAAATTTCCTAAGAGGTACTTATAGGTTTTATGAACTATTTGAAGTACTTATTTCTTTTACAACCAAAATAAAAAGCTATTACCGGAAAACCTTCCTAGTAATAGCTAAATAATCATTACCTTATAATTAACATATCCTGTTCATCAAATTCCCACTGATCACCGAACGCAACTTCCCAATAATACCCATCAGGATCTGAGAAATACCCACTATATCCTCCCCAAAACACTCGTTGCGGAGCTTTTACAATCGTCCCTCCTGATGCTTCTACCCGAGACATCATTTCGTCAACCTCTTCTATCGATTTCGCATTATAGGCAAGAGTAATACCTGAGAAACCATTACGCGTAGGAGGGGTATTTTCATTTATATCCTTTGCTAGCTCCTCTAATGAATAGAGTGCAAGCTTTGTTCCTCCATTATTAAAAAATACAATTGCAGGTTGTTCTTCCTGTACAGATGTTTCAAATCCAAGTTTTTTATAAAATTGCATGGATTCACGAATATCTTTAACACCTAGCGTTATTAAATTTATACGATTCATCGTATCGTCTCCTAACTCATTCAGATCTATTACTATCTTTCGCCAGCTTGTAAGGAAACCCCTCTTTGACTTCACAATTTTCGCAACAGAATTCATACATTATTTTCCTAATCGTGTATAATAAGAGTAGATTGAAAGCCTTTAAGGAGGTGGTCGATGATGGTAATGTCACTTGCTTTACCAGATTCAGCAGCGACTCATGCAAAGCCTATTATGGGAAAGGCGATACTTTGCATGGGGAGTACCATTTAGTTATGTTTTTATCGCCTAGAAACATGAATCATTTCTCATAATACGCTTTGCACCTTATTTGTTCTTTTTTAAAAAAATAAGGGAGCTGAGCGCTATGAAATATGTTAATGCAACAACTGTATTACCAAATGACTTATTAAAAGAGATTCAGAAATATGTACAAGGTGAAGCCTTGTATATTCCAAAGCCTATTACGAGCTACCATAAATGGGGATCTCGTTCAGGTGGAAGAAGGCTACTCGATGAACGTAACAGTTCCATTCGAGAGCGATTTGAAAATGGGGATTCCATCACACAATTAGCTGAAGAATTCCACCTTTCCATTGAATCCATTAAGAAAATTGTTTATTCTACGAAATTTAGATAATGCGTACAGCACTGATTCTGTCATGAATACAGTGCTGTTTTCTATATGCCAAGTTTGCTTCTAATTTGTTTTTTACCTATCTGTTCTTATAAAGTTTGTGTACAATACAGTTATTGGAAAAACTCTAACAAGGAGAATCATCATGGAACCGTTTATTCGAAATGACCACTATAATTTTATAAAAATGCAAGCCAAGATTCTTGTAAATGGTCACTCGAGTGCAAGTGACCCAGGGGTACTAAACGCACTTAAAGCAAGTACACAAGAAAAAGTTCTCAGCTTATTTGAAAGCATTGGAGATGAGGAAAGAGAACTATTGGCATCGGTGGAAACCATCAAAGATAAGGAAGAAGCCGAGCTTTATTTAGCTAGAGTTAAAAAATATGTTATTCCGTTCCGTACTGTATCTGAGAGTACAATTAAAAAATTGTTTCCGAAAGTGAAAAAACTGAAGCAACCAGACTTTGAAGCCACAAACGTTCATGAAATCACCTATCTCGGTTGGAACGATATTGGTTCAGAAAGAAAATATATCATCGCCGACTTTGATGGTACATTTAGAGGATTGCGAGGAAGCTTTAAACCGAACCATAAAAAGGGAATTTGTTCTTTATGTAATACACATAGTGAAATTGGCTTATTTTTCGCAGAAACAAAAGCTTCTAAAGATGGAAATTACACTTCTAGAGGCAACTATATCTGTCAAGATAGCAATGAATGCAATCAAAAGCTGACAAGCCAAGAGAAAGTACACGACTTCTTTGAGCATCTATTATTACTCAAATAATACGATATTTTGTCTGGCACTGTAAAAGGTCCGTCCCTCTGGACGGACCTTTTGTGGTTATTGTTTTAATGTCATCCAGCTTTCGACTGAATGGATGGCAAAGCCATTGAGTGAGCTATTTTGCTGATAGTGTAGCTCTACTTTGTCTAATTCTCGGAGAAGCACCTGCTCACCAAGCGCATAAAACGAGACGTAGTCTGCTTCATATGATTGTGTTGCTTCTAGAGCAATATCAAGCGGCTTGTTCAATTGCTGTGCTTTCTCTAATTCGTTTGCTACTAATTGGATCACGCCATTTGGGCCTTCAGCCATATTGCGATAGGCCATTATTGTTACCCCATCAGTTAGGTTTATAACCCAATCAGATAGAACACCACGTCCAAATGTATTACGATATTTATGCTCATCAAACCAAAAGGGCATGTCTACTGTGAAGGTTAAACCTAATTGTTGCGCGCTCTTTTGCGCAGCTACTAATGCTTTTTGATAGTTTACAATGGTTTTATTCTTATGAGTCGACCATGTTGCTAATAAGTATGGCTCAATATCTAAATGCACTCCTGAGAAACTCCCTTTTGGTCCCGCGAATCTTTGATACTCCCCTACCCACTGATAGAAGCGTTGGATGTCGATAAGACCTTTTGACGTTGCCCACTGAGGAGCACCATCTAATGCATACACTTCAATTCCGGATTCCTGTGCTTGAATGATAAAGTCCTGATAAACAGATTTCTCTATATTCGGATTCACTTGGAGATAGAGCACATCTATTTGCTTTTCTAATAAGAAATCTAAGATGTCACTAGATTCTGTTTGAATTCTAGCTGTATCCCATAACCATGTACTTTTTGAACGATTCAGCTCTACCGCTGTAGCCTTTTCTGTCAAAACACTTACTGTACTCATCATCATAACCGCCAAAGTAAGGATTACCCATACTTTTTTCATTTTCCGTTCTCCCTTCTATGGACCGGGCCCATAGAAGGACCTGGCAGCCTGGCAGCCGTGCAATACATTGTATTGTTTAGGCCCATGGCTTTGCGTCCTTGTTTTTCAACAAGTTTGCCTTTTTCAGTAGTTTTTATTCTTACCTCAATTATATTCCCTCAGGTTAACTTTGAATAGAGGGTCAAGCATAGTAAACCTTTCAATTATACAATTACCAAATTACCCATTTGCCTGGAAATAAAAACGCATTGACATAAGAGAAAACTCCTACGTTCAATGCGTTTTTATTAGACAAGATGCACATCATTTTTCCCTTGATCTTTTACTTTGTACATGGCATGGTCCGCAACCGTGAGCAGTTCATGAACCGTTTTCGCATGATCTGGATAAATGGCTACCCCTGCACTAATTGTTAATAGAATCATCTCATCATATACTTCATACGGCTTTTGCTGAAGTGAAATAAGGCTTTCACACCATTGGTTAACTTCAGCCTTTGATGAGAATCCTTCAAGGATAATAACAAATTCATCTCCAGACTGCCTTGCAATAAAAGAGGTTTCTGGTAAAAACTTTTTTAACCTTTTCGAGAATTCTTTTAATAAGTAATCTCCATATGTATGTCCGTATCGGTCATTAATCATTTTAAATTCATCGATATCTATAAAGACTAAAGCAAAGGATGTAACAGAGGTCTTCAAAACAAGACTCTCCAGCTTTTCTTTTAAATACCTTCGATTTGCCAAGCCAGTCAATTGATCATGCATGGCCATATGCTCTAATCGTGAGAAGGTCCGCTCTAATTCTTCATTTTTCTGCTTTAACTCATTCGTTCGGAATTGAACCATTTGCTCCAAATGCTTAGATACATGTTGGTATGAATTTGCCATATGACGATATTGAAGACTTGAAAGTAACTGCCTTGTAAATATTACCGCTATTAATCCGATAAATGAGATGCCGATCACTAAATCTGATTGATTCGTATATAACCAGAATAACAATAATATTGATAAAGCACTTATCACATTTCGTGAGATTTCATGAGACTGATCACGATAAATAAATATATTTTGACCAATAGTAAATGGAATGGTTTCATCATACAGTAGGTATGTCGCTGCACCTTGTAACAACAAAGCCAATGTCCATGCTATTACTAAATAATGGTCCGCACTGGTATTTTGAAACAACTGTGAAAACGAGTACATTCCATCAGCTACAAATTGAATGGAAATGGATAGAATATATAACAGTAGAATACTATTAGGAAAAAATTTCTTTTTAATCAGTAAGGAGCTAATTAAAAAGAAAAGTACAATTGATTGAAATGCAGGATTTATTAGAAATTCTAATGTTCTTGATAATGAGTATTCATCTATTGAAGAAACTACCGGATAGAGGAGGTACACCCAAGTGAGCGCGATGACACTTGTATACGCCATTAGAACATCTAATACAAAATATAAGACAGAAAAACGATTTTTAATAGGAAGAAGTAGCAAACTAAAGGCTGATACGTAGCATAGAACATTAACTAGATAGAATACCCTATAAAGTTCAAGTTCTGAGATCCATTCAAATAACTGCCCCTGTAAAGCTAGCTGCCAGAGCAGGTTGCCAATAAAATAACTTAGTGTTCCTACTGTAAAGAAACCAACAAATTTCTTTTTAACACCATCTGTTTTCAAAAAAATTAACACATGGATTACAAGACTTAGTAAGATACCTATGGAAGACAAACACAATAATACAAACCCTCTTGTCTCTTCTATTGAATAGGAGTAAACAAAAGTAAACATGATGCTATATAACAACACAAGGTAAAGACCTATCTTTTTATGTTTTAAATAACTCATCGTACTTCCATCCAATACGTCAACATTCGCAAACCACCATAGTAGGAATAGTAGAAACCTAGTTGTAAAATCTACCCTCTAAAAATACTATAATCAGACAAGATTCTACAAATCTATTATAATATACTTTTTTCCTTTTTCTTCATTTTTTTTCAAAATATTTTCACTAATTCTTCCAATTATTGCAGTCTACTAATGAATGATCTTAAAGCCTCTTTTTTCAGTTTGCAATTATGAATTGGTTACCTCCATAATATATAGTAGGAAAATTTTCTCATAAAAAGGAGTCGTAAGGATGAAAGGAATGAAAGCAGATAAAATCATTGTTGGAAATGCTATTTTTACTGGACTAAACGAAAAGCCTTTCTCTGGTTTTATTGCGATAAAGGATTCAAAAATCTTTAATGTTGGGGAACATGCCACTACATACAGCAAATGGGTAGATAAGCATACTGAAATTATTCATGCTCATGATTCCTTAGTTCTTCCAGGCTTTCATGATTTTCACCTTCATCTGTGGCTTGGTGCGATGTTTGAAACATTCTGCAACCTTACATTTTGTTCAACAGAAGAGGAAGCTGCAAAAGCAGTGTACGAGTATAGTCAACTGCACCCACAGGATGAATGGATTATCGGATTTGGCTGGCACCATGTACGTTGGCCGAACCAAGAACTACCAACTAGGCATTCTTTAGATGCTGTCCTTCCAGATCGACCTGTTGTTCTTCTTAATGAAGAAGCTCATAGTGCTTGGCTAAATAGTGCAGCTCTTCAAAAGCTTGGAATTCATGAAAATACTGAAGAACCTCCTTTTGGAGAGATCGTTAAGGATGAAAACGGACAACCAACAGGATTCTTATATGAGACTGCTGTAAAATTGGCAACGAGTGCTTTTTCTTTTACAGAAGAAGAACATAAACAGCTTTTTGAAACCTTTCTTCATAAAGCTGCCCGACTTGGAGTAACCTCTGTCGGAGATATGCTTCCATTACCTGGCTACACACTTGGAGATCCAAACTTCTACCAATCGTATGATGAACAAGAGGGCTTAACGGTTCGAATTCATTTCCAATCTCCTTTGAATGGAGAATTAGAGGAAGCGAAAAGGTTAAGAAAGGATTTTCACTCAGAGAAGATTCAATTTGGTGGCTTAAAGCAATTTTTAGATGGTGTTCCCCTCACCTATACGGGTTATTTATTAGAGCCATACTCTGACCGTCCACAGCTTACTGGTGGAACCATTTATGATTTTGAAACCTATCAGAAATGGATTGATGAAGCTGATAAAGAAGAATTTCGAATTCGACTTCATGCTTGTGGAGATGCTGCAGTTCGTATGGGATTAGACCTTTTTGAACATGCACAATCGGTTAACGGTGTTCGTGACTCCCGCCATACGATTGAGCATATTGAAGTCATTTCTCCAGATGATATTCCTCGTTTCCAACAGCTCGGCGTCATTGCCTCCATTCAGCCAGATCACCTGACATCAAGCTCGATGGATACACATGCTTACATAGAGCGATTGGGTGCAGAGCGTTGTCGCTATACTTGGCCAATCGGTTCCTTAATGGAATCAGGAGCAACGGTTGCGTTCGGTACTGATTTTCCGATTGTGGAGCTAAATCCAATGGTCGGCTTGTATCGAGCAGTCACCCGCAGACATGAGGATGGAACACCAGAAAACGGATGGAATCCCAAGGAACGCATATCGTTATGTGATGCCATTAAACAGTATACGATTGCTCCTGCTTTTGGACAATTTCGAGAGGATGAACTTGGAACATTAGAAGCTGGAAAATTTGCAGATATTATCATTCTTGATCGGAATATATTTGAAAGAGATGTTGAAGAGATTTTGGAAACAAAGGTTACGATGACGATTATGAATGGGGATGTTGTTTATAAATCTGAGTAGATTTGTTACTATTTTCCCTTTATTGATTCGTAAAGAAAGACTAAAAAAGGTTGATATTATTCAACCTTTTTTAGTCTTTTTGTTGTTTGTCTCCTGTGTTGAATGGGTCAGCGATTCGGAGGTCGTGGCCGTCGTCGATTGGGGAAAAGTGAATGACGTCTTCTTTTGCCCCTTTTTTGCTTGCTTCTTTTAAGTCATCTTCGTTTAAGTCGATATTTTGTTCTTTCATATTGATCACCTCGTTGCTAGCATTTGCCAATGAGGTTTATTTAATGTAAAAAAATATACATTATACTGAGACCGTTGCTTTCCGCTGCGGAGTGCTTGCTTTCCGCGGGGCGAGCGGTGAGCCTCCTCGTCGCTCCTCTCCTGCGGGGTCTCACCTGACTCGCTATTCCCGCAGGAGTCAAGCACTCCTCCGCTCCAAGCAACTCAGAAATTATACATATTTTATATTTCGAATAGCCAATCATCAAATCAGTTGCTTTATTTAAAGCACTAACAAAAAAGGAATTGACCCAATATGAGTCAATTCCCTATGTTTTTAAGATTAAAGTTTAGTTACGTTAGCTGCTTGAGGTCCACGGTTACCTTCAACGATTTCGAAAGAAACATCTTGACCTTCTTCTAAAGTTTTGAACCCGTCACCTTGGATAGCTGAGAAGTGTACGAATACGTCGTCTCCACCTTCAACTTCGATGAAACCGAAACCTTTTTCTGCGTTAAACCATTTTACTTTACCGTTTTGCATGTGAAAAATCCTCCTAAAATGTACCTATTGCACATATACTATTTGACCATCCTACCATTTATTCGAACAAGATATAAAAAACTGTAACCCTTTAGAAGATTTAACCTTGCTATCCCCTTTCAAGTTACAGCTCATTTAAATCTTATTATATTAAAAAGTAAAATGGTTTAACGTAACTATAGCACTAAAAGTTTCCAAATGCAATAAAAACGCTGAGTGAAACAAGCCATATTTTCTTCAAATCTTACCTCCCAAACACCCCTTCGACAGTTCTTCCATTTTTATTCACAGATTCGCTAAAATTTTCAATAAATTTACAGGATTTTTACACTCTCTTCACTTTAGCTTAGTAGACTCTCGTTACAATGGGAACTGTTCACTTTTGTACAAGATATTAGGAGGTTACACCTTTGAAGATAGAGTTGAAAGAAATTACGATGAAATTCGAAGATGTTACCGCAGTCGATTCATTGAACGTCACGATCAATGAAGGAGAGCTTGTTTCTTTATTAGGTCCAAGTGGTTGCGGAAAAAGTACAACACTATTTATGTTAGCAGGTCTTTACAAACCAACAGCCGGCCAAATGTTCTTTGGTGAAAAATTAATCAATAAGATTGAACCAGAAAACAGAGAAATCGGAATGGTTTTTCAGAACTATGCACTATATCCACATATGTCTGTTCTTAAAAATATTATGTTCCCATTAAAGATGGCGAAGGTGCCAAAGAAAGAGGCGGAGGAAAGAGCCCTTGCAATGGCAAAGCTTGTACATATTGATCATTTGGCAGACCGTAAACCTGGCCAGTTATCAGGTGGTCAGCAACAGCGTGTTGCTATTGCCCGAGCTCTTGTAAAAAAACCAAAGCTTCTATTATTAGATGAACCATTGTCGAACCTGGATGCCCGTTTACGACTTGAAATGAGAGAAGAAATCCGCCGTATTCAGCAAGAGGTTGGAATTACTACTGTTTTCGTTACCCATGACCAAGAAGAGGCAATGAGCATTTCCGATAAAGTTCTTCTTATGAAAGATGGAAAGTATCAACAATACAGTCCGCCTCAATATATGTATGATCACCCAGAGAATGAGTTTGTTGCAAAATTCATGGGCAGTCCGCCGATTAATGTGATTCCAGTAACCCTTAACCAATCAGAGAAAACAATCTCTATTAGTGGAACTGAGAATACAATCCTGTGTCCTGACAACCTAAACTTTAATAAGGTCTCCGGAAATCAATTGACCTTAGGAGTTCGTCCAGAAGATTTTATGATTGTTGACCCTAGTGAAACCAATCAGTTTATATCGGTGACTGTTGACGTTGTTGAACGAATTGGCCGTGATACTTTATTAAATGCGATGGTTGGCGAAAAACATATTCGTGCTTTAGTTGAGCCAGATGTGAAAGTGAAAAAGGGTGACACACTTCACCTAGCCATTCGTAATGAGCGTTTCCATTTATTTAATAACGATACACAAGAGAACATTATTGAAATCAAATCATAAGGAGGGCTTACGTTGAATCCAAAACCAACTGTGCTATCGACATTGAAAGCCCTTCTATACTTGCTACCTGCTCTAATCATCCTGGGAGTATTCAACATCTACCCAATTATTAAGTCATTCTTAATTAGTTTGTACACAGACTACGATTACTTTAATGACATCGTAAATGAATATGGCTTTGATAATTTTGTTTATATTTTCAATGATTCAGAGTTTTGGCTTTCAATGAAAAACACAATCATTTTTGTACTTGGTGTAGTGCCATTATCTATCGTTATTTCTCTTGGAATTGCCATTCTACTGAATAGCAAAATCAAGTTTAAAGGATTGTTCCGAACAATCTATTTTATTCCGTTCGTAACTTCGGTCGTAGCTGTGTCTATTGTATGGCGTTGGATATTTCATTCAAACTATGGAATTTTAAACTATTTTCTTGGTTGGTTTGGAGTTTCTCCAATTGAATGGTTAACAGATCCAACGTGGGCAATGCCTTCCTTAATCATTCTTAGTATTTGGAAAGGCCTAGGATATAATATCGTTATTTTTCTAGCAGGCTTGCAAAATATCAATCAACAATATTACTTAGCGGCAAGAATTGACGGTGCATCACCTTGGAAACGATTTTTGAACATTACCGTTCCATTGCTGTCTCCAACAACATTCTTTATTTCTATCGTATCGATCATTAACTCTTTTAAAGTGTTTGATGAGGTATTTGCATTATTTGATGGTAAACCAGGTCCTGCCTATAGTGCACAAACTGTTGTTTACTACATTTTTGAAAAATTCTATAACGAATGGGAATTTGGGATTGCTTCTGCTGCAGCGTATGTATTATTTATTGTCATTTTTATCTTTACCCTAATCCAACTCTATATCGGAAAACGCAAGGTAACGTACTAGAAAGGGGGACTGAATATGCAAAGAGAAGCTCTATCAAAAGGTTTTATTTATTTCATCCTCATTCTAGGTAGTTTCCTTATGTTACTTCCATTCATCTGGATGTTAAGTACATCGTTAAAATCTAGTGGTGAGGTTATGACCATGCCTCCTGTATGGATCCCGGATGATTTGAAGTGGGAAAATTACAAAACTGCTTGGGGAATGGCACCATTTGCACGCTACACCGTTAATAGTGTAATCGTAACGGTTTTAACAACAATTGGAGAGCTGATTACGACGATTCTAGCCGCTTATGCGTTTTCTAGAATTAACTTCTACGGAAGAGACATCGTTTTCGCTGTTCTTTTAGGAACGATGATGGTTCCCGGAGAGGTTCTATTAATTCCTAACTTCGTTACACTTTCCAACTTAGGCTGGATTGATCAATACGAAGCTTTGATTGTTCCTTGGTTAGCTAGTATTTTTGCGATATTCCTATTAAGACAATTTTTCCTTGGGATCCCAAAAGAGCTATCTTACGCGGCAAAGATCGATGGTTGTAGCAACTTTCGATTCCTGTGGATGATTATGGTTCCTTTAGCTAAACCAGCATTAATCACAATCGCTCTATTAAAAGCAATTGGTAGCTGGAATGCATTCTTATGGCCACTAATCGTAACACAATCAAAAGAAATGAGAACATTACCTGTTGGGTTAACGTCCTTCAGTACAGAAGCTGGAACCGTATATGAATTACTTATGGCGGCTTCCACAATGATTATTCTACCGATGATTATTCTCTACTTAATTTTACAAAAGTACATTATTGAAGGTGTTGCACGATCAGGTATCAAAGGATAATGCTTGGTAATTCCTTTAAGGGGGTGATCCATCTTATAGGTTTGAGATTGACCATTTCTTATTTGGTAGTACTTATTTTTTAATATAATTAATTTATTGGAGGGTTCACACAATGAAAAAGCTTTTAATGCTACTACTTACTGCCCTATTTGCTGTTGGATTAGCAGCATGTGGTGGAGAAGAAACAAATGGCACTGATGAGACGAAAACAGAAGATAATGAAGAACAAACAGCTTCTGAAACAACTGAAGCTGAAGGCATTACAACCGTTATCGATGCTCCAGTAGAAATTGAATTCTGGCACGCAATGAGTGGCGGTCACGAAGAAGCATTAACGAAAATTACAAACGACTTTAATGAATCACAAGAAAACATTACAGTGAAGCTTGTAAACCAAGGTAGCTATGACGATCTTTCACAAAAAATTATGGCTGCTGCAAAAGCAAAGAACCTTCCAGCAATGTCTCAAGCTTATGAAGACTGGATTACTGAGTATTTAAATAATGACCTTGTAGCAGACTTAACTCCATATGTTAACGACGCTAAGTATGGTATGCCTGAAGATGAATTAAATGATATCGTTGAGATTTTCCGTGAGTCTAACACTTGGGATGGTAAATACTACGGTATGCCATTTAACAAATCTACTCGTATCATGTTCTATAACACAGATTACTTTAAAGAAGCTGGCTTAGAGGCTCCTACAACTTGGGAAGAATTACGCGCTGCTGCTGAAAAGTTAACAATGGAAAAAGACGGTAAGAAGGTAGTTGGTTTAGGTTTAGAAAACTCTGTAACATTAGAGTTTAACCAATGGGTTGAGCAAGCTGGTGGAGACTTTATCGATGAAGAGTCTGGTGAATTCAAGATGAACTCTCCAGAAGGTAAAGAAGCTCTTGAATTTGTTAACGGAATGATTCAAGACGGAATTGCACGTACTGCTGGTGAAGATGGTTATATGTCTGGTCCTTTCACAAATGGTGATGTAGCAATCTACATCGGTTCTTCTGCTGGTATCCCTTATGTAGCAGGTCCTGCTGAAGAAAATGGTTTAAACTGGTCTGCTGCTGTTCTACCTGCTGGTAAAGAAGCTGCTACTCCATTCGCTGGTACAAACGTTTCAATCTTTAACTCTGCTACAGATGTTGAAAAGCTTGCTGCTTGGGAATTCACTAAATTCCTAATCAACACTGAAAACACAGCATACTGGGCATCAAAAACTGGTTATTTACCAGTTCGTTACTCTGCACTTGAAAGCCCTGAGTGGGTTTCATACAAAGAAGAAAACCCTGTATACGGTGTAGGTGAGCAACAATTCGATGCTGGTTTCTATGACCCACGTATCGTTGGTGCATACGGCCTTAAAAATGCTGTTGCAAAAGAGCTTGATAAAGTATTACTTGGTGAGCTAACAGTTGAAGAAGGTTTAAAAGCTGCTGAAGAAGCTGCGAAAAAAGAACTAGGTAACTAAATAGCTTATCTTTATATTTATAAGGGGAGCCTGTTTCTACGGGTTCCTTCTTTTTTAACAAGATGTGTATGAATCAATTACTCTCTAAAACATGATGTTACTTGGTCATGAATAGATTAAAATCAGTAAAATATATACCATACGATACATTCAACTAAAGGAGACTACTAAATGAGTAAAACAACTCTTACCTTTTACGGAGGTCTTCGTACGATAGGTGGTACGATAATTGCCTTACAATACGAGGACTCCCGTGTCATTTTTGATTTTGGACTTACATACAATCCAGCTGCCAATATCTTTGATGGGCAGGTTCAACCTCGTAAATCTGCAATCATACGGGACTATTTAAAGCTCGGACTGATTCCAGCTGTCGACGGCATTTATAACCATGAATTGCTGCCAGATCAACTTTCTATCCGCTCTGCTCAGGAGTATAACGGAAATACAGCCGTACTCATTTCACATTTACATTTGGACCATATGGGTGCAATGGGCTTCATTGATTCATCCATTCCCGTTTATATGACCAGAGACTCCCTTCGTTTATACACGACACTTGAAAAGGTTGGAGAAGGAATTGTTGGAGAACGCACCTACCAAAGCTGTGATTACAATCAATCTTTTACAGTTGGAGCTATAAAAATCACCCCTCTTCAACTAGATCATGACGTATTAGGCGCTTGTGCCTTTCACATTGAAACTCCAGATGGAGCTATTGTCTACACCGGAGACTTACGCATGCACGGAGCTCATCCAGAACGGGTGGAAACTTTTATTAAGTCGGCTAAGGCTTTAGGTTTTGATGCTGTTATTATGGAAGGAACAACATTACGTAGTGAAGAAGAGCTAGCAGAAGAGCTACTGGTAGCTTCAAAGGAGTTACCGGAGGACCTTTTAACAGAGTCCATGATTGCAGATGGCATGACCGAAATTCTTCGTTCCACTCAGGGAATTGGATTCTTTAACATTTATCAAAGAAATATTGACCGTATTCACGGAATTCTAAAAGCAGGAAGAGAATCCGGAAGAAAGGTTGTGTTCGAAGCAGCTACTGCTGAAATTGCTTTTAAAATTCTAGAAGAGCAGGATTTCTTTATTTATGAATCAGAAGCGCTTCGAGAATCTATTGTGAACGGGACAGTACCTGAATGGCAGCAAGAGCTTATTCAGGAGTTTCACACCGTTTCTTACCATGATATTAATTTAGAACCGAGTAAATTCTTTGTTCAAAATTCTTACGATCAATCGTTAGAGTTATTTGACTTACACGTTACTGATGGTGTGTATTTGCATTCCAATGGAGTTCCTTTAGGGGCTTTTGATCCTGCTTATGAGAATTTAGAGCGTATTTTAGCTACTATAAATTTAGAACGAGTTGAGGTTGGTACGAGTGGTCATGCGATTCCTCAGCATTTACGTTATATTGTTGATGAGCTTGATCCGGCTGTGTTGATTCCGCTTCATAGTTTTTATCCGGAGAGGTTAAAGGCAAGAAATGGTGTTCAGTTATTGCCTGAGTATGATAAGGTTTATGTTCTTTCTAAGGGTTCTGTGAAAGAGCAGTAAGTGATAGAGGCATCCTTTTGTGGGTGCCTCTTTTTGTTGGATTAACTTTTAATGTGTGCTTTAAATGGGTGGAATTTGGGTATTGAGTCCGTTGCTTTCCGCTCCAGGTGCTTGCTTTCCACGGGGCGGGCGGCTCGCCTCCTCATCGAAAAGCGGAGGCGAGCGCTTAGGGACGTATGGATTGGAGCGAACCGCACGAGATAAAGGAAACACGACGAACGGAGTGAGTCGATGTTGACTTATCTGGGTATCGTACCTACTGGAACGATACCTTCCTCTCCTTCGTGAATTCCACTAGTCCCTGCGAGCCGGAGCTAGACATCGCTTCGCTGTGGGGTCTCACCTGACCCGCTAGTCCCGTAGGAGTCAAGCACCTTCCGCTCCAAGCAACTCTGTATTTTAAATGGTGCCTTCCATTCTATTAGCAGTTTGGTTTAACATTGATTTTAATTAAAGTTGTAGACTCTTAAATTATATATAACTTCACTTAACTTTCCTATAAAGTGAACAAGTGAATGCCCAATCCTATAAATATATTCATTCCTCAATTTCTAAGGTCAATAAAATTGAGTCACTTCCCATATAAGAAACTATTAATCATTGAGTATCCACACTACTCTCCTTTTCATAGTCTCCATATCCCTACTTCTTTAACTGAGACAGTATCGGAACGACTCCGGCTATGTTTGGTACGATGTAGTCTGCGTCTTCTTCGTGACTGATTTGATGAGGATCGATTAAAACTGTTGCGCACCCTAGTTCTTTTGCTGGTTGGATTTCGTTGATGTAGTTGTCGCCTATGCTTAGTATTTCGTAAAAGTTTACGCCTGTATGATCTTTTATTGTTAGGAAGCGTTCCTTTGTTAGGGAAGGCTTTTTGCCGTTGAAAATTTTATAATGGAAGGCATTGTGTAAGCCTAGTTTTTCAATAATGACCATGCTGTCCTCTTCTGGACTGTTTGTTAGCAATACAAGTTGTATACTTTCTTTTAATTGATATAAAAGTTCGTTTAAAGGCTCGACCTTTGTCATTTGGAATTGAGGTGTTGTCATATATACCCTTGTATCTATAAATGCTTCATGGCTGTCCTCTGATGTTAGACTATAATGACGACCAATGGAATTTGGCACCCACCAAAGGTCCCCTACATTAAACATTTTTTCCATATCAAACGATATTTTCTCTGGGTAGAGTGCTGCTACTTCTTCAGAGGAAAGACGTCCTCCATTCCAGCGATAGGCTTCCTTTACGACATGATTGTCTTGTACAAGAATGAGGTCCTTTTCAGCATCATATACTCGACCAATTTTTAGTGTATGGGTCCCTTCTAGAACTGATTTATAGTCTTGTTCAAACGCTTGATGAAATTCGAGTGGTGTTCTCTTTTTTAATTGCTCCGCATAATAGGTGAAGTGATGTGTATCTTCATATAGTGTCCCGTCTAAATCAAATACAACAGCTTTTATATTATTAAAATGAATCATAATCATTCTCCTTTGTGACAGTATTGTAGAGTTATGTAAAAAGCGAACAGAGATTATTATAATTCTATAACTTTAATAGAATGTTACAGTAGTCTATTGTTTTTATAAATTTTGAGGCAATCGATGCTGACAACTCACAACAAAAAAAGTCCAAGAGTACCTAGCTCCTGGACCGTTACTTGCTATTATAGAACTGGTGGTTTACGATGCTTCGTCGCTTGTTCAAATGCATAAGAAATCTCAAGTAAGCTCGGCTCACTGTAAGCATCTGATGTAAACGTAATTCCAACAGGCTCACCTTCTGTTGTGTAGCCTGCCGGTACTGTAATCGATGGATACCCTGCTTTAGCTGGAATCATTGCACCAAAGTTATTTGGGAACACGACTGCATCTAGGTCATGCTCTTGTAAGACAGCATCAATACCGTTTTCTTTTGATAAATATTGATCCTTCAGTAGGCTATTTAGATACTCAGGTTCTGTTAGGTTTCCAGTGGTTTCTTGTGAATCGAGTAGAATTTTCTGCTCAAACTTTAATGCCTTTTCACCCGTTCTTGTATTAAAATCAATCACATCTTCTAGAGTACGGATTCCAATTGACGCATCAACTGTTTTTAAGTACGCATTGAGGTCCGTTTTAAACTCATATAAAAGAACATTAATATCCCACTCTTCTTTTGTTGACGGGATCACAACAGAGTCCACAACCTCTGCACCTAGCTCCTTCAATTTCTCAATTGCGGCTTCCATTACAGGCTTTTGTTCCTCTTGAAGATAGTCAAAATAAACCTCACGCGCAATTCCAATTCGTTTCCCTTTTAATCCATCGTTATTTAGGAACTCAGTAAAATCAATGTCCACTAGATTGTTACTTGCTGTTACGGTATCTTCTTTATCCACACCTTGAAGAGCATTCAACAGTATGGCCGCATCTTGCACCGTTCTAGCCATAGGACCTGCTGTATCCTGTGTATGTGAAATTGGAATAATACCTGAACGGCTTATTAGTCCGACAGTTGGCTTGATTCCAACTAGAGAGTTTTGACTTGCTGGACTTAATATAGAACCAGATGTTTCTGTTCCGACTGAAACAGTAGCGAAGTTAGAAGCAATAGCAGCAGCAGAACCAGAGCTTGAACCACCAACAATGAACTTTCCTGGTCCGTATGGATTCATGACCTGCCCACCTCTTGAGCTATATCCAGTTGGCATATTTTCTGCCATAAAATTTGCCCATTCTGTTAGGTTTGCTTTTGCAATAATAATAGCTCCTGCTTCGCGAAGCTTTTTAACTAAAAAGGCATCCTTCTTTGCGTATGATTCTGCTAATGCCAAGGAACCTGCACTTGTATGCATCTTGTCTGCGGTGTCGATGTTATCTTTTATAATGACGGGAATTCCATGTAAAGGACCTCTAGAGCCTTTTGTTTCACGTTCAAAGTCTAGAGCTTTTGCAATATGTAATGCTTCTGGATTCACTTCAATAATCGAATTGATTTTGGAACCAGCCTGATCAAACTCAGCAATGCGAGCTAGATACATTAACACCAGTTCCTCAGAAGTCAGTTCCTGTGCTGTTATCTTTTCTTGAATCTCTGTAATTGTCGCTTCTACTAACCAATCTTTATATAACGAATCTAATTTTGGATTAAGCATCTCAATGTTCCCTTCTTACTTAAATTAATCTTCTTTTGTATTATTCGACAGTCGAATAATACTTCCCTTCTTCACGCTAAAGGATTAAATTATAATTCTTGTTTGCTTTTTCTACTTGATTTGTATATGTCATAATGTTGTTCCATTGCACTATGATTAATAAAATAAATTAAGTGCCAACTCGTTACATTCTAAATAAAGACTGCAAAATAAAATCAATTGGAGACTTGAATGGGTTTCGTTCAAGTCTCCTTCATTGACTCTACTTAGCAGTCCAATAATCGTCATTCTTTTTCAATCAATTGTTCCGCACGCAGCGATACTTCCTTAAATGATAGATTAAGCTCCGCGCTTAATTTTTCGAGAAAACTTAGTTCTCTTTTTGTTACGATAGAGATAACGGTTCCTTCTGCACCCATTCTTCCAGTACGTCCAGAACGGTGGATATATTGATTTGTGTCTGATGGAAAATCAAAGTGAACCACATGTGTTACACCTTGAATGTCGAGACCTCTTGCAGCAACATCTGTCGTTAGTAGGATGTTAACCTTACCTAAACGGAATCGCTCTAATGAATGCTGTCTCTCCAATTTTTTCGATTCACCTGCAAGAACTTCTAGTTCTACACCTTTATATTTTAATTTTTCTTCTGCCTCCGAGAGTGTATCGAGCTTATTAAAGAAGACGAGTGTTCGACTGTTTTTCAGATGAGCAAGTTTTCTTAAAAGGTCCATTTTGTCTCGGAGTTCACTATAAATAAATGTGTGATGAATGGTACCCTCTTGTAATTCAGGATCAATTTTTACAATATCGTAGCTAGGGGCCATTAGTTCTTTCGCTACTGTTTCTGTTTGTTCAGAAAGGGTTGCTGAGAAGAATAGGACCTGTCTTTCCTTTAATGTTGCCTTTACCACTTCTCTTACTTCTCGAATATGTTCAGCAGAAGTCATAATATCAAATTCATCGACAACAATGGTTTTAACCTCATGCATTTTCAATTTCTTCAGTTTCATTAGTTCTATAATTCTTCCTGAAGAACCAACAATTATATGTGGTTTCTTTTTCAGCTTCTCAACCTGCTTCTTTATGTTTGCACCACCAATAAAGGCAGCACTTACAATGTCGCTCCCTTTTGTCCACTTTTGTACCTCTTGGTGAATTTGCATAACAAGCTCTCTTGAAGGAGCCAAAATAATGGCTTGTGCTTGTTTTCGGCTAGGGTCAACCTTTTCAATAATCGGAAGAAGGTATGCTAATGTTTTCCCTGTCCCTGTTGGTGATTCACAGATAACATCCTTGCCTTCTAAAATGGTTGGGAGCACCGTGTGTTGAACGGGTGTGAATGCTTCAAATCCTGATTCGTTCCAGTTATTTTGAATAAACGGTTGAAATGCTTGAACATCAATTTGTTTTGTATCCATATATTAATCCTTTCTATCTGTACCTATAGTTTCTACTTTTAGCAACGGTAGTCTTATTGTAACCTCTGTTCCGATATCTTTTCTACTTTTAAACTGAATACTTCCTTTATGCCGTTCAATTATTTTCTTCGTAACTGTAAGCCCAAGTCCAGTTCCTCGTTCCTTTGTGGAAAAATAAGGCTCTCCTAGATGTTGAATTCTTTCGGCATCCATTCCAACACCATTATCCTTTACAGCAACAATCGCTTCATTTCTGTTCTTTGTAACCTCTACCACGATGGTTCCGTTTACCTTACCACTGATGGCTTCTACAGCATTCTTAATAATATTGATAAATACTTGTTTTAAATGATTTGCTTCCCCATAGATAATCAGTTCCTTCTCCGTTTTTGGCTCAAATTGTATCGTAACATTATTTAGATTGGCTTGTGCATTCATTAAGATCAGTACTTGTCGTACAATTTCAAAGAGATTCTCTTGTTTATATGGGAGGTCTTGCTTTTTTCCGAGTATCAGCATTTCTGTTGTTATTTCATTAATTCTTTCAATTTCTGATTCCATAATTTCTAAATGTTCATTCTCCACATTCTTCGTAGTCTGCATTAATTGGACAAACCCTTTTAATGAAGTAAGAGGATTTCTGATTTCATGTGCAATGGCTGCTGCCAGCTGACCTATAATGGATTGTTTCTCATTCGATATCATCAGCTCTTCATCTTTTAGCTGCTGTGTAATATCTCTTGCTATGACGAAAACACCTGTGACTTCATTCTGGACAATAATAGGAACTAACGAACAGCGTAGAATTTTATTTCCTTTTTTCCAATTAAGCTTCGCTTCAAATTTGGATGAGCGTCCTTTTACGGCTTCACGAAAATATTTATCAAGCTTAGGCACATCATCATCGGCAATTAAGCGTAGAAGATCCAATCCTTCTACCTCATATGAACGATATCCTAGAATTTCCTCTGCTGCAGGGTTAAGATTTACAACCTCCCCTTGATGGTTAAACTCAAAAACACCATCTGGATTATTGGCAAACAAAGATTTATAATGCTGCTTGCTGTCCAAGAGCTGTTGTTCTTTGTACTGAAGCTCGTCGGCAAATCCAACCAACCGATGTGTTCGTTTTTGAACCATAAAATAAAGAACAACCCCTGTGATCATAATAAAAAGCCAACCTTTATAACGCTGATAAAATATGTATAGCGTAAGATTGCCTTCTGAAAAAACAATCGAGAGAGCATCTGACAGCAGAATCCAAACTACTCCAATGACAATATAGGTGACTGTAATTTTTACAGCAATCGTTTTTGCTCGTTCCATTTGTACCATCCTAACATTATACTGTATCTTTAGTCTGCATCAGAAAGTCCTAAAATATCATAAATACAAAAACAAGGTCCGTCCCTTAAATAGAAGAGGGACGGACCTTACTTTGGTTATTTAGTTGAACACCTTTGGAGTCTATTGATAGGTGTAACACTTGTTTGTGTGGCAGAAATCCTTTTAATTCTTGATGTAGGATCGTGCTTTTAGATTTTTCTACAAAGCAAGCAATGGTTGGTCCTGCTCCACTAAGTGCAACACCAAAGGCGCCGTGCTCTATAGCAGCTGATTCAATTTCGCTGTAGTGTGGAATTAAATGCTTTCGATATGGCTGATGATAGCGGTCGCGCTTCATCATCTCTCCGACAAGCTCCCATTTTTCCTGAAGTAGTGCTGCAACAAGCACACTTGAAATCGCTCCCGCAAGAACTGCTTCAGGAAATGGTAAGCTTGCTGGTAAAACATTTCTTGCTGTTGCTGTTTCAAGCTTATCAGGTGGAATTACTGCCACAATGTCCATAGGTACAAACGGCGAGGAAACGATTTGAACCTCTCCCTCGTCCCAACAGCTGATAATAAGTCCACCATATATGGCCGCCCCTACATTGTCAGGATGACCTTCAAACTCCGTTGCTAGAACCAATTTCTCCTTATTTGTTAATCCTAGTGAACCCAATTGATCGGCTAGTTCAATTCCTGCCACAACAGCTGCAGCACTTGAGCCCAAGCCTCTTGCTAATGGAATATCACTACTTATAACAAGCCGACTAGGCTGAAGCTCCTTCCTGTATCGTTCTGCTACTTTCTTCGCTACTTGAACAATAAAGTGAGATTCGTCTCTTGGTAGAAAGCGCAAATTTTCACTAGCAGCATGAACCTCCCAAGTATCATGCTCATCTACTTCAACGGTTAAATATAAGGATAACGCTAAACCAATTGAATCAAAGCCAGCACCTAAATTTGCAGTGCTTGCTGGAACTGTAATCATCATACGCGAACAGATCCTTGCACAAACTCTTTTACAGTTTCAAAATCATTTGGGAGCTTCGTTTCTTTGATTGAACTGTATTCAATCGCTGTTACTGGGTCCTTTAATCCATTCCCAGTAAGAACTGCCACAATTTTAGTTCCTTGTTGAATTCGTCCTTGATCTAGACTTTTTTTGATTCCAGCAATGGAAGCACAAGAGGCCGGTTCAGCAAAAATCCCCTCTTTTTTCGCTACCAATTGATAAGCAGCAAGGATTTCGTCGTCAGAAACCTCTCCAATATGACCATTCGATTCTTCCAATGCCTGAACAGCTAACTTCCAGCTGGCTGGGTTTCCAATTCGAATCGCTGTAGCAATGGTTTCAGGACTTGGAAACACGCGCTTATGAACAATAGCAGCAGCACCTTCAGCTTCAAAGCCAAACATTCGTGGAAGTGTGTATTTTCCACCAGCACTATACTCCTTAAATCCTTTCCAATAAGCCGATATATTTCCTGCATTTCCAACTGGTAATGCCAGAATATCTGGAGAGACTCCAAGCTGGTCACAAATCTCAAACGAAGCTGTTTTTTGCCCTTCAATTCTAAAAGGATTCACCGAGTTCACTAAGGTAATATTGGACTCTTCACTAATCTTTCTAACGATCTTTAATGCTTCATCGAAATTCCCTTCAATAGAGATAACCTCAGCTCCATACATAACCGCTTGAGCAAGCTTACCTTGGGCAATTTTGCCTTCAGGAATGACCACAATGCAACGGATCCCTGCTCTGGCAGCATAAGCAGCGGCTGATGCAGATGTATTTCCTGTAGAAGCACAAATAACCGTTTCACTCCCTGCTTCTACCGCCTTCGCTACAGCCAGAACCATCCCCCTGTCCTTAAAGGAACCTGTAGGATTTGCCCCTTCAATTTTTACATAGAGCTCAATTCCCCATTCTCTACTTAGCTTATCTAGCTTCACTAAAGGAGTGTTGCCTTCGTGTAGACTGAGTAATGGTGTATGTGATTCGATTGGTAAATACTCTTGATATTCTGTTAATAACCCTTTCCACCTCATGTCTACTTTCCTCCTTCTACACGGTACGAGCTTTTCACTTCCCTAATGGGACCTAAGTCTCGCAGTTCTACTAACGTATTTTCATATGCCTCAAGAGATGCCTGATGTGTAACAAGTACTACTTCTGCTAGTCTTTGCTCATGTACTGGATTCTGCATGATCTTTTCGAATCCCACTCCATGTTTTGAGAAGATTGATGTGATGTTCGCTAATACACCGACCTCATCCTCAACATGAAGTCGCAGAAAATATTTTGAAATGATTTCTGAATGGTCTTTTAGCTTTTTAGGAAACTGTGGAATAACTGCACTTTTGCCATTAACACCAAGTCTCATATTTTTCATGATCGCAACTAAATCGGAAACAACAGCGGTAGCAGTTGGCAAACTACCAGCTCCTGGTCCGTAGAACATCGTTTCCCCAACCGCTTCTCCGTACACGTACACGGCATTGTATTCGTCATTGACAGCGGACAATGGATGGCTATTCTCTAGTAGCGTTGGCTCGACACTAACCTCAATTTTTTCTCCTTGTCGATGAGCATACCCGATTAGCTTCATCGTATAGCCAAGCTGGTCACAGTATCGTAAATCCTCCTCTGCAACCTGGCGAATACCGGAAACCTTAACGTCCCCTAACCCAACATTCATTGAGAATCCTAATGTTGATAAAATGGCCATTTTGCGTGCTGCATCAATTCCATCTACATCAGAGCTTGGATCTGCCTCCGCAAATCCCAATCTCTGCGCTTCTGCTAATACATCATCAAACGAAAGTCCCTGCTTACTCATTTTCGTTAAGATATAATTCGTCGTACCATTTACAATCCCCATCATCTTTGTAATACGGTCAGAGGACAACCCATCGACCAGACTCCTTAAAATCGGAATCCCACCCGCAACACTTGCTTCGTAAAAAAGATCGCATTGATTTTCAGAAGCAAGTGCCAGTAGCTCTGGTCCGTGCACTGCCATTAAGTCCTTATTGGCTGTAACGATATGTTTCTTTTGCTTTAACGCTTCTACTAAGTATTCCTTTGTACTTTCAATACCACCCATTACTTCTACAACAATATCAATCTCTGGATCTTGAATAACATCATATGGATTGGCTGTTAGAATACCTGACTCTAAATCTAGGTTTCTCTCTTTATTTACATCAAGAACAAGTGCCTTTTTAACATATACGGGACACCCAATTTGATGTGCTAGCTTATCTTGATGATCTTGAATGACTTTTACAACGCCACTCCCAACCGTTCCTAAACCTAATAAACCAACAGAAATCGATTCCATAACGCACCTCACTGTCTTTTTTATAAAAACAAATGTATTTGTATAGTAGACATTGTATAGCGTCCACACACCATAATCAATAGACAATTTTTAGGGGTATTATCATGAAAGTGTTTACATAGTTGAGGTAATAAGCTTTATTCAATGTAAATATTTTTCTGAAAGTTTTGTATTTAAATTTCCAAAAGTAGACGTTTCGTAAAATTACAGAGTTGCTTGGAGCGGAAGGTGCTTGACTCCTGCGGGAAATAGCGGAAATGGTGAGAACCCGCATGAGCGAAGCGAAGAGGAGGCTCACCTCCGCCCCGCGGAAAGCAAGCACCTGGAGCGCAAAGCAATGGTCATATTTAAAAGTCACATACTCTAATAATGCTGAATTTTACCCCTGTTAATTCACACAAAAATAATATAAGAAAATTCGACCTTTCTTTCATAGAAAAGCAGGAATATTAGGACTTCATATCGAATGCTAGAGTAGAACATATGTTTTTCGTGAGGTGATAAGCATGGATCGTTTTAGTTGCTTAGCTTATCTGTTATATCAAGTCAATCACCCTTATATAAAGGAAAAAGCGATCGAAATGGTTTGTGGAGACATTACTCTAGAAGAAGCACTTAAAGATCAAACCCTTCGACCTTACTTGGTACAAGCAGAAAAAATGTTAAAAGATGAAGAACTACAAATGGAAGAAGTCTATCACTTTGTTGAGGAACACTTATATAATTAAACTAGTAAACCACTTCCTCACTAGATCAGAATGGTATAGTAAAAAAAGTCCCGATTTTGAGTCGAGACTTTTCTTTTCGTTATCCGATATGATGTACTTTCATCGTTGATTTCGAGAGCTCTCGATAGCTTTGAATCTTATTTGGATCTGCATTTCCACCACTAATCACACACCCTATATTTCGATTCTGTATCGAGAATTTATTACACAGTATTGCAGCTAAGGCTGCTGCTCCTGCCCCTTCAACGAGCATTTTCTCACGTTGCAACATAAACATAATTGCATAAGCAATCTCTTCATCTGTCACTGTTACCATTTCATCGACATACTTGCGGATAATTGGGTACGTTTGTTTTCCTGGTTCTTTGACAAGGATACCGTCTGCAATCGTATGTGCATGCTTACAGTATGAGTGGTTTCCATTAAAACGTTCATACGTAGCCGGTGCTCCGAGAGCCTGAACTCCAATCATTTTGATGGAAGGATTCATTGCCTTAACCGCTAGCGCCATGCCCGACAGTAAACCTCCTCCACCGACCGGAACAAAGATCATTTCCAAATCATGATTTTGCTGCAGCATTTCCAAAGCAATGGTTCCTTGACCTGCAATCACCTTTGGATCATCGAATGCATGGATATACGTCGCTCCTGTTTTCTCAACCTCCTGAAGAGCAAATTCATATGTTTCCTGATACGTATCACCCGTAATGACCGTCGCTGCTCCGTAATGCTTCGTGGCTGCCACTTTACTTGAAGGCGTTCGCTTTGGCATAAAAATCTTGGAACGAGCCTCTCTCATTGTTGCTGCAAGTGCCACACCTTGTGCATGATTCCCTGCCGATGCAGCCACAATTCCTTGCTCAGCTTCCTCATGTGAAAGAGACATCACCTTATTCATAGCTCCACGCACTTTAAAGGAACCTGTTTTTTGAAGGTTTTCCATCTTTAAAAATACATTCGCACCGACAAAGGCATTTAACGTTGCACTCTGCTTTAACGGCGTCCTGTGTACTTTGTGAATAATCGTCTCCATTGCTTCGACTACGTCTACACTACTTACTAAATCCCCAAAAGAAGTCACCTCACTTGTATTTTTTCATACTGATCAATTTTCTCTTCATGTGCCAGTGTTAGATCAATTTCATCTAAGCCTCCTAGAAGCATTCCCTTCCAATATGGATCTATCGAAAATGAACTCACAAACCCTTTAGAATCTTGAAGGATTTCATCTTGTAATGATATGGTCACGCTATACTCCCCATCTTTTGCATGATCAACTAGTGTACGAATCTTTTCCTCCTCCAATGAAAGTGGAAGAATACCATTTTTCAAGCAGTTATTGTAAAAGATATCTGCAAAGCTCGGGGCAATCACAGCTTGAAAACCGAAATCCTGAAGTGCCCAAGGTGCATGTTCACGTGAGGACCCACAGCCAAAGTTCTTCCCTGCAAGTAAAATAGACACACCTTGATTGGTAGCATGATCAAGATCGAAATCCTCTCGCCTTTTCCCTCCATCATCAAATCGCCAATTATAAAACAAATACCGTCCAAATCCTTTTCGTTCAATTCTTTTTAGAAATTGCTTCGGGATAATTTGGTCTGTATCTACATTGTCTCTTTGCAGCGCATAAACCTTTCCACTATACGATTGATTCCACTTCAATGGTACACACTCCTTTCTATACCGATTGCACTTCAAGTAGCTTGCGCACATCCGTTATCTTGCCAGTCACAGCTGCTGCTGCTGCCATTGGTGGGCTAACAAGATGTGTTCGTGCTCCACTTCCTTGACGACCTTCGAAATTGCGATTGGACGTTGATACACAGCGTTTTCCCGTTGGAACGATATCATCATTCATTGCAAGACACATGCTACACCCTGCCTCTCGCCATTCAAAACCAGCTTGAATAAAGAGCTGATCAAGCCCCTCTGCTTCTGCAGCTTTTTTTACAGATGCCGAGCCTGGTACAATAATTGCCGTTACGTCCTTATGAACCGATCTCCCTTTTACAACCTCTGCTGCTAGTCGCAGGTCACTCAAACGTGAATTGGTACAAGAACCAATAAACACATAATCGACAGGTACTTCCTGCAATGCTTCTCCACCAGAAAGCCCCATATAGTGTAGGGCTCTTTTCAGTCCATCCTTTTCAGATGCAGATTGCTCGAATTGTTCATGTGGTACACCCCCATTAATTCCCGTCCCCATTGAAGGATTAGTTCCCCAGGTTACCTGTGGCTCAATACGAGATGCATCTAGTTCAATTGTTTTATCATAAAACGCTCCTTCATCCGTTGCGAATGATGCCCACTTTTGTACAAGCTCATCATACGGTACATCGTCTCGTACATACTTTCTCCCTTTTAAATAGTCAAAGGTCGTGTGATCAGGACTTATTAGCCCTGCACGTGCCCCAGCTTCAATCGACATATTACATACGGTCATTCTCTCTTCCATGGACATCTCCCGGATCGCTTCTCCGGTATACTCAATTACATAGCCAGTGCCAATATGAATCCCGTAATTCGCGATAAAATAAAGAATCAGGTCTTTTGCCGTGACACCGAACCCAAGCTTGCCCTTCACATGAACTTGAAGTGTTTTTGGTTTACTTTGCCAAAGTGTTTGAGTGGCCAATACATGCTCTACCTCGCTTGTTCCAATCCCGAATGCAAGGGCTCCGAACGCTCCATGAGTGGATGTATGACTGTCCCCGCACACAATGGTTTTTCCAGGCTGCGTCAATCCTAGTTCTGGACCGATGACATGAACAATTCCTTGGTCCGGGTGATCAATATCAGCTAATGCAATGCCAAACTCTTTACAGTTTGTTCGGAGTGTATCCATTTGCAATTTTGAAATCTCATCCTTAATCTCATGCCGATTCTTTGTTGGGACATTGTGATCCACTGTTGCATACGTCAGCTCCGGTTTTCTCACGCTTCTTCCTTTCAATCGAAGACCTTCAAAGGCCTGCGGGGAGGTCACTTCATGAACAAGATGAAGGTCTATATAGAGTAAATCTGGTGATCCCTCCTCGGTATGAACAACATGTTGTTCCCAAATCTTTTCTATAATGTTTTTGGGCTTTGCCTGCATACTTTCTTGACTCCTTTCTGTTTAGTCGGACAATGGATCTTATGATGATTCCAATTCTAGTAACCTCTTAGAAATACCAGCTCCTACAAATAAGCTGCTAAAATCGAAGACAATGCGTGGTCTGCTTCTAATCGATCAAAAACAAGCTGACTCATTTCCTGCGTGCCTACTACGACACCCCTGCCAAGATTCCATAGATCTCCTGTTCGATATCCTGCATTCAACACTTCCTGAATAGCCATTTCGACCATTTCTGCTTCTTCTTGTAATCCGAAAGAGTGTCGTAGCATCATCGCAACAGATAAAATCATCGCTAACGGGTTTGCTTTCCCTTGTCCTGCAATGTCTGGTGCCGAACCATGGACTGGTTCATATAAACCAAATGTATCAGTTCGTAAACTAGCCGATGGCAGCATTCCAAGGGAACCGGTAATCATCGAGGCTTCATCACTTAAAATATCTCCAAACATATTCTCTGTCACAATGACATCAAATTGCTTTGGTTGATACATAAGCTTCATTGCGGCAACGTCGACAAGCATATGCTCTACGGTCACATCTGGATACTTTGGTGCTACCTCATTGACTACTTCTCGCCACATTCGACTTGATTCTAGGACATTTGCTTTATCAACAGATGTAAGCTTCTTTTTGCGTTTTTGAGCTAGTGCAAATGCCTTTTCTACAACTCTTTGAATCTCATGTTTTTCGTAGATTAGTGTATCAACAGCAATCTCTGCGTTATCTCCCTTTCGTCCGGATGGCTTTCCGAAATACAACCCTCCTGTAAGCTCTCGTACAATGACAAAATCGACTCCGTCTACAATCTCCTTCTTTAACGGTGAAGCATCAACAAGGCTGTCGTATGTTTTAATGGGACGAAGATTTGCATAAAGATCAAGCTCTTTACGAATGGCTAGTAAACCTTTTTCAGGACGAATCTCAACTGGTACCGTATCCCATTTTGGACCTCCAACAGCACCTAATAGAACCGCATCACTTTCTTTACAAAGCTTGACAGTTTCTTCAGGTAATGGCGTACCGAAGCGATCAATGGCATCTCCGCCTATTGCACCGTATTCAATTTCAAAATGATGTCCAAACCATCTGCCTATTGCTTTTAGAACATCTACCGCACCCTCCATAACCTCTGGACCAATTCCATCACCCGGAAGTACTGCTATTCTCTTTTTCACGTTATACGCCTCCGTTTTTCAAAAGATTCCGTTTGGTAATCCACTTATGAAATTTCAATACGTAAATCAGCAACGATTAAAGACTAACCTTTGCCTTTGTACGAGACTCAATCATCGAGATACGGTTCACTGCATTAATGTAGGCACGCGCCGATGCTTCGAGTACATCTTGTGCCGTTCCTCGGCCACTTCCTTCAGTACCACCATACGTAATACGTACATACACTTCAGCCAGCGCATCCCTTCCACCTCCAACAGAATGAATCTTATAGTCTGATAACTTAGAAGGGTTAGGGAGTATTTTTTCTATTGTGTTGTAAATAGCCTCAACACTTCCAGAGCCCGTTGATGCAACATGAACAAGCTCTCCATCTGGCATTTTCATTTCAATCGTTGCTGTAGGAATATTATTCATTCCATATTGCACCTGTAGGCTTTCTAGTTCATATGCTGCTACATCAGACAGTTCCGTTTGCTTGTTCGTTAAGATACTAAAGATGTCCTCATCGAAGATTTCCTTCTTTTTATCTGCAAGATCCTTAAATACTACAAATGCTTCTTTAAGCTTTTCATCTGTTAGTTCAAATCCAAGCTCTAGTGCTTTATTTTTAAACGCATGACGACCTGAATGTTTTCCTAATACTAAACGATTTTGGTTTACACCGATTAGTTCTGGGGTAATAATTTCGTAGGTTGTTTTTTCCTTCAGTACACCATCCTGGTGAATGCCCGATTCATGGGCAAAGGCATTATCACCAACGACAGCCTTATTAGCAGGAACCTTCATACCGGTTAATTTGCTAACAAGTGTACTTGTTTTCTTAATCTCGTGTAGTTTCAGTCTTGTACTAGCTTGATAAAAGTCCTCTCGAATATGAAGTGCTACCGCAATTTCTTCAAGCGAGGCATTTCCTGCTCTTTCACCAATTCCATTTATCGTGCCTTCAATTTGATCTGCTCCACCTTCTATAGCTGCTAATGAATTCGCTGTGGCCATTCCTAAATCATCGTGACAGTGCGCTGAAAGCTTTACTCTATCAATATTCGGTACCTGTTCTTTTACATATTTAAAAAGATTGCCATATTCCTTTGGAGTAATGTACCCAACCGTATCAGGGAGATTGATTACATTTGCTCCTGCTTCAATGACCTTTGTAATAATTTGAACGAGAAAGGCTTCATCTGAGCGACAGGCATCCTCTGCAGACCATTGCACCTTCGGGAAAAATTTCTTTGCATACTGAACGGCGCGTACTGCTGACTCAACGACTTCCTCTGGTGTCATTTTTAATTTATAGGTCATATGAATCGGTGAGGTTGCAAGAAAAACGTGAATTCTTGGCTCAGCAGTTCCTCGTAGTGCTTCCCATACGGCATCAATGTCCTTTTCATTTGCTCTTGCTAATCCGGTAACCGAGCTATCCTTGACCGTATCACCAATTAATTTTACCGCCTCAAAATCTCCTTTTGATGCTGCCGGAAACCCCGCTTCAATAATGTCGACACCAAGCCTTTCTAGTTGGCGTGCTACTTCTACTTTTTCAATCGTATTAAGATTTACCCCAGCTGACTGTTCGCCATCACGTAGCGTTGTATCGAACACATCAATAGTTCGCACTGCCGACCACTTCCTTTTTATTTTTCGGTTGAACAAATGGCATCATTTTTCGAAGCTCTTTCCCCACCACTTCAATTGGATGCTCACTTTCACGTCGGTTAATCGTATTAAACACAGCACGGTTTGCTTGATTTTCTAAGATCCATCCTTTTGCAAACTGACCTGATTGAATGTCTGCTAACACTTCCTTCATTCGTGCTTTTGTTTCCTCATTTACGACTCTTGGTCCTGAAACGAAATCACCCCATTGAGCTGTGTCTGAAATCGAATACCTCATTCCTTCTAAGCCCTGCTCATACATGAGATCCACAATAAGCTTTAACTCATGTAAGCACTCAAAGTATGCAACCTCTTTCTGGTACCCTGCTTCCACTAATGTTTCAAAGCCCGCTTTTACTAAGGATGTTAATCCCCCACATAGTACAGCCTGCTCTCCAAAAAGATCTGTTTCCGTTTCTTCCTGGAAGGATGTTTCTAAAACTCCTGCTCTACCCGCACCAACTCCCTTTGCATACGCTAGTGCTAGCTCTTTAGCACCACCTGTAACATCCTGGTACACTCCGAAAAGAGCTGGTACTCCTGCACCTTCTTCAAATGTTCTTCGGACTAGATGCCCCGGTCCCTTTGGAGCAACGAGAAATACATCAACATGCTCTGGAGGAACAATCTGGTGAAAGTGAATGTTGAATCCATGAGCAAACGCGAGGGCTTTTCCTGCTGTTAGTGCAGGTTTAATTTCACTTTCATACACTTTTGGCTGATGCTCATCTGGTAAAAGGACCATCACAACATCTGCAGCCTCACAGGCTTCCTTTACATTTTGAACATCAAAACCATCCTTCTCAGCCTGATTCCATGATTTCCCTGGACGTAACCCAACAACAACGTCAAACCCACTGTCACGTAGATTTTGAGCATGTGCATGACCTTGTGAACCATACCCAACAATTGCTACCTTTTTACCCTTTAATACGTTCTCATTTACATCACCGTTATAATAAACCTTTACCATTTGTCATTCTCTCCCTTTTATAAAATTCACTTTTTGTTTGCTATATCATTTTGGTCAGCATATAAGGTGAATCAATTTACAATCGAGTATTGCCTTATATCTGAAACAGATTTCACGTTTCCTCTTGTAAAAGCTGTTATGCCTGTTCGTGCAATCTCTTTTATTCCGTAAGGTCTTAGTAAATCAATGATGGCTTCAACTTTATCAATATCCCCCGTGACTTGAACGGTGACGCTATCCCTGCAAACATCAATGATAGAAGCTCGAAATGGTTCAACAATTCCGTTGATCTCACTTCTTGTTTGACCATTGCTTAACACCTTAATCATGGCTAGCTCTCTAGCAACAACACCTTGATCTGTAATGTCAGAAACTTTTAAGACATCAATTTGTTTGTTCAGTTGTTTAATTAATTGTTCAATCTTCCGATCATCTTCTACACTGACTAAGAAGGTCATTTTCGAAACACCTTCCACCTCTGTGTATCCAACCGAGATACTTTCAATGTTGAACTGCCTTTTTGTAAATAACCCTGTTACGCGATTCAACACACCACTTCGGTTATGCACCAACGCCGTAACAATTCGTTTTTTCATGGTTTCACTCCTATCATTTCATGTAGCCCTTTACCTGGAGCTACCATCGGATACACGTTTTCTGTTGGATTTACACAACAATCAATTAAGACAGGCTCTCGATTGTTTAATTCCTGGGATAAGACCTTTTCTGCCTCTTCTTTTGTTTTCACTCTTACACCTTTAATCCCGTAAGATTCTGCTAGTTTGATAAAGTCAGGCTGTGTCACGAACACAGATTGAGAGTATCTTTCTTCGTAGAATGTTTCCTGCCACTGACGTACCATTCCAAGGGAGCCATTGTTTACAATGATGATTTTCACCGGGAGCTCTAATTCCTTTAACAGAATCAACTCCTGAAGTGTCATCTGAAAGCCACCATCTCCTACAAGTGCTACAACCGTTGAGTCTGGAGAAGCTAGTTGGGCACCAATTGCTGCTGGGAATCCAAAGCCCATTGTTCCTAAGCCACCTGATGTAACCCAATGATGAGGTTGTTTAAAGGTGTAATATTGAGCAGCCCACATCTGGTGCTGACCAACATCTGTCGTTACAATAGCATCACCTTTTGTGTACTGATGAACCATCTCAATCACCCCTTGAGGAGAGAGAAACTCTTCCGACTGTTGGTACCAGAATGGAAAATTCTTTTGATAATTAGCTAAAAGCTCTAGCCATCCTTGTGAAAGCGGACCCGTTACAGAAGGCTTTAACAGCTTTTCAAGTGTTGCCTTCGCATCTCCTACAATCGGAATATCGGTTTCAACGTTTTTACCAATCTCGGCAGGATCAACATCTATGTGGACAACCTTCGCCTTTGGAGCAAATGTTTGAAGATTCCCAGTTAGACGGTCATCAAATCGAGCACCAATGTTAATAAGTAAATCGCATTCATGTAGTGCCATGTTTGCTGCATAACACCCGTGCATACCTGCCATGCCAACATATAACGGATGCTCTGCCGGGAATCCCCCTAGACCAAGCAAGGTATGGACCACTGGTATTTGATATCTTTTTGAAAATTCCAATAATTCTTCTGATGCCTTTGCATGCAAAACACCTGCACCCGCAAGAATAACGGGTCTCTCAGAAGCCTTCAAGCTATCAAGTAGTTTTTTGATTTGTAATGGATTGGGTTGAACCGTCGGCTGATACCCTGGCAAATGCACCACTACTTCTTCAATTGCAGGAACTAGTTCCGTTGTGACATTCTTTGGAATATCGACTAACACTGGACCAGGCCTTCCAGTTGTGGCGATATGAAACGCTTCTTTTACAACTCTAGGGAGATCTGCTAAATCACGAACTTGGTAATTATGTTTTGTAATAGGCATCGTGATTCCCATTACATCTGCCTCCTGAAATGCATCTGTGCCAATGACATGAGAAGCAACCTGACCTGTAAAAATAACTAGTGGCAACGAATCCATCATTGCATCCGCAATACCTGTGACAAGATTTGTGGCACCTGGTCCGGATGTCGCAATGACAACACCTGGCTTTCCAGAGATTCTTGCATACCCTTCAGCTGCATGTATCGCTCCCTGTTCATGCCTAGCTAGGACATGCTTAATTGGCGACTTGTAAAGAGCATCATAGATTGGCAAAACAGCTCCTCCAGGATATCCAAACAGCACATCTACATGTTCATTTTTCAACGCCTGAATAAAAAGATCGGCCCCATTTTGGGTTTGTTCTTCTGCTTTTGCCATTACTTTCGCTCTCATGTAATCTCCTCCCTATTTTTCGACTCTGTCAAAGCAAAGCCTATATTCATTAAGCCCTGAGGTTGTTTTTCTTTGAAAACGGCTCCCAATTTCAGTATGTAATCGGATACTGTTTCAGAGCTATGTATGACATATAAAAAAGCCTTCTCCCCCACTACATAAGAATCCTGTTCTATGTAGGGGCGAAAAGGCTTTAATCTTTTCACGGTACCACCCTAATTTGAAACATTTCTTTCGAAATATCACCTCTAGAGACGAGGTTAAATAGAATGATAAAAAGTTCTCCCTACTTAGACACCTGTCTCACTTTGATAACGAGTAGTTACACGACTCGACTGCTCCTACTATACGTTCAGAGCAACACTCAGAGGGGATATCGGTTATGGGCGTATTACTGGCTTCCAGCACGACCAGCTCTCTGTGAATACGAAAATCCAAACCTTTTGCCTCGTCAACGTTTTTACATATGTAGTTGTCTGTATTTCTAAATCTTCATAATACCGCCTGTACTTGCAGAAGTTACAAGCTTTGAGTATCTTGCGAGATAGCCTTTTTTAATTTTCGGTTCAGGCTGCTTCCAATCTTGTTTTCTACTTTCTAATTGTTCCACCGATAAAACGAGAGAAATGCTTCGATTCTCTAAATCAATAAAAATGGGATCACCATTTTCAACAAAAGCAATCGGTCCACCCTCAGCGGCTTCAGGGGAAATATGACCAATGGAAATGCCTCTTGATGCACCTGAAAAGCGGCCGTCGGTGATTAAGGCAACCTCTTTTTCAAGCCCTCTTCCGGCAATAGCAGCTGTTGGTGCTAGCATTTCTGGCATTCCTGGACCACCCTTTGGCCCTTCATATCGAATGACCACAACATGCCCCGGCTTTACCTCACCCTTCTCAATTCCTTGCAAGGCTTCATCCTGAGATTCATAGACAATAGCCTCTCCCATAAACGTTTTAATTGAGGGATCCACCGCTCCGACTTTTATAACACCACCATCTGGCGCAATATTTCCAAATAAAATGGATAAACCTCCGACAGGACTATAAGCCGTTTCCTTCGTACGAATCACATCCTCATGAAGAATTTCAGCCTCTTTAACATTTTCATAAAGTGTTTTACCTGTAACAGTAATCCGGTCTTTATGAACTGCTCCTTCAATCTCACAAAGCTGCTTAATAATGGCACTGACACCTCCTGCATTATGAACATCCTGCATGGAATAATCAGATGCTGGGCTAATCTTTGAAAGATACGGAATCCGTTGGGCTATTTCATTAATCCTGTTGAGGTCATATTCAATCTCTGCCTCATTTGCAATCGCTAGTGTGTGAAGGACTGTGTTTGTAGATCCTCCCATAGCCATGTCTAAAGCAAATGCATCATCAATCGTTTCTTTTGTGATAATATCTCGTGGTTTAATGTCTTTTTTAATCATGTCAACTAAATGGCGGGCAGCTGAATAAATAAGCTGGTGACGTTCCTTAGATGTCGCGACCAATGTTCCGTTTCCTGGTAGTGCCACTCCGAGCATCTCCATTAAGGAATTCATTGAATTTGCTGTGAACATCCCTGAACAGGAGCCACATGTTGGGCAAGCATTGGCTTCAATATCCAATAGCTCCTCTGCTGACATTCTTCCAGATTGATGAGCCCCTACTCCTTCAAAAACAGACACAAGTGAAAGTGGCTTTCCACTACTCGATACCCCTGCTTCCATTGGACCTCCTGATACAAACACAGAAGGTACATTCGTCCGAACGGATGCCATAAGCATTCCTGGTGTAATTTTATCGCAATTCGGTATATAAAATACCCCGTCAAACCAGTGGGCATTGATGACCGTTTCAGCTGAGTCCGCTATAAGCTCTCGACTTGGAAGGGAATAGCGCATCCCAATATGTCCCATAGCAATACCATCGTCAACACCAATTGTGTTAAATTCAAATGGAATACCTCCAGCCTCTCTAATTGCATCTTTTACAACATCCGCAAAGGCTCTGAGATGCACATGCCCTGGAATAATATCAATATACGAATTACATACTCCGATAAAAGGCTTTTCAAGATCCTCCAGCTTCACCCCTGTCGCGTAAAGCAAGCTTCGGTGTGGAGCACGGTCAACGCCTTTTTTGATCATGTCACTTCGCAAAATTATCTCCTCCAAATTACCCTACTTGTACTTTGTTTTCTGGATATACTTTAACTCCGTCCTCTGTTACTGTTCTCCTAAACTCTTTTAACAAGTGGTTTGTATAGTCTCCTGGAACTCCTTCTCCTATGACTCTTCCATCAACCTTTACAACTGCAATGACTTCTGCTGCTGTACCCGTTAAGAACACCTCATCTGCCGTGTACACATCATGTCTTGTAAAGACCTGTTCTCTAATTTCAAAACCGAGTTGAGTCGCAATCTCAATAATCGCATTACGTGTAATTCCTTCTAACGCACCAACATATCCCGGTGGTGTTAAGATAACACCATTCTTCACAATGAAAATATTATCTGCTGATCCTTCAGCAACATAGCCTTGTTCGTTTAACATTAGTGCCTCACTAACTCCAGCAAGGTTTGCCTCAATTTTTACAAGTATGTTATTTAAATAGTTAAGTGATTTTACTTTTGGTGGGAGGACATCTGATCGATTTCTTCTTGTTGCAACAGAAACGATATCAATTCCTGTTTCGTATAATTCTTTTGGAAAAATGGCGAGTTGTTCTGCGATGATAATGACTTGTGGTTGTTTACATGTGAATGGATCTAAACCTAAGTTACCGACGCCTCGTGATACAACGACACGGATATAAGCATTTTGTAGTTGGTTTTTTCTTAACGTTTCAACAACTAGTTCACCTAGTTCTTCTTTGCTATGAGGAATCTGTAACATAATGGATTTAGCGGAATCGTATAACCTGTCGATATGTTCCTTCAGTCGAAAGACATTTCCTTCGTACATTCGAATTCCTTCAAACACCCCATCTCCGTATAAAAATCCATGATCGTAAACCGAAACGACAGCTTCTTGCTTTGAAACAAACTGTCCACCGAGATAAATCCACTGGTCTTTCATGCCTTTCATCCTCTCTCCAATTGGTGTTATGCCTGAACACACTTTAACAATGCTGCGCGTTGAAGCGTGTAAGTGTTTAAGTTTTAATTGAGGACAATATTACTCCCGTTTTGACGGTAGGTCAACAGTATTTTTGTAAATATTTTGACTATTTAGATTAGTCTGATTAGTTGTTACCGCTTACATTGTTGACCTTACAAGCTTTGTTAAGTTGAAATTTTTTTGGAATTTTTTATGAAGTACGTAAGAGAAGATACTCGTTGAGATAGAACCTACATGGAAATACACTTTAAGTAGTATTGTCTAGCATTCTCTTAACTCCTCAAACACCAGAAGCTGACCATATAACACGAATAAACTATCATCTCACTATTTACTAGATTCACGTCAAAATAATAGGGACGGACCTCCAATGGCACTAGCTTAGAACAAGCATAGTCATTTTGTTACAACTATGCCTGTAATGAAACTAGCACCACTGGAAGGTCCGTCCCTCTAAGATAGAAGAGCACGATCGTTTGCCATTTTTGATCCCTTGATACGTTGGAATTCTTCTAGTAGATTCTCAACCGTGAGGGATCTTTTTGCTTTCTCGTCTACTTCTAAAATGATTTGACCGTGATCCATCATAATGAGGCGATTGCCTAGATCAATCGCTTGTTGCATATTATGTGTAACCATCAAGGTCGTTAATTGATAGCGTTCGACGATTTCCTTTGTGAGCCTTGTTATCAGGTCTGCACGCGCAGGATCAAGGGCTGCAGTATGCTCATCTAGAAGCAAGATAGATGGTTCGGTAAAAGTAGCCATCAGCAAGGACAATGCCTGTCTTTCCCCACCAGACAATAATCCCACTTTTGCATGCAGTCGGTTTTCAAGTCCCAAATGGAGAGATTCTAGTACCTCTACAAAATAGTCTTTTCTTTTTCGATTGACACCTTTTCGTAACGTTCGTTTCTTATTTCTAGAATAGGCCATTGCAAGATTTTCCTCGATTGTCATAGAGGGAGCTGTTCCAGCCATTGGGTCCTGAAAAACCCTTCCAATTAATTGAGCACGTTTGTACTCAGAGGTTCTCGTTACACGATGACCATCGATCATGATGTCACCTAAATCTGGCTGTAGAACACCCGACACCATGTTCATCAAGGTAGATTTCCCTGCTCCATTACTCCCGATAACCGTCACAAAATCACCCGGTTCTAGTGTTAAAGACAGATTATGCAGCGCAATTTTCTCATCAGGAGAACCTTCATTAAAAACTTTATGAATTTGATTTAACTGCAGCATGGTGCTCCCCCTTTCCATCAGAGGTGACTCCATTCGTGCGGTTCCACTCTGCTTGGCGTGTAGCTTTTCTCTTTTTTTCCTTGTAGCTTCCCATTATTCTAGGCAGAATAAGTGCAAGAATAACGATTGCTGCTGTAATGAACTTCATATCACCTGTTTCAAGGAAGTCCACTCGAAGGGCAATGGTTACGACTAAACGATAGATAATCGCGCCACCAATAACAGCTAATGTTGTGCGCACAATCGTTTTCGTTCCAAAGATGGCTTCCCCAATAATGACGGAAGCAAGACCAATAATAATCATCCCAATACCCATTCCAACATCAGCAAAGCCACTATATTGAGCAATTAGTGCCCCGGATAACGCCACAAGTGCATTAGACAAACCGAGTCCTAAAATAATAAATACATTTGTATTTGCAGAAAAGCTACGGATCATACGTTGGTTATCTCCTGTAGCTCGCAAAGCAAGGCCAACCTCTGTTTTCAAGAAATAATCGAGAGCAACCTTTATGAGAAACGTAACAACAATCATGAAGAACAATACCATCCAGGTTCTAGGAACTGGCTCTCCTAGACCGATCGCTAACCAAAAATTGTTTAGTGCACGGTCTATACTTGCAAACATACTTATTCCTTCAACTTGACTAAAAAGTGTCTCCTCATTCAATAACGGAACGTTGGATTTTCCCATGATTCTCAGATTAATAGAATATAAGGCAATCATCATAAGGATACCAGATAGTAGGGCATTGATTTTTCCAAACGTGTGAAGTACTCCTGTAAAGCATCCTGCAACAAATCCAACCACCATAGCCGTAACAGTTGAGATAAGAGGGTGAACACCACTTACCATCATCGTCGCAGCAACAGCAGCTCCTGTCACGAAGCTGCCATCTACTGTTAAATCCGGAAAATCTAAAATCCTAAAAGATAAATAGACTCCGAGTGCCATGATTGCATAGATGATTCCTGCTTCAAAGGATGCAAAAATTGCTGTTGGCACAAAATGTCCCCCTTTCTATTCTCCTTCGTAAATCTCTCCTAAATCTGACCATGAATCCTGAACCTCAACACCTTGCTCTTCTGCCGCTTGTGTATTGATGATCAGCTTAAAGCTTTCTGGATATTTTACAGGAATGTCAGATGGTTTCTTCTCACCTTTTAAGATTTCTACTGCCATTAACCCTGTTTCATATCCTAAATCCTCATAGCTAAATCCACTTGCTGCAATAGCCCCACGTTTCATTGAATCATGCTCACCAACGAATAATGGAATATCTTTGTCATTCGCAACACTAATAACAGATTCGAGTGCAGATACAACGGTGTTGTCTGTTGGGATGTAAATGGCATCAACTCTTCCAACCAAAGATTCTGCTGCTTGCTTCACCTCTGAAGACGCAGAGATTGAAGCCTCAACCAATTCAACTCCAGCAGCATCTGTAAGCTTTTTCACTTCTTGGGCTTGAGCAATGGAATTTTGTTCACCTGAGTTATAAATAATACCAATTGTTTTCGCTCCAATTTCATCAATAATAAAATCGATTGTTTTTGAAGTTGCCTCCGGATGAGTATCAGAAGTACCTGTGATATTCTCACCTGGCTGATCAAATGCTGCAACTAGTCCTGCTCCTACCGGATCTGTTACTGAAGTAAACACAATCGGTATCTCCTTAGTAGCATTTAAAGCATGTAGTGCACTTGGAGTAGAATTGGCAAAAATCAAATCCACACCATCACCTACAAAGTTTTGTGCAATCGTTTGTGAATTACTTTGATCATTTTGAGCGTTTTGAACATCGTAGGTTACATTTTCTCCCTCTTTAAAACCATTTTCCTCTAGAGCTTTCTTAAATCCTACAAACGCAGCATCTAAAGATGGATGCTCTACAATTTGTGTGACACCAATAACAATTTGATCATCACCACTTGCATTCTCACTACAACCGGATAAAAGTATAAGACCGATTACTACCAAAATTGCCAACCAATTCATGCGTTTTTTCAACATTCTTCCCCCTTACGTTTTCATTAATTATTATTTGCATTAGCCAGTGGCCAAGGAAATACGACACTTTATCACCAACACGCTTTTAAGCGTTAAAGTGTATTGGTAAAATAATAAATCTAGGGAGATCCTTAGATTTTTTGTTATAGTACGATATTTTAATGAGAGTTGTGCTTTAGTGAGTGTATGTATTTTGGATAACAAAAATGAAAATTATTTTACCATTATATCCATAACATCATAATAATTCCATAGTTTTCTGAATGTTTTTAACAAAAAAGAATTTGTAAGGTTTAATTTCTATGAGAACTCCTAACGATAATTCCTTAATACCCAAGAATAATACTAGTTAAAAAGTGATGTAGCATAACTTTGAATAAGAGTCCGTTGCTTTCCGCTCCAGGTGCTTGCTTTCCGCGGGGCGAGAGTGAGCCTCCTCGCTGCGCTGTGGGGTCTCACTTTTCTCGCCATGTCCCGCAGGAGTCAAGCACCTTCCGCTCCAAGCAACTCTGTAGTATTAACTTGATTTTTAAGATGCACAGCATAATAGGATCTTAATGTAGTAGGGAAAAGCTTTTTTATAGGTTAAAATCCATTGCTTTTTATATAGAATTGACCACTAATGGTAGGAGGCTTGTGCTCTAAAGGCGAAATTTGGTACTCTTTTAGGCAAAACTTGAATTTTTCTTAGTAAAACTGGTTCCTTTTCTCCTAAGATGGGTTTTACTGTAGAAGTTACCCCCCTAAACCCCCTATATTTCTTATATTCAGTTAAAATGCCTCGCTTTTTTTATGGACGGGCTGCTCGCCGAAGGAAACTTGTGCATCTAAACGAGAATCTTGTTACTCTTTTCGTCAAACTTGTGCATCTTCCAACGAAACTTGTGCATCTTTTCGCCGAACTTGTGTATTTTACCAAAAAATGTATTCTCTCGCAAAAGTTCCCCCCCTATCTTTCTTATATTCAGTTAAAATGCCCCGCTTTTTATATAGACGGACGGCTCGCCGAAGGAAACTTGTGCCTCTAATCGAGAATCTTGTTACTCTTTTCGTCAAACTTGTGCATCTTCCAACGAAACTTGTGCATCTTTTCGCCGAACTTGTGCATTTTACCAAAAAATGTATTAAATAACACTACAAACCACTTCTCCCAATAAAGAACATGTGATCAAAATGGAAAAAAGATGCCCAGAAAGGATTTCCCCTTCCTAGGCATCTTCATTTTATTAGAATATTTTTGTTGTCCATGATTCGCAGTTCCAAAGGTCTGTTGCAATATCACGATAGAACTCTGGTTCGTGACTGATTAACAGGATACTTCCTTTGTATTCTTTTAAAGCGCGCTTTAACTCTTCCTTTGCATCCACATCTAAGTGGTTTGTTGGCTCATCGAGTACTAGTAAATTGGTTTCTTTGTTTACTAATTTACATAGACGTACTTTTGCCTTTTCTCCACCACTTAGAACCTCTACTTTACTTTCAATATGCTTCGTCATCAATCCACATTTAGCAAGCGCTGCACGAACTTCATATTGTGTAAATGAAGGGAATTCGTTCCATACTTCATCAATACACGTATTATAATTGGCATTTTTCATTTCTTGTTCGAAGTATCCAATATGAAGATAGTCACCTGTTTCTACCTCACCTGATACAGGACGAATTTCACCAAGAATACTTCTTAATAATGTCGTTTTACCAATTCCGTTTGCTCCGTAAAGAGCAATCTTTTGTCCGCGTTCCATACGGAGATTAAGAGGTCTTGATAAAGGCTCATTATATCCAATGACAAGGTCCTTCGTTTCAAAGATAACCTTCCCAGCTGTTCTAGCATTTTTAAAATAAAACTCTGGTTTTGGCTTTTCTGCTGCTAGCTCAATCATATCCATCTTATCAAGCTTCTTTTGACGAGACATCGCCATGTTTCGAGTCGAAACACGTGCTTTATTACGCGCAACGAAATCCTTAAGCTCTGCTACTTCTTTTTGTTGCTTCTTAAACGCACTCTCCAGCTGTTGCTTTTTCATTTCATAGACTTTTTGGAATTCCTCATAGGTTCCAACATAGCGGTTTAATTCTTGATTTTCCATATGATAGATTAGATTGACAACACTATCTAAGAAAGGAATATCATGTGAAATTAATACAAATGCATTTTCATATTCTTGTAAATAGCGTTTTAGCCATTCGATATGCTGTTCATCAAGATAGTTGGTAGGCTCGTCTAGTAGAAGAATATCAGGTTTTTCTAATAGCAATTTTGCCAATAAAACTTTTGTCCTTTGTCCACCACTTAGGTCATTTACATCGCGTTCTAACCCGATCTCGTCTAATCCAAGTCCTCTAGCAATCTCTTCAACCTTTGCATCAATAATGTAAAAGTCATTATTTGTTAGTGCGTCCTGTAGTGTGCCGGTTTCTTCAAGCAGGGCTTCTAATTCTTCAGGAGATACATCACCCATTTTGGCAAACAGCTCGTTCATTTCGGTTTCCATATCAAATAAATATTGATATGCCGTTTTTAATACATCACGAATAGTCATTCCTTGTGAAAGTGCGGCATGCTGGTCAAGGTACCCAACACGAACTCGTTTTGACCATTCTACTTTTCCTGCATCCGGTTCAAGCTTGCCCGTGATGATATTCATAAATGTTGATTTTCCTTCACCGTTGGCACCGATTAGTCCGATGTGTTCGCCTTTTAGTAAACGAAAGGATACGTCGTTAAAGATGGCTCTGTCTCCAAAGCCGTGACTTAGTTTGCTTACATTTAATAAACTCATCTATATCAACCTTTACTATTTTATATTCTGATTCCCTATACCATTATAAAGGTCAAAGTCTTTTATGGATAGGTTGTTTTATATTCCAGCTTTAATTCGGGTTGGCTTATTTATCTTTGTCCGTTGCTCTTCACTCCAGGGTGCTTGCTTTCCGCGGGGCGGGGGTGAGCTTCCTCGTCGCTTTGCTCCTGCGGGATCTCACCATTCCCGCTAGTTCCCGCAGGAGTCAAGCCCCCTTCCGTTACGAGCAACTCTGTAGTTTGACGGTTTAAATGCTACTTTTTTTCTCCAGTATTAACTCTTGCTTAATATCATAGAATTTATTTTTTAACTAACTATTCTGCTATCAGTAATAGAATCATTTCTCTAATTATACAGACCTATTTCTTAAACCAAATATTATAAAAGTCGATCCATCCTTGGGCGTTGATTGTGGCGTTTTGGACGGTTTGGGTTGTGATGATTTCTGAGTTGTTGCGGTATAGTGGTAGTACGTTTCCTTTTGTACAGATTAGGTGGTCCATTTCTAGTAGTACTCTTCTTCGTTCGTTTTCTTCTAGGTGGTATAAGTGCTGAACGCTTTCTTTTATCTCCTCTAGCATTTTAGAGGGTAGGTGATGGAAGATAAAGCTGTTTTCTGACAAAAGAACTTGTAAAAAGCACATCTCCACTCGTTTATCCATTGTCGCACTATCGTGAATGATATCTGCTTCTAGTATACTTTTCACATCTAACAGTTTTTCCGGCTCTAGGAATGAGGGACGGACCTCAATTCCGTAATGTAAACATCGCTTTGTAATCCAGTTCACATCCTGAATATGATCTTCGTCTGGAAATGTATATAAGTTTAATGGTTGTCCATTATAATGTTCTGCTAGAGTTGATCTAATTTCGCTCTCCGTTAGTTGTTCCGTATCTACTACTTCACTACTTGGTGACCCCCACTCCATACTTGATATGATTCCACTTGCCACCTGAGCACGATGTTCCCCAAGGTCCTCAACTAGTTGATTCGGATGTAAGATGGCTCTTACTGCCTTAACAAGGTTCGGATTTTTTAAAGGTCCGTCCCTCAAAAGGTTGAAGGTGAGATATGTTGTGTTGTGTTCTGGGAATGTTTTGGTTTGGGTGCCTTGGTTTTGGGTTGGTATTTGGTTTGCGTAGAGTCCAAAGGAGAGCTCGTTGGCAAATTCGTTCGTTATTGTAGGATGGCTCTCTTCTATATTCCATAGCTCTACTCGATCTAGAAATGCCCGTTCCTTATAATACGTGTCATGGACTTCTAGAATCAGTTTGTGCTCGTCATTTTGCGTAAGCTTAAATGGACCGGTTCCCTTCAAATACCCTTCATGCTCTATACTATTACACGATAGGATAGAGAGCTGCTCTCCAGATAACATTTGTAATAAAAATTTATGTGGATGCTCCCATTCCATTTCAACTGTATAAGAATCAATCTCTTTCATTTCCTTCAAGCCAGTTACCATCCAACGATATGGATTCTCTACTTTAGAGCGAAAGCGATCAAATGTAAACTGGACGTCCTTTGAGGTAAAAGGTTCCCCATCATGAAAGCGTACTCCTTTACGCAAATAGAATTTCCATTTCGTAAAATCCTTTGTATGCTCCCAAAAAAAAGCCAATCCCGGTGTAAAGCAATGCTGTTGTTCATCATAATGTACAAGTGTGTCGCATACCTGCTTGATGATGTGACCATGTGAGCGAAGGGATATTTCAGTTGGGTCTAATGGGAGTATTGGCAGGCTTGTGTATTGAATTCTCAATACATCTAGAGCTCCTCCCTGTTCTTCAACTTGATGGAACCCAAATAACGTTTTTAGCCATTCATCATATCGCTGTTGCAGCTTTGGGTAATCATCAGAAAATTGATCTAATATGACTTTTGCTGCGTGTAAATCCTCTTTTTCTATCGCATGCTGTAGCATTTCGATAATTAATTGTTCTGGTCTTTTCAAAAAAATGATCTTAGAACGATTTCCTCTTCCTCTTCCCGGAAACCATTGAATCCACCCTAAATCAACCCACTTTTTAATTGTTAGCTTCGAATTTCGATCTGTTACAAACAGGGTTTCCGAAACAATATCTATTGAAATCTCAATCATCTCTCCGATTGCACAATGGCGTACAGATTGAAAGAGACGATTATAATGTTCTACTAAAATCATTCCGTATCCTCTCATTCTATAAAAGGGGAAATGACTGACGCTACACACTACCCTTTTTATGTTCTTCTATCCATTTTATCATCAACCTACAGGATTGGATGGCAATAATAAATATTTCACGGTATGGAAGGAATGTTGAAGATGTTTTTAAAAAGTGTGGGGCCCCGATACAATCGCGTCATATGGATACGTTTTGCAGGAGAACTACTAACAGGAACAACGACTGCTATGCTTGCTCCATTCTTAATTATCTATTTGTATCAAGAATTAGATGGTGCTGTACTTTTACCCATGCTTATTGTTGGATTACAGCCTCTTGCAGATATTGTGCTGACGATGATCGGTGGTGGCATCACAGACCGGTTAGGACGGAAAGTCATTATTATGTTGGGCTTATTTTTACAAGCTGTTTCAATCAGTGGCTTTATATTCGCTGATTCTGTCTGGATGTTTGCGGTCCTCTACGTTGTTAACGGAATGGGAAGATCACTCTATATTCCTGCACAAAGAGCCCAAATTGCTGATTCAACAGCTGATAACATGCGCTCAGAGGTCTTTGCTGTATTAAATACGATCTCATCAGTTGGCTTAGCAATCGGTCCTCTTCTTGGTTATCTGGTGTATTCCACGTCCCCAGAAGTGATGTTTGGACTACAAGGACTAACACTCTTTCTTTATTTGCTATTAGTCTGGAGAATGATGCCTGAAACACTTCCTACACCTGAAGTGAATCTTGTTAAGGATTCTGAGAAATTCAAGTTGAAGGAAGTTTTCACGAAGCACTCGTTCGTACTTGGGCTTATGTTTTTTACGCTTCCGATAAGTTTTTTCTATGCACAAACAGAAACAAATCATCGAATTTTTCTTGAAGAGATTTTTCCCAATTTCATGTTTATCTTATCAGCCATGACAACGTGTAAAGCAGTCTTTGCCATTGTCTTAGAAATTCCAATCGTGAAGCTAACCGATCGACTTTCCATGCGACATGTTATCTGGATGTCTTATAGTTTGTACTTGGTTGCAGCTATTGCATTCAGCCTGAGCAGTAGCTTTACATTACTAGTGGTTGCTCAACTTATTCTCGTTATTGCTGAAAGCATCGGACTAACACATATGTTAAAATTCGTGTCCCACATCGCCCCAACACAACACAGAGGATTATATTTCTCCTTATATGGCATCCATTGGGACATTTCCCGAACCGTCGGACCATATGTTGGCGGCCTAATTCTCCTAAACTTCGGAGGAGATAAACTGTTCCTATTATCAGGAGCTCTGCTTATTATAGGAGGAATTTTTCAATATTTACATGTGAGGAAATATAAAAAGGAACCTGTAGAGGAATATAAAATTGTACAAAGAACGGTTTAAATTAAGCAGAGTGTTTACGAGCATTTAAAAAACAGACTTGTCAAACTACAGAGTTGCTTGGAGCGGAAGGGTGCTTGACTCCTGCGGGAACTGTGGGCTAGGTGAGACCCCGCAGGCGCAGCATGCGCCGAGGAGGCTCACCACCCACCCCGCGGAAAGCAAGCACCCTGGAGCGCAAAGCAACGGACCATGTATTATTTTGAGTACAACGAAAAAGGCAAAACAAACAATCTGTTTTACCTAAAATTCATCTCATTATTTATTTAGAAAGTAGCAGTAGGACAAGTAGCGGTAGAACGGTTTTAGCGCTTTCTAAACATCAAGAAGCAGGAGAACCGTCCCCACGCTTCCCCATCTCTTCCTACCCATAAGACATAATCACACCACAAGCTAGTCGTTTCCCTGCATCCCCTGAAGGCTGAGATCGAAAATCATCAGGACTTTGATGAATAATAATCGCTTTCCCAATAACATCCTCTATTTTAAAACGATTTGTAAAAAACGAAAGCTTTGAATACCCATTATTTGAAAACAATACCGGAAAATCTCCTGCATGATTCCCATGTGGCTGGTTATCAGGATTCCAATGTCCTCCTGCAGCTTTGAATGGTTCATTTTTATCCCCAACCTGACAGCTTCCATTTTCATGGATATGGAAGCCATGCGGGCCAATTGGCTTCTGATCTCCTTTACCAGGCTTGTATTCTGGAAGACCATTTACTTCTGCATATACTTCAATACCATTTGGTACTTCTCTAAAAAACACATATCCTTGAAGTGATGGAGCTAATGGACCACCTTCTACTCGTGCATACGCCATTGCTGGAACATTTCGATACGGTAGATACGTGTAACCAGGATAGCCATATTGATAATAGCTCAAAATCATTCCTCCTCTTCAACTATCACTAGCATCATTCTATGCCGCTACTACTTGTCTATATGTAGTAAATTGAATAGAAGAAGGGAATCTTAAACAAACGTTTGAACTCACCATTTATGTACAATAACTATGATCCCAAATCATTTAAACAATCGTTTAATCAAAAAAAGACCCAAGGAGTTCTGCAAAAACTCCTTGGGTCTTAAAAATTCTTATCTAAGTTTGCTTTCTACTTGCTGACAAACCTCATCAGCACTTAAACCATTTGCTTCAATAACAGAACCTTGTGTTACAACATTCGCAATTCCCATAACATTGGAATCAAGTCCTGTTACAACACAGCAGTCGCAGCCTTGTGCATCTGATTCTTGTTTTAAAGTAACAACGTCATGTCCTTTTTCACGTAAAGCTTGTACAACATTTTGTAAGGATTCTTCTACACCAATTCTAGACATAAAAATACCTCCTATGGATACCAGTACAAAAAAATGGCACTGGATGATTCATTTATGTTTTTATAATTACCAATCGTTGTAAACCTATGCGTCATTTTCACGTTTATTTTTTGTTGATTTGACGTCCACTTTTCTTTTGACTTTGTGACTTGGAATTTCCAACTTGAACATCTTCACCAAATTCAATATCATTTTTTCCTTGTTGCTTCGCAAGTTGCTGTGATGTTTGTTCTGTGTTTAATTTGCCTAATCTACCCATTACAAATCCCTCCTCTTACAAATCTAATGTTAGATTCCCCGTTAGCTATAAAAATTATTTTCTCTGCTGTGAATTTTTCATGTTTATTCTCAAAAAATAAGGGGTAACTAAATAATAGACAACTTAACAAAGGGTGGTTTATTAATGGATGCAAAATTACAAGAACTAATTGATGGACTTAATGAAGACCTAGCAAATGAATATGCAGCAGTCATTATGTATACAAACTACGCGGCTGTTGTTAGCGGACTTTCTCGTCAAGTATTAAAGCCGTTCTTCGAATCAGAAATTCCTGATGAGCAGGGACATGCACTATACTTAGCTGAGAAAATTAAAACATTAGGTGGCGTACCAACTACTACGCCAGCACCTGTGAAACAAACTGAAGATGTAAAAGAAATGCTTGAGGCTGCTAGAAAAGCTGAAGCAGAAACAATTGAACGATATAAAAAACGTAAAGAACAAGCAGAAGCACTTGGTCGAACGGAGTTAGTCATTAAGCTTGAGGATATGATTGCAGACGAAACACATCACCAAGAGGAATTTGATCGTATCTTACAAGATCCGATGTTCCAATAAAGAAGCAAAAAGGTGGGCTTTTTAATAAGTCCACCTTTTTTGTATCGTAATTTACTGAATATCCTCCCTACTCCAATCATAAATGTAGTAATAGAGACAAGCATGTGCGATTAGGAGGATAACCATGAAGTATGGAGTTCGGGCATTTTTTTATATCATTGGACTATTAATGTTAACACTTGGGATCTCTTTAATTATTCGCGCTAATATTGGAGCAGCCCCTTGGGATGCATTGGCTGTAGGGGAATCAAGACTATTTCACCTTTCAGTTGGAACATGTATTTTTATAAATGGCTGTGTCTTGATTGTCATTAATGCCATTTTACTAAGAAAAAAGATGGAGCTTTTAGCGGCTTTGTCTATCTTCCTTATCGGAATGTTGGTTGACTTCTGGTTAAATGAAGGCTTGGCACTGTTCCACCCTCTTCTTTTTAGTGAAAAGTTAACCTTTCTTCTAATTGGAGTACTCCTGCTTGGAGTAGGAATTTCTATTTACCTTCAAGCACATCTTCCATCTAGTCCGATGGATACATTAATGGTTGCAATACATAAACGATTCGGTTTGAACATTCGTGATGCCCGTTTTGTAAATGAGGCCATCGCCGTTACATTAGCCATTATCTTTCAAGGGGCAGTCGGAATTGGAACAGTTATTGTTGCGTTCACACTTGGATTTGTCATTCATTATGCGTACCCCATTATGGAGAAACTGTATACTTCTTTAAGTTCTAAGTAAAAGAGGATGTCATGTAAGGTCCGTCCCTCTACATGGCATCCTCTTTTATCTTGTTCATTTCTTGTATGGGTAAGGTAACGGTTACCTTTGTGCCTTCACCAAGCTCACTTTCATAATCGGTATTCCCACCTAAGGCTTCAATAATTCGTAGTGAAACGGTTGTACCAAGCCCTGTGCCTTTGTCTTTTGTTGTATAGAATAATGTTCCAATTCGGGATAGCTGCTCCTTTGACATTCCTTTTCCGGTATCTTCTACTACGACAGTAAGATGGTCCTCTTTAATAGTTAATGTTACGGTCACGCTTCCGGACTGACCCGTTGCCTCAATGGCATTCTTAATTAAGTTGATAAATGCTTGTTTTAACTTATTTCGGTCTGTGTATATGTAAGCTTCTTCATAAATTTTGCTACGAAGGTAGACCCCTTCCTTCATTGCTAATGCATGCATAAGTGTCATAATATCGGACAACTGCTCTTTAATACTCACTTGTTCAAGCTTCTCAAACTGCGGCTTAGCAAAGTTCAAATAATCATTAATGATTATCTCAGCTCTTCCAAGCTCAGCTAAGATAATGGAGAGATAATGATAATCAGTATGATCTTTTTGTCGCTCCCCTTGCATCAATTGTAAAAATCCTTTTACAACGGTCAATGGGTTTCGAACCTCATGAGCTATAGAAGCTGCTAGTTCCCCTAGTGTGTGCTGCTTCTCTGAGCGGATAATCTCTTCTCTCATATATTGTTTTTCAAGCATCCATTCGTGTAACTTTGATGCAACACCGAATGCAATAATTTGAAATATTCCAAAAATGATAACATATGAAAAAACAAATAAATTTTCAGCAATGTCAATACCTCGGTAAAGACCAAATACTAGTAGGATACACAGCATTACTAATGTTGGCCATATTCCTATTATAATTGAAAAAATAACTCTCCTATCAGGAGAAAGCTTCCAAAATCTCTTAGAAGCTAATAGTGGAATTAAAGTAGCAAACAAGGCACTTGCATAACCATAAAGTATTGCGTCTCCACCGTTTATTGTTCGAGCTGTTAATATAAAACCTAAAACGATAAGTCCCGCCTTTGGTCCACCGTAAAGAACAGCAATTACGAGTGGGATATAGCGTAGATCCCAATATAAACCTACAGAATAATAAGAAAAAATCATACATAAAAAAGCCGCAATTCCATGGAGTAATCCCCAGAAATAAGGAGAATTCCCAACCTTCTTTTGGTCAGAAAGTACAGCCTGTATTAAAATAGGTGCAAGAATAATCAAAACATTTAAAAATAGTTTTTCTATTAACATATTTGCTCCTATAAAAAGTTATTTTCATGTTCTTTTCGACAAGATTTGATTACTCTCCTCTTTTTATAGGTAGAATTATTAAAAATCTTTCAGCATTCTTTTATAAAGACTGTTCATATATAAAACAGTTTCATAATAGGTTCCGCCTCAGTGAAACTAGTAATTTTTTCCACACCTAGCTCACCAACTCCTCCATACAAATCACTTTAATTTACAACCTCATGGACTCTATCAATCATTCATTTTACAGAATACCATTCTACCTTTATGATAGAACAAGTAGGAACTCTAACAAGTAAGGAGGTTCCACATGTACAATAAACAAGAGGAACTTACAGAGGCCCTAATTAGAGGGGACTATTTTAAGAGCTGGGATATTCTATACAGTCATATAAAAGATGGATACAACAGCACGTTTATTTTTGACTCTTTATTAAAACAATCAATGTATGATATTGGGAAGCTTTGGGAAAAAAATAAAATTACAGTTGCAGATGAGCATCTAGCCACAAGTGTTTGTGACTTTTTAGTAACAAGATATTCATATGATTACCTCAATATAGAAGATAACATTGAAGACAGAGAGAAGCCTAGAGCGCTCTTTTTCTGTCTAGAGAATGAAGAACATTATCTTGGGCTTAAGATGGTGGCAAGCTTATTTAAAGAACACCATTGGGATGTTAAATTTCTTGGCCCTAACCTACCACTTGAATATGCCATTTATAGCGCACGCAAATGGAGTCCAGAGGTAATTGGTCTTTCACTTTCGATTACCCACTTGATTCCTCGTCTATCTGAATATATCTCGAATCTTGAAAAACTTGACCATAATCCAAAGATTTTAGTGGGTGGAAGACTTACGACTCAATATGACTTACGCCCCTATTGCTCTGAACAAACGATTATATTAAAAGAAATGAATGAGGTTCATCAATTTTTGCAAGCATACAAAAAAGAGGAAGAAGTCGGGGTATCAAGGAGTGTATAATGGATGATAAATCAAAGAAATATCCCTGTTCCCTATTTTATATTAGCTCCTGATTTGACGATTCGTCACCGATCATTTGTTGCACAAAAAATGTTTCCAGAACAAATGAGCTTTATTGATTTAGTTGATCGTGAAAGTCGGGAAAAAGTAGAGGAGTTTCTGTTCACAGATCATATCACAACACCAATTGAAGTGAATTTGATGACCTTACACCAACCACTTGAGTTATTTGAACTCTACATCCAGTGGGAGGTTGACGGACCAAACGGCCATCTTGTCTGTATCTATAAAAGTGATCAATATCATCGAATCAACAAGCAATTTCACCAAATTAGAGAAGTATTAATGAAAACGGATTTTAATGAATTCAATCAAAATGCTCGCTATGAATTACTTCCTTCATTTTTAAATATTGACCATTCAAACCTTGACCAACTAACCACCATTCAGACTAGAGAAAAGCTTACGGATGTTCCAGATAAGTTAAAAACGATACAGGAATTTATCAGTATCCTTAGACCAGACGTCATTGAAGCTGGTAAATCAGATTACATCGAAATGATATCAGAAAAGCTAGAAGAAATTGAAGAAATCATCGGTTTCGTTTCAACCCTATCATCAAAAAAAGACGAAGGAGATTTGTAATCCCCTTCGTCTTTTTTCTTAACAGTATGGCAAGCGAATTTCAACAGTTGTTCCTTCTCCAACTGTACTGCTGTAATGGATGGTTCCATTATGATTTTCAATGATTTTCATGCTAACCATTAGTCCAAGACCGGTTCCTTTTTCCTTCGTTGTATAGAATGGCTCTCCAAGTTTCGGGAGCTTATCACTTGGAATTCCATGACCTGTATCTTCAAATGATAATAAGATATTTTTTTCATCTTCAATATCAATGTTTATACGAATAGCCCCGCCATCAGGCATAGCCTCAATAGAATTTTTCACAAGATTAATTGCTACTTGCTTTATTTCTTTTTCAATTACCTTTACCATCGGAAGGTGTTTTGCAAAGTTTGTGCGAATTTCAACATTATTCATGATTGCTTGTGTTTCCAATAACATACAAACATCTTTTATAACACTTTCAATTGCTACGTCTTCAAATTTCACAAATTGAGGACGTGCTAACACAAGTAACTCACTGATAATTGTCTCAATACGATTGAATTCCGATAGCATTAAAGCCACGTATTCTGATTTATACTCTTTTGTCCCCTTCATTAACTGAAGGAATCCTTTCAAGGATGTTAACGGGTTACGGATTTCATGTGCTATTCCAGCTGCGAGCTGTCCTAGTGCAGATAGCATTTCAGATTTTCTTAGCATATCTTCTGTGCTTTTCTTGTCTGTAATATCCTCACCAATTCGCATGACTTGAATAATTTTTCCTTCGTCATTCTTTATAGGGGTTAACGAAACATATTCCCAGCACTCTTTTCCATGCTTATTCGTATATTTCAGATCTCCTACCCATTTCTCTCCATTAATAATCCGATTCCAAATGGATGGAAATTCAGGCACTTGCATCTCTTCCTTATAGAATTCTTGAATCTTTGTTCCAATGAGATTAATTGGATGGATTCCCATAAGGTTCGTAAACTTTGTATTCGCAAACTCAATGACACCATCAGCGTTTGCCAATACAATCGTTGATGGACTTTGTTCAATGGCAAAAGAACTAACCTTTAGTTCGTCATTTACCTCTTTAATATGCGTAACATTGACAAATGTAATGACAATGCCTTTAATAAGATTCTCATTTGTACGGTATGGCGTAACTTTCATACTGTACCATTTCCCATCATGACTTTGCACTTCTTTTACTACTTTTTGAGACGTAACCATTACTTCACGTACATCATCCATAAAACGATCGTAGTTTAGATTGTGGGAAATATGGTGGATAGGTCTACCAATATCGACCTTCATTAAGTTGATGACTTTCGTAACCTCAGACGTATACCGCTTAATTCTCATATCCTCATCTAGGAAAACGGTTGCGATATTTGTACTAACAAGCAAATTATCAAGGTCATTTGATAGCTCCGTTAATTCCTGTATTTTGTATTCATTGTCTTCATTTACTGTCATGAGCTCATCATTAATGGATTGCATCTCTTCGTTTGTACTTTGAAGCTCCTCATTGGCTGCAATCAGCTCTTCATTTGTAGATTGTAGCTCCTCATTAGAAGTCTCTAATTCTTCAATAGTCGTCTGTAGATTTTGCTGTGTATAATAGAGCTCTTCCTCTAAATCTTTTAGTCTTTGATTCAGATTATGGTCATGATCATAATAGATCGTTTTGATCATTTGCTGCTTTTCCTGCTTCTCAGACTGCTCTTGAATCATGATTAGGTACAGGTTTTGCTGATTCTTTGTCTTTCTTATAGAACGGACTGTTAAAGATAAAATGTAGGGAGTGTCCCCAATTTCTATCTCAATATCAGAATACTGAACTTCTTTTTTCTCAAGACGTACCTTTCTGAGTGCCGTTCCAATGGCTACTGAAAGCTTGGTAGGAACCATATTTAGAACATTGTAGTTTACCTTACCCTTTGGTACGACTAAATAGGGCCGAGCCTTTGCAGAAGACATGATCAGTTCTTCATCCTCGTTAACAATTAAGCATGGTGGCATATAATCGTCTATTACTCTTTCGTACAGTGCTTCTAAGCTTTTTAAGTTTTGTTGTTCAATAGAATTAGACAGTAATTGAAGATCCTTTGAATGATTTTCTTTCTTTAAATGACTAGGAATTCCAAACGTATTTGATGCGTTCCACTGGTCATTTAAAATACTCTTATAGATCTTCCATTTTGTATTAATCGGACTAAATAGATTTGTTAGCTTTCCAATCGTTTCACTTGCTCCTAAGAACAAATACCCTTTTGTATTAAGAGCAAAATGAAATAATGAAAGGATTTTTCGTTGAAGCTCAGGCTGGAAGTAAATCATCATATTTCTACAGCTAATAATATCAATGTTTACGAAAGGTGAATCCTTTGCAATATTGTGAGGTGCAAAAATAATCATTCTTCTAATCTCTTTTTTCACCTGATACTGCTTTCCAACTTTGTCAAAATACTTTGGAATATAACTACTAGGAAGACTTGTAATAATCTCCTCTGGATAGATTCCCTGACCAGCCGCTTTAATCGCTCTTCTGTCAATATCTGTAGCGAATATACGCACATCATAGTCTTCATCAATTTCTTCCATGTATTCTTTAAGCATAATGGCATGGGTATAGGCTTCTTGTCCTGTTGAACAGCCTGCTACCCAAACACGGATTTCACGGCTATCTTCTTTTCGCTTTTGCTCAAATATGTTCACAATCACTTCTTGTTTTAACGCATCAAAGGCTTCTTTATCTCTGAAGAAATGTGTGACACCTATTAGCAATTCATCACGAAGTGCATTGATTTCATCAGGATTTTTAATTAAGTAATTTTTGTATTCCTCAAGTGAGTCATAAGTATGCTGAAGCATACTTACTCTTCGCTCGATTCTTCTCAGCACGCTGTTTTGCTTGTACATAGAGAAATCAATTCCTGTTTTTTTCTTAATCAGCGCAAAGATATCTCGTAACGATTGTGATTGAATAGTTAATCTTTTTTGACTTACATAGTCAATAAGATATTCTGGAAATTCTCCTGGTGATGCTACATAATCTACAAATCCACTTTGGATTGCATTTTTAGGCATATCTTGATATTTAGCTGTTTTGGGTTTTTGCGCAAGAACAAATCCACCACATTCATGAATGGCCTTAATTCCTTTTGTCCCATCGCTCCCTTTTCCAGAAAGAATTAACCCAATTGACTTTTCCTTCTTTTCTAGTGCAAGAGAGTTAAAGAACACATCTATTGGAAAATTTACTGTTGTAGAGGAGTCAAAACTAGATAATTGTAATATATTTTTTTGAATGGTTATGTAGTTACTCGGAGGAATTAAATAGATGGTGTTTGGTTTTACCTCCATACCCTGTTTGGCACTACAAATCTCCATATCAGTATGCTTTGCCAAAAGTTCAGGCATAAAGGACTTATATTGAGGGGAGAGGTGTTGTATCACACAAAAAGCCATTCCCGAATCAGAAGGCATTTGTTGAAAGAATTGCTCAACTGCTTCTAAACCTCCAGCTGATGCACCAATACCAACAACATAAAAGTCTGATTTTGTTTGATCTAAATCAGTTACGACTGATTTGGAAAGTATATCTGTTCCTTCCATGAGGTCGTCCTCCACTTCAACATATAATATCTATTATTCTACAAGATATAATGGTCTTTTTCTAATAATAAAATAGAACCTTCACAAAATATAAAAAAAATGGTAACAAAGAAAACTTTACACGTAAAAAGAATACATTTCAATACAATAAAGCGTCGATATACTACTTCTTTGCTCGAATGCTGTCGAATTTTACAGATTTCAAATCGCTTTTTTCCACTCCAAAAATAATAAAAAGAAGGAGTTGACCAAATGGTACCCCCTTCTTCCTTTATACCCTAAAATCTAACATTTTATACATAAAAATTCAATTTTGTTCCATTAATTCATCTCGATCCAATGTTTGTGGTTTTGTTGTACAAATATGGAAATAGCTGTCCTAATAGGGGTGCTATTGTGTAATCGTACATATGGTCACTGTTAACATCTCAGACTTTTCGAAGCTCCTATATTATTCGTATATGCTAGGAAGGGAGGAATAAGATTTGATGAGTTTAATGTGGGGTTCGGGGGCTGGGGTGCGGGCTCGGGTGCGGGGCGGCATGCGGACATTTATTCCGTTAATTTAGCTTAAAACAATGAATTTTGGGTCTAAGCGGACATCTGTTCCTCTATCTTACAAAATCAAGGTCATTCTCCTACTGAATCTTGATTATAACGGAATAAATGTCCGTCAGCACTTTGAAAAGAGCGATATTTAGGAGAATAGCGGAATAAATGTCCTCCACCAAGTTACTTTTCCGTTGGCAGGGGTTCAGTTGAAGGTAGGTCGATTTCAAATAGGCAACGGATTCCCTGTAAAAGAATGAAAAGCTAGCAATCAGCAAGATCATTCGCTATAGAAATTACAAGCCCACTATATATTTCACTGATTTGAAAAGAAATACAAATGAATGTACAAAGATATATTGGAGATCATCCAATCGTTAGTTAACAATCAAAAACAGCATACGAATTTGTTGCGAATTCGTATGCTAAGCGCATTGTTTTTACTCCCAAGGTGAACTTCCTAGTAGGAGCCTTAGTGAATCTAATTCATTACACAACGATACCCTTTTTCTCAAGATAGGTTTCCAGATGAATCCCTGCTAATTGAGACGTTCGCGGACAACATAAATTATGGTCCATTACCTTTTTATTAATTTGCTCGACCGTTCTGCGGATATTTCCTACATCATGAAACAATTCTAAATCAGCTTTTAAGCTCATAATTTCTTTTTGTAGCTGAAGCCATTGGGGTAAAATGTGGTTATCCTTTAGCACTTTGTTGAGTTGTCGTTCAGGATTGTAAGACAACTCAGAATCAAATGTTATTTCTTTCCCCTTAATACCATCAAACTGACCTTGCCCCTCGGCTCTTCGCACAATACTTGTAATATGGTCTTCATATTCCCATTGAAATCGACCAGTTGATTGATCTCCCATTAAGATATTCTTTGCTTTTTGCCCTTGTATATGATGATTTTCTCCCATCTTAATCACCCCTAATTGTTTATACATTTCTCTAAACAAAAAAATTGACTGTTATAATGCCCCTTTGAAATACAAGTCATCTACATTCAGACCCTCTATACTAACATCTAATAGTTTTGTAACATCCTGGATCGTTGTTTTTAAAGGAACCGTTACACCAGGTGTTTTCGTAAATGGCTCTGCAACATAATAGGGCTGTGTAAAATAAGCCTCTACAAGCTGCCCCCTCTTATAGATTTCCATATCCGAGCTCGGGATCTTCTCAAATCCTATTGAGTTGGCTAACACGCGTATCTCACCATATTTCCTTAGAAGCTTTTTTGTTCTTCTTTGTGTTTTCATATGCTCTTCTTCTAATAAATTATCTTCTAAAACTGTTGAAGTAGATAATAGGGGATGAATTGCCGGGTAAAGCTTTCTTAGAGCCATATCAAGGTCAAAATGGCAAAGAGTATCTAACGGACCGTATGGATTGGCTTCATCCACTACTTCCCCTGTAGGATCAAATAATATGGTTGTCATATCAGGAAACCCTTTCAAGGTAAAGCGCTCTTTAAGGTCATACAATTCTCCTGAAAGCATAAACCCTCTTTCTACTAAGAGTAGAACCTCATCTTTTCTCTCAATACCTTCTATTTTTGTATATATTTCATCCACTGAGCTTCCAACAAAATCAACATACTGATCCAAATCATCTAAACTAGAGAGTTTCTTCTCTGGAACCATTAAGATGGATTGATATCCTTTTTTACCTAACCTACTTACAATCTCTGCAAGTGTAACAAGTTGCCCAAGCTTTTGACGGGCAACAAACCCCACCGTTCCTCCTTCTACAATGGGAGAAAGTAAATCAATAACCTTTATGCCAGTTTCAATCATCTTTTGCTTATGTCCTTGAATAATAAGTTCATCTAGGGTACATTGAGCTAAGTTCGCAAGTGCCACAAGGGTTCTCACTTCAGCTCGACCGACAGAAATTTTACCAGTACATAGATTAGATACCGTTGCTGGGCGTAATCCAACTTCTTTTGATGCAGTTGTCAAGTTTGGGACACGTCTTCTTAATAATGATACATTTAGCCTTAAGTTTTCCGTCATTTCGCATTCCTCCTATTACTTTATAGAGTATTACTTTTTACGTTTTAAGTCAATGATTTTCTTTTAAAAGTAATTTATTTTACTCTAAATTTTAAAGTTTAGTGATAAATGATGAAGATTTTACAAACCTGTTTATTTTGTTAAATACTTTCTTTTTAAAAATAGCCGTTAATTTCTTCAGTATTCAAGCCACTTCCGATCTCAAAGCTTCTTTAATCAAGATTTTGCTAACATTCACTGTAGTTTCTCCTCAGAAAAACAGAAAAAGATTGACCTAATGAGTAAGTCAATCTTTTCCTATTAATCATTTTGCACTGCCATTTTCGCTAGCATGGAGATGACCATGTCATCCATTGGAGGGTTGTGTAGACCAGCTCTTACGTCGCGGTAATATCTTTGCATTGAGCTTTTTTGAGAAAGGGCTCTGGCACCTACAATTCTCATAGCTAAGTCTACAATTTTGTTCGCACTGTTTGTCACAATATGCTTTGTAGCAGCAAGTTCTGATGCCATCTCACTTCTTTTTTCTGGATTTTGAACCCATTTCTTTGCTACACTGTATAGTATTTGTCTTGCTTTAAAAAGTTCTAAATCCATCTCACCTATTTTCCTTTGAACTTCTGGAACATCCTTAATTGGTCCAGGTAAGCTGTTCGGTGAGTATGTTTTGGCAAACTGGACGGCGTCATTTCGAGCAGCAATGGCAATTCCGATGTAACAAGCAGGTATGTGAAGTAACCAGGCTTTTGGTAGTTTCGAAGCAAGGGGGTGACTGTCTCGCTCGACAAGTGCATCATTCTGCAAATAGACATTTTCTAATAACAAGTCGTCACTTCCGGTTCCTTTCATTGCAATAGAATCCCACGTTTCATTTACCTTTACACCGTTTGCACTGTGTGGAACAAGAAAGAAGCCTTTTTCTTTCGTTTCACCAATCGTAGCTGAAACAATAGAATAATCTAAAACTCGGGCCATTGAAGTAAATGTCTTTCTACCATTTAATACCCAACCATGTTCGGTTTCAGCTGCTTTTGTTTCAGGCAGTCCTCCCCTTGTTGGGCTACCAGTAGCAGGCTCTGAAGCTGCTCTATTCACAAGACTTCTATTCATGACAACATTCTGACATAGCTCTTGAAAGACTTCCTTTTTCCATAATCGTTCTTCACTTAACTCCTGAATAACACCTAAATGCCAACCAATCGAAAGAGCAGTTGCCCCGTCTCCTTGTGCTAGTCGCTCCTGAATCATCACCAATTCATATACATCTATCTCTTCACCACCAAATTCCTTTGGTACGGTTAACGACACATAGCCTTCTGACTTTAGGTCATTTATGTTTTCAGTTGGAAATAAATTATGCCTGTCATAGTAATCTGCTCTTTTTACAAAAGCATCCGCTAACGTTCCTGCTCTTTCAAGCAGATATCTTTGTCGATCATTCTCTACAAAAAGCTCATAATGGTTCATGTTGGTCACCCTTTCTTCTACTAAAGAGGTAGACGTCAAGTTAGTTTTATCATAAGGAACAATCCATTCTATTTCAAAAAATAAGCGTACAATATTTACATTTTTATAGGAATATTTTCTCCTAATATAGAGGACTTTATATTTAGGAGGTGTGTTTGATGTTTAAAGAGAGACGCAATCGCATTTATCTGAGAATACTCGTCGTTCTTTGTTGGTTAACAATCCCTTTTCTTGGTAAAGAGACAATCAAGAGATATTGGCCAGGAGCTATTTTCATGGGGATTTTTGTATATATTGAAAGCATTATTGCAGAAAAATTAAAGTGGTGGAAAATTAATACTCGGTTAGTTCATAACTATAACGGAGTGCTCCCACTTATCTTTGGGCCTTTCGTCATTGGTTCTCTCTGGATTCTTAAATTCACCTATGGAAAGTTTTATCAATATCTATTAGTAAACCTAGCATTTGATTCCTTTTTCTCTTACCCATTTTACAAATTCTTTAAAAGCCTTGGTATTTGGAAAGCCAAACGATTGTCTCAAGCACAACTCCTTTTGCTATTTTCAATTAAATCTGTGCTTATGTACGGTTTTCAAAAGATGGTTTTCACGTTGAGAGACAAAAGCTCCAAAGAAAATTAAAAAGCCTGCCCTTTGCTGTAAAGGACAAGCCTACTATTATTTATGATACATTCTCATTTTGAGGTTTGTATTCCTCTTCCCAGTATTCTGCATTTTTTATTCCTAATTTTTCAGAATTAAATACTGGATCAAGACCTTGTTTCCTTTGTTGTTCATAATCCTTAAGTGCCTTTAAGGCTGGTTTTGCTAGGATTACAATAGCAATCATATTTAACCAGACCATGATTCCTAATCCGACATCACCTAATGCCCATGCAAGTCCTGCTGTTTTTACAGCACCCCAGAAGGTTGCAAAGAGAAGTACGATTTTTAAAATAAACATGGCAACCTTGTTTTCACGACCTCTTGTAAGGTACGCAACATTCGTTTCTGCGATATAGTAATATGCCATAATTGTAGTGAAAGCAAAGAAGAATAGTGCGATGGCAACAAACCCTGCTCCGAAACCTGGAATTACTGATTCAATCGCTGCTTGTGTATAAGCAGGACCTGCTTCAACACCATTTAGATTATTGACAATAAATGAACCATCCGGCGCTTCCGTGTTATATGAACCTGTAAAAAGAATCATAAATGCCGTAGCAGAACATACTAGCAATGTATCAATATACACCGAGAAGGCTTGAACAAGACCTTGTTTTGCAGGGTGAGAAACCTCTGCTGCTGCTGCTGCATGTGGTCCGGTTCCTTGACCAGCTTCGTTTGAATACACTCCACGCTTTACTCCCCATGAAACAGCCATACCGATAATTCCACCGAATGCAGAATCTAAGCCAAATGCACTTCTAAAAATTAGCGCAAATACTCCTGGTAGTTCTGAAATATTCGCTGCAACGATTACTAAAGACAAAAGAATATACGCGATAGCCATAAAAGGAACAACGTATTGTGCTACTTTCACAATTCGCTTAACACCACCAAAGATAATAAGTGCTAATAAAATAACAAGACCTGTTGCGGTAATCCATACATTAAGACCAAATGCATTCTCCAAACCAAGTGCAATAGAGTTTGATTGGATTCCTGGCATTAGTAAGCTCATAGCAAGAAGTGCCGATATCGCAAATAGCACGGCAAACCATTTTACACCCATACCTTTTTCAATATAATAGGCAGGGCCTCCACGGTATTCACCATTTTGCTTTACTTTGTAGATTTGACCTAATGTTGATTCTACAAAAGCACTACCTGCGCCGATAAACGCAATTGCCCACATCCAAAATACAGCTCCAGGACCACCAAACGCAATAGCTGTAGCTGTTCCTGCAATATTTCCTGTACCTACACGCCAGAAAGCGATAATGCTAATGCCTGAAATGATGATACCCCAGCTTTAGAGCTATTGCCTTGAAACATTAACTTAATCATGTCTTTAAAGTGGCGCACTTGTAAAAAGCGTGTTAACACAGAAAACAATAAACCAATACCAAGACACAGATAGATCATTGGCTGAGACCATAAGATCCCAACTAGCCAACCAACGAAATCCTCCATTGGAGACCCCCCTTTATTTTCCATTATTTTTCTAACTATTAAGAATTATATTTCAAATGACACAATTTAGACAACATATTTTTTGAATAATCATTCACTTTTTTTCATGTAAATAAGAATTGGTAATAATGGTGTACTTTTTTCTTCTTATCTAACTAACGAATTGGACATACTATAGAAAAGAAAATGGAGGGATTCAAATGGCTCGACAAAATAAGATTCTTGTCCCTGAAGCACGGGAGGGATTAGATCGTTTAAAAGCAAAAGTTGCGAATACAACCGATCCAAATGAAGCCAAATATGAAATGGCTCGTGAACAAGGAGTGCCTCTACAAAGAGGGTATAATGGGAAGCTAACGTCAGAGCAAGCTGGTAAGGTTGGTGGCAATCTAGGTGGTAATATGGTAAAAGAGATGATTCGAATGGTGCAGGAGCAATTAAACAAGCGCTAATACGTTTCTCCTTGCATCATTATACATTTGACATTTTTAGTAAATGCATGTATATTAGTATCTTAAGCTTGTAGCATCTAGATAATTTTTGAAATTCTTTATGTTTGTTTTAATAACTTATTCTCACTGGCACGGCTTCGGAGCCGTAAGGATGTAAGAGAGGTAGGGCTTATGTTGTATAGGTTTCACACAACGAGAGTTGCCCGCGGCTGATTATTATCTTCAAAAATATTGTCTGATATATTTGCTTGTGATGTTGCAAGTTACAATGGCTCTTAGAAGAGGGCTTTGCCTATCTAGATTACGTATTTAATCAGATAGAATAAAGGCGGATGTCTCATAGGAATGTGTCTTCACTTTGTTAATTGTGAGGGTACATTCTGAGGCATCCGCCTTTTCTAATTTTAGTTTAATCTTACATTAAAGGAGACCGTTGCTTTCCGCTCCAGGTGTTTGCTTTCCGCGGGGCGGGGGTGAGCCTCCTCGCTTCGCTGTGGGGTCTCACCATTCCCGCTATGTCCCGCAGGAGTCAAACACCTTCCGCTCCAATTCACTCTGTAATACTAACATTCCCAATAAAACAAGTTACTCTCGTCTTGACACATCTATAAAACTACTCTAATCATTTAACTCGTTTCTTTAAACTGACTGGAGTACAGTCCGTAGTAAAATCCTTTTTGTTCAAGGAGTTCTTCGTGGTTGCCTTTTTCGATGATTTCTCCTTGTTCTAGTACGATGATCTGGTCTGCTTGTCGGATTGTGTTTAGGCGGTGGGCGATGACAATACTGGTTCGGTCCTTCATTAACCGCTGTAGTGCTTCTTGAATCTTTAGCTCTGTGATCGTATCAATACTACTTGTCGCTTCATCTAGAATTAATATCGCAGGATCTGAAAGGATGGCTCTTGCTATGGATAGAAGCTGCTTTTGTCCCTGACTGATCCCACTGCCGTCTGCTCTAAGAACAGTATCGTAGCCACTTTCTGTTTTCATGATAAACGAGTGGGCATTTGCTAGTTTCGCTGCTTCTTCTACTTCCTCATCGGTCGCATCCAATCTTCCGTAACGGATATTCTCCCGGATGGTTCCTTGAAACAGAAAGGAGTCTTGGAGTACGAATCCCATTTTCCGGCGAAGACTTTCTCTAGTAAAGCTTCTAATATCAATACCATCAACACGAACATTGCCACTTTCAATTTCATAAAAGCGGGTTAGAATATTGGTCAATGTTGTTTTCCCAGCTCCAGTTGGACCAACAAAAGCGACTGTTTGACCTGCTGGCACATGAAAGCTAATGTTTTTAATCGTTTCTTCATCTTCATACGAGAAACTTACATCCTCAAACACAATGTCCCCTTGTATATCTCCAATTGCTTGCGCATGCGCTTCATCCTTTGCCTCTACTTCTTCGTCCATAATTCCAAATACTCTCTCTGCACCTGCAACTGCCGAAAGTAACGTATTAAACTGATTTGCCAATTCATTAAGCGGCCTTGTAAATTGGCGGGAGTACTCAGTGAACACAACAATAACCCCAATTGTCACCATATCATTTAAAACAAAAATTCCACCGACACCTGCAACAATTGCAAAGCTTAAGTTATTTAGCATGTTCATAAGTTTCGGAATAAAGCCGGAGTATGTTTGTGCCCAATACGCTGTTTGCTTTAGCTCCTGGTTTTTCTCTAAAAAAATTTTTTTCACTCGTTCTTCCTGAGAAAATGTTTTAATAATTTGTTGCCCTGAAATTGTTTCTTCTATATAACCATTTAACTCCCCTAACCTTTTCTGCTGTTCTTTAAAAAGGCGACCTGTTCTGTTTGTAATCCACTTCATCCCAAAGAACATGGCAGGAACAATGATTAATGTAATTAAGGTAAGTAATGGACTTAGCCACAGCATAACAGATACGGTTCCTACAATCGTCAACACACTCGAGATAATTTGAATAAATGAACTGTTCAATGTTGAGGATACATTCTCAATATCGTTTGTTACCCGGCTCATAAGTTCTCCGTGCTTTCTTTTATCGAAAAAAGAGATTCGCAATTTGTGTAAGTGGTTAAACAAGTCATAGCGTAGCCGATAAACCGTATCTTGTGAAATACCAATCATCCAATAATTTTGAAACCAAATTGAAATAGAATGTAAAATATAGACAATCACTAATGCTACAATTAAAGTAAGAATGCCATCTGTTTCTTTTGTGACAATATACTCATCAATGGCCCTACCAACAAGAAAGGGGCCTAATAATGCCGCAGCAGAACTCACTACAACCATCGAAAGGACTAGAAATAATAATCCTTTTTTTACAGAAAGATAGTGCCAGATACGCTGTATTGTTGGCCACGTATTTTTTATTTTTCGTTCGTCCTTCTTTGCAGAAAGGGCTGCACTATTAGTTCGATTTCGCATAACGGACCTCCCCTTCCTTAAACTGAGAATCCACAATACGTTGATATAAAGATGAAGATTTCATTAATTCACTATGAGTGCCTTGGGTAATGAGCTTGCCATCCTCAAGTAAAAGAATTCGATCTGATTCCATTGCTGTACTAATCTTCTGTGTGATGATAAACGTTGTACAGTTATATTTCTTAATCGCTTTTAGAAGTTTTGCTTCTGTTTTTAAATCTAGAGCACTTGTACTGTCATCTAATAGTAGGATTTTCGGTTTACGGACAAGTGCTCTCGCTATTGACAAACGTTGCTTCTGTCCACCAGAAAGATTAATCCCCTTTTGCCCAAGAAGTGTTTCATACTGATCTTTAAGTTTTTCAATTGTAGGATGAATTTGTGCATCCTGGGCAGCCTCCTGAATTTCAATCATGGAAGCATCTTCTTTCCCCCACATAATATTGTCTTTAATACTACCTGTAAAAAGTAAAACCTCTTGTGGAACGTATCCAATTGCTTTTCGCAAGTGGTCAAGCTTGATGTCCCTTACATCCTGACCATCGATTTTAACTGAACCTGTCGTACGATCATATAGACGTGGAATTAGCTGAAATAGACTTGTTTTCCCAGAGCCTGTTGCCCCTAATACAGACACAGTTTCCCCTGACTCTATCGAAAAGGTAATGTCATGTAAAACATCAGTAGGCATTTCCGGATAACGAAAAGAAACATGTTCAAACTCAATTTTCCCACTATGTATCCGTTTTTCCTCACTAGCATCTCCTGCATCTACTAAATCAACTTCCGTGTCTAATACCTCGGTTATTCTCCCGGAAGACGCTCGTGCTCGAGAAAAGCTCATGATGATAAAGGAGAAAATGGAAAACACAGACGAAATTCTCGTTGCATATGTAATGATTGCTACAAGCTCTCCAACTTGAATACTACCCGTGTTAATTTGCTTGCTACCATACCATAAGATAATAAGAATGACTGCGTTCATGACAAGCATTAAAAGAGGCATTGTAATTTCCATGAACCGAAGGGCCTTTGATGTTTTATCTTTTAAATCTAGATTGGATTCTTTGAATCTATTTTCCTCATGATTTCGTCGGACTAATGCCTTAATTAAACGAATACCCGCTAAATTTTCCTTCATTACTTCATTCACACGGTCAAGTCTTTCTTGTACAGATTGAAATAGTCCCCAGCCTCTTTTAAGTACCCAAACAAGAAAGAACCATAGGATGGGAATCACAACTAATAATATTGAAGCTAGCTTAAAGTTTACGAATAATGCCATAATAGCTGATCCAACTACAAGAAGAGGTGCTCTTAGCATAATTCGTAAGCTCATAAAAATGGTATTTTGCAGCTGTGTTACATCATTTGTCATCCGCGTAATGAGTGAAGAATTAGGTAGCTTGCTAAAATTGGAGAATGAGAAGGATTGAATTTTTTCGTAAAGTCCTTTTCGGATATCATACCCAAATCCTTGTGCAGTATGAGAGGCAAAAAATGAATTGGTTACTCCAGAAACAAACGCAAATAAAGACATGCCAACCATAATGAGCCCCCACTTGGTTACAGTCGCTAGATCTTGTTTGAGGATTCCTTCATCAATAATCTTCGCCATAAAAAGTGGATGAAGTAGCTCTACTGCTAGCTCTACTAACATTAAGGTCCAAGCAACAATCATCGCAAGTCGATAGGGCTTTAAATATGTCATTACTTTCATCGAGTCGCTCCCCCAGAATCGTTTATTTTGCTATGTTATTTCAATAACGAGTATTGCTTCCTATTAGTTTACTAAATGACTTTCTTGAAGTATTCGTACTTTCTACATGCACCGAATCACTATATTTTTAAAAATTCTGATTTAAATTTTACCATACATCTACTTTTAAAGCACAAACCACACGTAATTGTAACGGTAAAATGGCTAATAATAATGCTTCATGAACATTTTTATTAGCCATTATATTACAATCGATTGTATTCATTATATATTTCTGCTTACTTTAAGATAAAGTCTCCTGATGTTGTTTTCGCCACAATAGAGTGTTCAGCATCTCCTAATATGCCTAGAATTCTATTTTCTGATTTCTCTTCAAAACGAAAACCATTTACCAACACGTCCCCGTCTCCCGAAGTCCCTTTAAAATCCAATGAAACAGAATCCATGTTTTTATTGAGATCAATGACAATATCTCCGCTAATCGCTTTTGTTAATAGCTCTCCCCATCGATCATTTTGTGAAACAATATCACCACTAACGACTTCTAACTCAAAGTCTGATTTCACTTCATTATTTTCTGTTTCAATGTCTCCTGAAGTTGAGTGAATCGCTAACTGGTCTACTATTAATTCTTCCACCTCAATATCACCAGAAACTGTTTTTATATCAGCCTCCTGGAGCTGACCAATTGGTACTTTCACCTCTAATAAGGTTCTTCTATTGATTGCAAACAACTGAAACACATTATTTTTTCGCTCAAGCTCTATAACAAGCTCTTCTCCATTATCTTCAACATGCAACTTAAAGGCATTCTTCATTTTTTCACTAACCTTACCAGATAATTCTACCGAAATGGTTTCACCACTTGTAGGGACGACTCTCACATCCACCGCAGTCGATGAAAGCTGTAAGGACTCAATATTCTTTGAACGAACCTGTTGCGTTTCTTTTATCTCTACTGTTTTCAGATTTAACGCAACTGTCTTATTAAAAAACAACCCTACACCAACGAATGTGCTTAAAAGAACTAGACCAAAGATTAATAGAATTTTTTTCATTTCCTTCACCCTTTCCTTTTGTTGCTCTGCTTTCATCATACAAATGGAAAGTCATGTGACGATAGTGAAGGACGTCATGATTTTTTTATGACTAACTATCTATTCGCCTTAACCATATTTTAGTAAAATAAAGGAGGATGGGATGATTATGAATGGAATATGGTTATAGAGATGAGGAGTTCATTCACATGAGGGATGGAAATAAGTGGCTTTGGCTAGATTGGTTTATCTTTTGTTTACGCTTAACTTGGTATGTCACTGGATTAGTCTACTTTTACTTGTTTAGTGATAATTTAGGAGCAATTAGCTATCCATTTTTTGTTTTTGCATTAAGTATGAGTTTTCTTATTCCACATATTTTTTGGAGACCAGGCTACTCAAATCTCACAATGTATCCAATTGTAGAGTTTCTCGTTACCTGCTCCTTTTCGATCTATGCAAGTGTCATCATGAGAGTGGATCTCGGAAATTCGTTACTTTTAATCCCGTTCTTAATGATCGGTTACTTATGTACAAGAAAAACTGCTAAATGGGCAATTCCTTTATATATCATCGTGCTACCATCAACTAGGATACTAGCCATAGAAGATACCTATTCGTTTATCATGCAATTTATTGATTATGGATTATTCCTTTCAATTGGTTTAGGCTTTAATTTAATTATCCATTCACACCTAAAGACAAAGCGCGTATTAGTAGAAAATCAAGAGCAGTACAAAAAAATCCAAGAGCAGCATGCACTCTTAGAGCAATATTCAAAAAAAATTAAGAATTTAACATTACTAGAAGAACGCAATCGATTAGCACGTGATTTGCACGATTCTATTGGACATCACTTCACTTCTATGACGATGGCACTTGATGCTCTTTCAATTATGATTGAAAAAGATCCAAAGCTAGCTCAAGAAAAAGTTAAAAAGCTCGCCAGTTTAGCGAGAACAGGACTTGATGAAATCCGAAAAAGCATTCATCAAATTGCACCCGATGATGTACAATATCCCTTTGCCCGCTTAATTAGAGATACAGCAGAGGATTTTGAAATGCATACCAATGCAACGGTTGAACTAGACATAAAGGGGTCAGAATACTTTATACCCCCACAAGTTAGCCTTTCCTTACTCCGTTGTGTTCAAGAATCTTTAACAAATGGGATAAAGCATGGAAATGCATCAATGTTTTCATTAGAACTTCTATACCTTCCTACTTCTCTTACTGTTACCATCGAGAATAATGGCACCCAACTAAACAATACAGCGCCTGGATTCGGAATGAAAACAATGAATGAACGAATGGTTGAATTAAATGGAGAATATACAATCGGTAATTTACATGGTGATAGAGGAGTAAAAATTACGTTAAGCGTGCCTATAGGAGGACGTCATGAGCAAAGATATATCGCTAATGCTAGTGGATGATCAAGAATTGATTCGTGAGAGCTTGGCCTTTGTTTTAGAAGCCGATCCGGAGCTAAAGGTTGTTGCATGTGCTGAAAATGGAGAACAAGCTATTCAATTTTCCGAAGAACATAAACCTCATTTGATTTTAATGGATATTGATATGCCTGTTTTAAATGGCATAGAAGCAACCAGACATATTAAGAAACACTCCCCAGAGACAAAGATTATTATTCTTACAACGTTTCAAGAAGTGGAGCATGTAGTTGAGGCCCTAACAATTGGGGCTGAGGGATACTTATTAAAGGCGATTCATCCATCAGATCTTATCTCAGGAATTAAGTTAATACACCACGGAGGAACCTTACTTCCCAAAAATCTTGCACAGCTTCTTGTTCAGCAAATTCCAAAAGGTGAACAACAGAAGCTGGAATCTGAAATTGATAAGTATCAATTAACGGATCGAGAAATACAAATCTTACAGAATTTAGCTTATGGCCTTACGAACAAAGAGATCTCTGATAAACTGTTTTTATCGGAAGGAACGGTCAAAAACTACATATCTAATATCTATCATAAGCTTGAAGTAAAAGATCGCACTCATGCCATTTTAAAAGCAAAAGATGAAAAGCTGTTTGATTAACGTTTCACTTCTACTACTTTACAAACAAATGGATAGACAACATACCCTAGTAAGAAACCTAGAACATTCAATATAAAATCATCGATATCGAGGCTTCCTCTTCTAGTCAGGAATTGAGTTCCTTCTATTATACTAACAACTAGAATTGGAATAATAGAAAGTAAGACCTTCCTTGCATGTTTCTCTTTATGATAGACCATTAGTAGGAATCCAAATGGAACAAATAATCCAATATTTGCAGCAAGATTATAAAAAGCAATGATAAATGGTACTTCACCTGATAGGTAAAAGAGAATCGTAGCAAACGGAACGATATTGACCGTTTCATATACTTGGTCGGAAGGGCGATTAAAGAGTAAAACAATCAGCCCGATTGAATATAACGTATAAAGAATTATAACTAGTCTCCAAGAAATCACCACTTGTATACGAAGGATTGCAAATACACTATAAAATACCGTAAGTGTTAAAAGCATCCACATTACTACTAGGAGCACAGGATTTAAATATTTTGTTAAGCTAATCCAAAGTGGAAATAATAATAGAAATAGTAATTGTGATAGTACTATTGAATAAAAAATTGCTTTTTTCATAGCATTTTCCCTTTAGTTTTTTGGGGATTGCAATCAAGATTGCCTCCCCTATTTTGTTCCCTTCATCGTCATGCTGACTCTAATACAATCTTAATGACTTCTTCTAACGAGATATCTCCCATTGAATTTACTCTATGATGGAAGTTCTCAAATGGAAGATGGTTTGTTACACTATTTGGCACAATAACACAGTATAATCCTGCTTGAAGTGCTGCGACCGACCCATTCAGTGAATCTTCAAAGGCTATGGCCTCACGAGGCTCTATTGCTAATGCTTTTACAGCCTCTTCATATAATGCAGGGTCTGGCTTTACTTTCTTCACATCATCTTTCCCTTTAACAGTATCAAAGTACTCTCTTATTCCACATTGGTCTAAATAATGAAGAATCCATTCACGCGAAGAGCTAGAAGCTAGACCTATTTTCAGCCCTATCTCTTTCGCTTCTTGTAAGTATTCTAAAACACCCTCTCGTAGCATTGGCTCTTTCATCATTGACTTGTATTTTTCCTTTGAAACATTCCTTAGGAGCTCTCTGTCGAACCCTCCCGGAACCATTTCGTCAATATAAGCATATAATGGCTCATTTGTCGTTCCGATACAGCTTGAGTATCGCTCAAGTTCAATTGAAATATTGTAATGTTCTTGCAGTGTTTCACGTGTAGCCTCAAACCAAGCGGTCTCCGTATCAATAATTAAACCATCAAAATCAAACACAATTCCTTTTATTGTCATGTATTTTCCCTCCAGAATGTTCGAGTCTATTCTTTACCTATTTCATGATTTGATTTTTCACTAGCATCATATAAAACTGATGCTTGTTTATTAAAGTTCTCTAACTGATATGCTGTCAATCTATTATTCGAGATTGTGTAGAGACTATCCTCAATATACAGAAGTCTCAGAATTCGCTTATTCCAATCCTCGTAAATATCTTCAACATCTTCTGCCATATCCGTCAACCGTGCTTTTTCCACAATCCCATTTTCCGGTGTGATTTCATATAGTAATGCACCTTGGAATAGAAATTCTTGTTCGAACGTTGATTCTTCTTTTTCTCTGTACATTGTAATCGGGAAACCGTATAAATTTTTCCCAGGATGATGAAATAATACCTTGTGATTATAAAGCAGTTCTGATTGCGTCCCTCTCCCGCCAATAATCTCAGTATCCTTCTCCTTCGGATGGTGAAAATCAGTGATATCAAATAGTGAAATTTTCATACCTTGCGTTAAGACTATAGGTTCTGAATTTGGAGCTTTGTCGTCATATACAAGCTTTGTATCATATCCAAAACCGATTAAGTGATTCTCGTCATACGGATGCAAATAGGAGCTAAACCCTGGGACTTTCAATTCCCCTAAAACGGTTGGGTTCGTAGGATCTGATGCATCGATAACAAATAATGGATCCACTTGTTTAAATGTTACTATATAGGCACGGTCTCCCATAAAGCGAACAGAATAAATTCTTTCTCCTTTTGCAAGATCCTCAATTTCACCAGCTATGTTCATTTTCTCATCTAGTATATATATGTTATTTGTAGAAGGCTGCTCCTCATTCCAACTATCACCCTTGGTTGTCGCAATTCTGAAATACCCATTATGTTCATCCATAGAGAACTGATTTAAGATTTGCCCTTCTACTTCACCCAATTGCTGAAAGCTTATTTCTGTACGGTCTATCTTAAATTTATATATTTCTGTGTCTGGAGGAGTCCACTCTCCCTCATTGTTAAAATGAAATCTATTAACAGCAATATATAGAAGATTTTGTGACATGTATATCTGTTCACCACTTCCTAAATAGGAATCCACCTTAAGCTTAGAATCGGAGTTAGCGAGATCAAAGCTCCCAATCAAGGTAAAGTTCGTTTCATTAGATTGCGGAATTTTTTTAATTGCCTCAAATGGAATTGGATTATACTCATCTGCAACAGAACTATCATACATCCTTGGACGCAGATCAACGGTTTTATCCTTCTCTAACCTCCAATAATTAGGAGAGTGATTCGCAATAAAATACATAGTGGAATCAATCTTCCTTGATGTAACAAACTGACCTTCAATTTCCATTTCCCTTGTAATCTTCGGGGCAGTTTTATTTGTAATGTCATAAACAATAACTTTTGTAGTATCATCTATTGGTAAAAGTTGCTTCTTCTTGTTTGATCCCCATGATACTCCTTTCCAGCTACTTCCTATAACAATTAAGCTTTGATTATGCAAAAAGAGTTGTTGTGGATGAAAGGTTTGTTGAAATGAAATGGTCGCTTCCATCTTCATTTGTTCTGTAGGATTAGCATTAACGATCACAACTTTCCCCTCAATGATTTGATAAATATGTGATCCATCTGTCTTCGTTGTATCACCTTCATCAACACCTTGAACTTGATTATTTGTTTTGGAGAAATTATTTGATTTGGCTGTTCCTGTAATGGAAGAATCAGCAGAGGTTGTTGATTCTTCTTGAGGTTCATTGAAAGCAAACCACTTACTTTCTTCCTTCTGATGTTTCAGTGCGGTTAGAAAATAGTTTTTTAGTTCTTTATCTGTTTTGATTGTCGGAAGCGTAGGCACTACCGAAAAGGCAATATTCGTCTCTCCTCTTATTGACATACCACTCACTGACTTCACTTTTTTAGAAACATGGAGTGAAAATCCTTCTGAGTTAAGAGGATAACCCCTTTCAGGTGCTTTAATATGTAATTCACGTCCATCAGAGCTTAGATGATATGTAACATCCACAAGTTCTCCGTTATGATTCTTAACAGAGATATTGTCTTCGTTAATGGTCTTCTCATCAATAGGCTTTGAAAAATGCAATACCCACGTTTTATCCGGAAGAACAGTAAGTGGTTCCTCACTTGAAACCCCTGCTCTCACAACGGGTTTTTGAAAATAAAAGATACCAGCAAAAGTAACTAAGATACCCAATCCAACGATGATTTTTACAATGTTATTCTTTTGCACATTTCTCTGCCCCTTTTTGTCCTTTTGAACGATTAGACGTTTCAATAGAAGAGAAGTTACAAACACCATTAGAAAAGGTCCTGAACCTATGAATAAATATTGGCAGGATTCTGCACCTTATGTAGTAAAAGGAGATGATAATCTTGGCAGACGAGAAACGAGTGGATCATTCTGAAGCAACCCCTCACTTCGATGGCAAACAAGAAAGTATTATTAATGATTCTCTTGCTACTCAAGGAGCACAGATGGGAGTCACTCTAGAACAAAAAGAAAGCTTTGCACGTGAAAAGAACCCCTTTGATGTTCCAATTAAAACAGATCCGGGTATGGCAGAATTTAATCGCATCATGAACGGCAAGAAAATGAATGATTCAAGTAGGAGGAACGACTAGATGTCTGATTGGAATGAACAAGCAGCACCTAATAACAATATAACAGCGGATGTATTGCGCAGAAATGATAATCGCCTTGTAAACGAGGACCGACAAAAAGACTCAAAACAAAACCGCGTAAACCAGAAAAAACAAAAGTAATTATCTCGAGATCTCAAATTTGAGATCTCTTTTTTATTCTTCACTAGAAAGACATGCCAAATAGGAAATTTACATGTTACAGAATCTTTACAATCTAACCGTCTATATTTTTGGAAGATACATTAGATTATATGACAATTATATATTTACGAATTAAACAAATCCCCAATCAATAGTCATTAAAGCTTATCTGAACAGCTCCAAAACCTTATATAACGTAACTGCTAACATACGTACCAATATATGCATTTGTTACAAATTATATGAAATTTTGTAATATTATTAAAATATTTTTACTATTTCATTAATTTAGTATTGCAAGAATATTACAAAAGAGTGTATGATACTATTAATCTTCTAGAAATTTACAAAAGTTACAAAAAATTGACTAAGGTGGGAGTAATTATGAAAAAACGTTTAGTAACTCTTTTAACTCTTATGCTTGTTATGAGTAGCTTTCTTGTAGCGTGTAGTGGAAGTGGCACTGAGAACACATCTTCAAATTCTAACAGTGATTCAAAAAACAATTCGAACACTGAATCAGATGAACCAAAAGCACAAGTATTAAACCTTCTTGAAGGATCAGAAATCCCTTCTATTGATTCAACTTTAGCAACAGACTCTGTTTCTTTTGATGTTATGAACAACGTATTTGAAGGTTTATATCGTCTAGGTGAAGGTGATGAAGCAGTTCTAGGTATGGCTGCTGAAGAGCCTACAGTTTCTGAAGATGGGAAAACATATACATTTAAAATTCGAGACGCACAATGGTCTAATGGTGAGCCTGTAACAGCACATGATTTTGAGTATGCATGGAAAAAAGCATTAAACCCTGAAACTGGTGCAGAATATGCTTATATCATGTACGACCTAAAAAATGCATCAAAGGTTAACTCTGGTGAGCTTCCAATTGATGATTTAGGTGTTAAAGCACTTGATGAAAAAACATTAGAAGTTCAACTTGAATCTACTGTTCCTTATTTCAAAGGATTATTAACATTTGCTACTTTCTATCCACAAAATGAAGCCTATGTAACATCACAAGGCGAAAATTACGGATTAGAGTACAATACAGCAATCTACAACGGCCCTTTCGTTCTAGCAGATTGGAAACATGAGCAAAGCTTCCAATTCAAGAAAAACGAAACGTATTGGGATGCTGCTACAGTTAAATTAGAAGAAGTAAACTTCAATATCGTTAAAGATGTTGCAACACGTGTAAATTTATATGAAACAAATCAAGCAGATGTAACGGGTCTTACAGCTGAGTTCGTAGATAAGTACAAAGACGATTCAAATTTTAAAACTCGCTTAAGAACAGGTGTTTATTTCCTACGCCTAAACCAAAAGAACGAAGTATTAGCAAATGTTAATGCACGTAAGGCATTAGATATGGGTTGGGATAAACAATCAATGGTTGACATCCTTCTAAATGATGGATCCATTCCTGCCTACTTCTTAGTACCTGGTCAGTTTGTTACAAGTCCAGATGGCCAAGACTACCGTGAACAAAATGGAAATCTTGGTGAATATAATGCTGAAGAAGCTGCTAAGCTTTGGGAAACTGCATTAAAAGAAATTGGTAAGGACAGCGTTGAATTAGAGTTACTAAACTACGATGATGATAACTCACGTAAAATTGGTGAATATTTAAAAGAGCAATTAGAAACAAATCTTAAAGGCTTAACAGTTACTATTTCACAACAACCATTTGCTCAGAAGCTTGATTTAGAATCTGCTGGTAATTATGATTTCTCATTCGCTGGTTGGTTACCGGATTACCCAGATCCAATGACATTCATTGACATGTTCGTAACAGAAGGTGCTCATAACCAAATGGCCTACTCAAATCCTGAATTTGATAAGTTAGTAGAAGGTGGAAAATCAGACTTACTTGCTGACCCTGCAGCACGTTGGGATGCATTGCTAGAAGCTGAGAAAATCCTAATGGAAGATCAAGCTATCAGCCCAATGTTCCAAGATGGTGCAGCATATTTAGAAAAAGAGTATGTAAATGGAATCATTCGCCACAACTTCGGAGCATCAAACTCTTACAAATGGGCTAGTATCGAATAACATAAATACCAACAAAAGGGACTTGAATTTTTTTACAATTCATGCCCCTTTTTTCTTTGTATTAGAATATATTAAAATATTAAAAAAATTTTTAATACGAAATATTTTAATAGAAACATTGATTTATCAAGGTTTACTGCGTCCTAATTAAATTATTCTAAAAATTAATACTATTTAGATATATTATTAATTCATTGCAATTGATTAATTTTATGTTTATATTGTAAATAGTCTACTTCTGAAGAAGTTAGATAAAAAATCACATTAAAAAAAAGGTGGGTCAAATAATGAAGAAGAAATCCTTATTTTTAATGTCATTTCTATTAGTACTAAGTACATTCTTAGCTGCTTGTGGTGGTGGAAATGACGGAGACGAGGGCGGAGACACAGCTGATCAAGGTGCTGCTGGCGAAGAACGCGCTCAAGTTCTTAACTTAATCGAAACTTCTGAGATTCCTTCAATGGATTCTACTCTTGCAACTGACTCTGTTTCATTCAACGTAATGAACAACGTATTCGAAGGTTTATACCGTTTAGGCGAAAACGATGAGCCAGTTCTTGGTATGGCTGCTGAAGAGCCAACAGTTTCTGAAGATGGTAAAACATACACATTCACAATCCGTGACGCACAATGGACAAACGGAGACCCTGTAACAGCTCAAAACTTTGAGTATGCTTGGAAAAAAGCTCTTAACCCAGATACTGGTGCAGAGTATGCATACATCATGTACGATATCAAAAACGCTGCAAAAGTTAACTCTGGTGAACTACCTGTTGACGAGCTAGGTGTTAAAGCAGTTGACGAGAAAACACTAGAAGTAACACTTGAAACTCCAGTACCATATTTTACAGCTTTACTTTCATTCGCAACTTTCTATCCACAGCACGAAGGTTTTATCACTGAGCAAGGCGATCAATATGGTTTAGAAGCAAACACTACAATCTACAATGGTCCTTTCGTTCTTTCTGATTGGAAACATGAGCAAAGCTTCCAACTTAAGAAAAATGCTGACTATTGGGATGCTGAAACAGTACAACTTGAAGAAGTTAACTACAATATCGTAAAAGATACATCTACTTCGGTTAACCTATATGAAACAGATAAAGCTGATATCACTGGTTTATCTGCTGAATTCGTAGACAAATATAAGTCTGACGAAAACTTCAAAACTCGTGCGGATACTTCTGTATTCTTCTTACGTTTCAACCAAGCAAACGAAGTTCTTGCTAACGTAAATGCACGTAAAGCAATTGATTCTGGTTATGACAAACAAGGTTTAGTTGACGTATTATTAAACAACGGTTCTATGCCTGCTTACTACCTAGTACCTGCTGACTTCGTAACAGGTCCAGACGGTAACGACTACCGTGAAACTAACGGTAACTTCGGTGCGTTTGATGCTGCTAAAGCTGGCGAATACTGGGCAACAGCTAAAGAAGAGCTTGGAAAAGATACATTTGAGCTAGAATTATTAAACTATGATTCAGAAAGCTCTCGTAAAATTGGTGAGTTCCTAAAAGAACAATTAGAAACAAGCCTACCTGGTTTAACTGTAACTATTTCACAACAACCATTTGCACAAAAGCTTGACCTAGAGTCTGCTGGAGATTATGATATGTCATTCGCAGGTTGGGGTCCTGACTATCCAGATCCAATGACATTCATCGACATGTTCGTTACTGATGGTGCTCATAACCAAATGGGTTACTCAAATCCTGAGTATGACAAATTAGTTGAACAAGCTAAAGGTGAATTACTAAGTGATCTTGATGCTCGTTGGACTGCACTTCTAGATGCTGAGAAGATCTTATTTGAAGATCAAGCAATCAGCCCAATGTACCAACGTGGTACTTCTTACCTAGAGCGTCCATACGTGAAAGACGTATTACGTCACTCTTTCGGTGCTGACAGTAGCTTAAAGTGGGCTCACATCGAGTAATAAGCATAAAAAGTAAGAGGGAGAATCATTTGATTCTCCCTCTTTTTTTGTCTTATTAACGCATCATGCTTTAATTCTTCGTAATTTGGATTGACGAATGATTTGATTAATGACCTCTGAAAATACTAATCCAATAGCGATTGAGCCTGATATCATAAATGCCTTGGCAGCAAGGTTAATGGCTGTATTATAATCATTTTCAACGAAATTTCTCATCGCGTCATAGGCCATACCTCCTGGCACCAATGGTATGATACCTGAAACACTAAAAATAATCATTGGTTTTTTGTACATTCTCGAAAAGATTTGACTCATGACAGCAATTAAAAAGGATGCAATTACGGTGGCAAATACTGAATCCATGCCTATATCAGCTAGAATAAAATACGTTAACCAACCTGCCATCCCAACCAAACCACATTTGAATAATGATTCTTTCGGAACATTAAACATGATTCCAAAAGCGGCAGATGCAATAAAGCTTGTTATAAGCTGCTCAACAATCATCATCTGCTCACCCCCCTTTATATAAAGGTTATGACAACTGCAATACCTGCTCCAATTGCAAAGGCTGTCAGAAATGCCTCTGCTCCCTTTGACAAGCCCGACACAAGGTGCCCTGCCATTAAATCTCGCACAGCATTCGTGATTAGTAGTCCAGGTACCAACGGCATAACTGAGCCGATAATAATCTTATCTAATTCTTGACCAATTCCAAAATGAACAAACCCTAATGCGACAAGACCAATAATAAAAGAAGCTACAAATTCCGCAAAAAACTTGATTGGTACAAGTCGATGAAAAGATACAACACTATAAAAACCTAAACCTCCTGCAATCATAGCTGGAATGAAGTCATTCCAGTTACCAAGAAACATAATAAGAAAGCAGCCACTTGCTATAGCAGCTGACAAAAGCTGAATGCTAAAAGAAAACTTGTAATCCTTTTCTTCGATCTCTTTTAAGCGTTCATATGCTTCCTCAACCGTTAGTTCCCCATTGCCGATAATTCTCGAAATACTATTTACAAGCGTCACCTTTTGGAGATCGGTCGTTCGCTCTGAAATGCGGATTAGCTTTGTTTTTGTTGGTTCAGAAGTCTCAATAGAGAAGATAATCCCTGTTGGTGTCACATAACTATGTGATTCTTTAATACCATAAAATGATGCAATTCTCATCATTGTATCCTCTACCCTGTATGTCTCTGCCCCATTCTCAAGCATCACTTTCCCTGCAAGCAAACACACTTCCATAATGTCATATTTTCTTTCTAATTGCTTTTCCATGTGCTTGGCACCACCTATAAATGTGCAATAACCGATTCGTCCAGCTTCTACTTTATATCATAACGATGTTAGGAACAAAATTTTTGTATCAAGAACCTATTTAGAGGTCCGTCCCTCTAATCAATGCACCTCGCTGCTCTGGATATGTATTGATGTATCCAGAAAGCGGGATTCGTGTTTACCTTTACATCCATTATGGGAGATAACTGCGCCATTTATAATGAAGAAAGTTCATTGTTTTCCCATTTAACTCTACACCATTGTTTTCAATTGACGTAAGAGTAAATCCACACTTTTCTAGAATTCGTTGGGAAGCACTATTTCCACTTGTTGTTTTAGCATGGATTTCTCTTAGTTCATATTGATCGGCATCTTGTAATAATAGGTGTAGGGCCTTCGATGCAATTCCCTTGCCTGTAAACTCTTGTCCAACCCGATACCCCAATTCACCTGATTGGTTCTTTGTATCTATATCTACTACATTTAGACGGCCCACAATCATTCCTGTTTCTTCTTCTTTTATTAGAAAAAATATAGATACTCTTTTCTTCTGCTCTTGTAATAATTCTTGATGCTTCAATTGAAATAAGGAGTATTGATAATATTCCTCGCCTCTTGACGGAACAAATTCCTCAAAATAGGAACGGTTCCTGCATTCAAACTCAAAAAGAGCTTTATCATCCTGTTCATGTAAAACACTAAGATATATGTTCACACAATCTCCCTCACTACACCGATAGATATTAACCTAACATAATGACTTCCTTGGAATGAATAGATTTATAGCATGCCTCGATTGCTTCAATATTTTGTTTTGTTTGAGTTGGTGTATAAGAGGGTGACTGATTATTTACTATGCAGTCTGAGAAATGTTTAACCTGTAATTCATACTGATTCCCTTCGAATACCTCTCTTCTTTCTTCACCCTTCTCATTTACAATATAAATCTCACCAAGCCCATTTGTCCCACGCATATCGGAGCGATAAGCAAATGGTACCCGAATTGACCCTTTTGTTCCAGCAACCTCATATTTTTCTTCCATAGGCTGCTCAAAGCTACAATCAAATGTAGCAGTCACGCCATCTTTAAATGTAAGAATTCCATTCGCCTTTGTGTCCACGCCGAACTCTGGATGTATGAACGCTTGTGCAAATACCTCAACAGGCTCCTGTTCCAATATAAAACGAGCAGAATGAACACAGTAGCAGCCTACATCCCAAAGACTCCCTCCACCGAGATCAGTATTTAATCGTATATTATCTCGATGTTTTTCTGTATCTAGTTTAAATGAGAAAGTGGAACGAAATTGCCTTACTTCTCCTATTTCCCCTGAGGAAATTATTTCCTTCACTCTTGCATGCTGTGGTTGAAACTGGTACATAAATGCTTCCATAAAATAAACACCATTTAATCGACATGCATTAATCATATCTTGAATATCACTACTTGTTAAAGCAGCTGGTTTTTCGCATAAAACATGTTTTCCCTTTTCAGCAGCCTTTAAGACCCATTCTTTATGCAATGCATTAGGTAAGGGTATATAAACTGCTTGAATACTTGGATCGTCAAGTAACTCGTCGTATGTAGCATAAACGGAAGGGATATTAAATTCCTTTGCAATTTCATTCACTTTTGGATTTCGACTTGCTATTGCTGAAATTTCAGCATTTTCTACTGCATTTATAGCAGGCAGCACAGCTTTTACACCTATGTTTGCTGTGCTCATAATTCCCCATTTTATAACCATCCGTATGTCCTCCTAAAAAAAATCTTTTGCTTTACCTTTCTCGAAAAAACTTAGTTTTCCTGCCCGAAAAGTAAAAAAGGATTGTATTTGTCTTGATATGTTGCTATTACTAAGTGAATAGGTTTACCATAGAACATATCTTAAACAGATTGCAGCCATACCCATTCTTCCAATTATTGAATGGGAACATTAAGCCCTAATATAAATCTAAGATAATCATAATCAGTATTTCTGTTACAAAAAAGCGAACCCACCATCGGTCCGCTCATCCTATTTTCCCAACTTTTTTATAAATACAACTTTAAGATAATTCCCCTCTTTAAATTGAGGTATCGTACGAAAATCTTCCGGCAATGAAAATTCTTCTAAAATTTTATACTTACTATTTGATTCACGAAATGCTCGGTCAATAAAGCTCTTAAATTTTTTCATATCAAAAGCACTACTATTCGTAGACGCAACAATAACACCATCATCTGCAGTAATACTGATTGACTCTTTTAATAGATCTGGATAATCCTTTGCTGCACTAAAGGTAGTCTTTTTCGTACGCGCAAAGCTTGGAGGATCCAGAATAACCAAATCAAACGTTAGATTTTTCTTATTGGCATATTTATAATACTTAAAAACATCCTCAACAATGATGTCCTGTGCTTCGTAATCAATCTCGTTAATACTAAACTGTTCAATCGTCTTGCTAAGACTGCGGTTTGCTACGTCCACACTAGTCGTTTTAGTAGCTCCTCCTAAAGCTGCAAATACAGAAAAAGCACCAGTATAAGAAAACGTATTTAAAACGGTTTTTCCTTTTGAATAGTTCTCTTTTATTTTCAAGCGAACATCTCTTTGGTCAAGAAACACTCCGACCATTGCACCTTCATTTAGGTAAACAGCAAACTGTACTCCATTTTCTTTTACAAGAAGTGGGAATTCTGCTCGGTCACCCTTTACAAAATCATCCTCTTCAATATACTGACCTTTTTGAGCAAAGCGTTTTTTCTGATAAATCCCCTTGTATTCAGTGAGATCCGTAATAGCTCTGATGATCTCTTCACGGAATTCATAGATTCCTTCACTATACCATTGAATGACATAATAGCCATCAAAGTAATCAATCGTAACACCACCAATACCGTCTCCTTCCCCATTAAACACTCGAAAGGCTGTTGTATCAGTACTTTGAAAGAATGCAGCCCGCTTATTTATAGCAGAACGAAGTTTTTTGTTGAAAAATTGTTGATCAATCTTTTCTTCCTTCTTATTTGTAAGAATCCAGCCAAACCCTTTGTTTTGAATTCCGTAGTAGCCCCTGCCAATAAATTGATTTTGTTGATCCACAATTTGTAGCAGCATGCCTTCCTTCTTTAATACATCACGATTAAGTATCGCTTCTTTTATTAATAGTGGATAACCACCTTTGTATTTTGCCACAAAAGATGTTTTTATTTTAAGAACTGTTTCAGATTGCACGTTTTTCACCCTAACCTTTTTTGGAGCTATGCCCTTTATGTACTAGAAACTATGATAAGCCTTTTAGAATAGACAAGCAAATTTGTTCTTTTAGGAGGATAGATTAATAATGTGGTGTGAAGGTTATTCCATGTGGTAGCTAAATATAACTTAAAGAAACTGGCTTAGCAGTTCCTACTAAGAGGAATCACTAGCCAGTTTCTACTTGTATTACACGATTTCTTTTAATTCCACATATGCTTCAACATCTTTTTTCGCTTGTAAACGTTGCTTTTTCGATTTCTTAAAGTGCAGCATTTCATACACTACTGGAATGACAACTAATGTTAGTAGGGTTGCGACACTTAAACCACCAATAACAACAATTGCTAAACTAGCAGATACTAGGTTTCCTGATTCTGCTTCTTTAAACAGTAGTGGTAACATTGCACAGATTGTTGCAACAGCCGTCATCATGATCGGCCTCATACGAGTTGTTGCTGCTTCAACAAGTGCTTCGCGAATAATCATTGTCTTTTCATTTTGTTTCACACGATCTATTAGTACAATGGCATTCGTTACAACAATACCAATCAACATTAGAGCACCTAGCATTGCCGTAATATCAACTGAAATTCCACTAATTAGAATTCCAAGAACAGCTCCAATGGCTGCAAGTGGTAATGAGAATAGAATTGCAATTGGTGCACGAACGGTTTTGAATGTGATGACCATGATCAAGAACACAATACCGATTGATGCAAGCATCGTCATAAATAGGTTTTGAAAATCACTTTGTTGATCCGCACTTGCTCCACCAACTAGTACATCTACTCCTTCAGGAATATCAATACCGTCCGTTTCTTTATCACCGAATAATCTTTTATGCATTTCAGCTGAAATAACTGACAGCTTTTCTGGTTCTACAGCTGCCGTAACACGAATATATTGTTCTCCATCTTTATGGAATACACTTGTTGCTTTTTCTTCTTTTTCAAGTGTGGCTATATCAGAGATTGGTACAATTCCTTCTTGTGTTGCGACTGGTACATCTTTCATTTCCTCTTCTGACCCTACATCCTGAACAGGCTCAAGCATAACAGTCGTTACTTGGTCCTCAACTTCAATTGCTCCAATTGGTGTTTGGTTCATCATCACAGCAGCCTGTTGTGCAACCTCAACGGCATTTGCTTTTGACGGATCTACTACAAGTGAATACACTGTTTTCTTATCTTCTTGATTTGTTGAAATCTCTTCAATACCTTCAATGTCTTCCACTTCAGCTTTTACCGCATTGGCTACTTTTTCTAATTGAGCTACATCTTGGCCAAGAACATCAATGGTAATCGCCGTTTGTTGTCCACCCATCATGGATTGTGCACTTACTTCAAGCGTTGCGTCACTGTATTGTGCTTTTTGATTTTCAAGACTTTCTATGAACTTTTCTTGATTTGCATCTTCTTTTAGCGTCGTAATTATAACACCTTGTGTCGGTGCACTAACATTCCCTTGCTTAATGGCATCTTCAGTATTCCCGATTTGCAGGTAGGTACCCGAAACACCCTCTTGTTCTAGAATAAAATCCTCTAATTTTTTTGTATTCTCTTTAACCACTTCAACTGGTGTATCTGCTGGATAAATAATACCTGTGTAAATGTTATCAGCCTTTGGTGTTGGTGTACTCCCCTTAGGAAGCGCTACATATGTTCCAACAGATCCTGCGAATAGTAGTAAAGAAAAACCGATGACAATCATCTTATGGTTTAATGACCACGTAAGGAATGCACTAAAACGTTTTGATGGCTTATGTTCCTTAAGCTTTGCATTCTTCAACATGGCTGCACTCATTAAAGGAACAACTGTAATGGCTACAACTAATGATGCTAAAAGAGAATACGTCACCGTTAAAGCAAATGGTAGTAAAAAATCTTGTAAACTACCTTCTAGTAATCCCATAGGTAGGAATACGGCAACTGTTGTAAGGGTTGATGCTGTAATCGCTGTTCCAACTTCTTTTGTTGCTTCAATAATTAACCCAATCGAAAATTTTTCTGTTTGTGTCTTTCTGAAGATATTTTCAATTACGACGATACTATCATCTACAAGTCTTCCAACAGCAACCGCTACTCCACCAAGTGTTAAAATATTCAATGTGATTCCTGAACGGTCTAATAAGAATAACGTAAAGCCTAGTGAGAGTGGGATGGACACAATTGTAATAAAGGTTGACTTTAAGTTACGTAGAAATACCATGATGACGATTGTTGCAAATAGCGCACCAAGCAATACTTCCTTAATCATACTGTGAACAGAATTTTCTACTGATTGTGCTGACGATAATAAAATACTAGATTCTACATGATCGTATTCTTCGTTAATCGTATCTGATACTTTCTCAACTTCCTTGCTGATTGTCACAAGATTCGATTTGCTATCTTTCGTAATGATATAGAGTAATCCTTCTTCTCCATTCACTCGTGTTAAGTTATTCTCGGGTTGCTTTACTTCTATATTTGCTACATCCTCTAGAGCAACAGATGGCAATAGTTGAATAGATTTAAGGTCCTCTAGGCTGTCTGCATCACCAACAACCTTAACATTTGTTGTTTTCCCATCAATCGTTTTTTCTCCAACAGACATAGAAATATTTTGACCTTGTAGTACCGTCATTACTTGTTGTAGAGGAATTTGTTTCTCTGCAAGCTTCTTATCATCTAAATCCACTGACACATAGGCAGGCACTGTTCCGTATGTTTGAATGCCTCCTACCCCTTTAATATCTGAAAAATAAGGTGTTAATTCTTCTTTCGCAAACTTGATATTTGCTGGCGTTATCCCATCTTCAAAGCCTACTGAAACATAAGATACCGGGATTGCTGAACTATTAAGTTGAACAATATTTGGTTTTGCTACTGTTTCAGGAAGTTGCATTGCTGTTAGATTTTCTTCAATCTCTCTCTTGATTTCCTTTTGATCTGCACTTGATTCTAAATGAAGGTCAACCCTTGAAAATCCATCCCCTGTTGTAGAAAACACATTGACCTTTCCGTTAATATTTCTTAGTGACTCTTCAATTGGATTCGTAACCTGCTTTTCCATTGAATCTGAATCCATTCCTTGACCAACCGTTACAACGGACATGATTGGCCAATCTGTATTAGGAATAAATTCCATTGGTAATCTAAAGTAACTCAAAACTCCTGTAACTAAGATTATCAACGACATAATTGCTACTGCGGCCTTATTTTTAAAGGACCATTTTGTAAACCATGACATATTTTTCCCTCACATTCATTTTTGGTTTAATTTTATTTCCTTCTTTATCATAGGAATTTTTTGTCATATGAGGGTAGTTACCGTAGTCATGAGTTTTAGTGACCGCTTATTACCTTTTCTATGACTTCTTAATAGAAAACCGTTACAAATTCTGAATACTATCTTTCAATCACAAAAAAAATAGACCTATAGCATCTGCTAAGGTCAACGAATTGTTTACATTGAAAGAATCTGTTTTGAATCTGATATTACTTGGTTTCTTCCATTATGTTTTGCCATGTAAAGGGAAGAATCTGCACGGCTTAAGGCTCGATCTAATGTATCATCTTCACGAATCTCTGTTACTCCAAAGCTACATGTAATGTGACCAACGTGCTCAAAAAAGTGAGTAGAAACACTTGAACGAATTTCTTCTGCCAGCAGGCTCGCTTGGTTAATATCCTTTTTATTTGATACGATAATGAATTCTTCCCCACCCCAACGTCCGAGCACATCATCTGCTTTTAGAAAGGTTTGAATGATTTCAGAAAACTCTTTTAATACATGATCTCCAGCACTATGACCATATTGATCATTTATTTTCTTGAAATAATCAATATCTAAGTATATAAGTGCGGTTTTTCTTTTTTTATCTTGATGTTTTTTGTTTAGAGCTTCCATAATGATGTTATCCATTTTCCGACGGTTCGGTAAGGATGTTAGGTAATCTGTATTCGCCAGTGCTTCTAATACCTCAGACCTAATAAATGCCTTTTTAATCGTTTGCAAATAAAATAATGTTAACAAAAACGTTAGACCAGCTAAATAATAATGCACTAATATCCCTGCTGCTTCAGTCCCCATTAGATCAGGTAATTTTATCAAACCAGATATTAATACCCACAAGAATGTTAGAGCTGAAAAGGAAATGGCAAACTTGTTATCAAATACAAAAAATAAAAAGATGTAAAATAGAGGTAACCAAAATACAAATTTTCCTAACGTCATTGTATATTCAAGCTCATTATACACAACATAAGTGAACTTTAATGCACTTAGAACACACATGATCAATAATACAACTCTTTCTAAGTAAGGAACCCATTGTTCTCGCAAATAAACCACGGCAGTTGAGATTAAAAATAATGAAATCAAGCCAGGAATCATAAAGTTGTTAACGGGATCATACCCCGCAGTTTGTTGCTCCAAATACCATCCCACAATCATAAATGCCATTAGAATTGGTGATATAATCTTATAGAGTTTCAGTTTCAAACTCTCAAAGGAGTTCCCATTAAGCCCACTCATTACTAGCCCCTCTTTCAATATAAAAAAACGCCCTTCTATAGGCGTTGTATGGTTAGAGACACATGGAATGTATAGATCCTTTCCCTAAAAATGCAACTGGCTGGCATTTCCTTGCGAATTAGCCCCTATAGTTTTGCGTCCTAACTTTTCAGTTAGTTTGCCAAATATTCAATTTGTATCGTGCTACTAGTGAAAAGATGCAACATAAAGATCTTTAAACATCAATAGTACTATCTTCCTATATTATACCACGCTATTTAGCGTTTACAATCTAAATCTGTAAATTATAGCAAATTAGTTGGATATAAAAAAAACTCTGAAAAAACAGAGCTTTTTTCACACAAACCATTAATCCTCATCTTTAACATCAATGTCCTCTGGGATTGGTTCTTGAAGGATTTCGTCAATAAGTTTTTTATATTTTGCCACTTGTTCCAGGTGGGTTGTAAACTGATCCTTATTGATTAGAAATTGTTTTCCATCATGGACTGCTCGAATTTTGCCTTCTACTATAAGAGATTCTACTGCTTTTTCTGACATCGAAATATGCTCAGCAATCTCTTTTATCGTTACATACATATTCCATTCCTCACTTTTTCCGAAAACAAACTGCTTGCTCTAGCTTTATTGACTCTTTATCAATCAATCTAAGTCTTTATAGATACGATTTTTAAGGGGTTTAGGATTAAGCTTTGTCCAATTTGTCCTTGGTTCTTTTCAACACTCATGGTTTATGAGCCTTAATTCTAATAAAATATATACTTAAATTCTACATGAATATGTTAGAAACTGCTATATGTTCCGATTAAAAGAAACTATGTCCTCTAAAAAAATATTTGACAAATTTGTGAATAAATATAGAATAGAGATAAGAATATGTCAGAATTGTGAACAAAGGGGTGGCGACAAATGGAACAAAAACATCAAAGAACTCTTGGTTTTATAAAAGGAGTTACAATCGTAGGAGTACTACTTGGTTTTATGATGGTGGTGGGCAGCTTTTTTGTAAGCGGTATCAATCATGATTATATGCTTTCAATTGGAATTGGTGTGATGGTCGGGTTTATGTTTATCTTCGGTACGCTCATTTTCTTACCATTAATTGAAGAGTTTTCTTATAAAAGTAAGCAAGCAAGATAATTTTTTATGGCAAAGTCCACATTGGCTTTGCTTTTTTATTTGTTACCGGTTTTAGCTTTTTATTGGAGGAGTGTGAGCCTAGCGGACACCAGAGACCTTATTTTAACCTAAATAGGGATTTTTCAGATCCTACCGGACATTAGTGGCCTTATTTTTGTCATTTTACCCTTATAACGGCTGATAAATCGATATTTTTATAAAATAAGGTCTTCTGTGTCCGTTAGTATTATGAAATAGCTAAAATAACGCTAAATAAGGTCTTTTATGTCCATTAGCTAACTCCTCATCATACACTCCACACTTTAGACCCTCTTCATATATGTGTATTCCTCATCTAATGTAAAAAAATTCCTGAAAATTCATTTTCTCTTCCGTATGAAGTGAAATGAATCGGTTAAAGCTATAGATGAGGAGGTGTTTCATAATGAAGGTACTTTGCGAAGTAAGCAACTGTGTTCACAACCACGAAGGTGAACTTTGTGGCGCTACAGAAATCTTTGTTGTTAGTCATAAAGGCGATCGAGCTCATAGCAGCCAAGAGACAGACTGTCAAACATTTGAACCAAATACACAATAACACTAAACGAGGGGCAACCAGTGCGATGGTTGTCCCTTCCCATTATAGGGACGGACCTTACAACTTATTTCAATAGTAGTATTGATAATAATTATCATTATTATTCAATTCGTTTGGAAAAAAATAAAAAAAGCTAGGAGAAGCTCCCAGCTTTTAATGTGCAGCATGACCAGATGTCATAACCCAAATTGTACCGATAACAATAACTAGGGCACAGAATACTGCATAGGCAATATTTATGATCTGTACTTTACCATCTTCTCCTTCATTTACATGCATGAACATGAACAACTGAAGTCCAGCCTGAACGACTGCTAATGTTCCAATTACCCACATGACGACTGTAAACGAAAGTGATGTTTTTAATGCAATCCATGCTGCTACAAACGTAAGAAGGAGTGACATGAAGAAACCGACAAAGTGACTGATAGGGTAACTTTTTGTACTCTTTTCCATTTATAGCACCATCCCTTTTAAATACACGAATGTGAAGATAAAAATCCAAACAACATCAAGGAAATGCCAGTATAGTCCAATGATGAAAATCTTACGAGCAGTTACTGGAGTTAATCCACGTTTCACAAGCTGGATAATTACCATGATTGCCCAGAAGATACCGAACGTTACGTGCGCTCCGTGTGTGCCTAGTAGAACAAACAAGCTTGATAGGAATGCACTTGTTTGAATGGTTGCTCCCTCATGTACGTAATGAATAAATTCACTAATCTCCATGTAAAGGAAGCCTGCACCTAATCCTAACGTAATAAGTAACCACGTAATCAAGCCTTTAACATTTCCACGTCTCATTTCAAAAATAGCTAAACCACACGTGAAGCTACTTGTTAAAAGAAGTACAGTCTGTATCATGACTTCCTTCATCATAAAGATATCCTGATGGGTAGGTCCGCCAGCATAACGCTGGCTTAGTACACCATATACAGCAAACAATGTAGCAAAAAGGGCAATCTCAGCACCAAGGAAAATCCAAAAGCCGAGAATATTCAAACGGTTTTGTTCGGTTTGATATTCTAAAGGTAACGACGTATCGACTTTAGCTGACATGCTTGTTCACCTCTCCCTTTTTGTTTCTCCAAGAACGTTCTGTTTCTCTTATCTCATCTACCGGGATATAATATCCATCGTTGTAATCGAATGAACGATAGATCAATCCTGCAATAATTCCTAGAGAAGCAATAATTGTAGCAATCTGCCATTCAAATACTAGGAAGAAACCTGCAATTCCAAAGAATACACACATAATAAATGGTAAGCCTGCATTGCTTGGCATGTGGATTTTTTCAATCTCAGAATCCTTTAGCGTTAATCCCTCATTGTTTTTCTTCATATGCCAGAATGCATCAATTTCTTTTACTTCTGGTTGCTTTGCAAAGTTGTAGTATTGGACTGGTGAAGCTGTAGCCCATTCTAATGTTCTAGCATCCCATGGATCACTAGAGATATTTCTGTCTGCATAACGGATACTCCAATAGATGTTGTAGCAGAACACTGCAAACCCAGCTGCTAAAATGACTGATCCAATAGCAGAAAGTAAGAATAAACTTGAGAAGCCTGATTCAGCCGAATATGTGTAAGAACGACGAACCGCTCCTTGTAATCCTAAGAAGAACATTGGCATAAATGTTACGTTAAAACCAATATTGAATAACCAGAAATGCCATTTACCTAGTTTTTCGTTCAGCATATGACCGAACATTTTAGGCCACCAGTAATATAATCCTGCGAATACCGCATACACAACACCAGGAATTAATACATAGTGGAAATGTGCTACTAGGAATAATGTGTTGTGATATTGATAGTCAGCTGCACCCATTGCAAGCATAACCCCTGTTACTCCACCAATTGTGAATGTTGGAATAAAGGCTAATGCCCAAAGCATGGCTGACGTCATCTTAATTCGACCTTTTCTCATTGTGAACAACCAGTTAAAGATTTTCACTCCGGTTGGTACGGCAATTAACATCGTTGTGATTGAGAAGAAGGAGTTAACTGCTGGTCCTGAACCCATTGTGTAGAAATGGTGAACCCATACAACCATACTTAAAATCGCAATTCCGACAATCGCATAGACCATTGATTTATATCCGAATAATGATTTACGTGAGAATGTAGCAATAACCTCTGAGAAAATCCCGAAAGCTGGTAATGCTACGATATATACTTCAGGATGTCCCCATAACCAGAACAGGTTTGCCCAAAGCATATCTGATCCTCCACCTGAAAGTGTGAAGAAGTGAGTACCAAAGATACGGTCCGTTGTCATTAGTGCTAATGCTACTGTAAAGATTGGGAAAGCTGCTACGATGATTACAGACGTAATTAACGTCGTCCATGTGAACATCGGCATTTTCATTAGTGTCATACCTTTTGTTCTCATTTTTAGAATCGTAACAATAAAGTTAATTCCCGTCATTAATGTACCAATACCAGCGATCTGAAGTGCAATCGCATAGTAGTTATTTGCAATACTCGGACTAAACTCTTTCCCGGCAAGTGGGAAATAGGATGTCCATCCTGCGTCTGGTGAACCACCAATAACGAAGGAGAGGTTAAACAGCATTGCTCCACTAAAGAATAACCAGAAGCTCAATGCGTTTAATTGTGGGAATGCAACGTCACGAGCACCAATTTGCAGTGGAATGACAACGTTCATTAACCCGATTAAGAATGGCATCGCCATAAATAGGATCATAATAACCCCATGCGTTGTAAAAATTTCATTGTAATGCTGGGAGCTTAAAAATTCCATTTCCGGTCTGGATGTTTGGGCCTTCATTAAAAGTCCGTCCACTCCACCACGGAAGAACATTAATACTGCTGCAATAATATACATAATCCCTATACGTTTATGGTCAACAGTTGTGATCCACTCACGCCATAGATACTTCCACTTCTTCAAATAGGTAATTCCAAACACTAGACCAATCATTGTTAGTGCAATCGAGACTTGAGCTCCTAAAATTAGTGGATCTCCTGTGACGAAAAATTCATCCCATTTAATGCCCATGATGGTCACCTCCGTGTGAGTCTTCAGACTTTACATCTTCCTCTTTATCTTCATCTTCCTCATCATCATGATCTTCATGTCCTTCATGATTTGATGATTCGTCTTGATCCGCATTCTTGTAGTTATCTTCCTCTTCAAAAATCTTTCCTTGATATCCGTGATAACGATAAAGCTCTGGATTTGTATACGTTTTAGAATCATGCTTAGCATGGTTTACCCAAGCTAAATGTGTATCATTAAAGGTCATACGGCCTAAGTGAGTTGGCTTTAGAAGCTCTTCGTATTTCTCTTCAGTAAGCTTAGGAGCTGTCTCCTTCACTTCCTTAACCCATGCTTCATATTCAGCAGGTGTTTGAGCTAATACTTCAAATTCCATCTCAGCATATCCGCGTCCATTAAAGTTCGAGTTTTTACCCATATAAGAACCTGGGTTTTCAGCAACAATGTATAATTCTGTTTCCATCTTACCCATTGCATACTTCTGTCCAGCAAGCTGTGGAACCCAGAATGACTGCATTGTACTCGCTGATGTCAATTTAAATAATATAGGACGATCTTCAGGAATATTCACGTAGTTCACTGTCTCAATGCCCTCTTCTGGATAGCTAAAAATCCACTTCCAGTCAGCTGCCGTTACATGAACTGTAAGAGGCTCCTGGCTCTCATACCCAGCAGGTACATCCTCTAGTTCATAAAGTGTTTTTACCGTTGGAATCGTTAAAGCTATAACAATAAGGATCGGAATTCCTGTCCAAATAATTTCAAGCAATGTACTTCCATGCTCTTCAGGTGGCTCATAATCCATGTTTTCTGGCTTTTCACGATATTTCCATATAATAAAAGCAAATAAAGCAAATACTACAATGACAACAAGTAGCATCCAAAATATTGACCAGTTAATTAACTCTGCAATGCTTCTTGCTGCAGGTCCCTGTGGATCGAATACAACCATTTTCGTTTCACAGCCTGCTAAAACAAACAGCAGTGATATAGATAAGAAGGCAAAAAAGCGTCTCGAAAGTTTCACTTAGAACTCCTCTCCTTTAAGAAGAATATGTTTTTGTCACAATTTGTTCATAATTGTTCAGTACTTCACAAACTTCACGAAAATATATAGAAGACTGTTTCTACCATAGTTTCGTCTTCGTGTAAGTGAATAATATCACATAGCTTCAAAGGAGTTTGTTACAAAAACGGTAAGGAAGAATTTTACAGATGAGGTTTTTTATTTTTTTCAGTAACACCCCTTGATACATAAGGGTTTGAAGGCATTTTTAAACTGTGACAGGATTTTGAACGTTTACGTTATTATGTAATTTTAGCGGGTCTTTCGTAAGATTTGAGAAGGGGGTGAGCTTCTCAAATGAAGAATTTTTAAAGAGTGATTTTTAATATGTCACGATAATCTTCACATCAAAAAAACACCCAAACAAGAACCTACTGTGCTTTCATTTAGGTGCAGAATGTGAAAAGAACTAACTTTATAGAAGTTAAAGTGAAGATACTACGCTTGGAGATTCTACTAAGTCCTATGGGGACATTTAGTTCCTTATTTGTCTTATAACTGTAGTTTTTATCTAGATGGCGGACATCTTAGTACCTTATTTAAGACAAATGAGCAATATTTCAAGAGAATTTCATGATATAAGGTACTTTAATGTCCGCTTCACTTTAGAAAGCCGTGATTTCTTGTTGAATAAGGGATTATTTGTCCACCTACAACTAGACAACAAAAGTAGGATGCTAAATCACTTTCGATTCAGCATCCTATTTTTAATTGCTAGCTTTACATAATAAAACTCCCGTTATCAAAGCCTTTAAACTCAGTATACATTAAGCATCAAGCGAACGAATAAATCCATCTACCACTTGGTTGAAGTGCTCTGGTTCTTCTAAAAATGGACAGTGGCAGCTCTCTTCAAAGATCTCCAATACGGCATTGGAAAGATGTTCTCGTAAATGCACTCCTGCCGCTACAGGAATTAACTTTTCTTCTCGACCAAAGCATAATAGCGTTGGAACTGTTATATCTGAAAGATACGGACGACAATCTACAACAGACTGATCAAAAAGAACCGCACTCGCAATGGATTCAGGAAGCCTTGTCACTTCCTCCATCATCCATTTCATCTCATCACTAGGCACTTCTTCTTTAAACATCAAAGGCACAAACCCTTCAAGAAACGTAACCCTATTTGTTTGAATTTCTCTCATAATATGGGTAAGAGCTGGAAAATCGAATGCTCCCATTTCAAAGTCAGGCCATTTGAAGTCTGATGCCAGTTCATCGACTATTACAGATGCTTTAATATTCTCTTCACCAAACTGATGAAGGTACTCCCAAATAACAAATGCACCCATTGACCAGCCTACTAGTACGACATCCCTCAAGTCGAGCTTTTCGATAAATGCTTTTACATCTTTTGCATAATTGGAAATCGTGTGTCCATACGGTGTGTGTGTGGATTGACCATGCCCACGCAAATCTAATGTGATCGTTCTGTATGCTTCGCTAAAATAAGGAACTTGCTTTTTAAAAAACTGACTACTCATCCATACACCATGTAAAAAGATTACGGTTTGCCCTTCCCCTTGATCTTCATAATACAATTCAAGTCCATCCTCAAGGTCTACATACGGCATGTACTCTCCTCCTATTTTCGTTGTAAGAAGATGTGTAGCTATCATGGTTATATTCCCTTTAATAACCAGATAGACCTTATATGTAAAAAAACATACGAAATCACAACAAAAACCTTTGACTATCAACTGGTATACACTCTTTTAACACAGTAGCCCACTTAGATGAATACAATAGTATCAACTCATGAAAGGGGGCGGCACCGTTTGAATTTACCACTAGTATTAGCTGGACCTATAATCCGACGTGTTGAACCTACACATGCATATATTTGGCTGGCATTACGTGAACCACTGGAGCTAGATACCTTACTATATATAGTCAAATACCATGACCAAACGGACTCCTATGAATATGAAGTACTTCCGAGTAAGACGGAAACGGAATCGGTAAAAGTCGGTACGAATTTATATATTTATCTAGTAAAAGTGTCACCACTTCAAAAACCCTTTCCAAAAAATAGTTTAATTGGATACAATATCGAGTTCAAAACACCCACGAAAAAGATCGATTTAGGTGACCTTGGATTGCTTTCACCACATCAAAGAGACTCCATTGTATATGGCAATCTTGCATATCCTACCTTTTATATCAATGAATCTGAAAAGTCTCCCCTACTGTATGGGTCATGTCGGAAGCCACACGGAGAAGGTTTTGATGTTCTTGCTGAGGCAGATCAATATACAGAAGAAAGTTACGATACAGACATGCGCCCTGCTGCACTATTTCTTATGGGAGATCAAATCTATGCTGATGATGTTGCAGGTCCTTTGTTTCATGTTCTGAACGTTTTGGGTAAGCAGCTAATTGGCTATGAGGAGAACTTTGCTACTATTGAACCACGTATGAAGGATGCTCCCTTTCAAAAGGGGCATCAAAAAATGAACGGCAGACAATTCATTATGGAGCACTTTTGTAAATTCACTTCACGAAATGCTTCAAACCATTTGATGGCACTAGGAGAATATGCTGCCATGTATATAATGACTTGGAGCCCTGCTCTTTGGAGGGTAGCTCATAAAGAGGGATTATTTAAAGAATTTGATAATGTAGTGAGAGATGCAGAAATATATTTGGCTTTTGATAAAAAGAATGAGACCCCTGAGGAGATAAAAAAGGAGCTAAATCAACTCCAGACACAGTACCAAAAGCAGGCTCAAGAGTTAGCAAGCTTTGAAGATACCATTCCAGCAGTAAGAAGATTGCTAGCGAATACACCTACTTACATGATCTTTGATGATCACGATATTACAGATGATTGGAATTTAACTGAGGAATGGAAAACAACGGTATGGAAATCACCGCTCGGAAGACATGTCATCAGTAACGGGATTGCAGGCTACTGGCTTTTTCAAGGATGGGGAAATGATCCTGAACAGTTTTCAGCAGAATTTAAAGCGATTAATCAGAGGTACTATACTCAATCACATATACATTCACCTAGCCACCACAAATGGATGGACCTTCTTTGGAGCTTTCAATTCTGGAGTTTTGTTACCCCTACGTCTCCACACGCTGTATTTTTGGATACTAGAACACAACGAGGGTATGAAAGTACTCCAAAGCCTGTAAAGATTGTCGGAACGATTGAAGAAAACAACAGAACTCCAAGGTTAATTAATGAAGAAGGCTGGAATCGCATTGACCAGGAATTACAATACAGCTCATGGTCAAAGGGGAAGCCTCTACTCATCATTTCTCCTACGCCACTTTACGGGATAGGATTAATCGAAAACTTTTTGAAGCACTATGTCTCACCTATTCGAACATTCGGAATTCCTGTTCAGTATACCTTTGATTTAGAGGCATGGAAATATAACGGCAAAGGGTTTTACAGCTTTCTTCAAAAAATTGCTCAATGGAATCCAAAAGAGTGCTTTATTCTATCAGGTGATGTTCATTCTGCCTCTGCAGTAAAAGCAGAGGTTATGCTCACCAATAATACATCACTGACCGTACACCAATTTACAAGTAGTCCCATAAAAAACAGAAGTTATTCAGGTCTACTTGGAAGCATGATGAAAATGTTAATCCAAATGAATTCACTAAAAAGAAAAGATAAAACCCTTTATCGATACTGTAGCGATGATTATCAGCTTCATCTTAGTGGAAAACAATCAACCCCAAGCAATTGTTTATGGAATGAAGAAATTCGCTATTTACCGATTGACAATCAATCAATTTTTGAACCGAACAATAATCTTGGCTTATTCACCTATACACCCCAGGAGATTTCTAATACGCTTTTAAAGGAGCATAAAGCGTTAACGATCCCTTGGAATGGGCGGTTAAAGTAAGCCTATAGCCTTTGGTGCACACAAGAGGAGAAATAGCCATCAGCACCTTCTCCTCCTATGCATATTTCATGGATAAAATGGGGAAATTGCTTCTGCTTCAATCCATCTTTCCACCACTGTAAAATGCTCAACTACTATCAACGTTTCCTCATTGAACCCATGACCCTCTTGCTCTAATGCCGCTTCCCAAGAAAAGATATGATCTTGGATAAACTGCTCTAGTGTACTGTTCTCGCCTTTGGCAATTCGTTCTCCAATTTCTCCTGTAATGTCACCAAACTTCATTTCATACACTTCTGTTATTTCAATAACACATGCTTTTTTTCCTAATTTCGTTTGAACTTCAAATAGGTCCCCTACATATGAATAATCTTCTTCTGTTACCCATACTTTCGGAGTACAGGTAACTGTTTTAACACCTTGAAGGCATTCAATGAGTAAGTTCTCATCCTGATCATTCCGTCCCCAAAAGGTCATCATTTTCATTTAATCTCTACTCCTATACACAACGAATACCTTTATTATAAGTGATTTCGATTTTTCTGTAATAGCTAGATCTTAAAAATACTCTTTATAAAGGTAAATGGAATGGTAAACAAGAATATATATGTATAGACATGATACATACCAACGTAAATGAAGGAGGGCACCTATTTTGAACTCAACACAAACAAAACCGCTACATGATCTAAAAATCAATGGATCCGGTTCAGCTAGTGGTGGAACGTTCAATGCTGTGAAAATAAGCGGCAGTGGAAAGATTGTAGGAGACATCGATTGTAAAGAAGTAAAGATTAGTGGTAGCGGTAAAATCGAAGGAAACATCCATACGATTGAATTAAAAACAAGTGGTTCTTCAAGGCTAAATGGTGACGTAACGGCAAAAGAGATTGAGATTAGTGGTTCGACCAAGGTAGAGGGTAATGTCATTGTTGAAGATATGACCGTTAGCGGTTCAAGTAAATTTCTTCAGGATATCACATGTAAAGAATTTGAAGTAAATGGTTCCAGTCAAGTAGAAGGAAACGTATCAGGCAGGGAAGTGACATCAAATGGATTGTTGAAAATCATGAATGACTGTGATGTTCATCATCTCAAATCGAGAGGTTCTATACATATTGATGGAGCACTCAATGCGAGTCAAGTGGATATCGGATTAGACTTTAAATCTACAATTAAAAGTATTTCCGGAGATACGATAACTGTAAAGCAATACAGTTCCATAAATATTATTAAGCAAATTATCAACTTTTTCCTTCAACGTGAAGACTTCCTTCTGAGTGACACAATTGAAGGAAAGGATATCCATCTCGAACACACAAAAGCAAAGCTTGTGCGCGGACATAATATTGTTATAGGTAAGAAATGTGAAATAGAAAAAGTAGAATACACAGGTTCGTTAAGTATCGAGGATCAAAGTAGTGTAAAAACGACTGAGAGGAAATAGTTTTCCCCCTTTAGAGCGATAGATTCTAAAGGGGTTTTTCTTTTAAACTACAATCCTATTAAAAAATAATTAAATCGTAAGCATAACTCCTCTAAGAATGATAGAAGTCCTTGTATGTTCTGTATTCTCGCTCCTTAAAAAGTATTAACTCCCATTACTAGCTATAGTTCAACACTATTGAAAATTAAAGCTGAGGGTATCCTTTCTCCTACGTTTCCACTATATAGGAATTGAAACTGTTAATCATCTTCACTAGATGCATATCATAACAGCTTTTCTATCACGTATTAGGAGGAGAATTACATGAAAGCAATCGTCATTGATCCAGGTCACGGAGGAGCAGATCCAGGTGCTTCTTACAAAGGGTACACGGAAAAAAATATTAACCTCAGCATCGCTAAGAAAATCAGAGATTACTTAGAGTTTCATTATCATGTAGACATCATGATGACACGTTCTACTGATATTTCGGTATCACTTACTGAACGGGTGAATCTTGCTAATTCTAGTAAAGCTGATTTCTTTCTTTCTATTCATCAAAATGCTTCTGGAGGAAGTGGATTTGAAAGCTATATTTTTAATGGCGCTATTCTACCGCAAACAAAACATATTCAACAGACCATACACACTGGAACGTTACAGGCTTTACGCACAAATTATTCCATTGTTAATAGAGGTCAAAAGCAAGCAAACTTCCATGTACTCCGGGAAGCGAAGATGAGTTCCCTGCTTTTAGAAGTATTATTTATCGATCATATCCATGACCTCTCACTTCTAACGAATTCAATTTTCATTCATGATGTCTCAGTTGCCATATCAGTTAGTATCGCCAACGCCCTTTCACTACAAGAAAAAACTCCTTCCAATATGCTCTATACGGTCATCGCTGGATCATTTCAAGATCGAAACAATGCACAATCACAAATAAATTATTTATCTTCCAAAGGAATTGCGAGCTTTATGATTCCATCCAACGTATCTGGAAAGACTTTTTTTAGAATCCAAGCAGGTGCCTTTTCAAAAAGATCTAATGCACAAGCCCGTGTAGAACTTCTAAAAAAAGTTGGAGTTTCACATGCTTTTATTCTAAAAAAGGAGACATCAGCCGTTTAACACTGATGTCTCCTTTTTTCTTATTGATTCTTATCTGCAAAAGCACCCATTGCATCACACATAAATTGCGCCAGACCTTCACCATATTGATCAATGTTTTTTGTAAAACGTTCATCAGCAACATATAGCTGCCCTAACCCTTTAAACGCATCGTATGAATAGTTCCCAAAATTGTTATTCAATAGATCATACCATTTTTTAATAGCAACCTGTGCATCATCATTGGTCGGTGATTCATGTCGAAGACTAGCAAGCTCTCTATAGATATCTTCACACTTTTTCTGTATCTCTTCCTGCTGCTCTTTTAATAGGCCATTAATATTCTGATTTGCACGGTTAACCGCTTCATCTCCCCAACGTTCACGTGCTTCTTGCTCATATGGATTTTTGCTAAAATCAAATCCTTCAAATTTTTCTTTGTTAGACATGTGAATTTCTCCTTTCGTATGCTTGATTGTCCGTTCAATGGTTACAAGCATTTTATCTAAACGATTTCGTTTCTCTATGAGTACTTTTCTTTGAAGTTCTAATGCTTCTTGTCGATCAAAAAGTGGACTCATGAGAATGTCTTTAATTTTTTTCAAAGGGAATCCAAGCTCTTTAAAAAATAGTATTTGCTGCAATGTTTCTAAATCTTCTTCTGAGTACATTCGATACCCAGCATCTGTCGTTTCATTTGGGACTAACAAACCAATTTCATCATAATGATGCAGTGTGCGCACACTGATTCCTACTAAATCTGCAACCTCTTTTACTTTCATGCTCATGTTCTTGAACTCCCTTCACTAGTAACTTTAAGATATCACGTAACGTAAGGGTCAATAGATTCATTCAATTTTTTTAAAAAAAATCTCTAAGTGAGGTTCTACTAATAAGAGGTGATATGAGGGCTATGTGTGTGTTATGTAGATGCTAGTTCAATTAGAGGTAGTTAGATCCTTTTCTTATACGAACTAAACCATTCCATCAATTGTTCAGCTTGTCCAATCGGGTTCCAGAAACGTTCATAGAATATAGTAATCTAGACAAAAGAGGTGATATATAAATGGGCTATGGATATGGTTATGGACAACAAGGTGGTCAAGGATATGGCAGTAACTTTGCCTTGATTGTTGTATTGTTCATTCTATTGATTATCGTCGGCGCAACGTTTTACAACTAATGTATCCACCTTTTTGTAAGATTCATTTTCCCTCCAATTAATTTTTGTTTGGGAGGCTGTCTAGCTGATTACTAGGATCTCTGCAATCCTAAGTGACAGCCTCTCCTTTTTAAATAAGACTACATTTCTTGTTTTCTAGTCATACTATCTTCCCTTATTAGTCGATCGTCAGATGAAGCTGGATTTCCTCTACCATCTCGGTTACTTGTTACAAAATAATAATGATCCCCTTCAATAAGGACATCTCGAATCCGACCAATATGATCAACTAGTGTTTCCATCTCTTTGTTCGACACATCCACAGTAAATAGCTTTCCGCCTCTTAAACTAGTCACATATAACTTCTCATCACGAAATTCCATCCCTGCTGGTGCCCAGGTTGTATTCCCTGATTGTAAAAAGGGAGCTTCCATACCACTTTGGGTCTCATCCCCAACGATAATCGGCCAACCATAATTCTTACCCTTACCAATTTTATTGATTTCATCATGAGCATCAGGTCCATGCTCTGAGCTAAACATGTGCTTACCATCCTCACTCCAGGCTAGTCCTTGAGGATTGCGGTGACCATAAGAATATACATAGGAATCTTTAAATGGATTATCACTTGGTATGGTTCCATCAAGATTCATTCGTAGAATCTTACCAGATAGACTATCAAGGCTTTGCGCATTCTCCGGAACTAACGCATCTCCTGTTGTCACATAGAGCTTTTCATCAGGTCCAAGCTCGATTCTACCTCCATTATGATATTGAGCACCTGGGATCCCCTCAAGCAACACGTCTTGTTCCTTCCATTCATTTTGAACAAGCTCTACCTGAACTAAACGGTTTTTCACCTCTCCATCTTCGGAGTATGTATGATAGAGGATCGCTTGATTCGATGTTTGAAAATCAGGATCCAATAAAAACCCTAGCAATCCACCTTCACCAATTTGATGGATATCTTTTTGTAAGGAAACGTTCATTCTAATGACTTGTCCGTTCTCGACCTTGACAATAGAGCCGTTCCTCTCTGTTATATAAAATATCTCACCCTGCTTTTCAATAGCCCATGGAACATTCAGATTCGTAGCGAGAACATCCTGATTTTGATTAACATGTGCAGAGTGCTGTACTTCTTCTTGGATCCTTTGATTGGACTGGCAGCCTGCGACTATTAAGATGAACACGAGCAGTAACATTTTTCTCATTTTTTATCCCTCCATCTTTGTTATTGCTGTTTTTATGAAAGTCTAAACCTCTTCTTAGGCATGGACGTTTTTTATACTCTTTTGTTCGCGTCTCTCACGAGGATAGTGGAGAATTTTGAACCAGGTTACATACTCACCTGAATGAAGCCTTCAAGGCATAGTCACTGTTTTAGGCTCTATAGGCAGCAAGGTTAAACTTGGTTTTTAAGGTAAACTCATCATCATATTTTAGGGAATGCTTTCTTTGTAACTAGTAAGTAGAAATTTTACCCATTATAATAATACTATATTGCAATTAAGGAGCTGACCAAATTGAAGCAAGAAATGATTGATCGCTTTACTTCCTATGTAAAAGTTGAAACACAATCAAATGAACAAAACGAAACTTGTCCTTCAACACCAGGGCAACTAGAGCTAGGAAAAAAGCTAGTAGAAGAATTAAAATCTATTGGAATGGATGACGTTACAATGGATGATAACGGTTATGTTATGGCTACTTTACCTTCCAATACTGATAAAGATGTGCCGACTATTGGATTTTTAGCGCATGTAGATACGGCAACAGATTTCACGGGTGCCAATGTAAACCCACAAATCGTTGAAAATTATAACGGTGAAGATATCGTGTTAAACGAAGATCTACATATTATGTTATCACCAAAAGAGTTTCCAAACTTAGCAAACTATAAGGGACACACTCTAGTGACAACAGATGGAACTACCTTACTTGGTGCCGATAATAAAGCTGGTATTGCAGAGATTATGACCGCAATGTCCTATCTTATTCAAAACCCAGAAATTAAGCACGGAACGATTCGTGTTGCCTTTACTCCAGATGAAGAGATCGGTAGAGGTCCTCATAAATTTAATGTTGAGGCATTCAATGCTGCATATGCTTATACAATTGATGGCGGGCCACTTGGTGAGCTACAATATGAAAGCTTTAATGCAGCCGGTGTGAAGATAACATTTAAAGGGAAAAATGTTCACCCAGGCACAGCCAAGAATAAAATGGTAAACTCTGCTAAAATCGCAATGGAATTTAACAGTAAGCTTCCAGTCGAAGAAGCACCTGAGCATACAGAAGGCTACGAAGGCTTTTATCATCTAATTTCAATCAGTGGCGATGTTGAAGAAACGAAAGTAAGCTATATCATTCGTGACCATGATAAGGAAAAGTTCCATGCTCGTAAAGCAAATGTAGAAGAAATTGTTAAAGAGCTTCAAACGAAATATGGAGAAAAAGCAGTACTTCTAGAGATGAATGATCAATATTACAACATGAAAGACAAAATTGAGCCTGTTAAAGAAATCGTTGACATTGCATATGAAGCGATGAAGAACCTAGATACTGAGCCAATTGTTGAGCCAATCCGCGGCGGCACAGACGGTTCACAGCTTTCTTATATGGGACTTCCATGTCCAAACATCTTTACTGGTGGTGAAAACTTTCACGGCAGATACGAATTTATCTCTGTTGAGAATATGATCAAAGCTACTAATGTGATTATTGAAATTGCAAAACTTACTGAAGAGAAGGCATAAGACAAAAAGCAAGCTCCTTTTGGGGCTTGCTTTTTTTAGGTTTGATAGGTACCGGAGTGAATATACTGGTACTATAGTGAGCAAACTTTTTATTGATTCAAGCGGACATTTAGTCCGCTATTTAGTCAAATAACACTAGTTTTTATGAGTTCGCGGACATCTGTTCCGCTATTTCACTAAAAACCAAGGGAATCAACTGCTATTTCGTGGAATAACGGAACGGATGTCCGGTTGCTCTCTTAAAACCCGACTTTTTCCAGAAATAACGGAATAAATGTCCGCGCCCCGGTCGGAGAGTTCTTCAGATTTGTTCAAGTTTCTATAACTCTAGCATCCCAACCATGATAACTCTTTTATTGACTCAAGCGGACATTTAGTCCGCTAATTAGTCAAATAACACAAGTTTTTATGAGTTCGCGGACATCTGTTCCGCTATTTCACCAAAAAACAAGGGAATCAACTGCTATTTCGTGGAATAACGGAACAAATGTCCGAACACTCTCTTAAAACCCGACTTTTTCGTGGAATAACGGAATAAATGTCCGCTCCCCGGACGGAGAGTTCTTCAGATTTGTTCAAGTTTCTATAACTCTAGCATCTCAACAATGATAACTCTTTTAATGACTCAAGCGGACATTTAGTCCGCTATTTAGTCAAATAACACAAGTTTTTATGAGTTCGCGGACATCTGTTCCGCTATTTCACCAAAAACCAAGGGAATCAACTGTTATTTCGTGGAATAACGGAACAAATGTCCGGTTGCTCTCTTAAAACCCGACTTATTCCTGAAATAACGGAATAAATGTCCGCGCCCCGGACGGAGAGTTCTTCAGATTTGTTCAAGTTTCTATAACACTAGCATCCCAACCATGAAAACTCTTTTATTGACTCAAGCGGACATTTAGTCCGCTAATTAGTCAAATAACTCAAGTTTTTATGAGTTCGCGGACATTTGTTCCGCTATTTCACCAAAAACCAAGGGCATCAACTGCTATTTCGTGGAATAACGGAACAAATGTCCGAACACTCTCTTAAAACCCGACTTATTCCTGAAATAACGGAATAAATGTCCGCTCCCCGGTCGGAGAGTTCTTCAGCACTGTATAAAAACCGCTCCCCCATTGTTAACATTTCAACGCCAACGCCACCACCATCAAAATCAACCTACATTCACTACTTAAACCAACCTTTTTCCTTAGACTGAGAAATCGCTTCAATTCGATTCTTGACTTCTAGCTTATCGAGAATCGTTGAGATATAGTTTCGCACTGTTCCAGATTTAATGCTAAGCTCTTCAGCAATTTCCTTTGTATTTTTCCCATCTGCTACAAGTCCAAGGACTTCAAGCTCACGACTCGTAAGTGGATTGCCTTCGCCATATGCATCTTCAATAAGCTCAGGAGCATATATTCTATTGCCGGCGACAACACTACGAATGGAATTAGCCAGCTCTTCACTAGGACTATCCTTCAAGAGATACCCATCAACCCCAGCCTTTAATGCCCGCTGAAAGTAACCTGTCCGTGCAAATGTCGTTAAAATAATGATCTTACACCCTTTATATTTCAACTCTTCTGCTGCATCAAGTCCTGTTTTGCCGGGCATTTCTATATCCATAATACACACATCTGGGTTGAATTTTTCTACAAGGTCAACAGCTTCTTCCCCATTAGATGCTTTCCCTACCACTTCCATATCATCCTCTAAGCTAAGCAATGAGCCAAATGCTCCTAGAAGCATTTTTTGATCCTCAGCAATAACCACTCGAATCATGTTCTCAATCCTCCTTCTCGGTTTGCTTTACATCATTTGGTACTTTAATGACTAGTGTTGTGCCATCATCAGTGAACATTTCCATATGTCCATTTACAAACTCTAACCGTTCTCTCATCCCCACTAAGCCACTACCTCTTTGAGCATTAGGATCTGGGTGTTTGAACACTCCATTATCCTTTATCACCATAACGATTTCCTTCCAATTCTGTTCAATTGAAATCGAGCATGTTGTGGCCTCACTATGCTTGACTACATTGGTTACTGCCTCTTTTAAACACATGCTCAGGATATTTTCTGTTAAGAGAGAAACGTTCTTTAACTGAAATTCTTTTACCCCTGAAAATTGAATTTGTGCCGTATCTAGTATTTTTGAGATTAATATTATTTCATCCTTTACCCGAATACCTCTCATAGAAGAAACCAACTTCCTTACCTCGTTGAGAGCCGTTCTTGCGGTTTGCTGAACATCATTTAATTCTTCTTCTGCTTGCTTTGGATCCTTACTAATAAGCTTACGAGCAAGATCACTTTTCAGTCCTATAAGTGACAGTTTTTGTCCAAGAATATCATGCAAATCACGTGCAATCCGTTGTCTTTCCTCAATTTTACCTAATTCAGAAATTCGCTTATTTGCATCTTCTAAGCGTTCTTCAAGTTGTTCTTTCTCTTTTTTGTTGTGAATACTTAAAGGAAGGACAATAACACTAATCCATATAATAATGACAAATGGAAGCTGCTTTATGAACAGACCATCATTTAGCACAAAACTAAAGTTTATGGATATTGATGTACTAATCAGATGGAGAAAATAAAGGATAAAAAATGGGATTCTCCGTTGAATATTCCCTATTAAATGTGCGATAAAAAAAGCAAAGTACACATAGCTAAACAGACTCGTACTGGTAATGGAGATTCCTATTAATAACGTAGTCCATAAGTATATGGACCAGCTATTATGCAAGATAAAGGCAATTCGATAAATAACAAAAAATAAGACTGTAAGGAGAATTCCAATGACAATTTTAGCTGTTGTGGACGATTCTTGAAAAATAAAATAGAATGGCAGAACACATAGAATCATCCATATATACGGGGAGATTCCCGTGTTTCTTTTTTGAAAAATTGCAGTAAACCTTTTATACATAAAATACCCTCTTTATCTATTGAGCTAGACTGTTATCATTCATGTATTATCATACCATGTGTCAACGGTTGAATATAAAAGATGTGTAGAAGAAAGCTACGCTATTTTTCTTCTACACATCGTTGTCTTTATTTTACTGTCTTTGGTTGTATGTTCATTGTTTCGACTTTTGCAACAGATTTCTTTGCATACTTGTAACTAACAAATTTCTTTTCTTCTTCATCCCACAATCTAAACTTCAACGATCGTAAGCTAGTAGCAAGTGTAATCGTTGGTACATGCTGTAATGGATCTGTATGTTCGTGTGCTTCTTCTAATTTATAGTTCGGAACACGAGGGCTTAAATGATGTACATGGTGATACCCAATATTCCCTGTAAACCACTGAAGAATTTTTGGAAGCTTATAGAAAGAACTACCCTCTGTTGCTGCTTTTACAAACTCCCATTCATCATTCTCTTCAAAATAGGAATCCTCAAAAGTATGCTGCACATAAAATAACCAAACGCCTACTGTTCCTGATATCCAGAAAATCGGCAGTTGCACAAGTAAGAATGCTTGCCATCCAACAAGATAACAAAGAAGTGCGACAACAGCGACAATAGAAATGTTTGTGATATATGTGTTGATACGTTCTTTCTTTCTTGCCCCTTTACGATTAAAACGGTTTAAGATTAAGAATACGTAAATTGGACCCAAAATAAACATAACAAATGGATTACGATATAAGCGATATTTTACTTTCGTTACTAGTGATGCTTCACGATATTCAGCTACAGTTAGAACCCAAATATCTCCCACGCCACGCTTATCTAAGTTACTACTTGTTGCATGATGAATATTATGGCTGTGCTGCCATTGATGATATGGAAACAGTGTGACGACACCGGCAATCGTTCCAATAATTTTGTTCGCTTTACGGTTTCTAAAGAATGAGTGGTGACAGCAGTCATGAAAAATAATAAAGATTCTCGTTAACAGACCCGCACCTACAATAGCTAAAGCAAGTGTTAAAAAGTAAGAAATTGAAAGGCTTTTATAAGCAAGGAACCATATTAACATGAACGGCACAAATGTATTAATTAATTGGAGAATACTCGCACTCGTCTTTGGACCTTCATATGGCGCGACTTGTTTTCTCAACATGTTCCCTTGTTGCTTCGTCATTTCTTATCAAATCCTTTTCAGTTTTAGTATTTTTAAGTATATAGATTAGAAAAATTATTGTAAGACATAGCTGTCATGTACAACCCATGATAAATGTCATATATGGGTGGTAAAATTAGGAATACATACTTTTGCTTTTCTAATTTTTTTGCTTTTTCCCCTTCAAATTCCCGATATAAGAGTATTTCCGACGAATGCTTTCATCAACTTTACAAGAATAATGTTTGCAAAAAGAACTAAAATTAACCAAAAAAATTCTATGACTTCTTTCTTAATTTTTCCATTTAATAATTTTGTTAATGATTTTGTTATTATCAATTAGAGTTTGACATTGATTTTGCCTTCACGAATTAGTAAACAACAAAAAAGCCGTTATCAATCACTTGATAACAGCTTTCTATTCTTACTATTGTTTAAAAAGGGGCACTTTTTCCTTTATAGCGGCACTCTATTCACATGTGGGTTTAGTAGCCGCGCTCAAGCAACTCTGTGCAGATTCTTATCATGATTTAATAATTGTCCCTTATAAAAGCGGGGCGGCTTCTATAATTTCAATGTTCATGTTTTCTTCTGCAGCTAAGTCCATTTCATAGGGCTTAATCGATTGGTTTTCTTCATCCCGAATGATTCGGATTTCAGGCCTGCCCGCAGCTTTATAATTGTACATGGTTACAATTCCGGCTCTTCCGTCATCCAACTTAACCGTCATTCCTTGCGGATAAATGGCGATACATTCTTTAAAAGCTTTCACTTGATTTGCATCAAACTGGGTTCCCGCTCCAGCAGATAGAATCTCAATCCCTTGGTGTGGAAGATAGGCTGGACGATACGCTCTTGGACTTGTTACGGCATCAAATACATCACAAACTCCAATGATTTTGGCATACTTATGAATTTCATGTTCCTTTAATCCGCGTGGATATCCTTTGCCATCCATGCGCTCATGATGCTGAAACGCACAATGCGCCGCGGTTAAAGGAAACTCATGAATTTTTCGAAGCGTTTCAAAGCCAAGCTCACAATGCTTTTGAACAAGCTCATATTCTTCTCGTGTTAATTCACCTGGTTTTGTGAGAATCTCTTGCGGGACATACATCTTTCCAAGATCATGTAACATGGCTCCAAGACCGATTTCCTCAATTTGCTTTAGAGGCAAGCCATTTTCGAGCCCAAGCTGACAAGAATAAATGGATACATTTAGGCTATGAGTGAAAATATGATTCTCGTACACCTTTGTTGTTGCCAATAAACTTAACGCCTGATAATGATCAATTAAACAATCTAAAATATCACGAAACACCTTTTGAAAGCTCCGTATTGCTCTTCCTGACTTCATCATGCTTTGGAGATTAGCCTTGTTATGATGTAGCTCCGCAATCGTTTTAAAGCCCTCTGTAATCGTTATTTCCGCTTCAATTCTTAGTTCCTCTGGAATAATATCAAGGATTTCAATTCCTTCTGATAATTCATCCTCTATGTAAAATGTTGATACATTTAACTTCTTCAGTCGTTTAATTACTCGTTCTGTAAGCTTTGAACCCTTTGTTAAAAGGACACTACCATTTACGTTATAGATTTGCTTCCCTACAATTTGTCCAGGCTGACAACGGTCTATTGTTACTAAACGCACGTCTAGATCCTCCTATTATTCCATTGATTAGAACTTGGTCCGTACTTAACCCTATTTCCCATTAGCTATTAAATAATCTTTAGATTAGGAGAGGTAAAATAGGATGATTCACCTATGAAAATAATACTACAAAATAGGGGGCTATTGTCGTTTTTTGTAAAAATTTGAGTAATTTCTATTAGGGACTACATTTTACTTAAAAGTATGTTCAAAAAACTTGGGACTCTTTTGTGCTAGTTTGTACCTTTTCTACCCGAAACTTGTGACTCTTTGCTGATAGCTTGTGCCTTTTCTAACTAAACTTGTACCTCTTTGCTGCTAGATTCTGCCTTTACTAACTAAACTTGTGCTTCCTTGATGCTAACTTGTGACTCTTTAATGCTATTTGTGCCTTTTCTAACAATACTTGTGCTTCCTTGATGCTAACTTGTGACTCTTTAATGCTATTTGTGCCTTTTCTAACAATACTTGTGCTTCTTTGCCACAAACTTGTGCCCCAAACCGGGAAACTTGTGCCTTTTCTCAACAAACTTGTGCTTCTTTTTAAATAACTTGTTCATTTTACCAAAAAATGTATATCACAGCCCATAAACTCAAAACAAGAAAAAACAGTCCCAGCATACTCCAGGACTGTCTCTTAATAGATCGATAATTAACTTTCCGTACGGTCACTAGACTCTTGTGGAGCTGCTGGTGTTTCCGTTACAGGAGGTGCTGCTACAGTTGGCTGCGCTCCATTGTCTTTTGCTCGGTTTGCATACGAACGTAATAGCTCACCGACATCAATTCCTGTCATTTCCTTTAAAGGCTCCTGCATGTCGACCATGGTTCTGGTAATGCTTTTTCCGAACGATGGTACACCTTGACCATTTCCAGAATCAATGATTTTAACTGACTCAATATTGTTAAGTGGCTGAGCAATTTTTTCAGCAAAGATTGGGAGCATTTCGATTAATTTCTCAGTAATGATCACATCTCCGTGTTTTTCCATTGCTTCTGCTAATAGCTTACGTGACTCTGCTTCGGCTTTACCGCGTTCACGAATAACGTTCGCTTGTGCTTCCCCGTCAATTTCAGCTTTACGAGCTTCCGCTTCTGCTTTACGAGTTGTTTCATAATACTCAGCGTCTGCTTTCGCTTTACGGACTTTACTTTCTTCTTCCTCTAGCTTAACAGCACGTTCACGTTCCATAAATTTCAGTGCTAGTTCTTCTTCTGTAACTTCTTTTGCTAGTTTCGCCTTTTCTAACTCATAAGACTGCTCTGACTTTGCACGAGCACGTTCTGTTTCTTCTTTAAACGCAGCATCTTTAATATCTTTTTCTTTCTTTGATTCTGCTACTGAAATTTGACGCTTATATTCTTCTTCCTTCGCTTCCTGGTCTGTTTTCGCTCTGTGGATACGAGTTTCCCGTTCTGTATCTGCTTCTGCAATTTCAGCTTGCTTACGAACCTCTGCAATTCGAGGTCTACCTAAGTTTTCTAAGTATCCATTTTCCTCATCAGCATCTCGTAGGTCTGTTAATCCTAGTGCTGTAATTTTGAAGCCCATTAGATCTAATTGTTTTTGTGCTACTTCCGCAACATCATTGTTGAATTTTTCACGGTCACTATTAATATCTTCAACCGTCATCTTAGAAAGAATCGCACGTAGATTACTTCCAAGAACTTCAATAATTTCTTCTTCAATTTCACCTTGATCTTTTCCTAAGAATTGCTCAGCATAATTGGCAATTCCATTAAGGGAATCTGCTACTTTAACCATCGCAACTGCATCTGCTACGATTGGTACTCCACCATTTGTGTATACTCTTGGTGTTGTTAACTTTAGTTGAAAGGACGTTAAGTTTACCGGAGTGGCTGTTTGGAAACGTCTTAAACGATATCCACCACCACGGATAATTTTCATGGAACGACCTTCATCATCTGTGAAAATATTGGTCTCTTTCTCTGGATCTCCTAATTTAGGTCCTGTAATAATAAGTGCCTGGTTGGATCTTGCTGTACGATAGCGGATTTTCACCCAAAAGTAATAAACGACTCCCCCGATTGCAGCAATAACTAGAATAGGAATTAAAAAGATTAAGATTCCGATTGACGTTAACATGCATTCTCCTCCTCTTTGGTTCAAATGTACCCTTTACTAATAACTTACTTGCCTGTTGGCAGCTGTCTTTTTCAAAGATTCGTTCATTTAAGTTGTTAGTAAAATACCATTGTCATGACATTGTATCAGCTAGCTGTACTTATATTTACGAATGGAACATTAAATGGTTTCAAATAAATTACAAAATAAGACAAGCCATACTAACCTTAGTCGATTCTTGCCAACACATATAATGGATATGCAGACATCCCTGTTATCATACTTCCTCCTTTCACCTTCCAAAATGAGACAATTTTCATGTTTATTGTAACATAGCAAAATAGGAAAAAGGGATGATTCTTACTTCCTAGTTTTGGATATTTTGATTATGTTCTGTGATATACTTTACTCAAGAGGTGAGGGTATTGAATATTGGAGATGTGATTTTTCAACTAATAATGTTTTTGGTGGTAATTGGTTTTGGAATTGCAATTATTTATTTCATTCGCTTTCTGTTTACACGTAAAAAACAAAACGATGACATCCAGCGAAAGCTTGATCATATTTCAAAGCAACTTGAAGAAAATCAAAAAAGAAATTCTTAACACAAGTGGAAAGTGGCTTACTTTTTAAACAAATTTGTAAAACAAAAAGAGACTGTCCTACCCAAAGGTTTGCACCTTAGTAGAACAGTCCCTTCCACTTTTTGTATTGATTTAGCCTTGTTGTTCATTCTGTGTTGTTAGAAATCAATGTAAAAAGTAGAACAGTAATAGTGTTGCCTATAGTATACAAGAGCAAACTATCTTTCCTTCATCAAAATTAGACATTCTTCTCATTTCTGCGGTTACGGTTACTTCAACTTCACTCTTTGCAGACGTAAGGCATTGATGACGACAGATACAGAGCTAAATGCCATTGCTGCTCCCGCTAACCAAGGGGCTAGGAAGCCTAGAGCCGCAATCGGTATTCCAAGCGTATTATAAGCAAACGCCCAAAAGAGATTTTGTTTTATATTTCGAATGGTTTTCTTACTCATCATAATGGCATCCGCAATACTTGCTAAATCACCACGTATCAATGTTATATCTGCTGCTTCCATCGCTACATCTGTTCCGGTTCCAATTGCCATACCAATATCAGCAGTAGCTAAGGCAGGTGCATCATTAATACCGTCTCCAACCATTGCGACTATTTTACCTTCTTCTTGAAGCTTGCGAACCTCATCTGCTTTCCCTTCTGGTAGTACTTCTGCAATGACTCTATGAATGCCTGCTTCTTTAGCTATAAACTCTGCGGTTCTTTTGTTATCTCCTGTAATCATAACAACATCAAGGCCCATGTCTTTCAATCTCTTCACTGCTGCTTTTGAAGAAGCTTTTATCGTATCTGCAACTGCGACCATACCAGCATACTGTTGGTTAAAAGCAATGAGCATGGCTGTTTTTCCTTTTTCCTCAAGTTGTTCTTTGTGCTCAATCGCTTTCTGAATATCTATTTGATTTTGTGTCATTAATTTCTCGGTTCCAATTAAGATCTCGGTTCCTTCTACCTTAGCTCTTATCCCAAAACCAGGAATGGCTTCAAATTCTTCCACTTCTTTTAGAGAGATTCCTTTTTCTTTTATTCCTGATACAATCGCTTGTGCTAGTGGGTGCTCTGATTGATTTTCTGCAGATGCAACGAATGATAAAAATTGTTCTTCATCAAGCTCTGGAACAACCTCAATATCTGTTAAGACCGGAGTACCATTTGTAACTGTACCTGTCTTATCCAATAATATGGTATTGACTCTATGGGTTGTTTCTAAGTGTTCTCCACCTTTAAAAAGAATCCCAAATTCAGCTGCTCTTCCTGAACCCGCCATAATGGATGTAGGTGTGGCAAGCCCTAATGCACATGGACAAGCAATCACTAACACTGCGATTAATTTCTCTAACGCTTCTCCAATATCTCCAGGTGTAACCCAAACAAACCATATGAAGAAGGTCAATAGAGCAATTCCGACTACAATTGGTACAAATACACCTGATATTTGATCAGCTAATCGTTGGATTGGTGCTTTAGATCCCTGTGCCTCTTCGACTACTTTCACAATTTGGGCTAATGCTGTGTCACGCCCGACCTTCGTTGCTTTTATTTTTACGAAACCATTTTTATTAATTGTTGCCCCAATAACAGCATCGCCAACCGTTTTATCAACAGGAACGCTTTCTCCTGTTAGCATTGACTCATCAACTGCGGAACGCCCCTCCACAATCTCCCCATCTACCGGTATCTTTTCTCCAGGACGAACACTGAGAAGGTCTCCTACTATTACCTCTTCAAGTGGAAGCTCAATCTCTTGACCATCGCGAATCACCAATGCGGATTTTGCTTGTAAGCCCATAAGCTTTTTAATCGCCTCTGAGGACCGTCCCTTTGCTCTTACTTCAAATAGTTTCCCTAACACAATGAGTGTAATAAGGATTGCGCTCGTTTCATAATAGAGTTCAATCATGTGCCCATGACTTCCAATGGACTTAATGGATACATATAAGCTGTAAAAATAGGCAGCAGATGTTCCTAATGCAACAAGGACATCCATATTTGCACTTTTATTTTTAAGAGCTTTGAAAGCTCCTACATAAAACTGCTTTCCGACAATAAACTGGACGGGTGTTGCTAATGCAAATTGCACCCATGGATTCATGAATAGGTCCGGTAGATAAATAAAGGAAGTAAACTCAAAATGACTAACCATTGACCATAGTAAAGGTAAAGAGAGAATGAGAGAAAATAGAAATTTTCGTTTTTGAGATTGAATGTCTTTTTCCTTTCTTTCCTCTATACTCTCTGTATGCTCATCTTTTTTTGATGCTTGATATCCTAACTTTTCGACCTTGTCAATCATCTTATGATAATCGACTGTCGAGGAATCATACTCAATGGTTGCACTCTCTAATGCTAAGTTAACGTTTGCTTTGGTTACACCCTCAAGCTTATTCAAACCCTTTTCAATCCTATTCGAACATGCAGCACACGTCATTCCTAGTATGTTAAGTTCGACTTTGTCTGTTTGAACATCATAGCCCAAGTCCTGTATTTTCTTCTTGACCTCATCTATGTTTGTTTGCGCTGGATTATATGTTACCGAGGTTCTCTCTAATGCAAAATTGACAATGGCTTCTTCTATTCCTTCTATCTTCTTAAGACCCTTTTCAATTCGAACCGCACATGATGCACAGGTCATACCTGTTACTGGGAGGGTTTGCTCCTTTAGCTTTGTGCTCATTTCGGCATCTCCTTTACCCTATAGGGGTATATTATATTTGAAAATAAAACGTGCAAGTTCTAATTTGCACGTTTTTATGTTATTCAACGTCATATCCTTGATCGTCAATAACTTCCTTAATCGTATCTAATGTAATCGTTCCTGGCTCATATCCAACCTGAACCGTTCCCTCAGCTAGATTCACTGTTACAGAAGAAACGCCAGGTAGCTCTCCTACATTTCCTTCAATAGCATTTACACAATGATTACATGACATGCCTCTAACTTGTAATGTTACTTGTTCCATTCCACTCACTCCTATTTTTTCATTAGTTTCTGTATTGTTACAAGAAGTTCATCGACTACTTCTAAATCATTATCTTGAATTCTCTCCGTTACACAGCTTTTCAAGTGTGCTTCTAAAAGAACCTTTGAAAAACTATTTAAAGCTGACTGCACTGCGGAAATTTGTGTAATAACATCATCACAGTATGTGTCTTTTTCAATTAACCCTTTTACGCCCCGAATTTGCCCTTCAATTCGATTCAGTCTGTTAACTAAACTCTTTTTTACTTTTTCTGAATGATGACTTGTTCGACCACTGTGATCTGAACAACATGGTTCTATCATTCCTAAGTCTTCAGCTTCATCATTGTGATCATGTTTCATAAGATCATCTCCTTGAATTAAATATACAATACCCCCCTACCCTATGTAAAGTGTTTTGATTATTTTTTTCCAATAGTATGTACTTTCCCCATTGTAATAAGTATTACACATAGGCTTCATTGAAATAAAAAAAGGCAATCCAAGTCGGAGCTGCCTTTCTCAATATTATCGTTTAGAGAGCTTTTCGTTTAAAAGCTTGAAGACTTTTTGAAGGGTTTCTTTTGGGATATTCTCATAAACATCACCCATACTTAATTCTGAGTAGCATTCTTTATCACTAATTTCTTTTATATTACCTGTTAAACCTACTCCGGTCGTCTCATATAGATCAACCAAAATAGGTTCAATCTCTGCTTTAGGTAGGTCAAAGTGAACATGAAACATGTTAGAAACCGGTTGTTCAGGTCTTGTTCGGATTAATGCATGACATTCATTAAAGCTAGCTGCTAACTCTTGTGCATACTGATAATAGTGCTCCATTTTTGAAATTCTCTTATCAAAATAATAATCAGCACTAATAATATATGGATATAAGCTAATCAAATCTCCGCCCTGTCTTCTCTTCCATACTTTTGCCTCTTTGATAAAGTCTTTTCCTCCAGCTAGGATGGCACCCGCAATTCCACCAATTCCTTTATAGAAGGAAATGTAGACACTATCAAATAACTGGCAGATCTCCTCTGCTGTTTTTCCATAGTAAGGTAAGATCTCATACAATCTTGCACCATCAAGGTGTAATCGGATTTGTTTTTCTCGACAGTAGTTAGAAATGGCCACCAACGTTTCATACTCTGGTAGCTGTCCACCAATTTCACGTTGAGGCAACTCGAGTAGTAGGGAAGAAATCTCAACGTCAATGTTCATCACATCGTTAAGTGTTATCACCCTTGTTTGATCTGCAAGTAAGACCGGTTCTAATCCATGCAATAATTTCGGCCCATCTTCTTCATGAATTTCTAAATGACTGAGAGGGTGATAAGCAATTTTGTTATTTGTTTTTTCATCACACCAAATCCTTAGTGCGATCTGCTGAGCCATCGTACCACTTGGAAAGAAGACAGCACTTTCTTTTCCAAGGAAGTTGGCCATCTTCTCTTGAAAATCATCGATAATGTTTCCAGCGCCATATATATCGCTGTTAACGGAATCGTCAATATGATTCAAGGCTTCTTTTAGAACACCAATGTTTCTTGGTCCATGACCTGCTACTTGATATTCTGTTTGCTTAAATGCTTCAATAAGTGTTTTTGTTGACATATCGGTACTCCTCCATAAACATGACATTCTTTATTTATTCGGTATTTAAGATGATTTTCCCTACACTTCCTCCTAATAATTCGAAATAAAAAGACCCTCCTATAAATAAGAAGGTCAACAATCTTAATTAGATACTATTTCTTTTTTAGTTCACTGTTTTATTGAAAAAATCCATTAATCGGGTTTGATATTCTTTTTCCTCAACCGTATAGCCTTCCGTATGCTTTGCTTCTGGAACAATCCATAGCTCTTTATCACCGCCAGCTACTTCGTATAACTGATAGGCCATATCAGTTGGAACAAGTTCATCTAAATCACCATGAATAATCATAATAGGCAGTTTATTTTTCTTTACTTGCTCCATTGCGGAGGCTTCTGTTAAGGAGTATCCTGCTCGTACTTGGGTAACAACACTCGTTACTTGCATGATTGGAAATGCAGGAAGGTGATACAAATACTTTAATTGATGGGAAAGTTCATCATGAACGGATGTATAGCCGCTATCTGCAATGATTCCCTTTACTTCAGATGGTAGCTCTTCACCGCTTGTCATTAAGACAGTGGCTGCTCCCATTGAAAATCCATGTAATAGAATACGATCTTCCTTCTTATCATTTAGTAAGAATTGAATCCACTGTTTATAATCCTCTCGATCGTGCCAGCCGTACCCAATGTAATCTCCTTCACTTTTCCCATGACCTCTAGCATCTGGCTTTAGAATGTCAAAGCCTTGTTCATAATAGAACCTTGTTACTCCAGGCATTTGGGTGTTATTCCCTTTATAGCCATGTGCAAGGATGACGGCTTTTCCATTTGGATTTTCATTTTCAAGAAAAACAGCTTTTAAATTCAACCCATCCTTTGATTGAATTTCAACATCTTCAAATACCTGTTCTTCAGTCCACTGTAAAATTTCTTCTAGCTTTTCATGTTCTTCCTCGATTGTAGCACTAGCTGTTTCAGCATTGCTATCGTGCAAGTCTACCGCTTCATTGTTGCTATTTATTGCAACATTATAAAAGTAATTCCCAATCCCTATAAGAGCTATAAGTAATAGACCAACCAAACTAGTAATTATCCAAAGTATTCTTTTTTTCATCGTTATCCCCTTTTTCTCTCTAACTTTATTACTCTATTGTACTAAAAAATTAGGGAATATGGCGATTTGAATACTGGAATGTTTCCCCAATACAAAAGTGACAGCCATTATAGCTGTCACTCTAAAATTCATTATTCTTTATACCAATACATCTTGATAGTCCATGTTGTTTTCCATTTTCGACCTCGCATAATCACAGCTTGGATAGATTTTCTTATCTTTTTCCCGTGCGTATTCTGCCACTTTGTCTACAAGCTTGCTTCCGATGCCTTGTCCACTATATTCCTTTGAAACAAATGTATGATCAACATTTAATGTTCCGGATTTTGATTCTACATAATGAATCTCCGCCACAGGGTTTTCTTCATTCTCTCCAATAAAAAATGTGTTTGTTCCTTTTTTAATTTCCATGATCATTCTCCTTCCTAATCTTGATTAACGGTATACTACTTCTATACCCAATATTCCAATTAGTAAAAGTCGAATTATTCATCTGCTTCTTCTTGGTAGTGCTCATTTAAATATACATTTTCTGTAGTAGCAAAGTTCACGGATTGAAGACTATCCTCATCTGAAAGACCGTACAAATGGTCACGTGATTCATCTTTAATAAATTCTTGGTCACGCTTCTTCTCTTTCATAACCACGCCTCATTCCTGAAATTTTGTTACCCATAGCTTTACCAACCTATTTAAATTTACTCAAACAGCCATTTTTGATTTTTCAGAAAGAAAAAGAACCTGAGTTCATCAGGTCCTTATTTCTTACTTATTCTTTAGCCGGCAGTCCTAGGCTTGGATTTAATAGAACATATCAAACCAGCCATTTTTAATCGTCTGCTTATACCAGTAATAGCTGTCTTTTTTCGTTCTTTCTAATGTATTGAAGTCAATATGAATGAGACCAAAACGCTTATCATAGCCTTCTGCCCACTCAAAGTTATCTAGTAGTGACCATGTTAGATACCCTTTAATATTTACTCCAGAATCAATACTACGTTTTAATGATGTTAAGTGCATTTTTAGGTAATCGATTCTTCGTTGGTCTTTCACACGTCCATTTTCAACATCATCATTGTAACAAGCACCATTTTCAGTAATGTAAATTGGAATATCACCGTATTGGTCTTTTATTTTACAAAGTACTTTATAAAATCCTTCAGGATAGATGTTCCAATCAAAGTCCGTTTTCTCATATCCGATGTCTACTTTCTCTGCATCAAACAAGTCATGACCTTCATTATATCTTGTAACACTACCTGTATAATAGTTAATCCCTACGAAATCGATTGGTTGGTGAATAATTTCCATGTCACCATCTTGAATATTTAACGTAACACCCTTTTTCTCAAACCATTCAACCATAAATTGTGGGTAGCTTCCTTTAAATACTGGATCGAAGAACCATTCAATAAACCAACCTGTCGCTCTGTTACAAGCATCGATATCTTCTTGTTTATTACTAAAAGGCTCATTCCACTCCGTATTTGGAGCGTATCCGATACCACCTTCGATACCTAGCTCTCTGAATCGGGAAACCGCTTTCCCATGAGCCAATAATAAATGATGCGAAATATTTGTAGCCAGCTGTAGGTCCTGATAACCAGGTGCATGAATTCCAATAAAGTTTGATAAGAAGGATACACACCAAGGCTCATTGATCGTTGCCCAGTGCTTGATTTTTCCGTTAAATTCTTTGAACATTAATGCAGCGTAATCAGCAAATGCATCGACAGTTTCTCGATTGTCCCAGCCACCTTTGTCTTGAAGGGCTTGTGGTAGATCCCAGTGATATAGTGTGCACATTGGTTCAATACCGTTAGCTAGTAGAGCATCTACGAAGTCATGGTAATATTGTAGACCTTTTTCATTTACTTCTCCTGTTCCTGTTGGGAAAATACGTGGCCAAGAAACAGAGAAGCGATACATGTCGATTCCTAGTTCTTTCATCAGTTGAATGTCTTCTTCATAGCGGTGGTAGCTGTCGCATGCTACGTCACCATTGTCTCCATTTAGTACTTTGCCTGGAGTGTGGGAGAATGTGTCCCAGATGGAGGCACCTCTGCCGTCTTTAAAGGCTGCACCTTCTATTTGATAAGCAGCGGTTGCTGCTCCCCATTTCATATCTTTTGGAAATTGAATGATCGCCATATTTTTAAACCTCCATAACTAGTTGTGGGTTTTAATTTAATCTAACGAAATGACCGTTGCTTTCCGCGGGGCGGGGGTGAGCCTCCTCAAAGGATGGTTTCGTTCCAGTAGGTACGAAACCCGGATCTCACCTGTCCCGCTAATCCCGCAGGAGTCAAGCACCTTCCGCTTCAAGCAACTCTGTGCAAATTACATATAAATATATAATTAAAATTGGTTGTTAAAGGAGATATTGCTACCTACTTGAACAACTGCACTTTCCATAAAAACAACAGATACTTAACTATCAATTATTTCAAAGTAAGACTTCCACAGGATTCTCTTACGATTAGTTCTGAGTCGATGAATACTGGTTTTAGGTCTGTTGTTCCATTGGTTAGGTCGTTTAGCATGTGTGCAGCTAGTTTTCCTAGTCTTTCTTTGTCTTGGCGTACCGTTGTGAGCTGTGGGTCGCTGTACCGACAGGCATCAATGTCATCACAGCCGATGAGTCGAATATCTTCAGGTACTTTTAAACCTGCTTCCTTTATTGCTCTTAATGCGCCGAATGCCATCATATCAGAAGCTGCATAGATAGCTTGGGGAAGAGTTGTAGCTTCTAAGATCTTTTTCATTGCTACGTAACCACTTTCTTCATGAAAATCACCATATTGAACCCATTCTTCTTTCACATGAAGTCCAAATTGATTCATTGTATCCTTAAATCCTTTTTCTCGTAGCTTGGTGATTGCTGATTCAGGACTTCCTCCAATAAATCCAATATCTCGAATCGAGTGGAGATAAAAATGCTGAATCACTTTAGAGGATAAATTAATATTGTCTGTCATCACATAGCTAGAGCGAGGACCTTGGATCTCAAGGTCAATTCCGATACAGGGAATATCACTATCTACCAATTCATAAATAGCATCCTCGATCTCCTCACCCGTAATAATCAAACATCCATCCACATGGAAATGTTTACAACGTGCAAGGTAGCTACCATTGTCCTGGTAGAAATGCTCGTTTGAAAACATTAAAATATCATAACCTAGTAACCCCATATTTCTTTTAAACGACGTGACTACATCAATGAAGAAAGGATGCGTAAATTCAACGTTAATCTTACCAGCATAGATAAGCCCTATCAGATTTGATTTCTTTGTTGCTAGTGATTTTGCTGAAAAATTCGGTTGATAGCCTGTTTGTATGATAATATCTAGAACTTTTTTCTTTGTATTCTCACTTATACCACCATAATTATTGATTATTTTAGAAACAGTCGCTGGAGAGACGCCTGCCATTTGTGCAATATCCCTTATTGTTAAACTCATTTCTCCACCCTCATCTGGCTTCATAGTAGTTTTATTCTACCTTTACATTACTAAGAAACATTTAGTGAATCAATGAGATTCGACAGTTTCTTTCAATATACCTATTTATTTAACAGATCCTTCAGTAATACTTGAGATAAATAGACGGTTAAATAATAGGAAAATAATTAATAATGGTACAGTAGCCCAGAATACACCTGAAAGAATCATACCGAAATCAATATTAAATGTATTGCTTAGATTTGCTAAAGCAACTTGAATTGTGTAATTTTCTGGATCTCTTAGTACTGTAAACTGCCACAAAAACTCTCCCCATACTGCTGTAAACACAATAATCCCTAATGTTGCGAAAGCTGGTAGAATGATTGGTAGTACAATACTTCGATAAATTCTAAAGTTTGAACAGCCATCTAGCTTTGCTGCCTCAATTAGCTCATCCGGTACTGACTCACTAACATATTGTCTCATTAAGAAAATCCCTAAAGGATTCAAGAAGAATACGATCATGACACCTGCAAGCGTATCTAATAGTCCAGCTTTTGAGACTAGGAAATACTGTGGAATTAATCCCAATTGAGGTGGAATAATCATCGTTAACAGAATTGCTAGGAATAGAACATTCTTTCCTGGAAATTTGAACTTTGCAAAAGCAAAACCTGCTAGTGAACTAATTAATAACACGACAAGGGTTACAACTGTACAAACAATGAATGAATTCCACATAGATTGGAAAAAGTCTATTTGATTCGTTACCTTTTGAAAGTTTTCAACTAGTAATGAACCTGGTGTAATCGTTGGTGGAATTGAGTTGTATGCCGAGCTAGGTGATGTTGCCATGACAAACATCCAGTAGAACGGAAATAAAGAAAATAAGGAAGCTATAGATAAGAACAAATAGATAAAGATTGTACTGAAAGATCGTTTCTTTTTCGTTTCAGGTCTACTCATTATTTAGCCTCCTTCTTCTTTCTTCCATACCCTGATGTTAGTGCTGTGTTAATTGATGCAAACACTACAATGATAAATAGTAGGATAATCGCTGTTGCAGATGCTGTTCCAAATGATTGTAATTTAAATGCATCTCGATATAGATACATTACAACGGTCATTGCTTCATCTCTTGTAAATGCTGCTGTTCCTAAGAAAACAGTCGGTTCAGAGAATAGTTGTAATGCTCCAACTGTTGAGAAGAAGACTGTTAGGATAATAAACGGTTTCAATAGTGGCATCGTAATATAAAGTAACTGTTGCAACTTATTCGCTCCGTCAATTGTCGCTGCTTCATAAAGATCATTTGAGATACTTTGTATTCCAGCTAAGTAAATGATCGTGTTATATCCTACCCATCTCCAAAATACCATGATTGAAATGGCTATTTTAGTTCCCCATTCAGATGTGCCCCAACTTACTGGATCAAAACCAAATACTCCTAGAATATAATTGGCAAGTGATGACTCGTGGTTACTAAACAACACACTGAATATGAGGGCAACCGCAACCATTGATGTTATATATGGCATGAAGATCGTAATTCTGAAGAAATTTTTAAAACGGAGAAACGTTAAATTTAATAAAAAGGCTAAAACGATTCCAACAATAATTTGTGGTGCTGTCCCCATTAGTCCCATGATGATAGTATTGTATACAGATTTCCAAAACAGAGGATCCTCTAGTACGATCTTAAAGTTATCTAAACCCACAAAGGTCATTGGGCTAAGTCCATTCCATTTTTGAAATGCTAAATACAAACTAAATAGTGCAGGGTATAGACCAATAATACCGAAAATAACAAAGAAAGGTGCGATGTATAAATAACCCGATATCATGTCTTTCTTTTCTTCAGAGAGAAATCTCTGTTTTTTTATTTTTCTATCTTTTCCATGTACAGAGTCCATTTTCACTCCCCGTTTCTGCTTATAAAGTAGGATATGGTGCCAATTGGTCACCATATCCTAGCTATTCATTCTGTTAAATTTAAATTAACGATTCACTAAATCTTGCGCACGTTTTACTGCCGCGTCCCATTCAGCTTCAGGATCTGCACCTTCTTGTACGTTACGTAGAGCATTTAATACTTCTTGATGTACTGGGAAGTATTTTACTCCTTTGTATACTGCACCTTCAATATCTTGTGCAGCTTGAGCAAATACAGATGCTGTTACTTGACCACCGAAGAACTCATCTTCGTTAGACTTAAATTCATCCATATCATATACAGATGTTGCAGAAGGGAATAATCCTTTGCTTTGGAATGATTCTAATTGATTTTCTGGAGATACTAACCATTCAACAAAGTCATATGCTTCTTGAGCATGCTCAGTCTCACTTGGAATCGAGATGTATGATCCACCCCAGTTTGCTGCAAACTCAGTTGGTAACGTCGCAACTCTCCATTTTCCAACTGCGTCAGGAGCATTTCCTTCCATCCATCCTTTTAACCATCCAGCACCTAATTCAGCAGCAAACTCACCAGTATTTACAGCATTTGCCCACTCAGGAGTCCACATATCAAATTTCCCAACGATACCAGCTTCATTTAACTCAACAGCATAGTCATATGCCTTTTTAACACTGTTTCCTTCTTCGTCTAAAATAAGCTCACCATCTGGATTTAAATAGCTTTCAACCGCTGCATCTAGGTATGCTCTGTATGCCATTTCCATACTATCTACAAATGGTTTACCAGTTGCTTCTTTAACTTTAACCCCTGCTTCTTTAAATGCTTCAGGAGAATTAATTAATGAAGCTACCTCTTCAGGATCTGTTGGTAATCCAGCTTCTTCAAAAATATCTACACGGTAGTATAAACCCTTTGGACCAATATCTGTCGGTAAACCAATTAAGAAATCCCCTGCTTGGTTCTCACCAGCGTTCCATTTCCAATCTAAATACTGATCTTGAACATCTTTTGCTCCTAGATCGTATAAGTTTTCAAAACGATCTTGTGCTTCTTTGAAGCGATCAAGTTGGTCAACCTCTAGTGCTGCGATATCTGGTGCACCACTACCAGCTGATAAAGCTGTGAATAATGCATCATGATGCTCAGCTGTTTCAGCTGCTCTGAATTTTATCTTGATGTTTGGATTTTCTGCTTCATATTCTTTTGCTAGCTCTTCATAGTTTGTTGCTCCAAAAGCCCAAAAGTTTAATGTTACTTGTTCATCCCCACTGCTATTAGAATCACCGTTGGATCCTTCATCTCCACTACATGCAGCTAGTGAAAATGCTAACATTGAAGCTAAACCTAAACCTAACCATTTTTTCTTACTCTTCAAAGTAATTGCCCCCTTAATAATCTTATAAAGATATGTTTGTCCGTGAACCGCATCCTCCTATTATACGATAGAAGAGCACTTCGCATGGAAACCGGTTTCTTAAATTAGTAAAAAAATATCATGATAGCTTCATGGAAACCGCTTTCATAAACCGATTATAAGACACTAATTTATAAATAGCAAGGGTTTTTCAAAACTTTTGTAAACCGGTTTCGTTAATTCGACAAAACTTTCATACTATTCCATCTGTAAAACCTTTACATACCGGGCTTAGCCACCTCTTTCTAAAAAATGTTTTATTTCTTTATGACAAATTCACCAATAATTCCCTAGTCTAAAGATTAAAAATCGTTCATACATATTATGTTGGTAAATTCCAGATAACTTTATTTCTCTTACAAACGTAAACATTGGATGTTGCTCCAAATAATACACATAGTCATCAGAACTATAATATAAGATGATTTCGATATCACGAGGTGCTACTTCATAAGAATATAAGATATTGTCTACTATCTTCATGAAAATTTTCACAGAAAATGGATTAAAAAAATAAAACTTATTCTCTCTTGGATCAATTCGATATTCCTCAGCCAAACCGCAATAGAATATAATTTCACTATCATTATTCCCTATTTTCTTTTGATAATTCTTACGGTTTTCTAATGCCTCTTGGTAAAACTCTTGATTCATCTCAACACCAACCACCGAAGCACCAAAAAAATAATGTATAAAAAAGTTTAGTCTACCTTTTCCACATCCAAAATCTACAATTCTGTCATTACTATTTACTTGATAGTTCTGAAAAAACTCTTCAAGAGCTGCATAAGGTGTTGGTTCGTATCGATAGTAATGAAAAGAATTGTTAAAGCCTTTCTGCTCCTTGATTGTTTTTATATTAAATAAGATGTCATATGATTGTTCTTTCATGTTACGACTCCTCAAACATATTCGTTGGACAAGCAAATGAAAATAGTGCTTTCTAATGTAGTATACTTTAACTACATTAGACAAGCACTTTGTTCCATCTTATTCATCTACACGTTTCCAAATATTCTCAATACCTTGCACTCTCTTAATAGAAGTAATGGTTCCTTGATGTAGGCCTTCATGCCAATTAGTAAAAGAAAGAAGAATTAGCCAGGAATTCAGTTACAAAGCAAAAAGGTCCTAAACAAGACCTTTTTGCTTATTTTGATTGAAACCAATCAGCCCCTTCATTCATATGAAGAAATGGGATATTTGTATCAACGTTACCTGTTATTCGCTCTATTTTTAATTCTTCTCCATCAAGCCATTTACGAAAATCTATTACGGTAGGCCCCTGGTCTCCACCTAAGGCAAACCATGCCTTCATTTCTCTCGGAAGATATGCTGAGGTATGGATGGTTCCAGCCCAACTGCTGTAGAGATCTGAAAATACACCCTTATCGCGATCATTTAATAAGCGAAAGGCTTCATGTGCACTTGAAAGCTCATGCTGTTTCATTTGCATCGCATCTAACCTTCTCTTTGAGTCAACAAGATGGTTACGATTTTCATGCTTCATAATCTCAAAATGGTTTGTACAAGCATTTGATTGTCTGACCTCTACACCCCTTGGAGATGTTTCAATAATATAGGTCTCTCCGTTACCGTCATATACAATGTAACTAAATGAATGGCGGTGCGGGATCTCTTTTAACATCTCAACGGCTTCTGTAACGTTAGCACACGATTCCAGGATTAATCTGCCAATCATACAGCAGATAAACCCATCTCCTGGATTTTTACGGTGCATAAAGTTATATCCTATCGCTAGACCTTTTTCATTCATTCCGTCCATTCTACCTGTAACCCGTTGACTTGGACCAATGATTGCATAGCCAACACCATCAGTAGGTTGATATAGCATATAACGACCTTCGTATGTTTTTGGGTGGTAATCATAATTTCGTATAAGGTAGTGGTCTCCAGTTAGGACAGAACAGCCTGAGCGAACATAGTCGACGCGATAGCCACCAAATTCCTTTAACACACGTTCGATTGGCCATTGAAGTGCATCTTGTAGCCCATTAAGTTCTTCCCACACTCCTGGGGCAAAACGAGTTATTGCTTGCTTGGCTTCTTCAACATTAATGGAGAAGCGTGGTTTTCTGACTTTCCATTGGTTTTCTCGGTTGATGACTGATAGGGAGTCTCTTAGTTTCTCACCTTGCATGACGCCAAAGTCATAATGAGAACCACGGAATTGGGTGATGGTACTATAGATTGTTTTCATGATTCTTCCCTCTATTTCTATGGGTTGTTTACATTAGGATACGTGATTCTAGTGTGGAAATAAAGGGAGGAGGCTTCTGCTAAAGCTCCTCTTTAGGAGTGGTCCGTTGCTTTGCGCTTCAGGTGCTTGCTTTCCAGGGGGCGTGAGGTGAGCCTCCTCGCTACGCTGCGGGGTTCCGTTCCAGTGGGTACGGAACCTTGGTCTCACCTTTCCCGCAATTCCCCTAGGAGTCAAGCACCTTCCGCTCCAAGCAACTCAGTAGTCATACAATGGTTTACTTGCTTCATTAACCATTGATTTATAATAACTAATCTTAAGAACCCTCATTATTACCTATAAATTTTCTGTTTCATAAATTTGCAGATTGCTATAGATGATGTTGAGTTCTGGGGCTGGGATTCCTTTGTTGTCGGCTATTTCTACTAGATAGCCGTATAGATGTTTTGCTTCGATTGGGAGTGATTTTTCCATGTCTCTTTGTAAGGATGATTTCATTGTGTAACCCATCTGGTTAAGCTTTTCAAACAGAGCTTCTTCTATTTGTTCTCCTATTGGAGCATTTATCGATCTCATAATACTCGCCGTTTGTGATAGTACATTTTGGATGATTTCTTTTCCTTTGTCATTTTCACGAATTGGCCCAATAGGTGCTCGGAATAATGATGTTACTCCTGATAACGTTGTGATAAATAAGTATTTGTGCCACATTTCTTGAACAATGGATGAAGATAAGCTAAATTTGGCTTTTGTATTGGAAAATGCTTCTTCTAGTCTTGTAATTCTTTCCGTTCTTTTTCCATCTCGTTCTCCAAAGACAACATCATGAATGGGGCTGGATTGAATAATGGTGCCCTTGTCGTCTAGGGTAGATTCTACAAAGCATAGGCCTCCAATGACCTTTTCTTCTCCAAATACATGAATTAATTCATCTACATGTGATATCCCATTTAGTAGCGGTAAAATCATCGTTTCATCTCCAACAAACGGAGAAATACTCTCAATAGCTCCCTTTAGATGATAAGCCTTTGTTGAGAGAATAATAACATCGAATGGTTGCGATTGATCGTTCGTTTGGATTGTTTTTGGTGAATAGTGAAAATCACCATGTACACTTTGGATGTTTAGCCCCTGCTCGTTAAGCTGTTGTTGTCGTTTTTCGCGTACTAGAAACGTAACATCCTCACCTTTCTCAATAAGACGTCCTCCAAAGTATCCTCCAACAGCTCCTACTCCTACAACTAATATCTTCATTCTACTTCCTCCATTCTTTGAGCTATACTTCAATAAAAGAATTGAAAGGGAGCGGTTGTATGTTCCGCCCCCTCCCAAATCACATTAAAATTATTGATAGTATACCTATACATACGATTGTTGTCATGAGAACCTTTAATAAAAGTGGAGCTTTTTCTGCTCCCTTACTATTAATTTTTTCTTCTTCCTCATTAACACTATTCCGATAGTTAGGACTGCAGCATCCCATTATGCCGCAGAGTCCCAACCTGAAATGTCTTCTTCAAGAGGTAAATTCTTCGCTCGTGCTTTTTTGGCTGCCACAAAGAATACAACAAGTAGTACTACTGAGATAACAGCTGCACCAATGTATGAAACATCTAGTGATAAGCCAAAACCAATTGGAGCGTTTAGAATATACGTTGTTGTTGCCATTAGCATGAACGCTCCTGGAATTAGTGAAATCCAGTAATTCTTTTTCGCAATATATAGGTACATAGCTCCTACAAATAAAGCAATTACTGCTGTTGATTGGTTAGCCCAAGAGAAGTAACGCCATAATAATGTAAAGTCAATTCTTGTTAATCCAAATGAAATCACGAACAATGGTAGTGCAATCCATAGGCGATTTGCTACTTTTTTCTGAGAGAAGTTAAAGTAGTCTGCAATAATCATACGTGCACTTCTAAATGCTGTATCTCCAGAAGTGATTGGTAGTACGATAACACCTAATACTGCTAATGTTCCTCCAATAGCCCCTAACATTAATGTTGATGCTTCACTTACAACTCCTGCTGGACCACCGTTAGCTAATAGTTCATTTAAACCAGTTGAACCATCAAATAAGCTCATTGCTGCAGCTGCCCAGATCATTGCGATAATTCCTTCAGCAATCATCATTCCGTAGAAAATTTTGCGTCCTTGCTTCTCGTTTTGTGTTGTACGAGAGATAATTGGTGTTTGCGTTGCATGGAAACCAGATAATGCCCCACAAGAAATCGTTAAGAATAATAGTGGGAAGATTGGTGCATTATCAGGATGGAAATTGGATAATGTTAATTCTGGAATTGGTGCACCAGTAATAACTAGTCCTGCACCTACTCCTAATGCACTGATTAATAGTAATGCTCCGAATAGTGGATAAAAACGACCAATGATTTTATCAATGGGTAGTAATGTTGCCAGAACATAATAGATAAAGATCGCACCTAGGATTAAGCCCATTGCAGCCCAACCATCCATTAGATTAAAAAGTAAATCTGCTGGTGCTGTCACGAATACTGTACCAACTAATAATAATAGTAAAATAGCAAAAGCGTTTACAACATGCTTCATGAATTTACCTAAAAATCTACCAGCAAGCTCTGGTAAGTGACCTCCACGATTTCGAATGGAAATCATCCCTGTTAAATAATCATGAACGGCACCTGCAAAGATACAACCAACAACGATCCAAATGAAAGCTACTGGACCATATAATGCACCCATAATGGGTCCAAAGATTGGCCCTACTCCTGCAATATTTAAAAGTTGAATTAATGAGTTCTTTTTCGTGTTCATTGGAAGATAATCTACACCATCTTCATGAGTGTAAGCTGGTGTCGTTCTCTGCTCTTTCACTCCAAACACTTTTTCAACAAATTTACCATATGTGAAATACCCGACGATTAATAAAATAATACCTGCTAAAAATGTATACACTGATTTTACCTCCTTATAGTATAAGAGAAATATGAATGCGCTTACATAAAGTATAAGGCAGATAATTGGAAAATGGGGTTATCCATCCGTAACATGTCAGAAATCTAGATTAAGATGTTCCTAGCATTGATTAAGATGTATGAAGAGGGACGGACCTTGCTCGCAAGCAAGGTCCGTCCCTCTCATATTATAGCTCAAGAATTTTTCTTAATGGTTTTACATAGTTACGACTAACGGATAGCTTTTCTTCTCGGCCCTCTAGTTCTAGGTGATAGGCTCCGTTGAACCATGGACTTAACTTCGTAATATATTCCAGATTTACAAGATAGCTTTTATGAATTCTAAAAAATGAAAAATGCTGTAAGCGTGCTTCTAAATCCTTTAACGGAGTTTTGATCTCAAACTCTCCTTGATTGGTTATAATCTTTGATGATTTTTCTTCTCTGAATATATAAAGAATTTCTTTTGGTTCCAGATAATGAATTTCGCCTTCACGTTCTACAGCCAGCTTTCCGGAAGCTTTTACCTCGCTTATGGTTGCAACTGGCGCCTGCTGAACAAATTGTTTCTCCAAACGCTTTATTGTTTCTTGGAGTTGTTCTTCATCATATGGCTTCAATAAATAATCAACCGCCTCGTAACGAAAGGCTTCTGCAGCAAATTCCGGATACGCTGTTGCAAACACAATTGAAGGAGAATGCTTAAGCTCTAAAAGAGACTTTGCCGCCTCCATTCCATTCATCTTTGGCATTTCAATATCCATAAACACGACATCTGGTTTATGTTGAATTGCTTGTACAACCGCCTCTTCTCCAGATTCTGCTTCTCCGACAATATCAACAGAAGGATATTCACTTAGCAAGTGCCTCAACTCGTCCCTTGCATATCGTTCATCATCAACAATCAATATCCGAATTAATCTGTCCATTCTTTTTCCTCCATATGTGGAATACGGAACGCGATGAGCGTTCCTTTACCTTGATCACTATTGATATGTAAGGCAGCTTTTTCACCATACATCATAACCAAACGTCTATTTACATTATATAATCCTAGTCCCGTACTCATGGATTTCATCGGTGCTTTTCCTAAATCCTTCGCTCGTTCAGGTGATATACCATCACCGTTATCTTCTACCTTCACCATAATGTCTGTCCCATCTTTTTTTAGTGAAATCAAAACATGACAGTTCTCTGATTTATCTTTAAAGCCATGTTTTATGGAATTCTCTACAATGGGTTGCAAGGTTAACGGTGGGATCAACTCTTCTAAAATATTTTCATCAATATCGTACTCTACTTTAAGACGATCCACAAATCGTGCTTCCTCTATCGTCAAGTACGCTTTTACATGCTTTAACTCTTGTTTTAATGGTGTCTTTTGATCTGTTGTACCAGCAAGATTTTGCCTTAAGAAATGCGATAATGAAACCAATAGCTTTCTTGCTCTCATCGGATCAATTCGGATTAAAGATACGATTACATTTAATGAGTTAAATAAAAAGTGTGGACTAATTTGTGCTTGAAGTGCTTTTATCTCAGCTTCTTTTGCTAGCTGATAGGCTTTATCTGCTTCCGCAATTTCAAGTTGATTACTTAAAAGAACACTCAACCCAGAAATAAGTTCTAGGATAACATTTGTAATTTCTTTTTCTGATCGAAAATAAAACTTCAGTGTTCCAATCGTTTTTCCTCTATGCTTTAAAGGAGCGATAACAGCTGCACCGAGAAGACAATCTTCGTTCACACAGTGGATGGTTTCGTCATTTGCAATGACGAGCTCACCATTTCGTATGACATCACGTGTGATGGTCGTTTGTAACGGACTATTCGCTCGGTGATGATCTGAAGCTAATCCAACATGTGCTAGGATGGTTGTTTGATTGGTAATGGCTACAGCACTGGGCTTTACTTCTTTGTAGAGAATATTACATGCCGCATGTGCAGAGAATGTGTTCAAGCCTTTTCTTAAGTAGGCTAAAGTTTGATTGGCAATTCGAAGTGTCTTTTGGGCTTGAATGGCACCAGCCTTCTCCTCCTCATTCACTACATTTTTTATAATAAGCAGAAAGAGAGCAGACCCTATTCCATTTGCTAAGATCATTGGAATACCAATAACCTCAACTAATTCCCAAGCTTTTTCGAATGGTTTTGAGACAAGTAGAATAATCGCCATCTGCACCGTTTCAGCCATTGCCCCAATGAAGAAAGCAACGCGAAGGTTGGCATGTTTATTTTTCTTATGAAAGGTCGCAGCTAGAATTCCTGCGATAATTGCTGCAAGTCCACATGCAACAGCTGTAAATCCTCCTAGTGTAAAACGGTGAATACCCGCAATGAGTCCTGCTCCGATCCCAACCTTATATCCACCAAGAAGTCCAGCTAACACGACCCCAATAACACGAGAGTTTGCAATGGCTTCATCTGAATTAAGCTGTACTGCTGTCCCACGATCAAAATGCAATGTATCTGTACTAAAGGTTAACCCTGAATAGGTCCCAATGATTCCAAAAAATCCGAAAAATAAGATGGCAATGTATTGCTGTTTTCGTCTAAGTTTATCCTGATACACCATATCTTGAAAGAAACGGAATCGAGTCAAAATAAAGGCAATGGTCACGATAATTCCTAGACGCTCAAGCATGACTAATAATAGATCTAGCATGAAAGAACTCCTTTTATTTGTTAACTATATTTTATTATTATACAAGCTATGCGTTGCATTTTCTCTTGGAAATAATATTATGTGGGTGCATGGAGTACAGGTATTCTTGATGATGACGGCGTAGACCTAATACATTGGGAGGACACAGATGACTATGAGGAACGTAAAAAGCTTTTACAAGAATGTAAACAAACGTTATTACAGCACAAATAAGATACACTATTTTATATTTATAAGTGGATATAAGTAGAAGATACGTTCGTACCCATTAATGCATCACGATCTGCAATAATCGTTACGTTAGGATGCTGACGAATAATGGAAGCAGGGAACTGTTCTGTTACTTCACCTTGAAGTAATTGTTTCATTGCATGCTGTTTGGATGCACCTGATGCTACTAGAAGAATTTCTTTGCTTCTCATAATGGAAGCAATCCCCATCGTAATTGCATATGATGGCACTTCTTCCGTTGAGGAGAAAAAGCGAGCGTTTGCCTTTTTCGTTGATGTAGCTAGTTCTACCACATGTGTCTTAGATTGAAAGGATGTTCCCGGTTCATTAAATCCAATATGCCCATTTGCACCAATCCCAAGGATTTGAAGGTCAATACCATGATCATCGATAAGTTTTTCGTACCGTTGGCATTCTTCCTGTAAATCTGTTGCCATGCCGGATGGAATATGCGTATTTTGCTGTTTGATGGTAATGTGATGAAAGAGATGTTCCCTCATATAGTAAGAGTAGCTATTTGGATGATGCGGAGGTAGACCAACATATTCATCAAGGTTGAATGTTTTAATCGCTCTATAAGAAGTTCCATGCTTGACGTGGTCCTCAATGAGCTTTTTGTATAGCCCTTTAGGAGTTCCACCTGTTGCCATGCCTAGGTGGAGATTTGGAACAGCTTTTACTTTTGCAATAACATACTGAGCGGCTTTTTCACTCATTTCCGCGTAGTCTTTCACTTCAACAATCTTCATGAATTCAGCTCCTTTCTATATGCTATCTTGCCCTTACATAGTGTAAGAAACACTTCAAATTCTTGTGTGAGGATTACAATATCAGCATCTTTTCCTAAAGCAATACTACCCTTCTGATCAAAAATCCCTAGTTGTTTGGCTGGATTCACAGCCGTCACTTTAATCGCTTGTTGCACACTACAATGTGAATACTGTTGAAGGTTTTTGAAGGCATCTATCATTTTCAACACACTACCTGCTAAGGTATGCTCATCTAGAAGTGCCTTTCCATCTTTTACTATTACCTTCTGCCCACCTAGCTCATATTCACCATTTTCAAGGCACTTTGCTCTCATTGAATCCGTAATAAGAATCAGACGATTTTCTGATAGCTGTTGAAACGTTAAGTCAACGATGTCAGCAGTAACATGTATACCATCTGCAATAAGCTCGACCATTAGTTCTTCTCGAAGAAAGGCTGCGCCAACCACACCTGGCTCTCTATGGTGCAATCCCGACATTTGATTATATAAATGCGTGACATGACCTAGACCAGAGTCTATCGCCTTGAGCATTTGTTTATAGGTTGCATTGGTATGCCCAGCAGATGCAATGACACCCGTTTCCTTTAGGTATTGAATGAGTGCATACCTTTCATCTTCTTCAGGTGCTAACGTCACCAGTTTAATCTGGTTATCTGCAAGGATCTGCCAGGACTTAAATAATTCAATATCAGGCTTTACAATATCATTTACAGGCTGTGCACCCGCTTTCTCTCTATTAATAAAAGGACCTTCTAGATGGACTCCTAATACCTCAGCCCTTCCTGCCTGATTGTGGTGTCTCATATAATGGGAAACATTTTTTAATGCTCGTTCAATAGACTCTTTTTTCTCTGTTATGGTTGTTGCCAGAAAGCTGGTAGTCCCCTCTGCTGGAAGTGTTTCTGTCATGGTGTCAATTGCATCAACCGTTGCATCCATCGTGTCTGCTCCATTCACTCCATGTATATGTAAATCTATCATTCCAGGAATCATCATACACCCAGTAGGAATTGAAAATGCATGGTATCCTTCTTTTTTAGTTAACTCATTCATGTCCCCGAATTCTGAAATAACTTCACCCTCTATTTTCAAGTAACCTTTTTCATATACCGCTTCTTGCGTGTATATTTTTATGTTTTCAATTAGTAGCTTATTTGACATATGGACACCTCCAACTTCTTACCTTAGCATCATTCTACTAAAAAAATTTTAAAAAAGTATTCCTTCACCACTTTATTCTTCATTAGAAATGAACATGAAAAAAGAACGACTTGAATCACAAGTCGTTACGTTGAGGATGAAACCTTCTCTACTTTGTTATTTTTAATAAACATATAGAATGAGGCTCCAAATATGATGATATACCCTATAATGCTCAGTTCATCTGGAATTTGTCCAAATAATATAATGCTAATGAAAGCTGAATAGACAACGGTTGAGTAAAAGAAGATCGAAATTTCTTTTGCCGGGGCATATTTATATGCCATTGTGATTCCAAATTGACCGATGGTTGCAAACACACCAGCAGATAATAGATATATCCATTGTAGCTTACTCATCGGCTCGTAAAAGGCAATTACAAACGGCAATAAGCACACCGTTGTGAAAAATGAAAAATAAAAGACAACGGTGTAAAACTTCTCCTTCGATCCCAGCACACGTAACACCGTATAGGCTCCTGCTGCAAACACGGCTGAAAGGACACCTGCAAGATACGGAACAATCTCTACCGAGAATTCGGGCTTAATAATAAATAGCGTTCCAATAAAAGCAATTATAATTGCGACAATTTGAAACAATCTAGCACGTTCTTTTAAAAAGATCGCAGAAAAAATAATCGTTAGAAATGGACTTAATTTGTTTAACATATCCGCATCTGAAAGGACAAGGTGGTCAATTGCGTAGAAAAACAGAACCATTCCGACCATCCCTAGACTTGAGCGTAATAGTAGAATTTTTTGGTTTTCTTTTTTTCCAAATAAACGTTCTTTATGATACATAACAAAACCAAATGCTATAAAAGCAGATACAATGTTTCGAAACCACGTTTTTTGAATGGTTGGCACGTCTCCTGATAGCTTTACAAAAGCAGCCATCATCGAGAAGCCAAATGCTGATAATAATAAAAGAATAATTCCTTTGTTACGATCACTCATATATTCTCCAACTTTCTCTTAAAGGTCAAGAAGCCTTCCCTGTAGTTTTCTCATTTTCACCAACCTTATTAGTGTAACAAAGTTTTTATCTTACTCTAATTATTTTGTTTTAAGAGCTAAGATTGTAACGATTCACCGAAGACGTAAGGAATAGACATTTGAAGTAGTGCATATGGTTTAGAAAACCCAGAAAGATAGGAGGACAACCAATTGAGTGATAGAATGCACGAACATGATATGACTAGCCTCGAACAGAAAAAGCCTGTTTACATAAACCCAATCGTTCAACCAGTAGAAGTAAATCAACAGCCAACAGCCTATACAGTTGTTCAACCAGTATCAGCCGTCCCGCAACCGAATCAATACGTTTCATCATTAAATCCCATATATGTTGACCACTTAAGTCGTCACAAAGGGGAGCACATCATTGTAACAACAACCGCCGGTAAAGTGGAAGGGAAACTAACCGGAATTGCTACAGATCATATTCAATTGACCGTCGCAGAAAAAAGAGCCCTTCACATTCGAATTGAACAAATTGTATTCTTTGAAGGCTTCCCAATTTCCTATAAATAGAGGGACGGACCTTACCCGGTAGCCTTTTGCTACACCGGTAAGGTCCGTCCCTCTATTGTTGTTCTAAATAATACTCTATGTCACGATCCACAAGTGAGGTATCCCATGGGTACCAGTACCACTGGGATCCGTCATAGAATAGTTCGTATTGGTATGCGATTGGGTCTCCCGTATAGAACACTATCCGATAATGTGTAGAATCTCCATTGTCTGTATTTGGTTTGAAGTCTGGCTGCGTTTTGCTGGTATCTAATATGTGTAGGATTTCCTCTATTTGGGCTCTATTCGTATATGTGCTTAACCATTTAGGTTTTTGATTCCCTTGATAAAACTCAACCTTCGCTACTCGATCCTTTTCTAAATCTTGATAATGCCAGCTGTATTCTTCGTTTCCACTATCTTCTGTGTAGTACAATCGATAGTGATGAATCATTTCCTTATCATTTACTGCAATAAGATTCGGTCGATTTTTTATTTCATAAATCTTTGTCCCTTTTTCCCAAAATGCTGCATCTCCATCTTTTAATTGGTAGTTTGGATCATGCACATGATCTGCTACTTTAAACGACACTTCACCAATCTCTTTTCCGATCCAGCCTTGATCTGAAATCACCCCAGAATAGATCGCTTGGTAATGCTTCCCCTGTATATTCACAAAATCTATCCACTCAATGACCGAATGGGTACTAGGATTAAGTGACATGGAATTACATGAAGTTAATAAGAGTGTAACAAGTAAAAGAAACCATTTCTTCACCGAGTCCTCCCCCTTTATAGTATTGGTCGAAATTAGACTAAAAATAGTTTCAATAAAAACAAAAAATACCAACTCTTGTTTGTAACTGTGTATTCTTGTATGTAGGTTTTTTACCGTAACTGGGGGGGTGAACGGAATTGGTGTGTAGTAGAATTTCAAGCGGACATTTGTTCCGTTATTTGTTAAAAAAGGCGGGATATTAGCGGGCAAGCGGACATCTATTCCGTTATTCAGCCGAATTATAGATGATATTCCCCTATTCTCTTTAAATAGAGGAACAAATGTCCGCCAAGTAGAAAAATTATACGTTTTTTTCAAAAATAGCGTACTAAATGTCCGCACTGTTCAAGATAGCTGAGCTCATTTTCGTTACACGAAAAAATAATAAAAAACACTTGGATATAAAGAGATTTTTACTCCATCCAACCGTTTAAGCCTATCCAAATTATAATCGTAAATAAATCACCCTATATCTACCGCTTCTTCTACAGAGCGAGCAACCTGCACATTAGATTTTTGGGGATGTGTTTTGAGTTTAAAAAACTGTTTCCAAACAAAAAGACTGCCCTCTCAAATAAGAAAGCAGTCTTTATCATTCTTTTATTCTATTATTTCAGCCAATTTCTCAACATAGTTGCCACTGACAATACCCTTTTCCGTGATAATTGCAGTGATCAGTTCATGTGGTGTTACGTCAAACGCTGGATTGAACACCTTTACTCCTTCTGGGGCAATGCGTTGACCATTTAGCTCTGTTACTTCTCTAGGGTCTCTCTCTTCTATTGGAATTTCAGTTCCTGAAGAGATGGATAGATCAAAGGTTGATAATGGGGCTGCCACATAAAACGGGATGTCAAACGCTCTTGCTAATAAAGCAAGTCCATATGTGCCTATTTTGTTTGCTGTATCGCCATTAGCCGCAATCCGATCTGCACCAACAATAATCGCATTGATGTTCTTCGTTGCAATCGTATGTGCAGCCATATTGTCCGTAATTAAGGTAACATCAATTCCTGCATTTTGAAGCTCCCAAGCTGTTAATCTAGCCCCTTGTAAAACAGGGCGTGTTTCCGATGCATAGATGTGTAACGGGATGTCACGCTCTTTTGCAATATAGAAGGGAGCTACGGCGGTTCCGTACTTCGCTGTCGCAATCCCCCCTGCATTACAATGAGTGAGAATTCGGTCTCCTGATGTAAACAACGTAACAGCATGCTCACCAATACTTCTACAAACCTCTTCATCTTCTATTTGAATTTTTAGCGCTTCCTCTAACAGTAATGTTCGTCCTTCTGAAACAGATGTAATTCCTTCTACAGATGAAAGCAGGCGATCAAGTGCCCAGAAAAGATTAACAGCTGTTGGACGTGAGCTTGCTAGGTAATTTCGTTTTTCCTGTAGTTCATGTAAAAATCCCTCAAGACTCTCTCCTTCATACTGTTGTCCCCACAGTGCCAACCCAAAAGCTGCTGTTATCCCAATCGCTGGAGCTCCACGTACTTTTAAGCTAGAAATAGCATCCCGGACATCCTCAATCGTTTGTAAGGTTAAAAATATGGTTTCATGAGGCAGCTTTTGCTGATCTAATAGCTTTATAGTTCCGTTTTCCCAATTCACTGAAGATACTTGATGTGTGTCTATACTCATTTGCTTTCTCCTTGTTTCATAATCTCTTTAATAAAGTCGAATATATCTAGGGTGTGTAATATGCTCTTTCTGTAAAATTAAGTTTCTACCAAGTGAAAGAGCTTGTCGTTTAGCAGCAATTCTAACTTCATCATTTTCTATACCATCAAGGTCTTTTACATGTGCTAGACCAATTGTTCTTCTAATTAACTCACACCCCGCAAATCCTAAGCTATCCTGAAGAATTTGAGTTAGGGTGAAATTTAAATAATCGTTCACCTCTGCGTAAGGCTCAACATTGTGCTCATGCCACAGCGTCTTAAACGTATTTACGAATACATCCCATGTTTGATTCAAGTCATCAAGGATTGGTGCTTGTTCTGACTTCGGAAGTGATAAGGCATTTAATAATAGATTGGCTAAAAATTGTCCAACATCAAAACCAATTGGACCATAAAACGCAAATTCTGGGTCAATGACCTTTGTTTCGTCTGCTGTAACAAACACACTCCCCGTGTGCAAATCTCCGTGCAGAAGTGCTTCTCCTTGCGTTAAAAATTTCTTCTTCAGCTTTGCTACTTCAAGCTTCAGCACATCATTACTCCAGATTGCTTCAACATCCTCTAAAAGGGCTTCTTCAAAATCATTCGTATCTTTATCGTAGAATGGGTCTGTAAAAACCAAATCTTCTGTTATTTTACAAAGCTCAGGATTAATAAATGTTCCTGCTAGCTCCTTTTTCTCTTGTTGGTTTAAGCCAAAGTCTGATGTGTAGAATAACGTTTTAGCTAAATATGTTCCAATGTGCTCTGGAATCTTTGGGTATCGGTTTCCTTGAATCAAGCCTTCACGTAGGATCGTAAATTCAGAAAGGTCCTCCATAACCGTTAATGCCAAGACCTCATCTGTAAAATGAACTTTTGGTACGAAGTCTGGTACAAATTTTGCAAAAACATTTAAAGCATTGCTCTCAATAGTCGCCCGATGAAGTGTCAGTGGCCAGCTTTCCCCAACTACTTTTGCATACGGCAATGCTTGTTTGATGATGATTGATATTCCTGATTGACGCTCCACAATATGAAACACGTAATTTAAGTTCCCGTCTCCAATTTCTTCGCAATCTAAAGCGGCACTCTGTTCGAAGAAGCCTGTGTTTTTTGCATATTCAATTGCAGTCGTTTCTGTCAGTTCATAGTAGCCTTCTAAACGTGGTACACCCATTTCTTTCTCCCCGTTTCACCATTGTTTTGATTTTATAAAAACAAAATAAAAAACCTCTTTCAGCAGAAAGAGGTTTGAAGGCAATCGTAATAGTAGGCTTCGCACCTCTTATCTTTCAGAAATTTGCATTTCTGTTGGAAGTAGCACCGTGCCTTATGAGTGTGTACTCGGCGGTCGTGTAAGATCCGCCCCATTTCACAATGGTTTTACGGTCGGTTGCTGGGCGTCATTGGGCCAATTCCCTCTGCCTACTCTTGATAAGAGATTTCGTTATTTGGTTTTGTTTTGGTTGTTGTTTTTCTTGAGATAAACAATATCAGCCTTTTGAGTATTCTGTCAATATTTTTTTTGAGTGATAAAAGTGGTCTCTTTTTGACGTGGTCCGTTGCTTTGCGCTCCAGGTGCTTGCTTTCCGCGGGGCGGGATTGAGCCTCCTCGCTTCGCTGTGGGGTCTCAATTTCCCCGCTATTTCCCGCAGGAGTCAAGCACCTTCCGCTCCAAGCAACTCTGTAGTTTGACTATAGTTGTCTTCTTAACCTTCTCATATAAGGGCTAGCGGACATAGATGACCTTATTTGGCCAAATTCATGGCTTTTTGACATGCTAACGGACATGAGAGACCTTATTTCATAGATTTCACTATAAAATCCTGCCAAAACCGCTAAATAGAGGCTCCAATGTCCGTTACGTCAAGAAAATCACGCTATTTTACCAGAATAAGAGCTCTGGTGTCCGTTAGCAGCAAGCCTTCGCTCTAAGCAGCCACGGGATTTGACTGTACCATTTTTCCAGCTACACATTCCCTATTTGCACAGACTAACAAACGAGTTAATAAAGCTCTGGTCTTCTATCCTGGAAAATTGGAATCTGCTTTCTTACTTCTTTGACCTTAGACAGGTCTAGCTCTCCTATCAACACCCCAGCATCTTCTTCTGCTTCAGCTACGATGTCTCCCCATGGGTCGATGATGATCGAATGACCTGCAAATATGTTATTTGGGTCTTTCCCAGCTCGGTTGCATGCGACAACATAGCATTGATTTTCTATGGCACGGCTAATAAGCAATGCTCTCCAGTGAGCCAATCGAGGAAGTGGCCATTCTGCAACAACATAAAGGATTTCTGCACCAGCAGTTGTATGTGTTCGAACCCACTCAGGAAAACGAATATCATAGCAGATTAGCCCAGCACTCGAAACACCCTCTAATTCAAAGCTGCCTGTTGACTCTCCTGATGCAAGATAGTGATGCTCATCCATGAGTTGAAAAAGGTGAACCTTGCTGTATTCTCCTACACACTCACCTTTCCGATTAAAGCTATACAACGTGTTCGTAATTCCACTCTCACTCTTCTTTGCTATAGAACCAGCTACAATATTTGTTTGATATTTTAAAGCAAGGTCAGCGATAAAGGCATGGGTATCCTCACCGTTGTCGTCTGCTATCTCATCAAGTCTTGTTAAATCATAGCCTGTTGTCCACAGCTCTGGTAAAACAACAACATCTACCTCACGTTCCTGAAACAGCTTTTCCATTTGTTTCTCAACTTCTAATCTATTTTTTTCTGGTTGACCAAATTCAATATCCATTTGAATACAAGCCACACGTAATGACATGCAGTCCCCTCCTAATGATCCTAATCATTTTCATCTTTACAAATTTTGTTTAACGATATAACATAATGGACTATAATTTCAAGAAAATTTTGTACTAAAGGGAGACGACTATGAAACACTTTACACCTTCACATATAGTAAACGAATTGCCACAGCAGTTCTTTGCAAAGCTTGTTGGAAAAGTCAATGCCATTAAAGAGCAAGGACATGACGTGATTAACCTTGGTCAAGGGAACCCAGACCAACCGACACCCGCTCATATTGTCAAAGCATTACAAACAGCGGCTGAAGATCCAAATAACCACAAATATTCACCCTTCCGTGGCTTTGATTCCTTGAAAGAAGCGGCAGCCACTTTTTATAAACGTGAATATGATGTGGATATTGACCCGAAAACAGAAGTAGCGATTCTTTTTGGTGGGAAAGCCGGTTTGATTGAAGTGAGTCAATGCTTGCTAAATGAAGGTGATGTTGCACTTGTGCCAGACCCTGGTTACCCCGACTATTGGTCAGGTATTGCACTTGCAAAAGCAAAAATGGAATATATGCCATTACTTCATGAGAATCAATTTTTACCCGACTTCTCTCAGCTTACAGAAGATGTTTTACAGCAAGCGAAACTGATGTTTTTGAATTACCCGAACAACCCTACTGGTGCTGTTGCCAATGAAGAATTTTTCGGAGAAACTGTTGCTTTAGCCCATCAGCATGATTTCTGTGTTGTTCATGATTTTGCTTATGGTGCTATTTCATTTGATGGTCAGAAGCATCCAAGCTTCCTTCAAACACCTGGAGCGAAAGACATTGGAATTGAGATTTATACGCTATCAAAAACGTATAATATGGCTGGCTGGCGTGTTGGCTTTGCTGTTGGGAATGCTAGCGTGATTGAAGCCATTAACCTTCTACAGGATCATTTATATGTAAGCCTGTTTGGTGGTATACAAGAAGCGGCGGCGGCGGCGCTTCTTTCCTCTCAGGATTGTGTTCGAGAGCTTGTTGAAACATATGAATCAAGACGGAACACACTAATTTCAAGCTTACAAGAAATTGGTTGGGACGTTGAAGCACCTCCCGGGTCATTCTTTGCTTGGCTCCCTGTTCCTGAAGGCTTTACTTCAGAAAGCTTTAGTGACTTGTTGCTAGAAAAAGCACATGTTGTGGTCGCACCTGGGAATGGCTTTGGCAAGCATGGAGAAGGCTATGTTCGAGTGGGTTTGTTAACATCTGAGGACAATATGAGAGAAGCAGCACGACGAATTAAAGAGCTCAATTTATTTTCGTAAAATATATTGACAATTATTTTTTAAGATGGCATAATCCGAATTAATTTAGTAAACTTTCAAAAAACAAAATAAATGTTATACCTTATCAAGAGTAGGTGGAGGGACTGGCCCGATGATACCCGGCAACCATCTTGTTTTCAAACAAGAAACGGTGCTAATTCTTGCAGCAGATCGCTGAGAGATAAGAGTTTACGATGTTTGTCATACAAACGTGCCTCTTTCTTCTGCGAAAGAGGCGTTTTTTATTTTTTTGGTTAGGAGAAATGAACATGACTACGATCATTGCAACCTATTTGGTTCATGACAATAAACATAATCTAAATAAAAAAGCAGAAGGCATTGCGCTTGGACTGACAATTGGCTCATGGACGGATCTTCCACAGCTTCAGCAGGAACAATTAAAAATGCATAAGGGCGAGGTTCTCAGTACTGAGGTCTTTGAGCAATCAAGTCAGGAAACAAAAGGTCTGATTAAAATCTCCTACCCAAGTGCTAACTTTTCTAATGATCTTGCTGCGATATTAACAACCGTTTTCGGTAAGCTCTCGTTAGACGGAAAAATAAAACTACTAGACTTAGAGTTTTCAGAGGAATTAAAACAATCCTTTCCAGGACCTGCTTTCGGTATCGAAGGAATACGTGACCTTCTACAAGTATATAATCGCCCTTTACTGATGAGTATTTTTAAAGGGGTCATTGGTAGAGACCTTGACTATCTAAAAGAACAGCTTCGTGAACAAGCACTAGGTGGAGTCGATATCGTTAAGGATGATGAAATCCTTTTTGACAATCCGCTTACTCCTCTTGAAGATAGAGTCGTTGCAGGTCGAGACATTCTAGATCAAGTTTATACAGAAACAGGTCACAAAACGCTATATGCAGTTAACCTAACCGGTCGTACGTTTGATCTTCTAGAAAAAGCAAAACGTGCAGTCGATTTAGGAGCAGATATGCTTCTCTTCAATGTCTTTGCATACGGACTAGATGTATTACAAGCTTTAAGAGAGAACGACGAAATATCTGTTCCAATCATGGCACATCCAGCCGTAAGTGGCGCTTTTACAGCTTCACCTGTTTACGGTTTTTCAAGTAAACTGCTTCTAGGAAAGCTACTTCGATATGCCGGAGCTGACTTGGGATTATTCCCATCTCCATATGGTAGTGTTGCGTTAGAACGAGATGCTGCGTTAGCCATTGCACATCATTTACGAGCGGATGATGTCTTCAAAAAGGCATTTCCAGGTCCGTCTGCCGGTATTCATCCAGCATTAGTTCCCGTGTTATTTGAAGACTTTGGAATCGAGAGCATCATTAATGCTGGTGGTGGCATTCATGGTCACCCTGCTGGTGCCGTTGGTGGTGGAAGGGCATTTCGCCAAGCCATCGACGCGACACTAAAAGGACAAAAGCTAACAGACGCAGCGCAGGAGCATAACGAGTTAAAAATCGCCCTTGATTTATGGGGATATTAAGAGGTATACAGCATGAAAAATGTAACGATTTATTGTGACTTTGACGGAACGATTACAACAACAGATAACATTATTGCCCTTATGAAAAAGTTCACTCCACCTCAGTGGGTTGAAATAAAAGATGCTATTTTATCTCAACAGATTTCAATCAAATCGGGAGTCGGGAAAATGTTTTCATTATTAGACTCTTCTCTAAAAGAAGAAATGATTGATTACTTAGTGCAAACAGCTAAGATTAGACCAGGTTTTGTGGAGTTTGTTCAATTTACAAAACAAGAAAATATCGATTTAAAGATTGTAAGTGGTGGCATTGATTTCTTCGTACACCCTCTTTTGGACGGCTTAATTCCAAAAGAAAATATTTACTGTAACGGAGCCGATTTTTCTGGAGAAAAGATTGAGATCCTTTGGCCACACCCATGTGATTCCCAATGTGATAACGATTGTGGGTGCTGTAAAACCTCCATTATTAGACAAATCGGAAACAAGGAAGAGTATTCAATCGTCATTGGTGACTCAATAACAGATCTACAACCCGCAAAGCTTGCAGACCTTGTGTTTGCCTGCGACGACTTTTTAATAGAAAAATGCAAGGAGCTTCAGTTAAACTATGAACCTTTCGTAACATTTTACGATGTTATGAGCCTATTGAAAGCAGAGGTGAATCAACCGTGAGTGCCTACATTAAGAGCTGGAATGAACTCAGTGCTGTAAAAGCAGAGCTAGCGGAACGTGATTGGTTTTACGGAACGAGTGGAAATTTGTCCATAAAAGTTAGGCATGACCCTCTTACCTTTCTTGTTACAGCAAGTGGGAAGGACAAACGAAAGCAAACAGATGAAGACTTCCTACTCGTTGATGGAAACGGAGCCGCTGTAGAAGAAACGCATTTAAAGCCCTCTGCTGAAACATTAATTCATGCGGGGATTTACAATAAAACAAATGCTACCTGTTCCTTACATGTGCACACTGTTGCCAACAATGTCATTTCTGAGCTTTACGGAGATGAAGGAAAAGTCGTCTTTCAAGGTCAGGAGCTCATTAAAGCCTTTGGTCTTTGGGAAGAGGATGCCATCTTAGAGATTCCAATCGTTGAAAATTATGCTGATATACCAAAGCTAACGGATGTGATGCTCGAGCATATCCACGAGGATGCTGGTGTCGTTTTAATACGAAACCATGGAATTACTTCTTGGGGTACCTCTGCTTTTGAGGCGAAAAAGTTACTTGAAGCAAGTGAGTTTTTATTTCAGTATCACCTTACATTATTACAGCTAAAGCGTTAAGCAATATTAAAATATTTTTTATATATTTGGAGGAGATAAACATGGCAATTATTAAAATCCGTAACACAAATGAAGTTGTATCTGAAGAAAATGTAGGATCATTTTTAGCTCAATACGATGTACTTTACGAGCACTGGGATGTAGCAAAGCTTCCTGAGCACCTTCAAGGAAATTGCAAAATCAATGATGATGAAAAGCAGGAAGTTCTGAATGTTTTTGATGAAGAAATCCGTTCATTAGCAGAGCGTCGCGGATACCAAAACTGGGATGTTGTGGCACTATCAGATGCAACGCCAAATCTTGAGGAGCTTTTAAAGAAATTCGAGCAAGTGCATACACATACGGAAGATGAGGTTCGTGCGATTGTTGCTGGACATGGGACTTTCGTTATCAAAGGAACGGAGGAAGTTGGGTACTTTGATGTTGAGCTTGAGCCTGGGGATGTTATTTCTGTTCCAGAAGGCTATCCTCATTTCTTCACACTACTTGATGATCGTCAGGTTGTGGCGGTTCGTCTATTTATTGATTCAACAGGTTGGGTTGCTCACCCATATCAAGAAGCAAACTAATTTTTCTAATCCTATTCTGCAACATCATAATTCCTCTTTTTCGTACATAAAATGTTACAAAGGAGGGGATGAACATGCAGAGGCGTTTACTAGATGTACAGAATCTCGCTTTTGATATTATGGAAGAAATGAACTCTTCTAAGGAGATTGAGATCACACAGGAGATTAAACAGGTGATTGATTATCTCTCAAGAGCCATTGGTAGTTTGGCAGATCCATCAGGAACCTATTCGATAGATTATGTTGAGGAAAAGGTGGAGGCTGCTCATTATTTGTTGTTTCAGAATAAGAGTAAATTAAAAACGTTAACGAAATAAAAAGCTGATCCTTTACTATTACATAGTAGGTTGGCTTTCTTTTTTTGTTTTAAAAACAGAATGTGTACATATAAAGAGACCGTTGATCTCCGCTTCAGGTGTTTGCTTTCCGCGGGGCGGGAATGAGCCTCCTTAAGGAAGGTTCCGTTCCAGTGGGTACGGAACCCGGGTCTCACTATTCCCGCTAAATCCCGCAGGAGTCAAACACCTTCCGCTCCAATCAACTCTGTAGTGATAAAAAGATTCCAAAAGTTAAAGGTCCACTTATTTTCCTTGTAGCAAAAATAAAAAACCGCACCCTATTCAGATAACCCATTCGGTTGAGCGGAGAAAACGCAAAATAACTTTCCTTTTGGAGGTGGAATTTTTTCATTAATTCACATCTCCTTTTTTCATTGATATGACAACGTATATAACTTATAAAGAGTGTTTTAACATAAAAATAGGACCATCAAGTTGGATGATCCTTTGTTATTCCTTTAAAGCCTCATTAGCTATATAAGGATTTTACATTTTCTTCGACAATATAATCCAATTTGTCCAAATGGTAATAATTATTACTGAAATCATAACCCTAATGACTTCTAATGTTGTTATCACTAGTATATTAAATTGGACCAGTACCATTAAAGCAATCAAAACAACCAACACAAGGAATATGGATTGATACATCCCTTTCTGTCTAATTGCATCAACTCGCTCATCCTTTTGCTTAAATTGCGGATAAAGATGACCAATTGCAAAAGTCATATAAGCAAGAGAACCCCAATTTAAAAGTTCAACCACTGAAACAGTATCAGTCATTAAAGAAAGTACAAGCCTAACTGCAAAAATAAATGAAATTAATATACCTATTATAAGAAACCTCTTTTGAGATGCCATTTTAAAACCTCCTCAAATTTTCGATTATTTGTAATCATCTTCCTCTAAAATAAAAATACTTTCTACGCTTGTTTGAAATATATCAGCAATAATCAATGCTAACGGAAGTGATGGATTGTATCGACCCTTTTCAATTGAGATAATTGTCTGTCTTGAAACACCTAATTTTTCGGCTAATTTATCTTGAGACAAACCAAAGTTTTTTCTATGTTCACTTAATTTATTTTTCAAGATCATTCACCACCTCTATTCATTAATAGTGTATTGTAAAGTTTACTTTACGTCAAGTTAACTTTACATTATTTATTACTTTAATTTATTGAAATCCCTTTTTTCACACAAAAAAGTTGCCGTAATCGTTAAATAAACATAATCTCCAAGCAATATCCATCAAATATCCTGAGAAAAAACACTCTATAAAAAAAAGCAGACCAAATGGTGAAATTTTGGTCTGTATTTTTGTGTTGATTGTTGTTTTAAAAAAGATGTTAAAAAGTCTAATGGAGATTCCTTTGTACAAATGTTTGAGTGCTACAAATGGGATACTATTCATTGGACGATCAATGTTTAGTCAAGGTGCCGGGGCGGACATTTATTCCGTTATTATTCGTAAAAACATAGATTATGAGGTGTTGGCGGACATCTGTTCCTTTATTTAGCCAAAATGGAGAGAAATCTTTGAAAGTTTCATTGAATTGCGGAATAAATGTCCGTGAAACCCACAATTTGACTACTTTTTTTGAAAATAACGGAATAAATGTCCTCTAAGAAAAGGAATGTATAATCGTATTTCTCCCTCTTAAGCTTACACACTATTCATTGCCAAATATATGATGTGCACCCTAAAACGGATTCGTATAGTTCCTTGTGATGATAATAAAAAACCGCACCCTATTCAGAGCGCAGTTCGTAGACCTTTATCAAGGCTTCTAAACTCTCAATTTGAATTTCAAATTGTTTGTAGATATTTTGGAACGTGATTTCTGTGACTTCGTCGATTACCATATGCTCTTTTTTTACTTCATAGCCTTGCTTATGTTTTGACAGCTCATTTTCTAGTATTTCCTTTTGTAAATGCAGTGCTTCCAACACGGTTTCTTTGTCTAGACTATGAATAAACGAAAGTCCTGTATATAGTGCAGTGGGTAGATTTACTGATGGTGCTTCTAGTGATTCTTTTAAAAGCTTTACATACTCTTGTTCGCCCTGATCAGTAATTTTATAGATTGCTTTTATACGGTTGCCTGTTTGCTCCATTGAGTCAATTGCTACTAGGTCTTCTTTTTCCATTTTCTTCAAAGCATGATAGATGGATCCCGGTAAAATACCTGCCCAGCGATCGGCCTCACTTACTTGAAGTAGCTGTTGAATCTCATAGCCTGACATCGGTTTTGTTTTTAATAATCCAAGTACCATTAAACGAGTCATGTGACAGTATCTCCTCAACTTAAAATACTCAAAGTTGAATATTAGTATAGCATATGCTAGTTTAACTAGTAAATATTAGGATGCGTACTTTCTGGACTTTTGAACAATGGCAGGTTTTTCTTCCCATTTAAACGTAATGACAGATAGCACTAATGCACCTACCATAAAAGCAAGTGGGATAAGTAAACCTAAGATCATCGGATTCATGTCTTCTAAAAGTACCCCTCGCAACCCTTTCACATAATATTCGAAGGGTAGCATTTTTCCAATCATTCTTACCCATTCCGGAGCAGCTTGTAGAGAATAGAATGACTCACTCATAAAAATCATGGGTAATTGTAAAAGGTTTGAGTACATGTTAATTTGACCTTCATTTTGAGCAATATTTGATAGTAAAAATCCAATACAAGTAAAGCAAAGAGTTCCTATACTTATAAGTAAGAATGTGTTTAGAACGGACAAGAGTGTGACATTAAGATTCAGGAATATCACGCCAACTCCCCAAACGAGCATATTCAGTACAACACCGATTGTTGTTCTAGCAAGAGTCATAATCGATATGAACGATAGGATAGGTAATGGTGTCATTTTTAACAGCTTGTAGACCCCTTTATTTCTCTGATAATGAACCTGAAACGCGATACCCTGCATTCCCCAGAAAATCGTGCTGATGGCTGTGACTCCTGATACGATCCGGACTGGCATTGTTCCTTCGTCAAAGTAGATTCCAAGTCCAATCATCAAACCAATTGGAAAAAGTAGCGAATAGAACAGCGTGATTTTGTCACGTAAAGACGTTACAATCATTGAACGAAAAATTACAAGCCACATACAATCTCCTCCTTCGTTGTTAGTTTTATATAGAGGTCCTCTAAATTGTCTACTTGATGTTGCTGACAAATGGCAATCGGCTCTCCTTCTGCAATGACCATGCCGCCATCAATCATAATGACTCTTGTCGCAAGCTTGCGAACTTCATCCATGTCATGGGAAGTAAAGACTACTGTTTTTTCTTGTTGGAAGATCTCTCTTATTAGTTCATGAATTTCCTGCCTGGACCTTGGATCCAAAGCGGCTGTTGGCTCATCTAGAAACACCAACTCGGGATTATGCACAAGTGCAGCCGCGATCGCTAAACGTTTCTGCTGTCCTCCAGATAGTCTTGAGGCTTCGGTACCTCCACTTTCTTGTAAGCCACAGCGAGTTAAGAGCTTCATCGTATCTGTTTTTGATAATACTTTCTTATAAAAGGCTGCAAACAGCTGCAAGTTTTCTAAAGCGGTTAAGCCAGGGAAAAAAGGGACCGATTGTAGCTGGACGCCAATATGAGCTTTAAATGAATCCTGCCAGTAGTGAATGGTTCCTTCATCTGAACTGCGAAGGCCTATGAGCATTTCCAATGTAGTAGATTTCCCTGCTCCGTTAGGACCAATAACCGCTAATATTTCATTCTTTTTCACTTCAAGATTAATTCCTTTGACTACCTTCCTACCCCCATACGATTTTTGAATGTCCTTTGATTTCATGTAAAACATAAATATCCCTCCTTTATATTATTAATATTGTTTATTCAACGTTGAGTATTTATGTTTAACTATATAATACTTCGGTTCCTCTCAAAAGTAAACTTTTTCCTTTACTCAAAATCCGACAAAACCAAAATGATTAACATTTATTTACAGACACTACTATATCACCTATTATAATGGGTAGTCTTAAGCTCTAAAAAAGAAAGGTCTTTTTTACATACACACTCAAAGAGATATTTCGGGTTCTACACAAATTTTTTAAAAAAATATAACAGAAGCTGTTACCTTTTATCACTATAAATCGCCTTACTAGTGAATAGAAAAAAAGAGAGGTGAGATCGTGTGGATGACGTTACAGATTTGATTTCACAGTGTCAAAATGGCAATAAAGAAGCATTTGGTCAACTAATGGAACCGTTTATTCAAAAAGCTTTCCGCATTTCCTTTAGCATCGTTTGTTCAAAGGAATCCGCAGAGGATGCTGTCCAAAACTCTCTACTCGAGGCCTATAAAAATATTATGAGTGGGAAGTCTTTTCAAACCTTCGAGAGTTGGTTTTACTCTTTAGTTGCCTCTAGATCGATTGATGTAGTCCGTAAGAGTAGTAGAGAGAAGCAACATGTTGATCTGCATGAAATGTTTGAGCTAATGGATCATGCTTCACAGCCACTAGATGTTGTTCTTGAAAAAGAGGAAAGTGCCGGTTTGCTTGAAAACATTCTTAACCTACCAGACAAAGAAAGAATGATTATCATCCTTTACTATTATCAGGAGTTAAGTATTCGTGAAATTTCTAATCTATTAAAGAAAAGCGAAGGCACTGTCAAAATGAGGATTCATAGAGGAAGAAAACGTCTTAAGAAAAGTGTTAATCATTTTATACCGATAGAAAAGGCTGGTGAGTGTTGATGAACGTAGATAAAGAAGATGTTAAAAAAGCAATGGATCATATTGATGCACCTGATTCCCTATATGAATTTGCCAAAAGCGTTCCTTATATTGAGGATCAACATACTCTTCCTATAAACAAGAAAAAGCGAAAAGCTGGTAAAGCAGTGCAATTGATTATTGGAACAGCCGCTGCTTTGACTCTAGCTATTGGCTCAGGATATGTTTCCCCGACAATGGCACAGATGTTAAAAGAAGTTCCAATCGTTGGTTCACTTTTTACTGAATCGGACTCTGAGATTGTCCAAAATGCAGTGGAAAAGGGATTTGTTTCAGATATATCCGGTACTACCCAATCAAATTCTGGTATTACAGTTGATTTTAGTGAAGTGTACTATGATGGAAAAAACCTTTCAATTGGATATACGTTAACCTTTGAGCAATTAGACTTACTGGAGAAGGAAGTACGTGTTCCTTTCAGACCGATGATTACGTTAGATGGAAAACAACAAAACCATTCATCGAGCTTTGAGGAAGTAGAGCAGAATGGGAATGTAGTCAAAGGGATAATGCATGCGCGTTTTCAACCACAAGAAGCAAAAACTGTTCAGCTCATGATTCATGAGGTTTATGGGCAGAAAGGAGAATGGGCTTTTGACTTGCCTATTGAAAATGAAAACATTCATCAGGCATCCTATGTCTATAAACCAAAAACAATCCAGGAATGGAAGGAAGGAAATAGTACCATCACCATTGAGGAAATGCATGTTAAACCAGGTCATACTCAGGTTGTTCTATCCCAAGAACCCCTTGATCCGAATAAAAAAATGACCTCTCTAAACCAAAAAGGAATGACCCTTTACGATGAAAATGGCACATCCATTTTCAACATGTATTCACCTGTAGAACCATTAGATAACGGAAAATACTCAGCTTCATTCCCTGAATTACCGTCCACCTATGAGAGTCTGATTCTAGATGTGGTAACGACTGGAACGTTGAAGCTAGAGGGTGATCCCACTGTAAAGGAGTACCATGTCCAAAGTGATGATACGCTTCCAAAAAGAATCCCGATTATCAATGATCAAAGTATGATCATTGAGGCAATAAATGAAACAGCGGACATGATCACTGTTCGTTATGAGCTTAAGGGAGATATAAACCTTCAGTCCCAATATATTGCCGCCTATGATAGTCATAACCCTAAACATGCAATACAAGAAGCTTCAATATCAAGGGTTGATACAAACGACGAAAAGCTCGTGTTTGAGCGCACGTATAAAAAGGATGAAACCTTCACTGGCAAGGCTCTACTAACTATTAGTGTCGATGAAGAGATTTTCACACGAAAGAGTGTGCGTATAGACGTTCCATTGAAGGATTAATTTGAGGTACACAACGGGGTCCGAACCTATAGGGACGGACCTTTTTTGTACTTTTTCAATCTTATCTTGGATCTTCCAAGTCTATCTTTTTAATAACTTTCGCAGGATTCCCACCTACCACAACGTTTGCCGGGATATCCTTTGTCACAACGGCTCCTGAAGCAATGACCGCATTATCTCCGATTGTTACCCCTGGATTAATAATAGCTCCTCCACCAATCCAAACATTATTTCCTATTGTGACGGGTTTTCCATATTCAGTCCCTTTATTGCGCTCAAATGGATTAAGGGGATGTGTAGCGGTATAGATATGGACACCAGGAGCAAGCATACAATTTTCACCAAAACGCACTTCACAAACATCTAAAATGACACAATCAAAGTTCGCAAAAAAGTTGTTTCCTACATGAATGTTGTAGCCATAGTCACAGCGGAAGTTTGGCTCCATATACACTTGTTCACCAGTAGAGCCAAAGAGCTTTTTTATTGCATCAATACGTTCATTACGATCTGTTTCAATCGTTTGATTAAACATTCTTACTAGATATCGAGCGTGTTCTCTCTCCTTCATTAATTGTGGATCCCAAGGCTCGTACAACTCACCGTCTAGCATTTTCTGTTTTTCGGATTTCATTTTGTTCCTCCTCATAGTCTTTTCCTTGTTTTTTTAATATATTTGACTGTTCTATCGTCAATTCCTTTTATTTTGCCAGATTATGTGTATTCTTTCTTTGTTTCTGTGCTATTGTGTTGTCATTTTTTATAACCTTGTGCTTCTATTTACGTATCTTGTGCATCTGATTGGTAAACTTGTATATCTATTCGCAAAACTTGTGCATCTATTTAATGAACTTGTGCATTTTACCAAAAAATGTAACCAAACTCCTCTCAAAAAACATATGCTCCGTCAATTTCATCACTATTAAATAAAGCACAAACTATAACACAAACAAAAAAAGCCCAGCAACATGCCGAGCTTCCTCTTCACACCAATGGAATAAAATAACGATTCTCTTTATACCCTACCTCAAAGCCAACTCCTTTATAGAGGGAGATAGCAGAAGCATTCTCTGTTAACACCATTAACTCCGCTCGTTCTAGGCTGCGATCCTTTAACGTTTGTAATGCTTTTACAAGAAGCGCTTTTGCAATCCCCTTGCCTCTCCAATCAGGAAGTACAAATAGGTCCTCAATTTCACCATATACCTCACCTGACTGATGCTGCTCCCAGCACATAACACTGCCGACAATCTCTTGGCCATTTACTGCTATAATCGCTGTCCATCCTGGCTTTCCCTTGTATTCCTGTAATCGACCTGGAGATAGAGCATTTTCTGGCCAGATGATGCTTTCGATTTCTAAATACCTTTTCTCATCTTCCTCTGTCTCCATCTTCCAATAATCAATCTCTATTCCTTCAATTGAGCCGTGGTTATCATACAATTCATTGGAAAGGTCTGTTTCCATTCCGTATAAATAATTGAATGGTGAAAACCCCTTATCTAAAAACAACGTATTATTGCTCTCCTCAGTGGATGCATTTCCAACACATAATAGTGTTTGAAATTCATGAGAAAGTCCGTCCTGGATCTTGATTGCCTTGTCATAGATAGCATCATAAATTTGGCTGAATAGTTCGGTATTGTTTTTATATTTTGGATGTAACTTAATGTTTACGTATATATGATGCTTCGCATTTGAATTGATTCCAGGCTTTTGAATGCTAACGGCTTGTACCTGGCCTTTTCCAACTAGCTCTTCGCCAGCAAAAGCACAGATACAATATTCCCAAGTAAACTCAGGTTCACCTGGCCACCAAAAAATCGTATTCTCATCTTGTTCCATCACATCTCGGTAAAGCTTCTTAATTGCTTGTAAAAATTCAGGCTGATATGTTTTTAATGTAAACTCCATGATTCCTCCTTAAGGCTATAAATCTTTGTTTCTACATTTTTTACATACTTTTAGTTGCGCCCCAACTTCCGTAACATTTGTATGTAAACATTTGATTCTCGTAGACTGACACACTGGACATGTACCTCGTCCTCTTGATGGAGTGTTCCATAACCCTTTTCCTCTAGTTGTTTTTGCCATTTTTCTCACCTCGAATAACAATTGAGATCATATGAATCTCTTATAATTACTTTAACCAAGGTAGTATGACATAAAATGTCAGGGTGAACATTTTTATCGTAGCCAAATCGAATTTTTTCGGTTGTGAAATTCGATATGATAGATATTTTCCAACTCTCTATAAAACAGAGACTCTATCTCTTTTGCCTCAAGATAAAAGGATATTGATTGTAAGTAGGATGAATCATGTAAGGACTCTTCAATCTTTTTGAAAAGGTTCTTTATCCTTAAAATATACTCAGTTGTTTTAGACAGCTCTGGCATATACGGTTGAATTTTAAGAAAGTATTGACAGAGGTGCTCTTTTACCGTACAAAAGGTTCTCATGGTGTTGATCTGCTCTTCATTAAGCTCGCCTTGTTTCAGACAATCTACAATAAAATCATAAACACGTAATCCGCAAGCATACTGCTCTTTCGGTAGTGATGGATCTTGAGAGTGCGCTTTATATACAGCTTGAAATATCGATTCAAAATAGAGTTCTTTTTCGTCCATGATGATCGACTCGGTACTAAAGATCTGAATGCCCCACATCGGAAATGAACTATAGCCTAGTTCACTATATTGGAGAACATGGTCCTTCTGCCCATCCGTGTACACTAAGGCAGCGTTCTCGTCATCATACCCCTTCACAACGACAAAACCATCCTTCCAAATGATTGAAGGGATTCCAAAATCAACATTCTCCTTGATCTTTTCCAGAAGATTTTTTTGGTATAAAGGAAACGTAACATCATCTGTATATGCGGAATACATTTTGGTGAAGATCCCTATAAAATCTGTTGCGAGCCAATTTTCATTCCAGTTATAAAAAAATGTAGACATATAGTCTAGCTCTTTATTAACGGAAAATCGAAAGGCGAGGCTAGATATTCCTGCGAAGGTATCTTTATCAACTGATATGAGTTTGAGATAGTTCAATACACCATACATGGGGTCAATGATAGTATTACTATGTGGTTGATACTGAATGTCTAGCATCTTGTACATGTTCATACTTCCTCTCTATCTCGCATCTCCCTGCAACCAAGTCAGCCTATTCATAGTGTTACTCCAATCAGGAAAACGCTCTTGAAGGAAGCTCTCTATTTCGATCATGGCTTGATTTTCAATGCTTTCTGCCTCTTGAAGATAGTTCACAATTGGCTTGAAATGCTCTGACGAAATTTTGCTGTAACGACTCTGATAATCTATAAGATTATCAATTTGATGATACACTTGAGCCACATTTGCAAACAGCTTGTGGCTCGAGGTTAGCTCCTTATATTCTGTTACAACCTCTTTCATAAAATGAGAGATTTCATTCTTAGACTGTGCATATGTATGTAAGGTATAGGCTGCACCAAATGAATCAAAGTCCCCGCTTTTTAAAATATCTATAACAAACGGATAAGCCAGCTTCCCCGAAGCATCCGCTTGACCCTTATGTCCTTTCCAATCAAACACAGCTTTTAGTAGCGAATCTCGGTAAATATCCTTTTTCTCTTTTTCTACTTTTTCTCCGATCAGTTGATAAAACCAAAGAGATGAGTGGTTTAGCAGTACGTTATCATATAAACAGGCCTTCTCTGCGATCCGATCCTTGGATCCATGAAAATTACGGTCTTCCCCTTCTACATAATAGAAGAGTTTTTGTTCATCATCATATCCATAAATTACACCAAATGGAGGACACCAATATAAAACAGCCCTTCCGTTATCAATCGATGCTTTGATTTCTTTTATCGCATTGTGCTGAATAAGGGGAAAGGTACGATGCCTAGAACGGTCAGCCCTTGCCTCGTTATAGATTCCTAGATTGTTTACAGCTCGCCAATTTTCCCTTACCCAAGGACCGTATGCCGTGATGGAGATGGGTGAAATCCCTTGTAAAATAGTAAATTTAAAAGCCATTCCAGTCATTCCGGATAGTAAAAACTTCGGTCCCTCAAATAAGCCACTCGAAGTAAGAACAGCGTACAAACTATTTATGTATGATTTTGAATCCCGATTAAGTGAGATATGTTGGATAACTTTTCTTCCCATGCTGACCCCTCTTTTATAATGACTGAATGATCTCTTGACATCTTGCCACAAGTTTTTCCTTTAACCACTTCGGCTCTAAAAGTGTCACGCTGGTTGATGTGGAAATAAGCTGATTAATAAATAATTCGGCATCGTAGAACTCTAGTGTTAACACTCGTTCTGTAACGCGCTTTACTTTGTATCCGTACCAACTTTCCCCTACAAAGTCTTCCTTCAACAATACTTCAGCACTAAAAGGTTCCCTATGTAATGGATGAAGCTGATTATGCTTTTGTTTTGGACTTTCAACCGACTCAAGTATTCGAATCTCTTTTATATCCAGTAACGAAATTAATTCTTCACGTTGATGTTTCGGATGATAGGCAACGAGATAGTCAATATTACCATTATATAAAATCGTAATCGGTTCGAGTTCTTCAGAGCAATAACGGTTATCTTCATGGGAATAATTATAAACGAGGACCCTTTTACTCATTTCTATAGCATGATGAATGCGATGAAGATGCTCAATGACGCTATCAGGTACAGTAAAGAAAGGATATGTTTCAAGAAAATCAGATGGCTTCCCTGCTAGCTTTTTAAATAAAGAGGCAAGCTTGTTAACAGCTGATGAGTTATCATATCGAAATTGCTCATATCTATAGGAAAGAAACGAGAGTACCTTCCGCTCTTCCTCTGTTATAACCTGATAAGGAATCATGTAGGTTTTCTCAGAATACTCGTAACCCCTTTTTTTCGGAATGTATTCTAGTGGAGCACCCATCGTATTCACGAGATACTCTATATCACGTAATGCTTGCCGATTCGAAATTTCAAACTTCTCCGCAAGACTTGAGCTATTTGGATATCTTCTACTTCTTACCTGGTCGTCAAACCAAAGAATACGGTGTAGGTTGCTCACTGTTGTTTCCCCCGTTTTTAACAGAACATCTATTTGGTATTATTATAATGGACAGTCACTAAATTTTGTGACAAATTCTATAGCTTTTACCAGAAATATTTATTAACGATTAAAACGACAAAGAACAAGGTGAATCGGATGAAATGGGAACAATATTTTCCTAGCATTGTTGCACTAGGGCATTCAAGAAACCTAACAAAAGAAGATCTTCTTACTGAAAGCTTTCTAATCAAACAGACTGGCGAGATTGAAATGTACTATGCTCCCCACAATGAGTACATCAATCCATTAGCCAGAATCGCCATTGTCGGAATTACACCAGGCTGGAGCCAAATGAAAGCAGCTTACGAGCAAGTACTTAGAGACCTACATATCGGGAAGGAAGTACAAGAAGTTTTACGCGAAGCAAAAAAAGCATCAAGCTTTGCTGGGAGTATGAGAACAAACCTAATCTCCATGCTTAATGAATGCGGTGTTGCCTTAGCCCTTGGGATTGAAGATGCAGCCTCTTTGTTTGCAGAACATCGCGATCTCATTCATACCACTTCCATCATAAAATACCCTGTCTTTTATAACGGGAAAAACTACACAGGCCACCAGCCCAGCATTGATCATGTCCCACTATTAAGCAAGTATGCCTATGAATACTTCACTAATGAACTAGAACAAATACAAAAGCCAGCACTAGTCATACCGCTAGGCAAAACAGTAGAAACCGTCATCCAAAAACTATTACAAGAAGGCAGGATACACCAACACACATACCTATTCGGATTCCCCCATCCATCAGGTGCAAATGGTCATCGAAGAAAACAATTTGACCAGAATAAGGAACTCTTGAAACATAAAGTTCAAAACTGGACCAATGACATTACCAATTAAATAGGATTGCAACCAAGTTTTAATCAGTTATAATGTATTAGCAATAGCTTTATTAATTAAAAAGTAGGATTGTTTTCAAGTACGGAGTTACTTGGAGCGGAAGGTGCTTGACTCCTGCGGGATTAGCGGGTCAGGTGAGACCGAGGTTCCGTACCCACTGGAACGGAACCCCGCAGGAGCGTAGCGACGAGGAGGCTCACTCCCGCCCCGCGGAAAGCAAGCACCTGGAGCGGAAAGCAACGGACCTAATATTTAACAGAACTCTTATATGAAACTTTTTAAAATAACAAACGTATTAAACTAACAAATATAACTAGACACATTAATTACAAATTAGGCCCGACCTAATTTTGAGGTGAATACATTGCTCGAAGGCTTACTCGAACTAACCAGCCTATCTACATTCTACACACTCTATGCCAGCTTCCTGCTAGGTATAGTCATCGGACACCTTCTACTGAATACTAGTGGAAATAACTTTGTAGCATCGATATATTCCACAGACTCTACCAATATGATGCCTTCTACCTTTTCGCTAAAAGGCTATCAACTAAACTCAGACAGTCCGATACTTTTTTGGATACTCATTATCCTAAGACGACACAAAATATCTGATGATGATCTAGAAGATTCAATCTCCTACTCCATAAACTAAAGAATTTTACAAACTAGGAGGAGTTAAGATTGAAATCTTTTAAACAAATAACATTTTTCACTTTCGTACCATTTCTTGTACTTTTACTAAGCGGCTGTCAGTCAAATGAAGATAGTAGCGGTATCTTCCAGCAATATCTAGTGGAGCCATTTACACAGGCTATCCACGGAATTGCTTCAGTGCTTGGTGATAGCTATGGATTAGCCATTGTGCTCATCACCCTTATTATTCGCCTAATCTTAATGCCATTCATGTTAAAACAATATAAGAAACAGCGTGATATGAAAGAAAAGATGGATGTATTGAAACCTGAGATGGACGAGATCCAAACGAAGTTAAAAAATACACAAGACAAAGAAGAACAAATGAAGTTGCAGCAAGAAATGTTTGGGCTTTATCGTAAGCACGGTGTGAACCCATTAGCAATGGGCTGCTTGCCCTTAATCTTACAGATGCCAATTTTAATGGGCTTCTATTATGCAATTCGAGACTCACACGAAATCGCAACTCACTCATTTCTGTGGTTTAATCTCGGTGCACCCGATTTGTTCATAACCGCTTTAGCTGGATTAGTCTATTATCTGCAGTTTAAAGTAACACAAGCAAATATGCCTGCCACTCAACAACAACAGATGAAAATGATGGGACTGCTATCACCCATCATGATTGTGATTTTCTCATTTAGTGCACCTGCTGCTCTACCGTTATACTGGACGGTAGGAGGCATTTTTCTAATCATCCAATCTATAATTGGTAGAAAAATGTACCCAGCCAAAACACTTGAACCGGCAGAATCAAAAAATAATTAATGATGATGTAAGCCTACCCTTTTGGGGTAGGCTTTTTTAATATTGACTTGTGTTAGTGTTAAATGTTGATTTCACTATAAAATTAGGCTTTTATACAATGACAGTCTTATTGTCACCGATAATTAGAGAATTGTACAATAAAAGACAGTAATGAGATTTAGATTTCATTCTCTACTGTCTATTTAATCTTTCTATTTCAGATTCAACCTTGTAAACTCTTTTATTTAGAACTTCTGTTTTGTCATCAACATAATCAGCAAATTTTCTCAGTATAAGTACCTAAAGAATCAATGATGTTTTTTGTAATTTTTCTTGACCAGATTCTAGTCTATTTTGTCCCACTTTAAGTTCCCCTATATCTGTCTTAATATCCTTTAACTCCACCAAGATTTACTTTAATATATCTTCCAAAAAATGCCTCCCCATTCACAAACCCTTAACAATAAATCAGCATGATATAAAAAGAGTAATATTGATTTGGCTTATTTTTTTGGGAGTAAGTCTTTTATGGCACAGTATTGTTATACTGCTCAGCAAATGATCCTATTATAAAAAATAAAGCTTCTTCCACGAGATTCAAAGCCCCTACCAAAATAAACTGATAAAAAAAGACTCTCTAGAATAAACTAGAGAGTATCGTATCAATCAAATTTTTTATAAATGTCTCCGCGGTTACCAATGGCTTCTATATAGATTATCTGCTCTTCATGGTCAATATTAAAGATCACACGGTAACTTCCTATTCTTAATCTATACATTCCCTTATGTCCTTTAAGATTCTTAATGTCTCCTTCTGGTGGTTTGGATAAGAGTCCTTTTAACCCAGTTACAATTCTTTCTTGGGAGGTTTCTTCTAATTTAGCTATGAATTTAACTGCGGACTTATGGTAAATCAACTTGTAGTCCGAATTCACGCTTTGCATCCTCCCCTGAGACATATCCTTCTTCACTTTCTAACTGTTCTCGTTCTTCATCTGTTAATGGCTCCCCATCACTATCTAACTCATCAATGTCTTGCCAAGATTGTGGTTTTTTATTTTTTGAACGTTCAACTAAGAATTCAATAAAGTCAAAGGCTGCTTTTTTATCTTCATTGCTTAAAGATTCCACCATTCGATATAAATCCTCTTTACGAACAGCCACTACACTCACCACCTTTATCATTAAAGATACTTGTAGTATTATTATATACGATTTTTGTTGAAATTTTTATTGCAAACCAAACATACATGAATTATTAACTTACTTCCTTTCACATTCCTGCCCTAAAACAAAAGCAAGCAATTGCCACTTATTATGCATTCGGATCCCTATATTTTATTAAGAAAACGTTAGTTTATGTAAAAGCTTCACAATATCACGTATCTTCAAACTGAAATCTTCAGAGAATTACAGTTTCTGTTCTCATCAAATTTGGACAACGTTGCTGCGCAGTATGTGTCATATACGACAAAACGATCACCTATAGTGTGATCGTCATAATGATAGATTATTGATTAGTATATTTGAACTCCCTTTGGGGAGGTACTCCATTTTTTAGTGCTTAAAAGCCTTAAGCCCGTAGGTCTCAGATTTATGAAATTGATTCACTTTCCTAAAATAAAAAATAAGCACTGATTGGATTTAATTAGAAGTTTCTATTAATATTTCATCTCTATTAACCATAAAACTAGTGTTAATATATATATTATCAATAATTAAGCTACCTTCAAAAAACTCAAAGCTATATATAGCTTGATTTTTTACCAAGAATGTTAGTTGTCCAGTGGGAGGGTCTATACCTATTTCTGAAGCGTTGCTTTTATCTGCTTTTATAATATGTTCTACAAACCTTGATATTATTATTGAGTCTTTAATATAAATCTGTTTATTATTGGCGTAATTTGTAAATGTAACCTTGTCATAATTTCTCTTGCTAAATTCACTTTCACTAAAATTACTACTATCTTTACAGCTACTCAATAATAATAAAGTCACGATAAAAGTAAATATTATAAAACATTTATTCATTTGAATTGTAATTTGATTTCAACCTTTCTTTACTATCTATAACACCCTCCATGCCAGCTTCTATTACGGTATTCTGGATAACAGACATTGGCTCTTGTACTTTCAATTCATAACCCTCTAAATCATCAATACTTAAATTCTCTTCTTTAACCAATTTATTTATTTCTTTTCCATTGCTTTTACTTACCTCATAAGTTCCTGCAATTCCTGATATTGGTCTATATTTGTTATTTCTATCATCTTCAGTTTCTAACTTCTCTAAGAAAAGCAAATAAAGTTTATCTTTATTTATCTTTTCAATACCATGCCATTCTATCACTTTACCCTCAGGACTTGTTCCACCGTAATTTACCACAGGTATATGTTTAGAAGTTTCTCCTTTTAGAAAGGTATTGACTTTGAAATCTATCTCTGTATAGATGACCGATTCATCGAAAGTAAATGGTTGAATAGTACCAATTTCTTCTTTAACCTTACCTACCACTACCAAATCAGATAACTCATACATCTCATCAATTGATTGTGGCTCATAATCCCAAGAGGCATCAACTTCCATTAATTCTACCTTTTCAGGTTTATCATAGTTAAAGCCTAATACAGTTGCTACTATTCCGACTGCAATAATTCCAGAAGTAAAAATTTTCCCCATTTTGGAACCACCCTTTTTGTTATTATTGATTATAAATATACTTTAAGTATGTAGCATCCCCGAGTGTTAATTCTGTTGCAGTTCTACTATTGAAGCAATACATTAATAGTGATTGACTGTCTCTATGCCCTAAACCTACTGAATGCCCAATCTCATGATTCGCAATTCCATAAAGAGTCTGTTTATCTTTAAATTGAACTTTAGTTGATGTATTGTACCTAATATCTACTCCTCCAAGATTTTCATAAAGGTCGTTTGGATCATTTGGATCAGGTTTTTCCATACCTGCAGAGCTACCGTATGCTCTAGCATTCCACGTTTCACTTGGATATTCTAAATCGTATACTGTTATTTCAGAACCCACAGAAGAATTTAGTGTTCTAAAATTAAAGAATGTTACATCCGAATTCCAGTAATTGATACCTTCAAGGAAAGATGATTTGAGAGTACTAGAATCTAGTTCTATATATATAGGTATCTCTGATAATCCCCACATACCACCCATATATCTGTCATTATCACATTCATCTGCCGCTAGAATACTTTTTCCGAATATTGCACCTACTAAGTTAAATTCAGGTTCTTGAATATCGTTACAAGTGGAGGCACCTACACTACTTGAAAGAAATATCCCACCATAAAAGAAAAAACAAGCAGCTATTACATAAGAGAATAGTATCATTAATATTTTTTTCACTTTTCTTCCTCCAATATTTTTTTAGCTTACAAATTAGAAGATAGCACAAAAGATGACTCGAATTAGTGTTATTTACACTTTTTTTACAATAAAACTACAAATTATTCAGAATTTTTCCTTTGTGATTTAATATAGGTTTAACTTGAAATGTTAAGATATAGCTCCTTCCTCTTTAGCCATTTGAAACTACACTTTTAATATTAATTTGTTAAAACTACCTTTCCTTAAAATGCTTAGTATAGGTCAAATACGACAAAGGCGCTCACCCTAATGAGTGTTCGCCTTTGATGAATTGTATTTAGTTCCTAGAAATGACAATAGGTAAGGCTTTGAAATTATCTCCACCTTTTGTCGGGTAGGTCAGGGATATTAATATTCCCTTCCCCCCTAAGAACCGCACGTATGCCTTTCAGCCTATACGGATCAAGCATGCCTTTATCCTTGTCTAGACTAAATTAATCCGATTATCATCTTTCTCTTTATGTATTTCTTGACGCTCCCAATTTGAATTTTTTTGGGATGTCAGCCCTTGCAGGGAATACCTTGTGGTATTCCAGATGGCAAGATGTGAACCAATTCTAGGTTCTTATATTCATTACTTCCACCTTTGATTCTAGGGATTTTATGATGTATTTCTAAACGTTCAGCCCTATCTGCAATTGATTTACTACACAAAGAGCAATTGTACTTTTGCTTTTCGCTAACTTTTGTCTATTTGCTACATTGTTTCTATTAAACTCTTTCATATCACGTTTTTCAAAATAATCTTTGAGATTTTTATTGAAAGGGCTATACTCATATTTAATTAGTACGTGCCGTTTAATTGGTGGTATCCAAGAAACCTTTTTTAATTGGTTATTCGTTATAGGGTCAGTTAGAATCCAATTGTTATTACTTTGACCAGTTTTTTATCTGGTTTAAAGTACCTTTTACTAATACATTGCCAGCTTTTTTTCGGATGTAACCTTCCCCCTTCGTAGAAACTTGTGTTGAACTTCCCAAATATGTGCATCCATTTCAGAGAAGACTTTTTTGGCGACAGTTGGACTCCAGTAATTCGCTGTACCTAAAGCAATAGGGTTGAGCGTACCAATTAGTTTTTGTACGTTTTTACCGTATAATTGCCTAGCTTTATCGCTGATTTTCCCCTTCGCATTTTTAATGCTATCCTTGGAAGGCTTGGTAAGAACTTTACTACCATTATGAGTTTTGTATTTTCTTATATTGAAACCTAGAAAATCAAATCCTTCTTCAATATGTGTTATCTTCGTCTTTTCCATTGCTAACTCAAGCCCCCCAGTTTCAAGGTACGGTTTCAGTTTAATATATAAACCATTATCATCTTCCTTAGATTCACACATGATAACGAAGTCATCAGCATATTTTGTAACGGCAAACTTAGCCCGATTTTCATAAGTTGTTTTTGATTTCCTCTTTACCTTTCGGTATTTTATGTTAAGTAAATCTTCTAGACCATGTAGTGCAATATTAGTTAGAAGTGGTGAAATAATACCACCTTGTGGGGTTCCTTCCGTATTTTGTGAAACCACACTACCAATCATAATCCCTGCATTAAGATATTTTCGTATAAGGTTTAGGAGAACTTTATCATCAATACGCTTTGACAGTAGCCCCATGAGTTTATCATGGTTCACTTTATCGAAGAATTTCTCTAAGTCTATGTCGACTACCCACCTATAACCATCTTCGATGTACCCTTTCGCTTTCCGGACAGCGTCATGCCCTCGTCTTCGTGGACGAAACCCATAGCTATTTTCAGAAAATGTTGGGTCATAAATTGGGTTTAAGGTTTGAGTAATCGCTTGTTGAATAAAACGGTCTAACACAGTAGGAATTCCTAGTAATCTAACTCCGCCGTTTGGTTTCGGGATTTCGACACGACGAACGGGTTGAGGTTCATAGGTTCCTTGTTGGAGAGACGTTCTCAGTTCGTCCCAGTGTTTGACAATGTATGGACGCAAGTTTTTGGTCGACATCTTGTCTATACCGTGACTGCCTCCGTTACGTTCCACTCGTTTAAGAGCGTGTAGTAAGTTTCCTCGTGTTAGAATATAATTGGTAGAAAAATGTACCCAGCAAAAACACTTGAACCGGCAGAATCAAAGAATAATTAATCATGATGTAAGCCTACCCTTTTGGGGTAGGCTTTTTTATATTTTCCCTATGTTAGTGTTAAATGTTGATTTTCACTATAAAATTAAACTTCTATAAAACGACAGCTTTAATGTCACCAAAATTAGAGAAGGTCGTTCGCTATTTTTTCGGCAATCTTCCACTTTATTTCTATTTCTTAATGAACAGTATCTTTGTACTACGACACAAAAAACAAACCCTCTAAATCTAAATACATTTAATTTAAAAAAATAATTTAACGTTCAACCTATACTTATTTTCCTTTGTATTCATTCTCATTTCTTAGTAGAACAAGTACATTTTATAGGTAATAGTATAATTCTATAAGTTTATAAACTTAATAAATGTTGTAATTGGAAACCAAATTACTAAAGGAAGCAACCAATATATGGCTGCCTTTGAATAACGTGAATATAACCATAAAATTAATAAACTTTGAATAATACCCATTACGTCACTAATAAAAATAGCTAATACGCTTTGATCTGTTGCTGCTGTCGCAGGAAAGAAAGAGATAGTTCCTAATAAAAACCACACATATAATACCATTGCCCCACGAATATCAGCTTCATTTCTTTTAAGCCAGACAAGCCAAGTTGCAATACCCCAAGTTGGTAAAACAATTAACCATGCTACCCAAAAGAAAGACTCACTTGGAGCTGTTTGCAAATTTTCATTAGGTGGTGCGAAATAAAATCCTAAACCAGCAGCGATCATTACTAAGACCAAAGTTCCTAAAGAAAACCAAATCCCCATCCATTTTTCTTTTACTGTTAATTGCTTGTTCATTTTTTCACCCCTCTCAATATACTAATTAGTATATAAATACCGACTAGTATTTATTGTTATATGGTATACTAATACTAAGTAGTATGTCAAATGCATTTAAGGAGTTGATACCATGCCAAAACGATTAACTATGGAAGAAAAAAAGCAACAAACAAAAGAGTTGCTTCTGAATTCTGCGGAGTTGATTTTCTCAAAAAAGGGATATAATGGGGCTTCAGTTGATGAGATAGCAGAGGAAGCTGGCTACTCAAAGGGAGCAGTGTACTCTAACTTCTCCAATAAAGAAAATCTATTCCTAGCGTTGTATGATAGAAGATTCAATCATCAACTAGAAGAATGGGGACAAGTCTTCGAAAATCAACTTGACAATGTAAGTAGGGCTGATAAGGTAGAAAAGTTACTTATCTCTCATTCAAAGAATAGCCAAGATACTAAGTGGACTTTGTTAATTTTGGAGTTTACCTTGTATGCATTACGTAATGAAGATGTTAGACAAAAGCTAGCTTCTCGGTACAAATTAATATTAAGTTCTATGAAAGAAGCAATAAGTTCACATTTTATGGAGAAAGAAATATCACCTGAAAAAATTGATGAAATAGTTGTTTCACTTTTAAGCCTAGAGACAGGATTAAATATCTTAGAATCAATTATTCCTGATCTTATTACTGAAGGTTTCAGATCTCGAACTTATAGAGACTTCTTGTAAATAAAAAGCGTTCGGTGAACGCTTTTTATTTTTTATTTTATTACTAGCGAAAGTCACCATATGGTGTAAAGGTACTTGTTGCACAGTAATCGTCTACTATGTACTAATCAAGTGATTAAACTTTGTCCAATTTTAATAAATTAATAAAAGTATCTGTGCTATTCAGCTTTACATCAAGTAATAATTCAATATCCATTATAAACATACTGCCAAAACCTACATTTTTTAAATGCCAAAAACAAAATAGGCATATTTATTGTACAAATATTCTCGAAAGTGTAAACACCGCACAATCATATAAATATTCCTCACTAATACATAATTAAGAGAATAATTTCAAATCATCATACCTTTACATCCAAAACCTTTATGTTTTCAACGTTTTGAAGTTATTCTTATAGTTATAAAATTAGCTATATCATATCAAAAATTAAAGGATATTTGAGGTTTCTCCTTTATTCTTATAACACCTTATTGATTATACACTTTGTTACTTTAGGAAATTTCAAATAGACTAAATATAACATTCTAGCTAGAAATGTTTCTTAAACCTAATAGATTCTTTTAAGAGGAATTCTATTACTAATAACATTAAAATCTATTAATAGAGGTGAAGATGGTGTTAAAAGGTAAACTTCTTATTTTTACTATTATTATTTCTTTCTCATTAGGATTTTCAATTAATGCATTAGCCGACCTTGCTGGAGGAAAGTGGAGTAAGAGTACTGTATATTTTGGGGTTAACGGAGAGACAGATAATTATATATCATCAATAAAGAATGGATTTACAAGTTGGAATGGGTCAAATTCAAATATATCTTATAAGTATTTTGAGGACGTTAGTTTAAGTCAACCGGTAGATGTTTGGACCAGATGGTATACTGACCAACTTGGATTTCCGGAACAACAAGTCATTGCAGAGGGCTATTATGGATTTGGTGTTCCTTATCCTATAGGGTCAAGTACTCACGAATATGGTTATATGTATCTAGTAGACGACAATTTTATACCTTTGTCTTACTTTGATAAAAGATTTGTTGTAATGCATGAAGCTGGGCATTTATTAGGTTTAGATCATACCACAAACTTCTTAAGAGACTCGGTTATGGATGAATGGGATCAATTTAAATTTGATTATCCCCAATCATATGATAAAACAGAACTTGGGAAAATATATTAAGGAGGTTATTTTGTGAAAAAAATTATCTTTATACCCCTAACCATAATTGTGGGTTTTGTAGGATACCTTGCGTATAGTATTGTTATTGATAATACGGATCATAATGTTGGATTGGTTAAGTCTTATACTGATTATGAATCTATAGAAAGTGATGCAGAACTAGTAGTTAGGGCCCATCTGGATAAGAATTACACTATTGTGGAAACACCTGCAAAACAAGCTGTGAGAGAAATTAAAATTAAAAAGATTTTTAAAAACGAGACAGAAAATAGCATTGAAAAAGGGGATACTATCTCCTTATATGAAATTATAGCTTTTTATGATGTCCAAGAGAAGCAATATATTAACATAAAAAAAGAGGAAGAGATCAATATTAAAGAAGGTGAATATTTACTCTTTTTGAATAGTGTTGAACATGATGGAAAGACATATTACGTTAATAATTCTAAACACCATCTTTATAAATGGAGAGGAAAGAATACCTTTGAAAATGTAAGGTCAGACATGTTAGAAACAATTGAAATTGAAAATGAGTAAATATTCAGATCTATTAACAAACATCTATATAGTAGCTATAAAAGAAACACTTGGTTTAATCTTAATCCAGGCGTTTCTTTTAGTTTGCTCAACACTTTAATAGGATTACACAAGTTTTTAAATACATGATTTTACTAATTTTCCGTTTTAAAACTAATATAATTTAGTCTCTCTGTAAAAGGATATCTAAGGGCACACTTAAATCCGATCTATCTAACCAGCATTTAAAATGATAACCCCCGCCATAAAAGTGCTTCATTCTTGGATAATAAAGTTATTGCTCATTAACAAGGGGACCAACTGCCTTTTCTGCTCTAATGCATATTCAAATACTAAAGGGTGAGTAAATAAACCAGTACTTATAGTTAAGTGGATAATCCTAAAATTCATATAAAGTGAAATCTCTCTGCTGCGCAGTGATCGTCAATTTGATTGATTAATGATTAGTATCTTTGTACTGCGCAGCAAAGTGATTAGCTCTTGTTCAACATAAGCATCCTTTATTTTAAGTGTACTAATTCACAATCCATAGTTAAACAGACACAAAAAAGACCATTACTGAACATTAAATGGTCTTTTTTAAAATTTATAAACATCACCGCGGTTATCGATGGTTAGAATGTATATCATTTTCTCATTATGATTAACCTCGAATATTATCCTAACACTACCTACTCTTAGCCTTAACTGCTTATTTCTACCCTTTAAAGGTTTAATATCGCCAATTGGCGGCTGAATTGTTAAACCTTTAATTGCTTTAGTAATTCTAATTTGAATTGCATTTTCTTGCTTTTTCAAAAATTTTATTGACTCACGACTCAGTGTCACTTGGTAAGTTAAGCTCATTCATAGCATCCTCCCAAGATAAAAATTCCGAGTTATTCTTGAGTTGATGTTCTTCTTCTTCGCTTAAAGGAGTATCATCTGGTTCGAATTTACTAATTTGTTCCCAATTTGGTCGTGTATGACTAACAGTTAAATATTTTAGATAATCATACGCTGACTTTTTTGCTTCTTCCGGTAATTTTGAAACCAAGTCATATAATTTGTCGTTACTAATTGCCATTTCTAACCCCTCCTCACTGAGTTAAACTCTTTCTTAATTATAGCATATAACAATTGTAAAATATGCCAATCCCTTTTTTAAAAGGTAAGCACCCATTAGACAAAAAAAATTTCAAATCTCTTCTAAATGCTGGGATTGTTGGGACTTTGAAATAATAAAAGAGAAATGTTTTTGTATCCTTATACACCTTTAAGAGACTAAAAGAATAGGACGATTCTTTTATCATATCTTTAGTTCTGATTAAATCCTGATAGTTGATGCTTTCTAACAATCCTTGATAAGAAGTTTTAATCTTTACCAATATTCTTACTGAACCTTGAAGTATAATCCCAAGAATTTACTACACATTAATTATTATTTGATTATCGATTGTGTCCAGTTCATAAATTGGTTCTAATTGAGCTACTGAATGAGTAAAGGCTGTAAGGATATTCATTAATATTCTCCTCATTACATCCAACGTGAAATCATTTAAATTATAACATTCTTCTTCAACATTCCTGATCCGGTAGTTTAAGTGAAAGGGTTCACAATATCATGTATCTTCATACTAAAATCATATCAGATATAACGCATTGTTGATTCATATCTTCCACAATTATGAAAAACGTTATTGCGCAGTATGTAGTCTACTACGCATTAAGAATGACAGTTAACTCATTCCAAATTACTAACGTTACTTTTAAATAAGCACACAGTCATATATCTAGACATTTGACGTTCTAAGTGTATCCTAGTTTTTAAGTTTAGTGTTAAATTCCATTTAATCATTATCAGATTCAATAGTTTTCAAAAAAGGAGTCTTTTCTGTTTATCTAGAATGATTGTTAATAAGAAAAAGTAAATGAAAGGTTCTGGTTTTATGCATCATCAAAATCACTACGATATTACGATTGTTGGCGCTGGCGTTAGCAGTGTGTTTCTCGCTTACACGTTACTGAAAGAACATGCTGCGTTACGTATCCATGTAATCGATATCGGAAAAGAGCTTCATCAAAGAACATGTGGATTAGATCAAGGGAGTACTTGTACTTGCAAGGAACAGTGCAACAAATATATTGGTTTCGGAGGCTTGGGAAAATCTGAAGGTAAATTTAACTATACCAATGATTTTGGAGGAGAGCTTGGTCGAAAGATTGGGAATGAAAAAGTATTAGAGCTAATGGAGGAAGTTGATTCTATTCTTTGTCATTACGGTGGAGGTATTGTAGAAAAATATAGTACCAAAAACGAGGAACTAGCGGCAAAAGCTGCACACCATCATTTAAAGGTTCTTTCAACTGAGGTCCGCCATTTAGGTACAAAGCTCTCTCAGGATATTTTACAAAAGATGTATGATGTGATGAAAGAGAGCATAAGCTTTTCTTTTGAAACAAAGGTAACATCTATAAAAAGAGAAGAGCCGGGATATCTTTTGGAAACTTCTAATGGACACTACACGTCTGAACGACTGGTTATTGGTACAGGAATGAGTGGCAGTCAATGGTTTAAAGAACAAGCTCTTTCTTTAGGGTTAGTCACTGGTGAAACACGATTGGATATGGGGATTCGTGTTGAGATGAAGGGGAATCAGCTTCAATCCCTTTTAGAGGAAACCTTCGAAACAAAGCTCCGTTATCAGGATGATGAATTGAGTGCAACAACCTACTGCATGAATCCAATGGGACGAATCATTCGCAAGCATCAACATGGTCTTGTTATGCCAGATGGACAGAATGTTCGGGAAAAAGATACACCAAGTGCAAATCTAAATTTTAGTTTGTTTGTTCCACAATACTTCTCTTCTTATGAAAAAGCTATGGACAATGCACGCTCTGTTATTGGTGGGATTAATCAGGGTCATGATCGTATTGTTGTCCAAAGATTAGAAGACTTTTATCTTGAAAAGAGTACTAATAGTCTAAATAGCAATTCTATAGGTCCGTCCCTCGAGGCTAGTTGTGGGAACTTGGTTGAGGAGATTCCAGAGCTGTATCGCTTGGCACTAAAGAGATTTCTCGTGTGTTTGGAGGGTTTGCTTGGTGAAGCGATAGATGGAGATACGTTGCTTTATGGTCTTGATGCCAAGTTTTATGAGCCTAAGTTGGTGACAAATGAGTATTTTGAGACACCCGTTCCTCATTTATATCTTGTTGGTGATTGCTCGGGAGAAACGCATTCTCTTTCTCAGGCCGCCGCAAGTGGTGTTTATTTAGGGCGCTATTTAAGCAAGAAAAACTGAGTGGGATCAGCCACTCAGTTTTATATCTTATATCAAGTTGATATTCAGTTGTTTCAATAGCCATTTTGGAACTACAAAGCGTGCTGTCATGAGTGGGTCAACCATTTGGCAGATTTCCGTTTGACCCGTAGCACTCATAAGCATTGTTACGTCACTTAGAGGTAGACCTGACTTTTCAACAATTCGGTCAATCATCTCTTCTGTTGCGATGCTGCATGCTTCGTCCAATGTTTTGGCTGAAACAATTTGTGTAAAGACCTCATCATTTTCAAGCATTGGATGTTGTAATGATACACCCTTCAGCACTTCTAGTGTAACCGTTGCTTTACCTGGAATTTCAATACCTGAGACACTAATTTCTCCGTCTCCCATCGCTGCATGCATATCTCCCAATCCAAAGAGGGCACCTTCTGTAAACACTGGAAAATAGAGTGTCGCACCTTCAGCAACCATCTTATTATCCATGTTCCCACCATGTTCTCCAGGTGTCCCGCAGTTTACGCCTTCTCCTGCAGGAGCAACACCTATCACACCAATCATCGGATTTAATGGAATGGCAATATCGTTAAACATAGCCTTATCATCCTGAATCGGAACGATTTTGACTTCCATGTCTGTAATCCGATGTCCTAACACTCCAAGCTTTGGACCGACCATCATAACACCTTGATTTTCAAGCTCGATCTTTTCAATATTTACTTTCAGAACGTCCCCTGGCTTAGCCCCTTCAACATAGATTGGTCCTGTTGCAGGGTTAATCTGATTCCAGTCCATTTCTGCAATCACTGTATCTGAAGATTGGATTTGATTTTGAAAGCAATCATAGGTTTCAATTTCAATTGTCGTACCAGAAGCAACAGTTTTTACCGGTTTATGCTGTTTGTTAAAGTCATAAATAATACCTGATTCACGTGATAAAGTCTCCACAAATATCCCCCTAAACAATTATTCTTTCTTAAATTCTTTTGTACTCCTAACGGTATCAATCGGACGAACTAGGCTTTCAATTTGTTCACGCTTCGGCTCTAAAAATGGAGGTAAGGATAGTTTCTCCCCTAGTGTCTCATACGGTTCATCCCCCATAAAGCCAGGACCATCTGTTGCAAATTCAAATAATATTTGAGGTGCAACTCTTGCGTATAGTGACTCAAAGAAGTGACGATTGACATATCCTGATGTTTGGAAACCGAATTGAGGTAAGCGGTCAATCCATTCATTTAGTACGTCTCTGTCTTCAACTCGAAAAGCTACGTGATGGACGGTACCAAACCCTTGATAGGCTTGAGGAAGGACTGAATTATGTTCAACAATCACTTGTGCACCATTTCCACCTTCGCCAACTTCAAACAAGTGGAAGGAACCTTCTTGTCCGATTTCCTTAAATAACAATACCTTTTCCATCATTTCTTTAAAGTAATCAAAATTGGCAATGCGAATAAAGATTGGTCCCAAACCCGTAATGGCGTATTCTAGTGGAATCGGTCCTTTTTGCCATGGAATTCCCGGTGCTACCCCTGTGTTGTTCTCATCTGAAATGAGTTGATAGTTTTGATCATCAAAGTCAACGAAGGATAGTGTTTTCTTACCAAACTGCTCTTGAATACCAGTGTGTGTGACGTCTAAGCGATCAAAGCGTTTCACCCAATATTCTAGTGCTGTGTCGCTTGGAACACGGAATGATGTTTTGAAGATTTCATTTGTTCCATGAGTGCCTTTTGGTATTCCTGGGAAGTCAAAGAATGTCATGTCTGTGCCAGGGTTTCCTTCGTCATCTGCGAAGAATAGATGGTAGGTTTGGATGTCGTCTTGGTTGACTGTTTTTTTCACTAGGCGCATTCCTAGTGTGTATGTGAAAAATTCGTAGTTTTTTTCGGCGCTGCTGGTGATGGCTGTTACGTGATGTATTCCTTTTAGGTGGTTCATTTGATTTCCTCCATGTCTATATGATGCTTATTAATATGTTTAAGAGACTTTTTTGAAAGGTCCGTTGCTTTCCGCTCCAGGGTGCTTGCTTTCCACGGGGCGCGAGGTGAGCCTCCTCTTCGCTCCGCTCATGCGGGGTCTCACCTTTCCCGCAATTCCCGTAGGAGTCAAGCACCCTTCCGCTCCAAGCAACTCTGTAGTTATAATGGAAGCTATTACTATCTACTATCATCTCTACAACTAAAGTAACAAAAAAACAATATCTCGAATTCGAGATAAATATAGCATGGTGGAAAATGAATGTCAAATGAACGAAATTTTTTATGGATTTTTTGAGATGATATTTAGTATTAGTGATGTTTCTATTAGCTTTTTTGTATATTCTGGATAGTACTGTCCTGTTTCGAATTTGGTTAAGTCTGTTATATCTTTTACTGATCTTTTTCCGTCCATCCAGTAGAAGATGAAGTCGGAGTAGCCTAATGGTGCCATTGTTTCTACTTCGTTTAACCAATGTAGTCTTTCATCGACAGAGAGTGTTTTTATTTCATCCGAGAATCGTATAGGGGCTTTGTAGTTTCTTGTGTAAACATCATCAAGCCATTCGTCGTTTGTTACGTTTATCGTTGCATGATGATACGGTATTTCCTCCGAGATCTCCCATATCAGTTCTGCTTGTTTCCGAATAAACTCTCTTTTCCCTAGTAAGAGCTTTTGTAATCCATCAAAACCTCGTAAGGCTGCGTAGGCTTTAAGTTTTTCAATTGCCTGCTCTTCATAATGGACATACATTGAAAAAGCTTTTGAGCGTTCTATTGCAGATAGTTCTCTCCTTTTTAACCAATCATTTGAATCACTTAAGTAGCTTCCTACTTTACCTAAATGATACGTTGCGTAATCTAGCCATTCCTTTTCTTCTCCAGCTGCTAGACCATAACAATATAAAGAGGTTGACACCCCAACAAGCCGCATCATCTCTTCGTCTAGGTTACTTGTTGAGTCGGATGAAGTGTGGTAATGCTTATCTGGCCATTGAATGAGCATCGGACAAGGAATTCCTATTGTTGGGTCTGAAATGATGTAGTGATCACTTCCACCTGAAAAACGTGTTTTGACAAAATGAACCGTGCTATATTCAGTTGTCTTCGTAAAGTTAGACGTGTTGTTCGCTACCTCTTCTACTAATCGGTACAGATAGCGATCAACAAACGTTGGTGTTGCCATTGGAGGCTGCTCGACACAAAGAGGTCCTCCTCCCTTTGATTGACTAGCACCAACCATATCTAAATTCAATGCAGCGACCGTATATGGGATTCGTTCAGGGTGTTGCTGAAAATAAGCAGCTGTTCCTGTCATCTCTGGCATCATAAGAAACCGGATTCCGAGTTCAGGGGTTGCTAGCTTCCCTTCTTTTATTAGCCTTGTCAATGTCCGCATTACTTCCATTAATGTTCCCGGTCCTGAAGCATTGTCTTGTCCTCCAGGGTATGGATGACATAAATGACTTACAACAAGGATTTCGTTGTCCGTTGTTCCCGGAATTACATATTCGATATTCTCAAAATGTCCTTCTCTCAATTGTGCTTTCACAGATGCCTTTAGCGTTACTACTCCTTGTTTGGCTAAAGATCTCAATTCGGCGCTGATTCTAGGTGATACAACAAAACCAAAGGACTTCACTTCATCCTCCCGATGCCACCAATAGGAGGTATATTGTCTTGTATCTGGCAAATCCATGCGCGTTCGGATTGGTTGGAACTCTGCGAGATTATCAAATAGTAAGCCTGCACAACCATACTTTTCAACTGCTAAAGCATGAATGACAAATTGATTCCCTCTTACAAGTGCCATTTTCCCTTCTAATTCTAGTCCTTTATAGCTTTCCTCATCTTCTGCATTTTCAATAACGACAAGTTCCGCTTCTAATCCATTACTAGGTGTTGAAGTACTTCGTTGGATGACAGAGATTTCTTCCTCTTCAAAGCGTGCAATTCGTTTTCGGATTGGTGTTTCAATCCATAGCTCAGCATGTTCACATTCCCATTCGTTAAAAGAGAAATGTGACAAGAACCGCTCTCCGAACTGTGCTGGGTAAGAGACTAGATTAGCTTCAACACCATCTCTATCTAATAATGTTTTTACCTCTTGAGCTGCTTGTCTATATCCAGGAGATGCCTGAATACGATGGTATTGAGCAATTCTGTCAGCATATCGAAAGGCTTGTCTTCCCGAAAGCTCTTCCTCTATTACCGTTTTCCATTTCGTAAACATACCTACTAACCCCCACTCTTTTCTTCATTAATTCGATTTTATGATAAAAAACCCTTTAATATTTTGAAAAATAAGAAAATTAAACGTAGATGAAGCTAGCCTTTCTTGAGAAACAAAAAAACAGGAGCATCTCGCTCCTGCCTTTATGAGAACATTGGTAACACATATTGTATTAGAAACCACATAATCCCGAAAAAGATGATAAGATATGCTGCATATTTGATAAACGTTGAAGCTACTAAACTTGAGTTTGATTTTTTCTCTTCTTCTCTTCGAATTTGAACATTTTTATGTTCACTCATTTTTTCACTCCCTTTACATTTACATGAATTAGACTTTTACTTTATAGTCTGTTTCCAACATATTTAAGGCACGTGTTTTCTCGTTACCACCTAGTGCTAAGTTACACATTTCTTTTATTTCTTGAAAGAAATCTTGTGGCTCTTCGCCATCAATCATAATCTTAAACATTTGATGTTCTCTTAATAATAGTAGAAAGGACACGAGGCTTGGTAAATGCTTGATATTAATAATCTTGGAGTCTCTTATAAAGTAAATTGTCCCCTTATACTTCTTTGCCAAATGATAGATCTCCATTATTCGTCTCATGGATATTGATTTTGTAAAAGACACATCTGAAGAGACAATTTGTTTCATAGTACTACTCCTCCAATTCTATTTCATGACTTTTTGTGATAGTTTTGTATACCACCTCTTTTTGATTTTGAAACCTTTTTTATTTTCAAAATAGATCTATTCCCATGTTTAGTTTTCACATTCTCATTGGAATTAGTTTTTTATTTTGAACAAATAGCTGTTTAAATAATCCTTACTTTATAAACTCATATACCCTATTAATGTGTTCGTTTCATTACGCTCCAGACACTTGCTTTCCACGGGGCGTGAGGTGAGCCTCCTCTTCGCTGCGCTCATGCGGGGTCTCACCTTTCCCGCAATTCCCGTAGGAGTCAAGTGTCCTCCGCTCCATTCCACTATGCTGAATTATAATAGTTTTTTTCAACATTCTTTAGCAAACAAAAAAACTCCTTATCCTATAAGGACAAGAAGTTCTTGTTTTTATTGTATTCTATTAAATAATGAATTAGCTATAAGCTTCTTCTTTTTTGTTTAAGCCAAGGGCTTCTGCAGTTGTAGAATGAATTTGTTGGAAAAGCTCAGGGTTTTCTACAAGTGACTCTCCGTATGATGGGATCATTTCTTTAATTTTTGGCTCCCACTCATTCATATGTTCTGGGAAGCATTTTTGTAGAACTTCGAGCATAACATGGACCGCCGTTGAGGCACCTGGAGAAGCCCCTAGTAATGCTGCAATTGAACCGTCCGCTGCACTCACGACTTCTGTTCCGAATTGAAGTGTACCTTTCCCACCAGCTTCTGTGTCTTTAATGACTTGCACACGCTGGCCTGCAATCACAGTACTCCAATCTTCACTTTTTACGTTCGGAATAAAATCACGCAGTTCATCTATACGTTTTTCATTTGATAGGAGAACTTGTTGAATTAAATACTTTGTTAAAGCCATCTCTTTTACACCTGCAGCAAGCATTGTAAAAAGATTATTTGGCTTAACTGAGCCGATTAAGTCAAAGATTGAACCCGTTTTAAGGAACTTTGGTGAGAATCCGGCAAAAGGACCGAATAATAATGTCTTTTTGTTATCGATATATCTAGTATCTAGATGCGGCACAGACATTGGTGGAGCACCCACTTTTGCTTTACCATATACTTTTGCTTCATGCTGAGCGACAACCTCTGGATTGTTACACACCAAGAATAACCCACTAACTGGGAAGCCCCCAATTTGTTTGGATTCAGGGATTCCTGTTTTTTGTAATAATGGTAGACTTCCACCGCCACCGCCAATGAAGACGAATTTTGCTGTGTGGTTTTCAATCGTTTCATTATTATGGTTATGAACTTTTACTTCCCATGACCCATCACTAGTACGATTCAAGTCTTTAACACTATGATTATAGTTAACTTCTACATTTTGAGTCTTTAATTGTTCAATTAATAAACGTGTTAACGCTCCAAAGTTAACATCTGTTCCAGAATCAATTTTTGTTGCAGCAATTGGTTCTGAAGATGTACGACCTTCCATCATCAGTGGAATCCATTCCTTTAGTTTTTCTGGATCATCGGAGAATTCCATGCCTTGAAATAGTGGGTTAGTAGACATTGCTTCGAAACGTTTTCTTAAGAACGTTACATTGTCTTCTCCTTGTACAAAACTCATATGAGGTAATGGCATGATAAAGTCTTTTGGGTTTTGAATCATGTTGTTTTTTACAAGGTGAGACCAAAACTGTCTTGATATTTGGAATTGCTCGTTCACTTTAATTGCTTTACTAATATCAATTGAGCCGTCAGGTTTTTCAGATGTATAGTTAAGCTCACATAATGCAGCATGCCCCGTACCTGCATTATTCCATTCGTTCGAGCTTTCCTCTCCTGGGGTTGCAAGCTTTTCAAATACTTTAATTTCCCAATCAGGTGCTAACGCTTTCAATAGTGCCCCTAGAGTCGCGCTCATGACTCCGGCACCAATTAATATAACGTCTGTTTTTTTTCCTATGTTAGTCATAATACCCTTCCTCATCCCAATATTTGCTAAAGAAGTAGGTGTTATAAGCAGATGTCAGATCAAGCAAAACACCTCGAACACCATCTCTGTCTTAATTATTACCATATCATAATTATTATAATGATTTACAGATTAAAATATCTAGTATTATCTGATAATTATATACTATTTAGAGCTGTTAAAAAAGTGAGAACTCCTTCCACTTAGCTCTAGATGTTTCCATAAATACCAGTTAACCTAAATATAGAAAACAAGACAAGATCGTGGTCCCAGTTTTCTGAAATTATTATGCTATTATAATGAAATTTATTCCACGTAACCCTAGTAATCATTTGGTAGTCATTTTAGTTTTTTGATTAGAGCTTATTACTTGTTGATTCTCTAATAAGATTATACACTCTTATTAGATGCTTAAGTAAAAATTGAGATGAATTCTTACGTAAATTTATTTCTACCTCTAATCTGCAGATCGTTTCCTCCTTATAATAGAAGTAATTGTAAATGAGCATGTTCCTAAATTTATTTCTTTTAAAACAAATAAAAGGAATTGTACAAGCATAGTATGCAATGTAGCTCACTAAGAAATTGAGACTTCAATTAAATTATTTTTACTATATTATAGAAGTAATTTTTATCAATTACGGTACAAACTACCGACTCTATTCTCACATGTTGTTAAATATCGAACTAGCATACACCTCAAAAAATCCGTTAATCTACTTATAAATCCCAATAAATCGAATCAGCATGAGTATGTTCTTACATCGCATTAAGACTAGTAATAGTAGGAATTTCCGAGAGATTCTAGAAGTTCTTTCAAAAAAATAAATAAAACACATTTATTGAATCATTTATTCTTTCATTTTAGTTCGTAGTTTAGTATAATTATAAAGTAATAATTATTATCTACTTAAATTCACTTAAAAGGGAGAGAAATATATGCATTCTAAAGACTCTACTGATATCACAAAATGCCCATTCTTCGGAAGTACTACTAGCCCTCAATCTAGTGGAACAACGAACAAAGACTGGTGGCCAAATCAACTAAACTTAAACATTCTACATCAACATGATAAGAAATCGAACCCTATGGGTGAAGACTTCAAATATGCTGAAGAATTTAAAAAACTAGACTATGACGCTCTTAAACAAGATCTTCGTGACTTAATGACAGATTCTCAAGACTGGTGGCCAGCTGATTACGGTCATTATGGTCCAATGTTTATCCGTATGTCTTGGCACGCTGCTGGTACATACCGTACTGGTGATGGACGCGGTGGCGGTGGTACCGGTAACCAACGTTTTGCTCCTCTTAACAGCTGGGCTGATAACGCAAACGTTGATAAAGCTCGTAGATTACTATGGCCAATCAAACAAAAATACGGAAACAAAATCTCTTGGGCTGACTTATTGCTTTTAACTGGTAACGTTGCACTTGAAACAATGGGCTTCAAGACTTTTGGTTTCGGTGGAGGACGTCCTGACATTTGGCAGCCAGAAGAAGACATCTATTGGGGTACTGAAACAGAAATGTTAGGTGACAACCGCTACACAGGTGATCGTGAGCTTGAAAATCCTCTTGCTGCCGTTCAAATGGGTCTTATCTATGTTAACCCAGAAGGTCCAAACGGTGAGCCTGACCCAATCGCAAGTGCTCGTGACATTCGCGAAACATTTGGACGTATGGGAATGAACGATGAAGAAACTGTAGCATTAATTGCAGGTGGTCATACATTTGGTAAAGCACACGGTGCTGGAGATGCGGCTCATGTTGGTCCAGAACCAGAGGCTGCTCCAATTGAAGCACAAGGATTAGGTTGGTTAAGCACACACGGAAGTGGTAAAGGTGGAGACACCATTACTAGTGGTTTAGAAGGTGCTTGGACTTCGAATCCAATCCAGTGGGATAATGAATACTTCGATTTACTATTTGGTTATGAGTGGGAGCTTACAAAGAGCCCTGCAGGTGCACATCAGTGGACTGCGGTTGATCCTGATGAAAAGCACTTTGCACCAGATTCAGCAGATGCATCGAAAAAAGTACCAACAGTGATGTTCACTTCAGACTTAGCACTACGTATGGATCCAGCGTATGAAAAAATCTCTCGTCGCTTCCATGCAAACCCTGATGAATTTGCTGATGCATTTGCTCGTGCTTGGTTCAAATTATTACACCGTGACATGGGTCCTAAATCAAGATATATGGGTCCAGAAGTTCCACAAGAAGATCTTATCTGGCAAGATCCAATCCCAACTGTTGATTATGAATTAACAGAAGAGGAAGTAGCAAAAATTAAAGTACTAATCTTAGATTCAGGATTAACAATTGGTGAGCTTGTTTCGACAGCTTGGGCTTCAGCTAGCACATTCCGTGGTTCTGATAACCGTGGAGGTGCAAATGGTGCACGTATCCGTCTTACTCCACAAAAAGATTGGGAAGTGAACCAGCCGGAACAGCTTCAAAAAGTTCTTTCTGTTCTAGAAGACATTCAAAAGCACTTAGACAAGAATGTTAGCCTTGCTGACTTAATTGTTCTTGGTGGTACTGCTGCTGTTGAGAAAGCTGCACAAGATGCTGGTTTTGATGTAACCGTTCCTTTTGCACCAGGACGTGGCGATGCAACACAAGAACAAACGGATGCTGAAAGCTTTGATGTATTAGAGCCAGTAGCAGATGGGTTCCGTAACTACCAGAAGAAAGAGTATAGCGTAAGCTCTGAAGAACTATTAGTAGATAAAGCACAGCTACTAGGACTTACTGCTCCTGAAATGACAGCTCTTATCGGTGGTATGCGTGTACTTGGTACAAACTTCGGAGGTACGAAGCACGGCGTATTTACAGACCGTATTGGTTCACTTACAAACGATTTCTTCGTAAACTTACTTGACCTAGGTGTTGAGTGGAAGCCAGTAGATGGTGGCGTTTATGAAGGACATGACCGCAGCACAGGTGACGTTGTACGCACAGCAACAAGAGTAGACCTAGTATTCGGTTCAAACTCTGTTCTACGCTCTATTGCTGAGGTTTATGCACAAGATGATAACAAAGAGAAGTTTGTTCGTGACTTCGTAGCTGCATGGGTTAAAGTAATGAATGCAGATCGTTTTGATCTTAAGTAATATCATTACAACTCTTATAAAATAGAACAAGCACGCGATTCCACTTTTTGTGGGAAAGCGTGCTTTTTTACTGCTATTATTTGTTAAATGAAACTCTCTAGTTTAGGACTCTCTTGTTCAAGAAATAATATGGATATCAATCTTGACGATAATAAAACCCCTGTTGGTCTTGGCTTGATCTATTCTCACGAAAGTGAATATATTTTTATACACATTTAAGGAATTGTGCACTTTACGATAGCGAAGCAGGAATGTGAAATTAGATTTGATGACTTTACTATAGAATGCGGACATTTATTCCGTTAATTTAGTTAAAGACAAGGAATTTTTGTCGTTAGCGGACATCTGTTCCTCTATCTGACAAAATCAAGGACATTTTACTACTATATTTTGATAATAACGGAATAAATGTCCGTCAGCACTTTAAATAGAGCAATATTTCGTTCAATAACGGAATAAATGTCCGCCCAATTGCTTTGTCGCTAACTTCAGCAGCAATTCAATAACACCATATCCAAGAATCCTTCTTACTACCGTCATCCTATAACTAGGCTACTATTCTTTACGAAGCTTCACCCAACCTTACTTTCATTAACCACACTTAACGGGAATGTTAACGTAATGCATGTCCCCTTTCCAACAATACTTTGGATATCCATTTTCCCTTGATGACTATCAATAATACTTTTACATACCATTAATCCAAGTCCTGTTCCCTTTTCCTTTGTTGTCACGAATGGTTGACCAAGTTTAGATAAAATTTCTTCCGGTATGCCACAGCCCTGATCACACAATTGAATGATTAAGAATTTTTCGTTTTTCCTTGTGGATATGATAATCTGTCCGCCTGTTTCCATGGCCTCCATCGCATTTTTTACGAGATTAATAAAGACTTGCTTTAATTTATTTTCCATACCGTCAATGAAAACTTTCCCATCCTCTATATGATTCCGATAATCAATATCGATGTTGAGTAATTTTGCATGCGCATTCATCAGTATAACAACACTTCGTAATAGCTCTGTGATTTCAACCTTTCGGAAATCTTGTTCACTCGGTTTTGACAGCATGAGTAATTCACTTACGATTGTATTAATACGATCAATCTCTCCTAACATGATGGGTATATATGGCTCATCATTTGAAGTAGAGTGCTTCAGTAATTGTGTAAAACCTCTTAAACTAGTTAAAGGGTTTCGTATTTCATGTGCTATCCCTGCTGCGAGTTCTCCTACTACAGATAGCTTTTCAGATTGAGAAATATACTCTTCTGTCTTTTTCATTTCAGTGATGTCTCTTGCAACAATATGAACTGCAGGACTCCCCATATATTCAAACGGGATAATTGTAATAGCTGCATCAATCGTTTCCCCATCTATACGAACTAACTTTAATTCATTGTCGTCCATTTTTTCCCCTTCAATTGACAATTGAATTCGCTCTTTAACTAACTCATGATAATCGTTATGAACATAGGTATAAAGTGTTTTTGAGGTAATCTCTTGTACACTTTGACCACCTAGCATCTTAATACCAGTCTGATTAATAAATGTCCAGCTCTCTTTATGTAATTCATGTAAGATAATAGCTACTGGTGATTCCTCAACGAGCAGTCGGTATTTTGCTTCATTTGTTTGTGCTAATTGAAGAATCTCTTGTTTTTCTTCTATTTCTCTTTTCAAGCTTTTATTTGTCAATCGGAGCTCTTCTGTACGCTGTTCTACTAATTGTTCCAGCTTTGAATGTGCTTCATCTAATTGCTTGGACTGCTCTTGTAACAACTCATTTTGCTTTTGAAGCTGCCACTTCGTTTCATATATTTTAACAAAACCGTCTATCTTACTTTTTAAAATATAGGGATTAAATGGTTTAAACAGAAAATCAATAGCACCTGCGGAATACCCACTTGTCGCATATTCTTGTGATTGTGTTAGTGCCGTAATAAAAATAATAGGAATTTCTTCTGATTTCTTTCTGGATCTAATCAGCTTGGCCGTTTCAAATCCATCTAGACCAGGCATTTGCACATCAAGTAGAATGACTGCAAAGTCTTTCTTTAGAAGCCACTTTAGGGCTTCTTCACCAGAATAAGCTTTTGTTAAATGATACCCCGAGGAACCTAAAACAGCTTCAAGGGCCTGTAAATTCTCTGGCCTGTCATCAACCATTAATATATTTATAATGGGCCTCTCCATTCCATTTAGCACCTCGCCCTTTTGTTGTTTTCAATTTAGAAGTAGTTAAGCTTTTTGATAAAGTTTTTCTTTTTTATCTATCTCTAAATACCGATTTGAAAATGTTGTTGTAGTTAAGCCTTCTCTGTTTCCAAGACCTAGAATTCCTGAAGAAGCCAAACTATCATGAAATAATTGATGCACACGTTCTTGTAATTCTCGATCAAAATAGATTAGAACATTACGACAAATGATAATATGAAACTCATTAAAGGACCCATCTGTTACAAGATTATGCTGCGCAAAAACAATATTCTCTGCTAGCTTGGAATGAAAGCAAGCATAATCACCTTCTGTTGTATAATATTCCGAAAATGCATTCTTTCCACCAGAGTTAATATAGTTACTTGTATAGTTCTTCATACGATGTAATGGAAACTTTCTTGTTTGCGCCCTTTCAAGCACCTTGGCATTCATATCAGTAGCATAAATTCTAGTTTTCTCATATAAATTTTCCTCATATAGGAGAATAGCCATGGAATAGGCTTCTTCTCCTGTCGAACAGCCTGCATGCCATATTCGAATAGAAGGTAGATCTTTTAAAACGGGAACAATCTTTTCCCGAAGAGCTTTAAAGAATGATGGATCCCGAAACATTTCCGTAACATTGATAGAAAAATCAGCATACAATCTTTCCATTGTTCCAGTATCATGCAAAACCCTCTCTAATAATGCTGTTACCGTTTCAAGCTTTTCTACTTTAATTCGATACCAAATTCTCCTTCTTATAGAACTGAAAGAATAGTTTCGAAAGTCCAATCCGTACTTCAAATAAATTCCATCTAATAAAAGCTTAATTTCAATTCGTTCCAAGTCTGTGCACTCTTCTACTGCAAGTTCACTAGAAATTGCAGAATGTTGCGCTTCCTTTATATATGTCATAGCATCACCTAACATTTGTTGTATTAATGATGTAACCAAACCCGAATAATTGAAAACAATTGTTCTAGGTTTACAGGTTTACTAATATAATCAGATGCACCAGCATCTATACACTTCTGACGGTCATCCTTCATAGCCTTTGCGGTCAAAGCAATAATCGGAAGATGTTCATACCCATCTATATTTCTAATGGTTCTCATTGCTTCGTACCCGTTCATTTCAGGCATCATAATATCCATTAGAACAATATCTATTTCACTTTGATTTCTTATGATCTCAACAGCTTCTCTACCATTCTCTGCAAAGCTCACTTCCATACCTGCTGCTTCTAGAGAGCTTGTCAGAGCAAATATATTCCTCATATCATCATCTACAACAAGGACCTTTTTACCAACTAGTAATGGTTGTTCCTTCGTTGCAGCAACTTCATGAGTATTCGAATCGGAAGAACCTCCTGGTATAGAAACGGTTGCTTCATGATTGGTAGTTATTCGTTCAACTTCTCCACTTATTGGTATAAAAAGTGTAAATGTGCTCCCCTGTTGTTCCATACTTACACAAGAAAGAGTTCCATTTATTAATTTAGCAAGCTCTTGGGAAATAGATAGACCAAGTCCTGTTCCACCATATTTTCGGTTTGTTGTTCCATCTGCTTGTGTGAAAGCTTCAAATATAACATCAAGTTTATCCTTTGCTATTCCAATTCCTGAATCAATAACAGAAAATGATATTCCTTTTTTATTGTTTTCAGTCATGATGGAGATAGTTAATTTGACTTCTCCTTTTTCAGTAAATTTGAAAGCATTGGATAATAGATTCTTTAAAATTTGATTTATTCTTTGTTCATCCGTATAAATAATATCCGGTAATTCCGAATCCTTCTCAATCGAAAATGCCAATCCTTTTTTCTTGGCAATAGGCATAAATTGACGTTGTAGAGAATGAATAATATCCGTTATGAAAACTTCACCTTCTACAATCTCCATCTTTCCAGATTCTATTTTAGACAGATCTAAAATATCGTTAATTAATTGTAGAAGATCATTACCAGAAGTAAAAATGGTATGAATATACTCAAGTTGTTTTGTTGTAAGGTTTTGATCTTTGTTTTCCAGTAGCATTTGAGACAATATTAATAAACTGTTTAAAGGTGTTCTTAGCTCATGTGACATGTTTGCCATAAATTCTGATTTATACCTCGAGCTTGTAATAATTTCTTTTGTCTTATTCTCTAGGTTCTTTCTTATTTCCTCTAATTCTTTTGTTTTCAATTCTGCACTTCTATATTGTGCCTCAATTTCATCATTCATCGTGCGTAGTTCTTCTTGTTGCTGTTGTAATTCTTCTGATTGCGTTTGAAGTTCTTCATTTAAAATCTGTGATTCTTCTAGCAGCTTTTCGACTTGTTTATGCTTAAAGATTCTGCTGAATGTAATTCCAAGCATATCATTTGCTTGCTTAAGAAAATCTTGGTGAAGATCAGAGAAGACATGTAAGGAAGCAAGCTCCATAACCCCTAATAATTCCTCTTCGTGAACGATCGGAACAATGATAATATTTTTTGGTTTTGAATGCCCAAGTCCTGAAGAGATTTGAATATAATCATCTGCAATATTTTCTAACAGTATGGTCTCTTTCATTTTTGCACATTGTCCAATTAATCCTTCTCCCAATTTTATCTTATCAAGAGGTGTCGCATTTGTTGGTGATGAGGTATACGCATATGAAGACCGTTTTTCTAAATAAGGCTGCTCTTCATCCTCTACTAATAAATATAGGACACCATAACTAGCGCCAATCGTTTGGGGGATTTTCTGTATGTAACGGTCACTAGCTAACTGCAAGTTGTTAATTCCTTGAGTTAGTACCGATATTTCTGCGAAACTCGTTTTCAACCAGTTCTGATCTTCTATCTTTGTTCGGTACTCCTGTTCAATCTGTTCTTGTTTTTCTAACGTACTAACAAGTTCATTATAAGCCTTTGCGATTTCACCAATTTCATCATTTGAGTTAATATCAACCTTTGTATAGCCATAATCGTCATCGGCCAATGTAACTAAGACATTTCTAAATGTTCGTAAGCGTTTGGATATAAGATGAATGACAAAGTATGCTATTACTAATGTAAGAATAATCCCTACTGTACCAGAGATAATAATTGTTTTTAATACATTATCATACGATTGCTCCGTTTGTTTTAAAGTTTCCTGCATGACCTTCTCTTGTAAAGCAATTAACTCTTCAACTGTGTCAATGAGTATTGCTTGGTCTTCTTCTAGCAACTTAAGTAAGTCTGGGTTTCTCTCTACTACTTGATTCGAAAGTAATTCTTCATAACGTATTCTAAAAGAATTAAAGTGGTTGGATACACTGGACAAAATATCTTTAGCTTGTTGTATTTCTATTAGCTGCTCTAATTCTACTAATTTCTGATTTGCCCTTTGGAAGGATTTCTCTGACGATTGGATGAAGCTTTGATTCATTTGAGTCCCTTCATTAAGATTAATAGAACCCATTTCATATCGGATTGCATTAGCATGTTCTATCTTAAGATAGCGATCATTTACAAGCTCATTCATCTGTTGCGTCTGGTTATAGTATGTACTAGTTATAAACCCTATGATGACTCCCACTGAGATAATTACAACCCCAAAGCCAGTGAATAGAATCGATTTAAAGTTCACGAATTTACGCTACCTCTCTCTCTGTGTACTGATAGTTTTTTCCTATATCAATATACCACTAATCCCCTATTATTTCCCTAAGAACTGTCGTGAACTTCAATTATTTTCAAACTTTTCTTATTAATATGAAAATATATCATTTTAAATTTAGATGGTCAGCATAGACGAATCTACTACTCCATCAGTCCCAGTGATAATCTAGGTCAGTATAATCTGGACTAATTGATTGAGGTACTAAAATGTACCGTTCCAATCATACTGTATAGGAGAATATCCTAGAAGGAGTGATACCTAATTGAAAAAGGTTACGGTACGACTACGTCCCTTAGTTCAAAACATAAATTTACCTGTAGTTATGAAGACAGCTATTCTACCTGGTGATAATATGGAGAGGCTGTTTATAGCCACACAGGTAGGAGAAATCTTTTACATCGGAAACGAAGGTATAAAGACTTTATTAGATATTCGTCCAAAGGTTATAAAGCTTGGAAAATCCGGTGGGTATGATGAACGAGGGTTACTAGGACTAGCATTCCATCCTCAGTTTTATTATAACGGTGTATTTTACCTCCATTATTCCGTTGCAGGCACACAAGGTCCTGGCGCTCTTTCCGATTCTTTTGAACCAAATCCTTGTGACCCGAGTACATTAAACCGTAAGTGGCTGGATAGAGACACGAATTACGACCATATTGATACTGTCGAGGAATGGGTTATACAACCGAACGGACAGCCTCAGAAGCGGCGAACGCTTCTGAATGTCAGACGACCTTTTTTCAACCATAATGGTGTGAATAGCTTAAACTTCTCGCCTGAAACAGGAAGGCTTGTTTTAACAACAGGAGATGGAGGTTCCGGCTATGATCCATTCAACTTAGCTCTCGACAACATGGAAATTGCCGGTAAAATCATTGAAATTGATGTATCTATGAATACGTCTATTCATAATCCCCCTGTCGTCACCCGTTTTGATGAACTTCCTCCTTCTATCCAAGACACACTTATGGTTACCGCCAAAGGAGTGCGAAATATACCCGGGATTTCCTATCAAAGATATCAAAATCATTATATTAAATACGCAGGAAATGTCGGGCAGGATTTGGCAGAATCAATCTTTGCGTATGTGAACTATAATCCAGTACCCGTTAAGCAGCTGACATCATCCAATTCACCTGAAATGATAAACTTCGGCTGGCGAGGATGGGAGGGTGTCTTTCCTACCTCGACAATAAGGAGCTGTTCAGAAGGTAGTGAGTTGGATGAAATGTCGATTGCCTATTACAATGATGCTGTAGAACATTCCATGAGCCGTATTCCCCCTCTAACTAGTTATTATCACAAAGATCCCCGACCAGAAAAGTTTGAAGGGACTGCTCTAACTAGTGTCCAACCATATATGGGGAAGACAATTCCTGATTTAACCGGAAGTGTTCTTTTCACTGACTTTGCTCGTAAAGGAGATTCTCAAGGTCCAAGTAAAGGAGTTTTAGCCTTTACACGTGTACGATTTGATGGGGTACTTAATGAGTATCATGTTATTGAAACAGATTATGACTTCGGGGATGATTCTGCCTTTTTTGTTAGCTTAGGGTCAAACAGTGATCAAACTAGGCTTTATTTAGGGGTATATGGATCTTCGAAGGTGACAGATTTACATCAGGGGACTATATTTGAAATTGTTCAATGAAATTATTGGAACAGTATAGAAAAGGACGACTATCCATTATGGAAATCGTCCTTTTTTAGTAACTCTAAAGGTTGGTTATTTTAAAATCTTTACTTACCTAATTATTTCTTTTCAATATTTGCTTCATAATGCTTCTCATCAATTCTAACTACTTGCAGTTCTTTCATAACCTCACTCAGTCTCAAAGCTAGATTTTGAATTCCAAATAGCTCTATGAACGTATGACTACCAACAATAAGATTTATCCCTTTAAACTGTGCATATTGAATGGTATACAAATTACATTCACCTGTAATATATACATCACAATCATGTTCAACAGCTTCCTTTAGACAAGCCGTTGGTGCACCATTACCACAGACTAAGCCTACTCGCTTTATCTTCTTGTCATTAAACCGCCAGTATCTAACCGGTTCTTCAAGTATGTTTTCCATATTATGTACTAAGTCATGGAATTCTATTTCTTTCTCATATTCTGCGACTCTACCAAAATAAAACCCTTCCCATTCGTGGGTTCTTTTCATAATCTGTAAGTGTAATGTTTTTAGTAAACTATCATTTGTTCCAAAGCTACAGTCATCAAGTGGCAAATGGTTAAAGTAATGACTTATACCATACTCTGCTAGCTTTTCGATGCATGCTTCTTTTAATCCAAAAATTTCATCCCAGGCATCGTGGTGTGTCACCATCATATCAATTCCGTGCACCCTTGCTTCCTCTATCGTTTCAAGTGTTAGGTTCACACAGTAACCTACCTTTTTTACTTTTTTAACTGCATCGTATGTAATTCCAGATTCATTAGAGTAGACTTCCTTATTTGTTATAGTAAATAGATTGTTTATACTTTCAGCAACTTGTGAAGCATTCATATACCGCTTTCCTCCTTTATATCGAAGAGCTTGGTACTTTTGATGTGGTGGAGTTTGTTTAGGGTTTATTGAACAGTATTTTGCACTATGCAACAAGGGTCCTTTTTAAACTCAAGTGTTTCCTCAACATAAGCCCCCGATAGTGAAATATGTTTGGGACTAGGCTCTTCAATTGTTTTGATTATCGTATAAATAAGCCATTTTTTTCAACTATCCCCTTAACCCTTTCAAAGCCTATCGCTGTCTTAGAATAAATAGGGAACGATAAATCATAATTACCGATTATTACAGTATCAAACGAAGGAATGAAGAAGTTTGCAAAATAAAGTTCATTCACTGAAAGTTTTACTAAAAGGATAAGGGCTTTTTTATCGCTTACCTTATATACCCCCTTGTCACTTGAAAACAACTTCCGAAAGAATTTTGTCTCTATTTTATTTAAGTTACTTAAAATAAATTTAAACTCTTCTTTTCTCATTCCCTTTTTGCTTATGTGTACATAGGCTTCATTTTCGTGAATAAGGCTTGAAAAGGTACTGATGAATTTTTCACCGTACTTTACATTATGGCTTCTTCCCAGTAACTCACTTGCTTCTTCTTCGGTAAGAACACGATTAAAAACATCCATTATACCAATGTGACTGAATAACTTATGAGGTTCTTCAATAAGGTGAATATTAAATTTCTTAAACTTTAAATGTAGCATGTTAATTTCTTCATTTGTCGCCAAAGGTAACTCCATATTCATACCCCATTGTTAACTATAGTTCAAACGATATTTTATTATCTTTCTAAATTAACTTGATCAATAGTAATCAAGAGCTTGCCTCTTACGATAATTCCTTCTTCCAATGTTGCACTCCATTACTGAATACATTGTAATAATCTAGTTGATAATCAGCATCCCAAAACTTATCCTTTTTCATATCTTCCGTATACTTCTCTATGCTAAACGTTAAAATACCCATTAAGATGCTGTACCATTCTCTTAAACTCTTTCCTTGCACTCTCTATATCATAGCGTTGTTCGGTCTTATAGCATAATATAGAACCTTTTCCCTCTTTCCACTGCTTGTAGCCTGTAGCTTGTAGTTTACGATTTTCAATCTCTTGTTTCCCTTCTTCTATTCCATAAACATAGTAATAGATTTTATAATCCCCTTCTGGGAACAAAACAAGTACTAGGTTTGTTTGTTTTCCCCATAGCTCTTGACAGTAGAAGCGGATTGCAACTCTTCGTGACCAATTATGAACTTTTTCCGTAACATTTGTGGTCGATACCTCATGAATAATCTTAGTAAATTCTTTTTTAATGGTTTCAATATAATTGTCTTTAACCTCAATAAGATTAAGGATTTTATTATAATTCTTTTGAACAAACTCAATCATTTCACGGTCCACTTTGACATCACCTATCATTTCTTCAATATTCAGCAAAAAATCCTGTAAGAAAAATGACCATTTAGCACTTTGCGAATGGAACATGTAGGGCCCTGCTTGGTTCTTTATTTCAATTATGAAATCTTGATATAAGATATTTTCCCATGGACTTGGAATCCCATTTACTTGGTTTATCGATAGTATTGCATAATAGGGAGTTTTATCTGGATACTTTGAAGTTATGTAATTTTCGTAATCCTTTAGGGGATTGAGTAAATCGTGGTAGATTTTATTTTCAATGACCAATACCCATTCTCCACCTACAACCACTAAATCAATTCTGTTCCCTGCTGGAGTCACCGCTTCTCGTTCAACAAGCTCTACAGTGCCTTGATCGAGGTTCATGTGTTTATGGTTTAAAAGTGTAAAGATCGTTGATAACAGTAACGTTTCAAATTGATGCTCTTCTCTAGGATCAATAAAAAATGCTATTATGTCACTAATTGGATTTTCGTAATGACCTCGTCCTCCGATAGAAAATATTGTTTTTATTTTCTGTGGCTTTTTAAAACGCATACCGTTTTCTACTAGTTCCTTGTATTCGATTAAAAGATTTGAATGCTTCAGAATCGACACCTTCTTCTTAACTTTTCCATTTTGTAAGTCCCCTCTTCATCTCCCAATTCTAATATAGAGTTTTGTAGGGAAAAAGGATACCCTTACACTAGGTTTTTAAAATTCGAATTTGTTGCCGCAGAATAAGTGGTTTTCATTTTTGTTTTATTCTTCTACTACTTCTTCTTCTTTTTCTTATTCTTCTTTTTCTTCTTCTTTTTGTCCCTGTATCGTCGACGTATCGTAAAAACCTTGATTTGACGGCATTTTGTTCATTTCTATTTTTTCTTGACGTATCGTATACGTAACGTAGTTTTTTTCCAAAGTTCACATACTTTATCGAACAAACAAAAAAGGTGCTCGGAATTGAACACCCTTTTTAATCCATTTCAACTAAAAACTATACATATATTTTTTACGTATTTAATTAAAAACTTGGATTAAATTAACTTTCGATTAATTGTGTGATGGAAAATAACTACAAACAAAAAAATGCAATCGGTACACTTATACAAAATATACATTTGCAATTACTCCTTCAACTTAGCCACTCCAAGTGCATAGTGATTCCATAAAATATTTTCAACCAACTCTGCCTGCGATTCTTCACAATCAATAATTAACACAACCTCTGATTGTTTTCCTTTCAACAACCTTTTTTTCTTTTTCAAGACTAATTCTGTATAAAGACGAATTGCAAATCCTACCATAAATCCAATAAAAGCCCCAATTAACCCCCAATAGATGGGACCCCAGGATAATTTAAACCCAATGCTTGCTCCAATAACAGAAAATGCAGTTCCAAGAGCCATACCAATATCTATAAGAGATATACCATCTGACCTATGAATGGTATCAAAAACCATGCGTTCTTCCGTGCGACTATCTAATGGAACAGCAAAGATGTTATCTTTTTCTATTCCCTTTTTCTCAAGCATGGATATCGCTATTTCTAAAAATGCATTATTATCAAATGTTGAAATCAGTTGCATGTCATCACTTCACTTTTCGCCCTTTTAAAATTTTAAAAGTATGTGCCTGATAGTTTTCTTTTAGATATTTTCTCTGCTCTTTTTCATATAGCTTATTATTTTCTACTGTGTTGATATAAGAATCAAAAATGGAAAATCCATAAATAGAAGGGAAAAAGAGAAGCCATTCAGGCTTTAATACAGATGTAGCTTCTTGCACCTTTCCTAGAAACAAAAGCGATATAGCTTCAAGACCATGAGAGAAATACGAGAAGGTGACTACCCAAATTATCACAAAAAAGGCTGTTAGGATTCTATGTATATAAAGCTGCCCAAGACCCGGTACAAATAAAGACCAAATTACAGCCATTATGGGGTTTCTTTTATCTAAATAATTTATTTCTAGTGCGCCTATACTAAATGAATTAAATTTATGCTCTTCACGTTCTGCTAACAAATATACTTTATTCATATCAACGGTTGTTCGATAACTATCCCATATACCAAACAAGTAAACAGGAATATAAATAAGAAGCCACCTTGTATCTAATACATCTTTAGCCATTTGAATCTCACCTTGAAATGAATAAACCATCGCTAAGTTCACATGTGCTTTGACATTCACAATAACTTCCCAAATAAAAAGTACAAACCCACGTAAATACTTTGAAAGAAGCAAGTGTCCGAACCCCGGAAATGCTGCACTCCACCATGCAATAATATATGGATTTCGCAAATGAATTTGAGTCGTCCCCAAAATACTAACATGAGCTTTATAACGTCGTGCTGTGTTATCATTCGTGTAATTGTTCATAAGGTCACCCTAAGAAATGCAATATTTATCTATTATCATTCCTTAAAGCATATTTTTAATTCTCTTATACACTTTTCTACGTTTGTTTTATTAGGTAATCTTGATATTGTACTTTATCTGGATTACCATTTTTTAGTTTGCACTAATCGTCTACTACGCAATAAAGTCACTCTAACTCTTTTCACATATAATTGAATAAAAAAATAAATAAAGACCACTTCATCTAATGATAAAGCGGTCTTTATAGGAAATTTTCGGCTATTCGGTTCGTAATTCGATTCTTGCAACTGCCTCAACATGCATCGTCTGAGGAAACATATCAACAGGCTGGACCTCAAGTGTTTTATATCCACCATCCTCTAGAATTCTTAGGTCTCGTGCTAGTGTTGATGGATTACACGATACATATACAACCTTTTCTGGCTTCATAGCTAAGATTGTGTTTAATAATGCCTCATCACAGCCCTTACGAGGAGGATCAACAACAAGTACATCCGCTCGAATTCCTTCTTCGTACCATTTCGGAATCACGACTTCTGCTGCTCCAACTTCAAATTCAACATTCTCCATACCGTTTAAGCGAGCATTATTTTTTGCATCCTCGATTGCCTGCGGTACAATTTCCACACCATATACCTTTTTCGCTTTTTGCGCTAGAAAAAGTGAAATCGTTCCAATTCCACAGTAGGCATCAATGACTGTATGATCTGGTCCAATTTCCGCATATTCTAATGCTTTTTCATAAAGCACTCGTGTTTGCTCAGGATTCACCTGATAGAAGGAACGGGCTGAGATCGCAAATTTGATATCTCCGATGAAATCATAAATGACTTCTTCTCCCCAAAGGACCTCTGTTTGATCACCCATGATGACATTTGTTTTCTGCGAATTCACGTTTTGGACAATCGATTTTAATCCATCGATACCTTTTACGAGCTCTTCTACAATTCTCTCTTTATGAGGAAGCTTTGGTGTTCTCGTTACGAGTACGACCATGACCTCGTTTGTTTCATACGCTGTTCTCGTCATAATATGACGTAGTGTTCCTGTGTGATTCGTTTCATCATATGGTTGGATACCAAAGCGTTGGCAGATTGCTTTAACATGCTGAATCACTTCATCATTCTTTTCATATTGAATTGGACAGTTATCCATATCAATGATTTCATGACTACGTTTTTGGTAAAAGCCTGCAACAAATCGTCCATCTTTTTCACCAACAGGCACCTGTGCTTTATTACGATAATGCCATGGTCGCTCCATTCCCATCGTTGGATGAACGGTCACGTCTTCTAACTTGCCAATTCTTTTCATCACTTCACGTACATGCTTTTCTTTTGTACGTAATTGACCTTCATACGTCATATGCTGGATTTGGCAGCCTCCACATTCATGATAGATTGGACACGGTGGATCTTGACGTTCCTTGCTTTCTTCATTTAGTTCGATGAGTTTTCCAAATCCAAAGTTCTTACCGGTTTTTACGACTTTAATGTTGGCATTTTCTCCGGGTAATGTGTTTGGTACAAACAATGGATAGCCCTCAATCTTTGTTACGCCATTTCCTTCATGCGTTAAGTCTTCTATATAGGCATTCTCTAGATAATCATTTTTTTGTATTGGTAGTTTTTTACTCATATCTCTTCCTTCTCTCGTTCCATTTTCGCTTTTCTGATTGTATCATAATGCAGGAATGAAAAGCGAAATCGTCGAATACTCTTAATGAAAATTAAAAAGGATTTGATTTAGGAGGAAACACTATGAAAAAGGTCTTCGTGAAATTATAACGTGCAGTTTTTTTACCGTACATTCGACCTCCACCGACATTGTAGATATGTCTAATCACAGTTTAATAATAAAAATGGAGGTTACTTTCAATGAGAACAGAAGCAGAGCAGGATGAACGCATTCGTGCTGTGTTACTGTCAGGTTCGAGAACCAATCCAAATGTAAAAAAGGATCGTTTTCAGGATTTTGACATTGTTTATCTAGTAGAGGATATCGACTCCTTTACATCAGACCATAGCTGGGTAAACATTTTTGGTGAAAGAATTATGATGCAGATGCCAGAGGCTAAAGTGATGCCACCTGCTTCACATTAGGGACATTTTATCTATCTTATGTGGTTCAAAGATGGAAATCGGATTGATTTAACGTTAATTCCGTTAGAAAAAAAAGACACACTTTTACAGATTGATAGCTTAACTCAGGTGTTACTAGATAAGGATGGTATCATTGGTGACCTTCCAGAACCAGATGACCGCGACTACCTTATTAAGAAGCCTACTGAGCAGGAGTTTCTTGATCTTTGTAATGAATTTTGGTGGATTACGATGAATACCGCTAAAGGCTTGTGGCGTGAGGAGCTTTCCTATGCCATGTTCATGCATGAGCAAATCAGCCGTAATGTTCTGATCAAAGTAATCGAATGGGATATTGCTATTCGGACAGATTTTCAAAGAAGTGCTGGCAAACTCGGAAAGTACTTTAAGGAGTTTCTTAGTGCGGATGAGTGGCGCCAATTTACACAAACGTATTCCAATTCAGATTACTGTAATATTTGGAGTGCTCTTTTTGTCATGTGTGACTTATTCCGAATTGTTGCGAATCGGGTGGCCTCGCACTTTGGCTTCCGTTACCCAATGGAAGATGATCAGAATGTTGTGGCATTTTTAAAAGAAGTTCAGAATCTACCAAAATAATAAGATATGCAGGGGATAATTCCTTAGGGAGCTATCCCCTGCTCTATTTACTTTCTGTGTAGCAATCTCATGCCGAAGCGTATTGCCCAGACTAGCCCTTGTTCATTTTTGTAATATGGAAGGGTGAAATTTTGCTCTTTTATGATTAACGTATTTTCATCTAGTTGTTCCAGCTTATAGGGTTTGTTTTCAATAATGGCTGCAATAGAGTCTTCTTCTTTTCTGATTTCAAGGTTAAACCCTTCTCCAGAGGTGTATTCTCCAATAAAGCTTTCTGCCTCATCACTTCGTACTGGCTGTGATTCACCAAAGTCTATTGTGCTTTCTATAGGTATGTCAAGTACCGCATTGGCTGTTGCTAGCCAGATTTCTCCAACTGGAGCTCCCCCTACATTCGTAAGAACCGCAATGACGATATCCTTCTCAGTAATAAATCCAAACATTGATGAGACTCCTGGCTGACCTCCTCCATGACGTACTAACGTTATGCCATGATAATTAGGGATCGTCGTTAAACCATAGCCATAGTATTCTCCTGGTCTTACTGAAATGATTGGCTGCCACATTGCTTCATAGTCGTTTTTTCGCTGTCCGATATACGCTTCACCATATTTTACTAGGTCTATGACAGTAGAACGAATCCCACCGCCAACAGCATAGTTACCAAGCTTCGGCCATTTTTCTATTTGATATTCCTTTTGTACGTAAGAGTAAGGAGTAGATACATTGTCAAAGTCTTGGATTTCGTCATGATAAAACGTGGATCTGTTCATGTTGAATTTTTCTAAGAACTGTTCTGTCACATATTCTCTGTACGTTTTACCTGTCACTCGTTCAATAATCACCCCGAGCAATATAAAGGCATCATTAGAATAACTAAAATAGGCACCTGGCTCTCCAAACCATTGAATGTCGAGATCATTTAAATAGTCTATGTGCTCTTCTAAAGAAGCAAGCTGCTCTTTTCGTTCGATTGGTGGCAATCCAGTTGAATGAGATAATAGATGATGAATACGTAATGGACCATTAGATATGGTTAGTTCTGGGATGTGGTCTGCCACATGGTCGTGAACCGATAACAAGCCTTCTTTTTGTAAGTTCATAATCGAAGCAGCGATAAAAGATTTTGTAATAGACGCGGTACCAAAGAGAGTGTCTGGTGTAACTTCTTCCTTGAATTGTACATTTTTATAGCCAAATCCCTTTTGATATAAAACCTGCCCTTTTTGCGACACTGCAACAGCTGCTCCTGCAATATTATTTTTAGACATGATTTGTTCTATGTACTGCTCTAAACGATTTGTATCCATCCCCACGGTTCTCCCCTTAACTTGGTTTACTTAAATGTTCTATTGCTTCGTGTAGATATTGTGTAAATAACTCTTCTGTTTCTTTTTCAATCTCAGTAACATCTAATGCCTTTATAATGCTTTTAAAATTATCGATGAGATGATCAGTCTTCATCCCTCTACTTGTTAGTACACTATCAAGCCAAAGGGCATAATCAACAAATACTTTCGAGTTTTTGATATTTGCTGCTGTTTCAAGGTATGTAAAGTGATGAACGTTGTCCTCATAGCATTTTATGCGTCCTCGTTCTCCGAATTGCTCATCTAATCCTGGATAGAGCAGGTAGATTTCTTCTACTGCACGTTCAATGATTGGTTTGTATTTGGATTCACTCATGTTGCCACCACCTCGAATTTTTTGATTTTTGGAATGATGGATGCTAGTTCTTGGTCTGGGTATTTCTTTTCTAGTTCATGGATTCGTTTGTAGTCTTCGCTTTGGACCCATGATTGGAAATGTTCTTTTGTATCCCATTCGATATGGACGGTGATTTCCCCTTTTCTTTTTTCGTTTTGTAAAAGTATGAATCGTTGGAAGCCTTCAGCTTGGTCTACTAGTTTTGATCTGTTGTGGTAGATTGCGATGACTTCGTTTGCTTTTTCTTCTGGTACGTTGAATGTTGAGTGTACGATGTACATTGGTTTTCCCCCTTTTGTTACTTCAATAAAATTTAAACCCTATATCAGGGTCCGTTGCTTTCCGCTCCAGGTGCTTGCTTTCCGCGGGGCGGGAGTGAGCCTCCTCACCGAAAAGCGGAGGTGAGCGCTTGGGGACGTATGGATTGGAGCGAACCACACGAGATAAAGGAAACACGACGAACGTAGTGAGTCGATGTTGACTTATCGTAGGAGGATTCGTGAAATCCACTAGTCCCTGCGAGCCGGAGCTAGACATTCGCTTCGCTGCGGGGTCTCACTTTGCCCGCTATTTCCCGCTGGAGTCAAGCACCTTCCGCTCCAAGCAACTCTGTAGTTTTACAGACTTCCTATAATAACCTATAAAGGCGTTACATATTACCAACTAACTGCTACTCTAACTAGGTTCCTTCATAGAAAGCATGTTGAGTCATAATACTTTACATAATTCTCTGCCACCATCTTACCATGCATGAAAAAGGTGTCTACCCTCTTTGTTAAGGGTAGACACCTGAGTTTTTGGTTAGTTGTCTCCGCGGTCTTCTGGGCGGATTTTGTCTAGTGGGACGAACATTTCTAGGTGGCGGTATAGGTTTTCGAATTCTGCTGGGAGTACTCCTCCTAGTTCGCCGTCTAGGTTTAATTGCATGTTCTCACTTGAGCTTACTTTGATACGATTTGCTTGAGTGTAAATGACATTAGGATCGTGGATATGATCCCCTCGAATCGCAAGTGATGCAATTCGGACAAATTCTGCTAGGTTGGTCTTTTTCAGAATGAGTAGGGTAAACATCCCGTCATTGATAGACGCATCTGGCGCTAAGCGCTCGAAGCCCCCAACAGAGTTCGTCAATCCGATTAAGAAAAGCATCGCTTCCCCTTCAAATAGCTTTCCATCATACTCAATTCTCACTTCAGTTGCTTTAATGGATGGAAGCATCTCAATTCCTTTTAGGTAATAGGCCAATTGCCCAAGCATTGTCTTTAGTTTACTCGGCACCTCATAGGTTAACTCGGTAATACGTCCTCCGCCTGCGATATTAATGAAATAGCGTTCATTCATTCTTCCAATATCAATCGGAATCGTATCGCCTTTAATGATAATATCAACCGCTGCATTAATATCACGTGGAATATGGAGTGCACGAGCAAAGTCATTTGTTGTTCCCATCGGTACTAGACCTATCTTCGGACGATATGCTTGCTCTGCAATGCCATTCACAACTTCGTTTAATGTCCCGTCACCGCCAGCAGCAATCACTAGATCATATTGACGTTCTACTGCAATGCGTGCTGCGGCCGTTGCATCACCCTCACAGGTTGTTGCATGACAAGATGTTTCATATCCTGCTTGCTCAAGCTTCATTAACACATCAGGTAAATGACGTTTGAATAACTCTCGACCTGATGTTGGATTATATATTATTCTTGCTCGCTTCATACTAATCATCCAATCCTCTTAAATTCCCCAAAGTCTATACTTCATCTTTTCACATAAACGAATCTTTTTATTCGCCTTCTTGTTTGTGGTTTAAGAATGTTTCATGGCAAGTTCGGTTTTGTATATAAAAAAGATGCCTTATTAAAAAGCATCTTCCGCATCATATCATAACTCTTTTTTCCAAAAAAATCTAATATTTATCATATTGAACGCAATAAACGTTTCACATTATTTTGAGGTCCGTCCCTCAAAACAAGGGTTAGTTTGCTATGGAGACGGTTACGCTTGATGTGTTTGAGAGTGTGATTGGGTATTCACCTGTTCCAACTTTTAGTGAAGCAGATTTAGCCGGTTCTCCATAGAGGACCTCTTCTTCTTCTCCTTCAGTTGATTGTGTTGGGCGTGCGAATGTCCATTTGCTTGTATCCCCTTCAAAGCTTTGAACATTATTTGCATAGAGGGTTACATTATCGTCTTTTGATAGAGTAACGTTTAGGTCCGCATGCCCTGATACTTCCCACGATCCTAGTAATCTTCTAGGTTTTAATGTTACTTCTTGAAATGCATTTGTAACTTCCAGTGATGTAGTTGCTGGAATCACTAACGTTGCTTTCAGTGATGTGTAACGACTTTGAAATAGGTCTGTGTTTTCTGGTAGCTCTTTAAAAGAAATGTACAACGTATCTCCTTTTACATTCGTAAAAAGATAGTCCTCTACACCATTAATTGTAGGCTCTTTTCCTTCATTTTGAGCGCGATAGGTACCAAAAACACTAACCTCTTTATCTATAGAGGATTCAATTGTAATAGGGTGCTGACTTGTGTCAACAACAACACGCTTGATTCTATCCTCTACAGGCAGAGCAAACGCAGGTAGGTCAGACGTTCTCACTTCTGTATCCATGACGGTTTGTACCTGTTGTAGTAGACCCGTTGCTTGTAGGACAGTAAAGCCGATTCCAACCGTTCCGATGATTCCTACTAGAAAAATACTGAGAAAATCATATTTCAAAACGGGCTTCTCCTGACGTGATGTAATCAAGTAAACAAGTATCTCTGCTCCAAGAACAATGAGTAGTACAGGCCACCAGCTTGCTAGAATGTATGCAGAATCCCACTTTAATAATTGAGCTAGAAGTAAAAACACTCCAAGAAAAAACAACGCTGCTCCCATTGAAATGGTACCAACTCTCCAAGTTCTCATCGTGACGCCTCCTCTTTACTTGATTTTCTCTTACTACCTGCTAACAGTTTGATACCCCCTCCTATGAGCAACACACACACAAGAGCCGTTTGTAAATAGTTGTAGACAATATGGTATATATCAATATTAAATCTCAATAAATATGGTGATAATGCCGGCATGAATACATTTGTTAATAGATAATAAACCCCTAATAATACTAATCCAATTCCGATCCATTTTTGGTGATTAATAAAATAGGAGACAATCGGTGCATCGTCCATTGGTTCCGTTTCATGCTTGGCTGCTCTTTGCAAGCCATCAAAGAAGCTAAAAAACCAAATAATTGGTACTAGAAATAAAAAGATTCCGAGTCGAAGGATATCTAGTATATAGATCGAGAACAGGAATGCTGCCATCAGCTGCACGCCGCGACGTTGGTAGCCTAAGTAGAGATGCCCTGCTCCTGGGAACATGGACAAGAATGTTGCAATCGCCTTACTCTTCTTTCCACCCTCATGATGCTTTTCAAAGTCTTCTAGAATCGAACGATCTACTAGCTCCTCACCATCTTGTTTTTTCTTCAATAACTGCATAACATCGAAGACATTATAGACCCAGATTACTGGTGTCACTAATAGAAATACAAGGAACTCTCCCCAGCTTGTAAGAGCCGTTACGAAGATAATCATTGCCGCTATTCCAAGAAAAGAAGCTAAAAATGTAATTCCACGATTCATTAAACCTAATTGAAAATGACCTAAGCCTGGGATAACAGATAGCACAATCGTATAGAAACGTTCTTTACTTAGTTCAGTTGTGGAGTCTAAATCTGTTCCAGCTTTTGTTACATCCTTTATCATTTTCGAAGCTAAGTAGGCTGTATATATAATACTTACAACATATATAACAAATCCGCATATCATCGCTAGAATAGCTGCGCCACCAATAATGAATGTGACAGGAATAAAGAATAGAACACCAAACATAAACATGAGTCCTCTAAAGAAATAGCCTAAATACATTAAGCCAAACCCTGGCATAAAGGCTAATAAAAACGCAATCAAAGGGTTTTTCTGCTTATTCATATCACTTTACCTCCTTATCTTTTTGTTCAACTGAATCAATAATTTTCGTTGTTTTATTTAACAAATTTTCTGTAATGGATGCATGCTTTACACTTTTCTCAAACTCGGTTGTAACCTGTAACAACTGACTAAAAACACCTGATGTCATTAAGAGTAATGTCATAGCAGTGGCTACTACGTAATGAAATACTTTATCCTCATACCATCTTCTGTTTGGTTGTGCTTGTTTTTCAAGTGGTATTTGTGAGATTACTTCCTCTACGTAACTCGGTGATTCGATAGCAGGAAGGTCGTCTTGTTCTAAACTTTCAATGGCTTCCATATAGACATCCATGCATTGCTCACATGTATATAGATGCTCTTCATATGCGTCTCTTTGTTTGTCATCAATTTTGTTTCTAGCATACTTCTTCCATTCCTCCAATGAGATATGGCTCATATGAAATCCTCCTCCTTCCAATGCTTACGAATCCATAGTCGAGCACGATATAGCTTTGTTTCAATTGTCTTCACTTGGACGTTCTCTTCTTTTGCGAGCTGTTGATAGGATTTTTCTTTTATGTAAAAACCAACAATGACTGAACGATAGGCCTCAGGGACATCCTGGAGTCGCCGTAGAACAAGCTGCTTTTGTTCTTTTTGCAAGACTTGATGCTCAACGAAGTACTGCCTGTGCCCCTCATCATTTCCAGTCTCACTTGGTAATTCATCTACTAACTCCTCGCTTCTTCTTACTTCTTTCCTTTTACAATCAATCGCATGATGTACAGCGATTCGCGTAATCCATGTTTTAAATCCTTGACCCTCGTAGTTGGGGAGAGAGCGATAGATTTTGATCCACACTTCCTGAGAAGCATCTTCAGCATCCTTCTGATTGCGCAGAACACTGTAGACACTGCGAAAGACGTGATCCTTATAGGTTTCTATTAGAATACGAAAGGCATGTTCACTGCCCTTCTTTACCTTTTCTACTAAAGACTCCATCACTTTCTCCCCCCTTTCCCGTGGCGTCATGATAATAGACGATACACGCTAGGCTATCCCCTACACTATTTTCGAATTTTTTTTGCAACATCTACTAAACTTGAATCGTTTCAGATAAGACACAAAATAACCGTCTAGATTCTTTCTTTTCTAGACGGTCATTTTGGAAATAATGTTACATTTCGTTGTGCTAGGAACTGAACAGTATGTTGTAAAGCATTGGAATCCAATTGATACACTTCTTGAATAACATCTTGCCATTTATAGATATCATTCAATTGATATTCTCGTATATTCCGGTATGTCATGACTTTTAATGTGTTATTTCGTAAAAAGAAACATTGATTTCCTTGAAATCTTACAGCAGTAATTCTTCTCATCGTTGTATTCTCATCTGAATCAAAATAGGAAGACTCGATATCATCAAGTAAATCTTCTTCCTTTAATGGGACCCATTCGATTCGTTTCTTAACAAACGTTTTCCCATTAGCACGTCTATCAATCTCATATACCGTACGATCCTTTTGAGTGAAAATGATTTCTTCTCCAAATCCATGAAGCTGATGACGTTTTCTTGATTCAAGCTCAATAGGCTTCACAATAGGTGAACCATACCCTACGTCCACATAAAAACGTCGACCTTCTATTGTCACCATCAATCCTATATGTCCAGGTTCCACTTTAACAAAGTCACACTCATATCCTAAAAACTCTAATAACCTTTTAAAGTTAATATTCAGTGTATAGCACGTGCCTCCCCAACCATTACCCAAATTATGAACAAAAGTCGAAAATGAAGGAACATATTCACCTTTTTCATAGTAGGCAAACTTACTAAAGGTTTCATATGGAATTCGTAATAAATGCACTTGAATCAACCTCTGAAGATAGTTCAGCGTTGGAGACTCTACCTTCATTCGCAGATACTCAATATAGCGTTCTACCTCTTCCATCCTATCACTCTTTCACTTTTTCATCATCTCTATCATAACGAAAATCACTATGTATAATCAAAAACCTTCCTTATACCATTCTGTAAAACTTCCCCAATCCCTTCTTTTTTTTGAGGGACGGACCTCATAAAACAAGACACGATCCATATAAATATCGTGTCTTGTTTTATACGATTATTAGTTTCCCACCGCTAAACGTTTTACATTTGTTTCCGCAGTACTTAGAAGGTCTCTTGTAAACCCATTTTGCATTGAACTTGATTCATTTTCGAAATACTTAACAACTTCTTCATCAAATTCAATCTCAATCAGTTCGCGAATATCGGTAATTCGTAATGCAATCATAATCGCAACAAGGTGAGCAACTGTTAGAGATTTCTTTTTAAAGTTTACTAGCTCATTAATGGTTGCAACACGTAAACCTGTTAAACGATGTAAATCCCCTTGAGTCATTCCTCTATCACGTAAAATTTCACCTAATTTGATATGGACCTTATGGGGAAACTTCTCAAGTGTTTCTATAACTATTGCATTTGTTTTTTGGTGTATCATCGGTCTTTCCCCCTTTAATTACTCTATAATAATATCGCGAATTACGTCATTCGTGAATAGGGAAACGATTCCAATAGTGGTATGTCAGATCAGAATGCAGACCTCTTGTTTTTAAATCGTCTCTTAGAGCAACTGCTTTACGCTACTTTTTTAAGGTACAAATCTATAATGGTAATTCGGCATGTGGACATCCGTTTTGCTACGTCTTTATTATGGAGTTTCTGATACATATGAATATAAACTGCATATTCAACTGACGCATTTCCCCTAGTTAATGAGTAAGAGATCCGATATACGACCTAGAATTCCTCGCGGACATTTATTCCGCTATTTCCGCAAAAAGACCTCAATTTGAGGGTTTGGTGGACATTTATTCCGCTATTGAATGAAAACTGCAGTGATTTTGTTCTACTATTACTAAATAACGGAACAGATGTCCGTATGCTTCTAATAATCAATGTTTTTACTAATAATAACGGAATAAATGTCCGGTCGGTCCTTACTAATGACTCCTGTACAGGGAATTCAATAATCCTTATATCTATAAATTGAGTTGCTCAATCCTCAATTAACATGATAATTGGCAACCATTTATAAGTGTATAATAACGGTTGTCTTACTAATCTATTGTGTCATTTTAATAGACATTTCTCATTTTTAATAACTAGATAAACCTAAACATACAAAAAATGACATAGGCCTAGACCTATGTCGTTTTTTATGTCACATCATTATTATGCACTCCAAAACCGAACGAACCTAACTACTACTAATAGTGATTATTGAAATTTCTTTTTTATACTATTATAGACATACGTCCATGCTTCAGGGCTTTCAACGTAGTACGACATTAGTCTTTGATACATGGCTTTTTGTTTTTCAGGAAACTCTTCTGCTTCTTTGTCAGGTAGTTCAGCACGTGCTTCTTCTACCATTTTTTGAATTTCTGGAGCTCGAGGTCCCCATACTGCTTTTTCTATACCATTTTCGTCAATGAAGATAAAGATTGGGATTGCTCGTGATGTTCCATTTGTTAGGTATTGATCCATTAATTCAAGGTTTTCATCACGAAGTAGGAAACGCACGTGCATGTTGGTTGCTTCTGCTAGTTTTAGTAGGATTGGTACGTTGATCATGGCATCTCCGCACCAATCTTCTGTTAGGATGATGACGGAGAGGTTTTGGTTTGATAGTGATGATAGGATTTGTTCGTCTTCTTTTGGAATTTCGAATTTATGTAGGATGGTTTCTGTGTTTTCTTTGTTTACTTTCATGTAGTCTAGGTATTGTTGTGTTGTCATGCCTTTTTCGAACCATTCTTTTAGTGTCATGTTTTGTTCCTCCTTTTTTTGTTTATCATATACTGGATTAGATGTTGGTACCAAATAGAAAGCCTTTTGGATAAGCACTTTTTGAACTAGCCCGTTACGTTCCACTCCAGGGTGCTTGCTTTCCGCGGGGCGAGCGGTGAGCCTCCTCAGCGCTTTTAGCGCTTGCGGGGTCTCACCTGACTCGCTAGTCCCGCAGGAGTCAAGCACCCTTCCGTTCCAAGTAACTCAGTAATTCAAAATAGTATACTTTTTATAAACATTAGTAACACTTATTAGTCTATCCTAAATTTAATTGCTGCATCTATAGAGAAGAATAAATAATAAAACCCCTTATCTCTAATAAACCTAGCAAAAAAGCAAACCTACTCTGTTTCTAGGTTTGCTTTTTGTGTGTTCTATCTCTTTTCTATTTCTTGTAGTAGTAGTTTGTTTACCATTGGAGGGTTTGCTTGGCCTTTTGTTGCTTTCATGATTTGGCCGACTAGGAAGCCGATTGCTCGGTCTTTTCCGTTTTTGTAGTCCTCAATGGATTGTGGGTTTGCGTCGAGAGTTTCTGTGACAACTTTTAGTAGGGCACCTTCGTCAGAGATTTGGACTAGTCCTTTTTCTTTAACGATTGTTTCAGGGTCTCCACCGTTTTTCACTAGCTCTTGGAATACTTTCTTCGCAATTTTGGAAGAGATGGTTCCTTTTTCAATTAGGGTAATCATCCCTGCTAAGCTTTCTGGTGTAAGGGCAATTTCATGTAATTCTTTTTGCTCAGAATTTAAGTAAGCTGATACTTCACCCATTAACCAATTTGATGCTTGTTTTGCATCTGCTCCCGTATCAATGGTTGCTTGGAAGAAGTCTGACATTTCTTTTGTTAATGTTAGAACCATCGCATCATATGCTGGTAATCCAAGTTCTTCAACATAACGCTTTTTACGCTCGTCTGGAAGTTCAGGAATCTCTGAACGAACACGCTCTTTCCATTCATCATCAATATGAATCTGAACTAAATCAGGTTCCGGGAAATAACGATAATCATCAGACCCCTCTTTTACACGCATCAGAATTGTTTTCCCTGTTTTCTCATCGAAACGGCGAGTTTCTTGTTCAATAATTCCACCCGATAAAAGGACTTTCTCTTGACGAATTTGCTCATGCTCTAGTCCTTTTTTTACAAAGTTAAAGGAGTTTAAGTTTTTAAGCTCTGCTTTTGTACCGAACTTCTCTTGACCGATTGGGCGTAAAGAGATGTTCGCGTCACAACGAAGAGACCCTTCCTCCATCTTACAATCCGATACGCCTGTATATTGGATGATCGATTTTAACTTCTCTAAGTAAGCATATGCTTCCTCTGGAGTACGAATATCCGGCTCTGATACGATCTCAATAAGAGGTGTTCCTTGACGGTTATAGTCTACTAGTGAATAGCCATCATAGTGAGTCAGCTTTCCAGCATCTTCCTCAAGGTGAAGACGTGTAATACCGATCTTTTTCTTTTCACCATTAACCTCGATTTCAATCCAACCATTTTCTCCAATCGGTTGGTCAAATTGTGAGATTTGGTATGCTTTTGGGTTATCTGGATAGAAATAGTTTTTACGATCAAACTTCATATCCTTAGCGATCTCCATATTCAGAGCAAGTGCTGCCTTCATTCCAAATTCAATCGCACGTTCGTTGACGACAGGTAGCACACCTGGGTATCCAAGATCGATCACGTTTGTATTTGTATTAGGATCTGCTCCGAAATGATTTGGTGCTGGAGAGAACATTTTTGAGTCTGTTTTTAATTCAACATGGACTTCAAGTCCGATTACCGTTTCAAAGTTCATTGATTTCACCCCTTACAATTGTGGTCTTTTTTTATGGAAGTCTGTTGCTTGCTCGAATGCATGTGCAACACGATAGACAGTGCTTTCATCAAAATGCTTTCCGATAATTTGTAGTCCTAGTGGTAATCCTTCTGAAGAGAATCCACACGGAACCGAGATTCCAGGTACCCCTGCAAGGTTCACTGGGATTGTTAAAATATCGTTTGCATACATCGTTAGTGGATCATTTATTTTTTCGCCAATTTTGAACGCTGGTGTTGGCGTTGTTGGTCCAAGAATTACATCGTATTTTTCAAATACATCGGTAAAATCCTTTTTGATTAACGTACGTGCTTGTTGTGCTTTTTTGTAGTACGCATCATAGAACCCTGAGCTTAATGCAAATGTTCCAAGCATAATACGACGTTTTACCTCGTCACCAAAGCCTTCTGCACGAGTCTTTTTATAAAGATCTAAAAGATTTTCAGCATCTGGTGTACGGTAGCCGTAACGAACACCGTCAAAACGAGCAAGGTTTGCTGAAGCTTCAGATGATGAAAGTAAATAGTAGGTGGATACACCATATTTTGAGTGTGGTAGAGAAACCTCTTCCCACGTTGCACCAAGTCCTTCTAAAACTTTTAGTGCAGCCATAACACTTTCTCGTGCTTCTTCTCCTACACCTTCTCCAAGATATTCCTTTGGTACCGCAATACGAAGGCCTTTAATATCACCAGTTAGAGCAGTTGCATAGTTTGGTACGTCAACATTTGCTGATGTTGCGTCATTTGCATCAACACCTGCGATCGCTTGAAGTAAGTAAGCATTATCCTCTACATTACGTGTAATGGGACCGATTTGATCTAGTGAAGATCCGAATGCTACAAGTCCAAAACGAGATACACGACCATATGTAGGCTTTAGTCCAACCGTTCCAGTAAATGCAGCTGGTTGACGAATGGAGCCACCTGTATCAGAACCAAGTGAAAATGGTACTTCTCCTGCCGCTACTGAAGCTGCTGAACCACCTGAAGATCCACCTGGAACCGTTTCTGTATTCCAAGGGTTGCGTGTTTTTTGGTATGCTGAGTTCTCCGTAGAAGACCCCATTGCAAACTCATCCATATTTAATTTCCCGATTGTAATCGTTTCTGCTGTATGTAATTTATTCATGACGGTTGCATCATAGATCGGATCAAAGTTTTCAAGAATTTTACTTGCACAAGTCGTGCGAAGTCCTTTTGTTACGATATTATCTTTAATTCCAATGGGCATCCCAAATAGTAAGCCTTTGCTTTCATCTGTTCCAAGCTTTGCATCAAGCTCTTTTGCTTTCGCTCGTGCATTTTCTTCATCTAATGTAAGGAATGCTTGAACTTGACCTTCCACTTCATTAATTCTTTTGTACGATTCATCTACTAGATCTGTTACCGATACTTCTTTTTTATGTAAAAGCTCATGTAGCTCAGATAATTTGTGTTCAAATAGCGACATCGTTTTCCCTCCTATTCTAAGATGGATGGTACACGGATTTGTCCATCTTTTTGGTCAGGTGCATTTTTCAATACTTCTTCTCGTGGAAGTCCTACACCAGGCTTGTCCTTACGGAATACATTCTTCATTTCTAGAACGTGCGATGTAGGATCTACTTGTGCTGTATCTAATTCATTTAGCTGCTCTGCAAATCCAATAATTGCATCTAATTGAGTGGTAAATTTTTTTGCTTCTTCCTCTGTGATGGCTAGTCGGGCAAGGTGGGCAACATGCTTTACTTGATCTTCTGAAATTCTAGACATCTTCTTCACCTCCAGGATATGTCGAACACTATACAATACTAATCATAATACCAAAATTACCATAATGTAAGCAACTTATTCGGGGATATGACGGTGTTTATTTCAACATAATCGGTTCTTTTTGTAACAGCACTCGTAAACGGTACCTTTTTATGCACAAAAATCAATGCAAACAGGGTCACAACACAACCCGTATCAACTGAAATGTTCTATAATAATAAGGTTAGATTTTAGATTAGAAAAGGACATGTATGATATCTTGATAGTATTGTTATATATTTAGACGTGGAATGATGAAGGAGTAAACGATGAAACCAACGATGATAAAACTTTCTGTTCTAGGGCTTGCTGCTATTCTCCAGGGAATGGCAATGACATTATTTTTATTTCCACATAACATTCCATCAGGCGGTGCTGCCGGAATCAGTATACTATTAGATTTCCTAGCACAGGTTCCATATGGCTATACACTATGGATTCTAAACGCAGGTCTCCTATTACTTGCGGTAAAGTGGTTAGGTAAGGCAAGTGCACTATGGACGATTTTTTGTGTAACGGTGACATCCATAACAATTGAAATCCTATCTCCTTACTTTAATGAACCATTGTTTCCTATATGGATTGACTTAGTTTTAGGCGCGTGCTTATTTGGAATCGGTGTCGGGATTTTATTTAGAATGGGGGCATCATCCGGGGGCATGGATATTATTGCTTTAATTTTTTCAAAAATAAAGGGATACCCTCCTGGTAAGGTGCTGTTTGTGATTAATGGATCCATCCTTCTCTTAACAGGGATCATCATTGATTGGAAAGTCATAGTATACGCTATTGTGTGCCAGTGGCTGGCTACAAGAATGCTAGACTTTATTTATCGCTTGTCTCCAAAGGGATCAACACAAGAAGCTGTAATAGAACGTAAGGCTTCTTAATTTTGTTTAAATAACTAGGTAAGAAGGGATTTATTTGATCTTCATTATAATAAGAACGTTCATCATTGGACTCGTAGGGGGATGGATTTTTCACCTATTCCATTTACCACTAGCTTGGATGCTCGGTTCTATGACAGCTGTTTATTTTACAAGCAAATGGACGAATCTCCAATTTGTTTGGCCATCCTTTTTTCGAAACTTCGGATTGATTGTCATCGGATACGCGATAGGTCATTCTTTTTCAAAAGAAACCATTATTGAAATCGGATCACAGCTTCCATCCATGCTAGCTATGACACTATCCGTCATCCTATTTAGTGTGTTTCTTGCGTTCATTCTTTCAAAACTTACTGGAATTAATATTCAATCCACACTGATTGGAAGTATCCCCGGAGGATTATCACAGATGATTGTACTGGGAGAAGAAGTTAAGGGCGTCGATTTGACCGTTGTGACCATTATTCAAGTGATTCGTTTGATATCAGTCATTATCGTTGTGCCTTTTTTAATATTTAGTCCATTACTGTACGGAAGTGCAGCTGGGACGGTTGCTGGGGGAGGCGGTTCACTAGCATTTGATTTTCATTTGATGATGGTCGTCTTTCTCATCGTCGCCTGGCTATCGGCAGTTGTTGCAGAAAGGCTCCATTTCCCCACACCATTTTTATTAGGACCTATTCTAGGGGTTGGTACCTTTATGGTATTTGACTTCTCGGTACCGATTTTACCAGATGTGTTATTACTCATATCTCAATTGTTCTTAGGCATTCATTTTAGTTTCATGCTGAAGTTCAAAGGGCAAAATGCCAAAAGTCTTTCTAAATTTATCGGTCTTGCCATTGTTACTTCTATCATGTTGCTCGTGTTTTCACTTGGTCTTGGGGCTGTCCTTATGCTGTGGCATGACATTCCGTTCCTTACAGCCTTTGTCAGCATGGCTCCTGGCGGTATGGCTGAAATGGCTCTTGTTGGTCAGGCCATTAAAGCAGACTTATCGATTATTACCGCCTACCATCTTTTTCGTATTTTGTTTATTTTGTTTATTGTTCCACTTTGTTTACGTTGGCTTTTCAAGCTTCCTTACTTTACAAAGAAACTCCAAAATTCAATGTAACTATTTAAAAAGCTTGCTTTTCACCTTAGAAAGCAGGCTTTTTTTATTTTTGTTTCCCTTCATGAGGGCCGGTTTTTTCAACTGCTTATCCGTGACGTATATGTCTTCGATATTAACAGCATGATCATAGGCAAGTACAAGTCCAATTTCAGTATGATGGTCCTTGTTTGTTTCAATCGTAAAAGGAATATTCAAGCGGTTTGCTTCCTTGATATATTTTGATAAATAGCTGTACTGGAGCTCACCATTCAGTAATAATCTTGTCTTCGGGTGCTTTTTCATATTTTCTAACACTTGGGGATAGATTGTTTTTTCACGAACTTGATTTTGCGTAAGGGCAATTACGATCCGCTCACGGAACGTTCCTAAAAATTCTCGCTTCTCATCAGGATTGATTTCCTTTGCTCCATACATTCCTTGCTGCAAGTATTCCTCTACATCTGGTTTTTGCTTCAATTGGTTCACCTCCACATTCTTTCTCTATTTTCTCCTATACTTTATGATACAATCATCTATTTTGATCCCATCACTCGAATATCAAAATATCACCTATAACTCCTACTATTCTTGTTACTCTAACCAACTTTTTACCTTTTTGTCCATCTCTATTTGTAAATCTTGTATATTACCACTATCTTGTTGAGCAAGTTTCAAATATCGCTTAGGAAACATCTTTTTTAAAGAAGATTGATATAAACTGCCATCTTGTGGTTCAATGTATTCTGTTACTGAATAATTCCCTTTTATTTTACTTAATCGAATTACTGCGGGTAATGAATGTCCTGATTGGCTTTCTATTCCGGATGATTTATTAAATCCACCATAATAGGACCACATATAGACACTAATAACACTATTTGATTTGCTCGTTCCATATATTTTATGGACTTCAAATTGCTTTTCTGTACCAGAATATATTGTGGAGTATTTTTGAACTATGTAATCAGATATGACATTATTCATTTCTTCTGTTATATGTTGATCCCCATCTTGTAAGTTAGCCTCATTCCCAGTACAACCAGATAACAATAATGCTCCAAGTAATAATAATAAAAAACTTGATTTGAATTTGTTCCCCAAATGTTCCAGCCCTTCCCATATAAAAAGCGGTTTTATTATGCGTATAATATTTATGTCTTCTTGTGTTAAAATCCTTTTTTAGTTAAAGTGTGTTGTTTCACAAACTCTTCATTAATTTTAACATAAAATTACAATTACCTACTTAGTAAACAAAATATCAACATAGCACTTAGCACGTTGACAACGTCTATTGTCATTGTGTTAATCGAGGTGTGATTTCGTATACGAATTCAAGTGTTTATACCTTAATTTTGTTCAATAAAGAAAAGGCAACAGACCAAATCATATGCGATTTGGTCTGTTAATTAGTATGTTATGTGTATGTTTCTCCACCGAAACGGAACCACTTAATTTCTTTGGACCTTCTTCTATATAGAAAACGAGATTAGAAGCAAGTATTGCTCAACTTAGAAACAGCATTAGGCAAATAGTGTTCAAAATCAGTCCAATTCATTGTACCTTACTTAAAACTGCTCAACCTCAGTAGAACCCTTCAATGCGGTTGTGGAAGACGTACCACCTGAGATAACTTGTGAAACTTCGTCAAAATAGCCTGTTCCAACCTCACGTTGATGTCTAGTCGCTGAGTAGCCATGTACTTCACTCGCAAATTCAGCTTGCTGTAATTCAGAGTACGCTGCCATGCCACGGTCACGGTATCCTCTCGCAAGCTCAAACATACTGTGGTTCAGTGAATGGAATCCAGCTAATGTAACGAATTGGAACTTATAGCCCATTTTCCCTAACTCAACTTGGAACCTTGCAATGGTTTCATCATCTAATTTCTTTTTCCAGTTGAAAGAAGGCGAGCAGTTATATGCCAATAGTTTTCCAGGGTATTGTTCATGGATCGCTTCAGCAAATTGGCGAGCTTCTTCAAGGTCTGGTTCAGATGTTTCACACCATACCAAATCTGCATATGGAGCATACGCAAGACCACGCGCAATAGCTTGATCTAATCCAGCTCTTGTCCGGAAAAATCCTTCTGTCGTTCTTTCACCTGTGATAAATGGAGCATCGTTTGAGTCAATATCACTTGTAATTAAGTCTGCTGCATTCGCATCCGTACGTGCGATAATTAGAGTCGGAACGCCCATTACATCTGCAGCTAAGCGTGCGGAGATTAAGTTTCTAACGGCTGTTTGAGTTGGCAGCAATACTTTCCCTCCAAGGTGTCCGCATTTCTTTTCAGATGAAAGCTGATCCTCGAAGTGAACAGCTGCAGCTCCTGATTCGATCATCCCTTTCATTAGTTCAAAAACATTCAATTGTCCGCCAAAGCCTGCTTCTGCATCAGCTACAATCGGAACAAACCAATCAATGCTCTCGTCTCCCTCTACGTGATGAACCTGATCTGCTCTTTGCAGCGCTTGGTTGATTCTCTTCACTACTGATGGAACAGAGTTTGCAGGATATAAGCTTTGGTCAGGATACATGTGACCTGAAAGGTTCGCGTCTGCCGCTACTTGCCACCCACTTAAGTAGATGGCTTTTAAGCCTGCTCTCACTTGCTGCACAGCCTGATTCCCTGTTAAAGCACCAAGTGCATTGATATAGTCTTCTGTATGAAGCAAGCTCCAGAGCTTTTCAGATCCACGACGTGCCAATGTATGCTCAATATCAATAGAACCTCGTAATTTCACAACATCTTCTGCAGAATATGGACGAGATACTCCATCCCAACGACGATCAATCTCCCAGTTTTCTTGCAATTGACTCACTCTTTCATTAAAATTTGACATGCTTATTCTCTCCTTTTTAGAGGTCCGTCCCTCTAGTTTAGTTTTTGGTAGGCTGGTAAGGTTAAAAATTCTATGAAGTTTTCGCTTTTGATGAGGGTATCGAATAGTTCTGCAGCTTGTGATAGGTTTGATGTAGCTTCTTGTGGTAGTTGTTCTTTAATGGTTGTTAGTTCCTCTTGTTTTAATGCTTCATACATTTCAATTGTCACCTTTCGTCCATCTTCTAAGATTCCTTTAGGATGACGAATCCATTGCCATAGTTGGGCGCGGGAGATCTCAGCTGTTGCCACATCCTCCATAAGATAATGGATAGGTGCAGCTCCTTGGCCATTTAACCAGGAGTTCAAATACTGAATACCAACATTGATATTCATCCTGACTCCTTCTTCTGTAATTACACCACTCGGTGCCTCAACAAGGTCTTGAGCACTCACTTCAAGTTCTTCTAATAGCTTTTGTTCTATTTGATTCTTTTCTGGCATTTCTTTATTGAAAACCTCCATTGCTACAGGTACAAGTCCTGGATGTGCTACCCAAGTTCCGTCGTGACCATCACGAGCTTCCCGTTCCTTATCAATCCGAACCTTCTCTACTGCAGCAGCATTTCGTCCAGGATCATTTTTAATTGGAATTTGTGCAGCCATTCCACCAATAGCGGGAGCACCTCTTCGGTGACACGTCTTAATCGTAAGGAGCGAATACGCTCTCATAAATGGAACCGTCATCGTAACAGCAGCTCGGTCTGGTAAAATCGAATTCTTATGTTCTCTTAATTTCTTAATATAGCTGAAAATATAATCCCAGCGACCACAATTCAACCCTGCAGAATGCTCTTTAAGCTCGTATAGGATTTCATCCATTTCAAATGCGGCTGTAATCGTTTCAATTAAAACAGTCGCTTTAATTGTGCCCCGTGGAATTCCTACATACTTTTGTGCAAATAAGAACACTTCGTTCCACCAGCGTGCTTCCTGATAGCTTTCTAGCTTAGGTAAGTAAAAGTAAGGCCCCTCTTCAAGTTGGGTTTGCTTTGTGGCATTGTGATAGAAAAATAGACCGAAGTCAAAAAGACTTGCTGATATCGCGACACCATCACATTCCACATGTTTTTCCTCAAGATGTAATCCCCTAGGTCGAACAATGAGTACAGCTGTTTCATCACCTAACTGATACTTTTTGCCGTTTTGATTTTCATAGGATATGGTTCGGTTTACTGCATCTCTTAAATTGATTTGTCCCTCTACAAGATTAGACCAGGTTGGAGATGTTGCATCCTCAAAGCATGCCATAAAACATTTCGCCCCAGAGTTCAGTGCATTAATGACCATCTTACGATCAACCGGTCCTGTTATTTCCACTCTTCGATCCTTCAATTTTTCAGGTAAGGGATTGACTTTCCAATCACTATTTCGAATAGCTTCCGTTTCTGATCGAAACTGTAACTGTTCTCCATTATTCAATCGTTCCTGTCTTGTGTTTCTGTTCTGTAACAGTTTCTTTCTTGATTCCCCAAATCGCCTCTCTAATTGCTCAAGAAATTGCAATGCTTCATTAGATAGGATTTCGTCATACCCTGGTCTAATCGGCACCTTTACTTGTATGCCCACCATTTGTGTTGACATGAAGTACCTGACTCCTTTCTTTGTTTCGATTGTTATAATACAGTTTATTTAATTTGTTGTTATTATATAACAGTAAAATTAAAATTGGAACAGTTTTCCGTAAATTTTTGTTCGACAATTTTTATTGGTTGTGATTTTGGTATGTTTTTATTTGGGGTAATTTGGTTTGGATGGGGATGGGTGGTTACTAAGGGGTAGTTTTTTTTGCAGGTGGTATAGGTTTTTAATTGGGCTAGATTGGGGTTTGAAGTTGATCTGATAAATCTGGAATTAAGACCAAGCACGTATCATTAATTATGTTTCGTTCTGGTATATCTCATGAATGTTCCCATAAAAGCGGAGAATGTTCTCATAAACTCAGAGAATATTCTCATAAACACCGAGTATGTTCCCATATATCTTGCGAATGTTCCCATATCCTCTAAATTCGCTTGTATATCCAAAGTAAACATTTCGAAATTCTCCCGATACTTACGATATTTAAGAAATTTACGTCATTTCCTTAGAAACTTCACGATAAATCCTCAGCACCTTCTCAGAAACTCTAAAACTTCTCCCATAATTCGCAGAATAACTCCCGTTTCAAAGAGACTTCTTAATAATTTCCAAGTATCCACAATTCTGACAACAAAACCATACCACCGTCAAAACAAAAAAAGCCCGCCCCTCACAATAGAGGGACGGACCTTGTTTCAGCTCATTGGCAGATATTATTTTGTAATATCGTTTGCAACGGCTTGATCGAATTCGTTTTGAATTTCTTCAGTTGGTTGTGGTCCAACTTTACTGAAGATAAGGATAGCAATTAGAGCTAAGATGAAACCAGGTACGATTTCGTATAGCCCAGTATCAAAGTTTGGCCAAATTACTACTGTTAGCGCACCTACGATCATACCAGCAATGGCACCATTACGTGTCATACCTTTCCAGAATAGAGAAAGGAGAATTACTGGACCGAATGCAGCACCGAAACCAGCCCATGCGTAACTTACAAGATCTAAGATACTTGAAGCATTTTCGTTTGCTGGGTTCGCTTGAACAGCTAGAGAAAGCGCAATTAAAGCGATAACTAATACTCCGATACGACCTACCCATACTAGCTCTTTATCAGAAGCATTTTTACGGATAATCGCTTTATAGAAATCCTCAGCTAGAGCACTTGAAGAAACAAGTAACTGAGAGTCAATTGTACTCATGATAGCAGATAGAATAGCTGCTAATAGAATACCAGATACCCAAGGGTTAAATAGTACATCTGTGAATAAGATGAATACTTTCTCAGAGTTATCTGCAGCATCTGTGATTAATGGAGCATCAGCGAAGTATGCAATACCTGTAATACCGACTAATACCGCACCAATCATAGCAAGAATCATCCAAGTCATACCAATCCAGCGCGCTTTTGGTACATCCTTTGTTGATTTTAATGCCATAAAACGTGTAATGATGTGTGGTTGACCGAAGTAACCAAGTCCCCATGCAAGAAGGGAGATAATTCCGATTCCTGTCATTCCTGTGAAGGCACTCATTAATGATGGGTCAATTTCACGAACTTGATCCACTGTAGTTCCCCATCCACCAACTTGAACAATCGCAACAATTGGAGCCACGATTAGTGCTAGGAACATTAAGATACCTTGAATGAAGTCAGTCCAACTTACCGCAAGGAATCCTCCTAGGAACGTGTAAGAGATGATAACAATTGCACCAATCCAAAGTGCAGTGTTATAGCTCATATCAAATGATTCTTGGAAAAGAACCGCTCCACCTACAAGACCAGATGAAGTATAGAATGTAAAGAAGATTAAAATAACGACTGCGGAAACAACACGTAGTACACGGGACTTATCTTTGAAACGATTTTCAAAGAAATCTGGAACCGTGATTGAATCGTTTGAAACCTCTGTATAAGCACGTAGTCTTGACGCAACGAATCTCCAGTTTAAATAAGCACCAATAGTTAAACCGATCGCTAGCCAAATAGATCCAAGACCTGATGCATATGCAGCACCTGGTAAACCTAATAGTAACCACGAGCTCATGTCAGATGCTCCAGCACTTAGTGCCGCAACACCTGGTCCTAAACTACGTCCCCCAAGAACATAGTCTGATAAATTACTAGTTAATCTGTAAGATATAATTCCGATCACTAACATACCGACAAGATAGACAATAAATGTAACTAAAGTAGCAGTATCCATGTAAAGTTAGCATTCTCCTTCCAATTTTAATTTGTATTTCGGGTGCTTGTAAAAATGATACTGGGGCTTCAAACGATTTACTTCCTGTGCAGTCTAGAGATGCCCAAAAAACATAGGCAAAGACCTCTTTACCCTCTGCATGACGATTGTAAACTTATTCATGGAAATTTTCTTGAAAAAAGTTTACGAGATTCAAAGCTATCTCACAAACAAGCTTACATCGCTATTAATATTATCACAAAAATCATTTTAGAACATATTGATTATTCTGAATACTTTTGTAAATTGAATAAAAATACATTATTTTTGTATATACTTTTATGAAAGCGCTTTATCATCTATATCTATTCAATAAAATTTATAAAATTAATTTACAATTTGTTCATATTTTTGATGAAAACTAGTATTTTCTTCCCGGATTTTACGTGATATAATTTTATGCTTTAAATTAGTAATGAAACAAATTTCCTACTTTTTACACTTCACATGACTCAAATGAACACCTAAAACAAATCGTACCATTTCAAAGGAAAAAGACCCTGTTTAGACAGAGTCTTTTATCATTTAGTTATTCATAAACATGTACTTTTGCATTATTTGAATTTTCCCCTAACAGGATGAGTGCCTCTGGCCCAGATTCAGAGCGGATCATCATTTCTACATCCCATTCTTTTGGAAGGCTTTCGCTAGCGAGTTTTGAAACATATTGAGTAAAGCCTATTGTCTCGGCTTTTCCATTATAGCTAATAGGAATACTTATTTTTATTGATTCAAGCCCATCATCATTGTAGGAAGCTTTTCCTGTAACCCCAGTGTAGTTAGGAAAGTAATTCTCTAGCTTAGTACTAAATGCTTTGAACAGACTTGCATCCTGCGGCTTTGCTTCCGTGGCTTTTTCTGAAGGAAACATAAACACTTGATCATTTACGTTTGTCCATTCATTAATGGATTCACTGGAACCATCAGACATTCCAACTGAAATATAATACCCTGGTGAGATGGAGTGCCGTGGTGCTTGTTTGAATAGGGCCATCATGATTGGAACTCCGTTTAAATCCTCGCGGTCACGGAGCCTTTTCATGATTTCATTTGCAATTCTTTGCCCTTCAGTTCGAACTTCCTCTTCACTCATTTCCTTTAAAATGGATTCACCAGAGCTCGGATTTACTTCGTATTGTACAGAATTAAGCGACAGTCCTATTACTAGGCCACCAAGATACACTTTGCCATCTTCTTGTTTTTCTAAGTAATTCTGTTCTAGAATGTGCGTTAAGTAAATCGGTGTATTTTGTCCCTGTACCTCTGTTGGATTAAGTCCTATATTGTCAGCTTCGTTTAAATTTTTCTCTTTTAATTGTTCCGGTGTGTATTTTCGTTGTAGCCATCCACTTACAATATCTTTATTCAGCACCTGTCCTTCTTTAAACAGGTATTCCTTTGACGAGAATTGTGTTCGAGCAAGGTCCATCAAACCATTTTCTAATTCATTGATATCATAACGTGATTGGACATTATTCACGACAATGCCCCGTGTCTCACTCTCTTCATATGGAAGCAAGGTTCTATAATAATGATCTGCAATTTGATAACTCGGAATGATCGCTTTCCTTGACTGATCGGTTTCGTTTTCTTGAACAACCTGCTCCTGTTTTTCAAAAGTCGGTGCACAGCCACTAATCACTACTAGTGCAGCCAATACAGCCGATAGCTTTAATTTCATGTTACCGCACCTCTTATCGGGTAAGTTCCTTCACTAATTGCTCCTCATCCCAAATCTCAATTCCTAGTTCTTGAGCCTTCGTCAACTTAGAACCAGCATCTTCGCCAGCAACAACAAGGTCTGTTTTTTTGCTCACACTTCCTGTGACTTTTCCACCAAGCATTTCTATTTTTTCTTTGGCTTCGTTTCGTCCAAGCTGTTCCAGCTTCCCTGTAAGGACAATGGTTTTTCCTGCAAAGTAAGAGTCCACTTCATCTAACTTTATACGTTTAGGCCCTTTATATTCCATATTTACTTCTGCACGCTTTAACTTCTCAATCAGTTCAAGTACTTCTTCGTTATCAAAATACGTCACGATGGCATCAGCCATTTTTTCTCCAATTTCATTAATGGCCTCTAATTCGTGATTTTGGACTTGAACCAATTGATCCATTGTTCCAAACTCTTGTGCAATGGTTTTTGCTGCTTTTGCACCAACGTGTCGTATTCCTAGTCCGAATAAAAGCTTCTCCAGAGAATTCTCTTTCGATTGTTCAATTGCTTGGAGAAGATTATCAACTGATTTTTCTCCCATTCTCTCTAGAGATAGGAGTTGTTCTCTTTCCAGGAAATACAGATCGGCTACGTCTTTAATAAGCTGCTCTTGGAATAACTGAGTAATTACTTTTTCTCCGAGACCATCAATATTCATGGCATTTCTAGATACGAAATGGATAAGTCCTTCTCGTATTTGAGCAGGACATTTCGGATTCACACAGCGTAGCGCCACTTCTCCCTCTATTCTAACAAGCTCACTATCACACGCAGGGCATTCAGTTGGCATTTTAAATTCCGTTTCTGTTCCTGTTCGCATATCTTCTAGAACGTTCACAACTTCAGGAATAATGTCGCCTGCTTTTTTTATCACCACATGGTCGCCAATTTTGATATCCTTTTCTCGAATTAAATCCTCATTATGTAAGGACGCTCTTTTTACGGTTGTACCTGCTACTCTTACTGGATCTAATATAGCAGTAGGAGTAATAACACCGGTTCGGCCGACACTTAATTCAATGTCTCTCAAAATGGTCGTCACTTCTTCAGCAGGAAATTTATACGCAACTGCCCAACGTGGACTTTTCGCTGTAAAGCCTAGCTCTTCTTGCTGTTGCAGAGAATCGACTTTTATGACAATTCCATCTATATCGTAAGGCAAATCAGGACGTTTGCCTACCCATCCCTCTACATATTGAATGACTTCTTCTATTGTTTTACAGTGCTGACGCTCATGATTTGTCTTAAATCCTAGCTCATCCAATAGATCCAGCCCGTCTCGATGTGAAATAACACCCGTTTCTCCTAGATCAGCAATCGAGTATAGGAAAATATCTAAGTTTCTTGATGCTGCGATTCTTGGGTCTAATTGACGTAGGGACCCTGCTGCAGCATTTCGCGGATTTGCGAAAGGTTCTTCCTCTTGTTCCTCACGAGCTTTATTCAATGCTTCAAATGACCTTTTTGGCATAAAGGCCTCACCACGGACCTCTAATGTAAAGGGCTTTTGAAGCTTAAGAGGAATGGAACGAATGGTTTTGAGGTTTGCAGTAATATCCTCTCCTGTTGTACCATCCCCTCTTGTCGCTCCTTGAATAAATACGCCATTTTCATAACGTAGGGACACAGCAAGTCCATCAATTTTCAACTCACATACATAGGAGACATTTTCACCCACTGCCTGTCTCACTTTACGATCAAAGTCCCTAAGGTCATCTTCATTGAATGCATTTCCAAGACTAAGCATTGGAATGGTATGCTGCACCTTAACAAATGCTTCAAGCGGCTCTCCACCAATTCGTAACGACGGAGAGTCCGTTGTCTTTACCTGAGGAAATTCCAATTCTAATGCCTGTAATTCACGCATGAGCTCATCATATTCAGCATCCGACACAGAAGGCTTATCTAGAACATAATATTCATGGTTGTATTGATTCAATAAGCGATGAAGCTCGTGAACACGTTGTTCAGCTGTTTTTAAATCCATAAAAGCAGCTCCTTCTTTACAATTTTAATTTCATTAAGCCTTTTCTATAGGGGCAAATTTCGCTAACAGTCGCTTTATTCCAATTGGACTAGGGAAAGCAATATCAAGCTCGACACTCTCACCTGAGCCTTTCACACTAACAACCGTTCCTGTTCCCCATTTCTTATGCTGTGCTTTGTCTCCGACCTGCCATGAGATGGCATCTCCACCAGTCGTACTTGGGGCTGGACGTGAAACAGGCTTGCGAGTTGCTGGTCGATTTGTTGAGAAAAGAGAAGCGCCTTGACTACTTGTGCTAGCCGACGAGCCAAATGGGCTTTTTTCTTCTTTTAACACTTCGTCTAACAGTTCTTCCGGAATTTCTCGAACAAAACGAGATACCGGATTCATTTTGGTTTGTCCATATAACGTTCTCATCTGAGCATTTGTGATAAATAAATGCTCTTCTGCACGAGTGATTCCTACGTAAGCAAGTCGCCTTTCCTCTTCCATCTCAGCTTCCTCCATAAGAGAACGGCTATGTGGGAAGACTCCTTCCTCTAGGCCCATTAAAAATACTACAGGAAACTCTAGTCCCTTTGCTGCATGAAGAGTCATAAGAATAACCGAATCCTTTGGCTGGTCGTCTTCATCAAGCTTGTCGATATCTGCAACTAAAGCAAGATCTGTTAGAAACGCCACTAGACTCTTATCATCATTGGTGTCCTCGAAGCTTTTTGTAACAGAAAGGAACTCATCTATATTCTCTAGACGACTTTGTGCTTCGATTGATTTTTCAGCTTTTAACATTTCTCTGTATTCAGACTTCTCCAGAACTGCCTCTACAAGCTCTGTTACAGAAAGGTATTCTTGCATTTGTGTATAGCCTTTGATTAATTCTTTAAATTCAATTACAGATTTTGTGATTTTTGGGCTTAACCCGATAAAGTCAGCTTCCTCTAATGCACTCATCATCGATATATCATGATCTGCTGCGTAACGAGCGATTTTATCAATAGATGTTGAACCAACCCCTCGTTTCGGAACATTAATGACCCTTTGTAGACTGATATCATCGTCCGGATTGGCAATTAAACGTAAGTAAGCCAAAATATCTTTAATTTCTTTACGGTCATAGAACTTAATTCCGCCAACAATGGAGTACTCAATATTTGATTTTAAAAGTACTTCCTCCATTACACGGGACTGGGCATTTGTACGATAAAGGATCGCAAAATCTGAGTACTTTCGGTTTTCTTTTTGTACGATTTCATTGATTTTCCCTGTAACAAATTGTGCCTCTGTTTGTTCAGAATCTGCACGATAATAGGTGATTTTTTCACCCTCGTTATTTTCAGTCCAAAGCTTTTTCGCTTTTCTATTTGAGTTGTTCTGAATCACATTATTTGCCGCACTTAAAATGTTTTGTGATGAACGATAATTTTGTTCTAACAGAATGACAGATGCACGAGGATAATCTTTTTCAAAAGATAGGATGTTTGCGATGTCAGCACCTCGCCAGCGGTAGATAGACTGATCTGAGTCCCCTACAACACATAAATTCTGAAAACGCGTTGCTAGCAGTTTCACTAACATATACTGTGCTTTATTGGTATCCTGGTACTCATCCACGTGGATATATTGAAATTTACGCTGATAAAATTCCAATACCTCCGGAACTCTTTGAAACAGTTGAATTGTTGTCATAATGAGATCATCGAAGTCTAATGCCTGATTTTTGCGAAGGCGTTTTTGATATTCCTCATACACATCAGATGCAACCTGGTCATAATAACTTCCGGCAAGCTTAGAAAACTCCTCAGGTGTCAATAGTTCGTTTTTCGCAGAACTAATCGATCCTAGAATCGATCGAGGATCAAATTTCTTCGGGTCAATATTTCGTTCTTTTAAAATATTTTTAATTACGGATAGTTGATCGGTTGTATCCAGAATGGTAAAGTTTCGACTAAATCCAATTCGATCAATATCACGACGAAGAATACGCACACACATACTATGGAACGTTGAAATCCAAATTTCTTCAGACGCCCCGCCAAGTATCTTATTTATACGATCCTTCATTTCTCTTGCTGCCTTGTTTGTAAACGTAATTGCAAGAATATTGTAGGGATTTACTTGCTTTTCTACGATTAAATAAGCAATTCGATGTGTAAGTACACGTGTTTTGCCCGATCCTGCACCTGCCATAATTAATAATGGCCCTTCTGTTGCCTTTACTGCTTCTGCTTGCTGTGGGTTCATACCCTTTAATAAACGATCTGTTAAAAATTGCATTTCCATTCCACCACCAAATAAGAACATATGTTCTATTATACTTCTGTTCTCTTTCTCAATTCAAGTAGGATTCTTACCTACTCGTCCTTCTTTATGCTAAACGTTTTACAGCGTCAACGGTCCTAAGTGCTTCTTGAAAGTTGTCGTAAATAACGTTTCCGATAACGACTACATCAGAAACATCAGCCATTTCGACTGCCTGCTCAACCGTTTGAATTCCTCCACCGTAAAATAGCGTTGTGCTTGTTAACGTTTGTTTCACTGATTTTACAAGATTTACATCACCATAGGTTCCACTATATTCTAAATAGAATATCGGCAGATGAAACATTTTTTCAGCCATCATGGCAAATGCTGTTACATCCTGCACAGATATGCTCGTATTGGCACCTGTTAATTCCGCGGCCTTACATTCAGGGTTCAAAATACAATACCCCTCAATGAGAATCTCTTCCCAATTCATAAGCTCCCCATATTCTTTAACGGCTTGATGATGTAGTCCGGTCACCCAATTTGGATCTGAACTATTTAATACCATCGGGATAAAATAAAGATCAAATCCAGGTGTAATCGACTCTAGATTCGATACCTCAAGAATACAAGGTACTGTGTATCTTCTAACCCTAGCCATCATATCCAATACCTTTTCAAGGGTTACACCATCGGTTCCTCCTACGATAATGGCGTCTGTTCCCGACTCACATATAGCCTCTAAATTGTCATCGCTAATCTCTTTGTTCGGGTCAATTTTAAACACATGGCGCCATTCTTTCACATCGTACATGTTTGATCCTCCAATCATCTCTTTCCATCTGTCTATTATAGCATTTGTCAAAAATAGAATCACGAGATGATAGAGATTCACTAGGTGGAATTGTTTGTTAGTGTTGGTGGTTGTTTTGGTGAGGGATTGACGTAGGATACTTGATTTTGATTTGTGTTGTATGGTTATTGGGCTAATGTATTTGGAGTATGTGTCTTCGGGTGTAGTGCCTTTTGTGGCATTAGATTTTGGGCGTGATTTAGGTAGTAGATTTCTTTATTCAAAAGGGGGACCGGGTGAAGCGGACATTTAAGTACCTTATTTCATTGAATTGACGTGAAATTCACCTCAAAAGTCTACAATAACGGAACAGATGTCCGCCATGTATTGAAAATACTTGGTTTTGAGGCAAATAAGGTACTAAATGTCCGCATCGTACAAGATTTAGCATCGCTCCTCCGCCACCCGATCCCTCATAACTACAATGTAGAAATATTTGCAATCGGAGTCAGGTGTTTTTATAGCTTCTCAAAAGGGGCCAAGTGGACATTTAATACCTTATTTTACTCATTCTCACGGTTTTTTGCAGCCAAGCGGACATTTGAGTACCTTATTTCATAGAATTGACCTAATATTCACCTCAAAACTCTTAAATAACGGAACAGATGTCCGCCAAGTATCGAAAATACTTGATTTTGAGGCAAATAAGGAACTAAATGTCCGCATCCCTACAAGTTTAGCATCCCCTCCTCCACCACCCGCTCCCTCCGCACAAAACAAAAAAGCTAGCCCCCTCTCACCAAAGAAAGAAAGCCAGCCTATCTGTCAGTCTATTAATTTTTTTCCTTTTCATACACTCGGTCTAACACCATTTGGTAGGCATCATTTCCATAGTTTAAGCAACGCTTTACACGAGAAATGGTTGCTGTGCTTGCGCCTGTTTCTGTTTCGATCTTGTGATAGGTTTTGCCTTCTTGTAGCATACGTGCCACTTCAAGGCGTTGTGCCAATGATTGAATTTCATTGATTGTACATAGATCATCAAAAAATCGATAACATTCTTCTAAATCTTGTAGAGACAAAATGGAGTTAAATAATTGATCTAACTCTTTCCCTCTCAATTTGTTGATTTGCATATAGTATGTTCTCCTTTACGTGAACGTATTGAATTGAATTATTCAGTAATTGTAACAAATTCAGAGAAACCACCATCTGAAGGGATTACGTTAATCCATGTCTTTCCTTTTACTAAACCAACTGGTTGATTGTTTACGTACGGTAGAATTCGTCCATTGTCATCCACCCATTGAACCTTTTGAAGCTTTCCTTTTTGGAGAAGATAAGCGTCTCCACCTGATGTTAAGTCAATTTCTCTACGCCCAGCATCGTCTATGATGGTATGCTCTGTTTCAACAATCAGGATGTTGTCTAGCAGAACGGGCTCTTGCGTTTCATGTTCTGCTGTTTGAACGCCTCCAGAGGTACGAGTGTATTTGCCCAATGCCTCATCGTATTCATAAACAATGGTGAAGGATGGTTTATTATAGTAAGATACCTTTACAGATGTGGCAGCTTCTCCTTCAATCTTTTCTGTATCAGATTTTGATAGGAACGTCAGCTCATCTGGTGGACTCTTTAAATCGTAACTTAGGTTCTCTGCACCCTTCATGATATTCTCATATGAGATATACGAGTTGTGTGGTGCTACCCTATCGGATGAACGTTTAAATAAAATGCCGTCATATTCCATTCCGTTAAGATGATCAATAAATCCACTATTTAACATCTTTCTTGCTTCTGGGCTATATCCGTGTGCAATGTAAATACTATCATACCCGTCTGCTAATTGGATAAAGTAATCACGCGCACTTCTTACAGGTCCAACTTTTTCAAATGATTCACTTTGAAAAATGGCCAGGAATCTTGTCACACTTCCTTCAGCTAGAAGCTCATAGACAATATCTGCTTTTGTGAGTCCTGACTGAGGTCGTGCATTCGGATGGTTATTAATCATTACAGCAAACGATCTCATTTCGGATGGATCTTTTGATTGGACGCCTGATAATGGATAACGATAGCCTGTTTCCTCGACTTCGTTTTGGTCTTCCTCTGTTTTTACTGTATCTTTTGTTGATTCCGATGTTTCTTCCTTTGCGACATCCGTTTGCTCTGTTTCTGAAGCACACGCTGCTAGCATTAGTGAAGTTAATGCCATCACGATCAATTTTTTATACATGAGTAGACACTCCTAAATCCAGTAGGTTATACTTTACTATTTTAACGCATTATTGTCGGAAAGAGTACCGTTTTCTTCATAACATCATAAATTCCTTGCTGTGTCACTCGGATGTAAGGAAGATGCGTTGATTGAAGAAATAACAGCGTGTAGATTGGATCATCGTGTCGATACCCTCGTTCCTTCAAATGAACTTTTAATTGTTTTTCTTCTTCGATAACTTCGTTCATTTTTTTATCTGACATTAATCCTGCTAGTTTGAGTGGGATTTCATGTACAATTTTGTTATCCTCCGCTAGTACAATTCCACCACCAAGCTCCTTCATTCGATTAAAGGCACATACGATATCCGACTTTCTTTTTCCAATTACTATAATATCACCCGTGTTTGAAAAAGAGGAGGCAAGCCCCATCACAGATGTTGAAAATCCTTTAATCATTGTACTAATTCTCCATGACCCATCGCGTGCGAGCAACATTAAATAACTTTGATCATGATCGGTTGATAGCTCATCTTCAGAACCATTAATGGTAATAGAGTAAGGCTTTGTAATAACATCATTGATCATTTCAATTCCAAAAGGCATAGAAAATTGAAGATCCTCTTGTTGAATCGTCCAATCTAGTTCTAGTGGTACTAGCCCTGCTTCTTCCCAATCAATGATCTGATGACTTATTTGTTCCTGATTATCCTTTTTAATCCACTGTCCTTTTGACAATACACCAATAGGGGTAGGATCATGTTTGTCCTTGAGAATATTGATATTCGCCACCCTTCCAGTCGCAATCATGCCATGTAGGTGGGTGATGTTATAATACTTCGCAACATTATAGCTAGCCATAGAATAGGCATCAACTTCATTTACCCCTGCGTCTAAAGCAATTCTTATAAGGTGATCTAACACACCTTCCTCATAAAATCCCGGTGTAGATCCATCTGTTGTTAGCATAAAAGAATCGAAATGTGTGATTTCTTTTTCTTTTAGTTCTTTTAGTAATCGAGGGAGGTCTGGGCGTATAGAAGAATGACGTAGAGTCACTGACAGCCCTTGAATCAATCTTTTATAAACGTCATCCCCAGTCATGGATTCATGATCTCCATCAACGCCTAATAGTGTCATCTTTGCTAACGTCAGATCTGAAGCTCCTGGTAAGTGTCCCTCGATGACCTTTCTCATTCTCTTCGCTTCTTGAATCCAATGAAGAATCATATCATCGCCTTCTAAAAGCTTCGGCCATGCAGTAAGTTCTCCACCTTGGAGAACCGCATCATGCTCAAGCCAAGACTTGACCTCACCATGTGAAAACGTTAGCTCCTCTGACTGCATTTCTGTTTGCGAGTCAAATCTCGTCCACCAATACATCGTTACAGGTAAATTTCTGAATTCTCTTAATAAAGAAAACGCTTTCTTTTTTCTTAATTGTAAAAAAAGCATAAGGTTATCATTTATAAAGGTCGTTGTACCTGTAAGGGATGCATATTCTGAAAACGTTTGGGGATTATAAAGCTGAAACGGATGAACATGTGGTTCAATGTAGCCTGGTACTAAGTAGGAAGAGCTACAGTCATAGATTTCAGTATGATCTACTTTTTCGGGGAGCTTTTCTCCAATGTACACAATTCGATCTTGGTATATCCATATATGACTTTGAACCCATTTCTTCAACAAAGAATGAAGGTACGTAGCATTTTTCAACACAATAGTTGGTGCAATGTTTCCATTTAACACTTCAAGGTGTTCTCTTATCTGTTTATTTTTCCACCGATAGCGTTGTTCCAATGTCAAACACTCCTCTATAATGGATGGTTTGAAGCTTCTGTAGTTTTAATTATGTTAACATAATTTTACCATTTAAGCATTAAACAATTATGTAAATTTTATTAAGGAGGAATGTCAATTATGAAGGTATCTCAAAATATCGGGATTGTGAATGCATTAATTCGTATTACAGTTGGGTTTACAATTCTTTCATGGTGTACTGCAAAATTAGTAAAAAAACCATGGAGAGACTCCTATCTTGTAATGGCGGTTATTGGTGCGATGAAGGTTGGAGAGGGAATTCTTCGTTATTGCCCAGTCACAGCATTAGTTGAAAAGAATGGTGATTCCTCATCATCAAAAGAGGCAAATGACTCATCTGGAAAGTCCGTTAAAGACTTTTTTGATGTAAAGAATTTTGATTTAGGTTCATTCTTATCAAAATCAAGTAAGAATACGGAACAAGGTTCTTCTGAACAATCTCAAGAAAATACACAAAAACAAGATCCTTCAGATCAAGATTTGACTCAATTATCAAATGTGATTACAAGTGCCCTAACAGATGATAAACCTTCCGAACAAACGGATCAAAGCAAGCATGGAAGTCAACAAAATCAACACAACTCTACTAACAATGATTTAATCTAAACAAAATAAAAGGCTGTCCCATTACGCTCTGACACCCTGGACAATTCTTGCAATCGGGTGCAGATCGGGACAGCCTTTAAAACGATATACTCATGAAAGGAGTATGAAATATGTTCTGGGAATACTTAACTGATATGTCCTTTATTCTAATTACTGTAATTGGCGGAATTGTAGCGATTTTATTTGCTTTTATTCGGAAATCAAAGAGGCGGAGTGCGAGATAGCTCGTGCTCCTATATCTCTACGATAGAAAAAGCCTTCGAGGTTTAGCTTCTCTAGCTCAGCATAAATTCTAGCCTGTGCTGCTTCTAAGTCCGTAGCTTTAGCAGCCATCAAAAACACTCTTCCTCCATTTGACACCAACTGCTGGTTATCATCTACTGCAGTACCCGCATGAAATACATAAACGTTTTCCCCAGTGCTAAGTCTTGCCAAATCCTCTTTTGGAAGTATCATGCCCTTTTTGTACTCTTCAGGATATCCTTCCGCTGCAATAACAACACCTACTATAAAGTGTTCATCCCACTGTAAGGTTGTTTTATTCCCTTGTAAAATGTTAAGGATTGTATGACCTAAATCCGATTGAAGTCTTGGAAGAACAACTTGTGTTTCGGGATCACCAAAGCGAGCATTGAATTCGATTACCTTTGGACCGTCCTTTGTAAGCATTAATCCTGCATATAATACTCCCGTAAAAGAACGTCCCTCTTCCACCATAGCCTTCGCCGTTGGTTCAAGTATTGTGTCAACAGCCGTATCAATATCAGCTTGAGAAATAAATGGCACAGTAGAGTATGCCCCCATACCACCTGTGTTCGGACCTTGATCACCGTCAAAGGCACGTTTATGATCCTGTGCAATGACCATCGGATAGACGTCCGTTCCATTCACAAAAGCCATAAGTGAAAATTCTTCACCTTCTAAATATTCTTCAATAACAACCTTTGCCGACGCTTCTCCAAATTTTGAATGAACGAGCATATCTTCAAGTGCTTGATGGGCTTCTTCAAGAGATAGCGCAACAACAACACCTTTTCCAGCTGCTAGGCCATCTGCTTTTACGACAATGGGAGCTCCAATTTGATTTACATATTCTTTTGCAGCCTCTAAGTCTGTAAAAACATCGTATTGAGCGGTGGGAATGCTGTACTTCTTCATTAAATCCTTCGTAAAGGATTTACTCCCCTCAATAATGGCTGCTTCTTTCGTAGGTCCAAAAATAGTAAGGTTCTCCTCTTGGAATCGATTCACAATTCCAGCTAATAGGGGAGCTTCTGGGCCTACTACGGTTAACTCAATCTCCTGATCCTTCGCAAATTGAATAAGGCTTGAGATGTCTGTTTCCTTTAGAGGGACCAGTTCTGCAACCTCAGCAATTCCAGGGTTACCAGGCGCACAATAGACTTTCGAAACACTCGGACTTCTCTCTAACGTATGACAAATAGCGTGCTCACGCCCACCTTGACCAATAACCAAAACCTTCATGAAATATCCCTCCTATAAAAAGGGGACGGACCTTTCCCGTTAGGGAGGAAGGTCCGTCCCTCACATTAATGTTTGAAGTGGCGGATGCCTGTTAAGACCATGGCAATGCCGTATTCATTCGCTTTTTTAATCGAATCTTCATCACGAATCGATCCACCTGGTTGAATGATAGCCGTGATGCCTGCTTTCGCTGCTGCCTCAACAGTATCATCCATTGGGAAGAACGCATCTGATGCCAGAATTGCGCCTTTCGCACGCTCACCTGCTTGTTCAAGAGCGATATTTGCCGCTCCTACACGGTTCATTTGACCTGCTCCTACACCAAGTGTCATCTTATCATCTGATACGACGATCGCATTCGACTTAACATGTTTCACAACTTTCCAGCCAAGCTTTAATGCTGTCCACTCTTCCTCAGTAGGTTCACGGTCTGTAACTACTTTAATGTCCGCTTGATCAAGAGTGAATGCATCATCATCTTGAACGAGTAATCCACCTTCAACTGTTGTCAGCTTTCTTTCAACAACGCCATTATTTTCAAACGGAATGGTTAGAAGGCGTATATTCTTCTTAGCTGTTAATATTTCTAAAGCTCCATCTGAGAATGCTGGAGCAATAATAATTTCAAGGAAAATTTCATGAAGCTTCTCTGCGACCTCTTCATCTACTAAGCGGTTAAGTGCAACGATTCCACCAAAAATCGATGTTGAATCTGCTTCATAAGCCCGTTGAAAGGCTTGATGAATGGTCTCTCCAATTCCTACACCACATGGATTCATATGCTTAACGGCAACGGCTGTAGGCTCGTCAAATTCCTTAACAATTTGAAGGGCTGCGTTCGCATCTTGAATATTATTGTACGATAATTCTTTACCATGCAGCTGACGTGCCATTGCAATCGAGAAGTCTGATCCAAGTGGCTGACGATAGAAGGATGCCTTTTGGTGTGGATTTTCACCATATCGTAATGCTTGCTTAAGCTCATAAGATACGGTTAAACGTTCTGGTGAATCTTCTCCCGCTAAGTCTGTCATATACCCAGCAATAAAGCTGTCATAGGCAGCTGTGTGACGGAATACCTTTGCAGCTAATTTACGACGAGTTTCAAAAGAAACATCTCCTTGTTCTTGTAACTCTGCTAGGACTCTATCATAATCTAGCGCATCTACTAGAACCGTTACATATGCATGGTTTTTCGCTGCAGCACGTAACATGGTTGGGCCACCAATATCAATATTTTCAATCGCGTCCTCAGCTGTTACATTCGGTTTGGCAATCGTTTGTTGAAACGGATATAGGTTTACACAAACTAAATCAATGCCTTCAATTCCTTGTTCCTGCATTTGCTGTTGATGACTTTCTACATCTCGCTTTGCTAAAAGTCCGCCATGAATACTAGGATGTAATGTTTTAACACGACCTTCAAGAATTTCTGGGAATCCTGTCACGTCCTCGACTCCAATAACGTCCACACCATTCTCTTGAAGTAGTTTTTTCGTTCCACCAGTAGATAGGATTTCGTAGTCTAGCTCTTTTAAAGCCTTTGAAAACTCAACAATTCCACTCTTATCTGATACACTGATTAATGCGCGTTTTTTCATCCATCTGCCTCCTCTTCCAATTACCATAATTATACTTGTAAAGAACAAGGTATGAACGATTATCAGCTTGTCTGAAATAAGGTATTTAAGGTTCTTGGATATAATCCATGTTCAATACGATGTACCTTCTCTTGAAGAGAGCTTTTCGTTTCGTCTTTTGTAATTCGAATACATTCTTGTTCAATGATTGGTCCCGTATCCATTCCAGCATCAACGTAATGGATAGTCACACCTGTTATCTTAACACCACTTTGCAGTGCTTGCCCAATGGCATCCTTCCCTGGAAATGCAGGCAGTAGGGACGGATGGATGTTCACAATGTTAGTCGCATACTTTTCTAGTAACGTTGATCCTATTAAGCGCATGTATCCTGCAAGTACGATAAACTCGACCCCATGTAATACTAATTCCTCATGTATCGCAGTTTCAAACGCATCCTTACTCTCGAAATCTTTCGCTCGAAACACAAAAGCGGGAATTCCAGACGCCTTTGCTCGTTCAATCACAAAAGCATCTGGTTGATCACATACAAGTAGTTTAATAGATGCGTCTAGTTCTCCAGACTGAACCGCATCTACAATTGCTTGAAAATTACTCCCACTTCCTGACGAAAATATGGCAATCCTTTTCATATTTGCCTCCTTGTACCGGGATTATCCGATCTGTACACCGTTTCCTTTAACAACCGTTCCAATAACGGAAGCCTTCTCACCTTGACCATTGAAAAATGACACTAAATCCTCTGCCACATCTTTCTCAACAGCAAGTACAAAGCCAATTCCCATATTGAATATATTGTACATTTCATGACGAGGGATCTCCCCGTACTCTTCAATTTTTTCAAAAACAACTGGTACATCCCAGCTACCTTCTCTAATCGTTACACCTAATCCCTCAGGGAGCATCCGTGGAATGTTTTCAATAAAACCGCCACCTGTAATATGTGACATGCCTTTTATTGAAAATTCTTTTAAAGCAGCTAAAACGGGCTTCACATAAATCTTCGTTGGTTCTAATAACGTTTCACCTAATGATTTCTCGAATCCTTCAATTCTAGCATCTAGAGAAAGACCTTGCTTCTCAAGGAAAACTTTTCGAACAAGAGAATAGCCATTACTATGAATGCCACTTGAAGCAAGCCCAACTAGTACATGACCTTCTTTAATTTCTTCACCTGTTACAAGCTGACTTTTTTCTGCAGCCCCAACAGTAAAGCCGGCAATGTCATAGTCTTCTTCCGAATACATTCCGGGCATTTCTGCTGTCTCACCGCCAATTAAAGCACAGCCAGCCTGCTCGCAGCCATCTGCAACACCCTTAACAATTTCCTCAATGCGTTCAGGTAGTGCTTTGCCGCATGCAATATAATCTAAAAAGTATAAAGGCTCTGCACCTTGTACGACAATGTCATTGACACACATCGCAACACAATCAATCCCAATCGTGTCGTGCTTGTTTGCTAGAATGGCTAGCATAAGCTTTGTGCCTACTCCATCTGTTCCTGAAACAAGAACAGGCTCTTGTAATCCAAGCTGAGAAAGATCAAACATCCCACCGAATGAACCAAATTGACCAAGTACACCCATTCTTGCTGTTCGCTCCACATGCTTTTTGATTCTATTTACAGACTCATAACCTGCTTCAATATCAACACCCGCTTGACGATATGCATTTGCCATTGTTGTTCCCCCTATCGAACAAGTTCTTTTTCATAAGGATGTAGCGTGTCAGGATAAATCTCTGTTGGGTATTTACCCGTAAAGCACGCTAAGCATTGGCCACGATTTTCTGACATATCGTCACGCCCAATCGCCGTTAATAAACCTTCAACGCTTAAGAATGATAACGTATCCGCTCCAATAATTTGTCTGATTTCTTCAACCGCATGAGAGGACGCAATAAGCTCTTCATGTGTCGATGTATCAATTCCATAGAAGCATGGATTTTTGATTGGAGGAGAAGAAATACGAACATGAACCTCTTTTGCTCCAGCATCCTTTAGCATGGAGACAATCCTTCTACTTGTGGTGCCACGTACAATCGAATCATCTACCATGACAACACGCTTGCCCTCTACAACCCCACGAACCGGGGATAATTTCATTTTTACCCCTTGCTCACGTAATGATTGAGACGGTTGAATAAAGGTACGCCCTACGTAACGATTTTTTATGAGACCTAATTCATACGGAATACCAGATGCCTCAGCATAACCAATAGCTGCCGATATACTAGAATCCGGAACCCCTGTTACAACATCCGCTTCTATCGGTGATTCCATCGCTAGTTGTTTTCCTAGGCGTTTTCGCGCCGAATGAACATTGATGCCATTAATATTGCTGTCAGGTCTGGAAAAATAAATGTATTCCATTGAACAAATGGCATTTCCACCTGCAAAACCAAATCGCTCTGATACCATTCCTTCATTGTTAATAATAAGGAGCTCACCAGGCTCAACATCGCGAACAAATTCTGCACCGACAACATCGAATGCACATGTTTCAGAAGCAACACAGTAAGCATCCCCTAGCTTTCCAATCGAAAGCGGGCGTAGTCCATTAGGATCTAATGCAACAAGCATTTCGGTTTCTGTCATAAGTAAAAAAGCATATGCTCCCTTTAACATCGTAAGCGCATTTTTGACACGTTCTTTAAAAGAAAGATATCCACTTCGTTTAATCAGATGTGCCAAAACCTCTGTATCTGAAGTCGTTTGAAAAATACTTCCTTGACCTTCTAGCTGGTGCTTTAACGCGTTTGCATTGACGAGATTTCCATTGTGTGCGAGTGCAAGACTTCCACTTTGCGAGTTAAAGAGAAGGGGCTGAACATTCTCATAGCCCCCACCCCCAGCTGTTGCATAACGAACATGGCCGATCGCTCCATGTCCTGTTAAATCATCTATCGCACCAGGCTGAAACACTTCCGTTACAAGCCCTTCACCTTTGAATCCTTTTAATCTCTTTCCATCTGAAGCAACAATCCCAGTACCTTCTTGCCCGCGGTGCTGAAGACTATGAAGGCCGTAATAGGTAATTTGTGCAGCATTTTCATGTCCCCAGATTCCAAAGACTCCACATTCCTCGTTTAGCCCTTTGATTTCAGCAAGCATGGGATCGCTCCTCTCCAAGCAGTTTCTAATGTTTCAACAGAAGCTAACACAATAACTTCTCCGTTTTTATTAATGATTTTAAGATCTGGAGATGCTAGAACCTCTCCAACCTGGAGCGCATCCTCAACCAGTTCTTCAAATGCTTGTTGGTTTTCTGGCTTCACAGAAACAATAAAACGTGATTGTGTTTCACTAAATAAATCAGAGATCATGTTTTCTCCGTTAATCTTCACAGAAGCTCCAAGACCCTTTGTTCCAAAAGCAGATTCCGCAAGAGCCACCGCAAATCCACCTTCAGCAATGTCATGTGCTGAAGCGACAAGACCTGCTTGAATTGCCTTTAGTAGCTGTTGTTGACGGCGAGATTCAACTTCAAGATCAATTGCAGGTGCTTTACCAGAGATTGTTCCAGTCGTTAGCTTTTGAAGCTCACTTCCGCCAAACTCATCCTTTGTCTCTCCAATTACATAAATGATATCTCCTGCTTCTTTAAACGATTGTGTTGTAATATGTTGAACATCTTCTATTAGGCCAACCATTCCTACTACCGGTGTAGGGTAAACAGCCGTTCCAGAACGCTCATTATATAACGAAACATTTCCACCAATAACTGGCGTTGATAGTGTGCGACACGCTTCACTCATACCATCAACAGACTTCTCAATTTGCCAGAAGATTTCTGGCTTTTCAGGGTTCCCGAAGTTTAAGCAATCTGTAATGGCTAGTGGTTGTGCTCCCGAACATACGATATTACGTGCAGCTTCTGCAACAGCGATTTTGCCACCCACTTCTGGATCTAAGTATAGATAACGGGAGTTACAATCTGTTGTCATGGCAAGTGCTTTTTTCGTTCCACGAATTCGTACAACTGCCGCATCAGAACCAGGACTTACAACCGTACTCGTACGAACTTGATGATCATATTGATTATAGACCCACTCTTTACTTGCAATGGTTGCTTGTTGTAATAGCTTTGTTAATGTTGAAGCAACATCCTCTACTTGAGGAATAGCCTCTTCCATTGCTTGGAACTCTTGATAATACGCGGGTTCCTTTGATGGCTTATGATACACTGGAGCCTCTTCTGCTAGAGCATCTACAGGCACATCTGCAACGACTTCCCCTTTATGAAGAAGACGAAGCTTTTTATCATCTGTAACAACCCCAACAGAAACCGCTTCTAAGTCATATTTAGAGAATAAATCGACGATCTCTTGCTCGCGTCCTTTTGTTACAACGATTAGCATACGTTCTTGAGATTCAGAAAGCATCATTTCGTACGCATTCATTCCAAGCTCACGCTGTGGAACTAAATCTAAGTTCATCTCAATTCCAGACCCTGCTTTACTTGCCATTTCTGCTGATGAGCTCGTTAGTCCTGCAGCACCCATATCTTGAATCCCGACTAGGGCATCATTTTGAACAAGCTCTAGGCATGCTTCAAGTAAAAGCTTCTCCATGAACGGATCTCCAACCTGTACCGCTGGACGCTTTGAATCTGAGCCTTCACTTAGCTCTTCTGAAGCGAATGTTGCACCATGAATCCCATCACGACCTGTTTTCGCTCCAACATACATGACGGTATTTCCGACACCATGTGCCTGACCCTTTTTAATATCCTTATGATCAATTAACCCAACACACATTGCGTTTACTAATGGATTTCCTTCATAAGGTGCGTCAAATTGCACCTCTCCACCTACTGTTGGAATTCCGATACAGTTTCCATAGCCAGCAATACCTGCTACGACTTCTTTAAATAAATACTGCACACGAGGAGAATCCAATTCTCCAAAGCGTAAAGAGTTGAGGAGTGCGATAGGTCTTGCCCCCATCGAAAATACATCGCGAATAATTCCTCCGACACCCGTTGCCGCACCTTGGTATGGTTCGATTGCTGATGGATGGTTGTGACTCTCGATTTTGAATACCACCGCTTGATCGTCTCCAATATCAACAATTCCAGCTCCTTCACCAGGTCCTTGAAGAACTTTTTCTCCCTCAGTTGGAAACTTTCTTAGTACTGGTTTTGAGTTTTTATAGCTACAATGCTCTGACCACATTACAGAGAAAAGGCCTGTTTCCGTAAAATTCGGTGTTCTTCCTAGAATGTTCTCCACCATTGAAAACTCTTCATCTGTTAGTCCCATGTCACGGTATAGCTTTTCTTCTTTTACTTGTTCTGCTGTTGGCTCAAGCATTAACGACATGTTTTTCCCTCCAGTACTTCACAATTGATTGGAATAATTTTTTTCCGTCTGAGCTGCCTAGTAAGTCATCCATCGCTCGTTCAGGGTGTGGCATCATCCCTAGGACATTTCCGCCCTCGTTGATGATACCTGCTATATTTTCAAGACTGCCATTTGGATTGTTTTTATACGTAAATACGATTCTATTATTCTTCTTAAGGGTTTCCATTGTTTCTTCATCACAGAAATAATTACCTTCTCCATGTGCAATCGGAATCTGAATTTCTTCGCCTTTTTCATAGCCAGAAGAGAACATCGTTTCATCGTTTTCAACGAGTAGCGTCTCTGTTTGGCAAATAAACTTCAACGATTCATTACGACGCATTGCACCTGGTAGAAGACCCGCTTCTAATAAAATTTGGAAGCCATTACATACGCCAAGTACAGGCTTTCCTTGTTCAGCTGCCTTTACAACTTCCTTCATCACCTTTGAGAATCTCGCAATCGAGCCTGAACGCAAATAGTCTCCATACGAGAATCCTCCTGGCAAAAGAATTCCGTCAAAGCTTTCTAGATTATCAGCATCGTGCCAAACATATTCGACCTCTTCACCAATTTCGTCTTTAATCGCATGGTACATATCAATATCACAATTGGATCCTGGGAACACTATGACCGCAAATCTCATTGACCGACACTCTCCTCAATTTCATAACGATAGTCTTCAATAACTGGGTTTGCGAGTAGTCGATTACACATGTCTTCAACGGATGTCTTCACGTCTTTTACCGTGCTAGGTAGAGTTAACTCCATGTACTTCCCGATACGCACATCCTTTACTTCATTAAATTCCATAGAGTGTAATGCTTGCTTTACTGCATTTCCTTGAGGATCTAATACACTTTCTCTTAATGTGATATATACTTTTACTTTGTACATGGTTGACTGCCTCCTAAGCGCTCTAATATGGTTTGATAAACATCTGTTAAACTACCTAAGTCTCTTCTAAAAACATCTTTATCTAGCTTCTGGTTTGTTTCAGCATCCCATAGACGACATGTGTCTGGTGAAATTTCATCCGCTAACAAAATTGCTCCTGTAGCATCCTTCCCAAACTCAAGCTTAAAATCAATAAGCTTCACGCCAATGTCTTTAAAAATTTCCTGTAAGAACTCATTAATCGATAGGGCCATCTCTTTCATTTGGTAACGTTCTTCTCTTGTTGCGACTTCTAGTAAATCAATATGTTCATCCGTTAGTAACGGATCGCCTAGGGCATCGTCCTTGTAGTAGAATTCAACAATGGTTTTACCTAATGTTGTTCCTTCTTCAAACCCAAGACGTTTCGCTAAACTTCCAGCTGCGACATTTCGTACGACAACCTCAAGTGGAATAATGTCTACACGTTTGACAAGCTGCTCATGATCTGAAAGCTGCTCGATAAAATGGCTTTCAATCCCTTTATCACGAAGCTTTGAAAATAGTACACTTGTAATCTTATTATTTAAAATCCCCTTGCCTTCAATCTCCGCTTTTTTCTCCCCATTAAAAGCCGTTGCTGAATTCTTATATTCAATCCAAACAACGTTCTCTTCGTTCGTTGCATAAATTCTCTTTGCCTTACCTTCATACAATAACGAACCACGCTTCATCCCAAAGTCCCCTTTTAAGGGACGGACCTTTGCCGACCTTCTTTATCAAGCATTTCTTCATGACCGATTATCTCTAATCGCGGGTCAGCTGAAAGGTCCGTCCCTCTTCTGTTTTGATTAATCGTTTAAGCCACAGCGCTCGAAGATGCCGTCGACGTTTTTCAGGTGGTAGTTGTAATCGAAGCAATCATCAATTTCAGCAGGTGAGAGCTTTGCTGTTATGGTTTCGTCTGCTTCAATTAATGAACGGAATTGGACTTGCTTTTCCCATGCTTCCATCGCTTTTGGTTGTACGAGGTCGTATGCTTCTTCACGAACCATCCCTTTGTCAATTAATGCTAATAACACTTGTTGTGAATAGATAAGACCTAATGTACGATCCATGTTACGTTTCATATTCTCTGGGAATACCGTTAAGTTTTTCACAATATTTGAGAAACGGTTCAGCATATAATTCAATGCAATTGTTGCATCTGGAAGGATGACACGTTCAGCAGATGAATGTGAAATATCGCGCTCATGCCATAGTGGCACGTTCTCATAAGCAGTCATCATGTATCCTCTAATAACACGAGCCATACCCGTCATATTTTCAGATCCGATTGGATTACGCTTATGAGGCATTGCGGAAGATCCTTTTTGACCTTTTGCGAAAAACTCTTCAACCTCACGTGTTTCGCTTTTTTGTAATCCACGGATTTCAACAGCAAACTTCTCAATTGATGTTGCAATTAGAGCAAGTGTACTCATGTAATGTGCATGACGATCACGTTGAAGCGTTTGAGTTGAGACAGGTGCTGGCGTAATTCCTAGCTTTTCACAAACATATTTTTCAACAAATGGATCAATATTTGCATACGTTCCAACTGCACCAGAAAGCTTACCAAATTCAACTCCAGCTGCGGCATCCTTAAAGCGTTCCACATTACGTTTCATTTCCTCATACCAAAGTGCAAGCTTTAATCCAAATGTTGTTGGTTCAGCATGAACACCATGTGTTCTACCCATCATTACAGTATGTTTATGTTCTTTTGCTTTATTTTTCAGAATTTCAACGAACGCTTCTAGGTCGTTTAGGATAATCACATTTGCTTGTTTCAATAAGTAAGATAATGCTGTGTCCACAACATCTGTTGACGTGAGTCCGTAGTGAACCCATTTTCTTTCTTCACCTAATGTTTCTGAAACCGCACGAGTAAAAGCAACCACATCATGACGTGTTTCCTCTTCAATCTCGTGAATGCGATTTACGTCAAAGCTTGCCTTCTCACGGATTTTTACCACATCTTCTTTTGGAATATGTCCTAGCTCTGCCCATGCCTCACAAGCTAAAATCTCAACCTCAAGCCAAGCCTGAAAGCGGTTCTCCTCTGTCCATATTGCTCCCATTTCCGGGCGTGTATAACGTTCAATCATGTATTTATCCTCCTACTATTTCGGTCTCTTTCCAAATGACGTTTTGATTTAATTCATCTAGAGTCTCTTCAATATTGTTTGTTAAAACGGTAATATGACCCATTTTTCTTTTCTGTTTTGGAGCATCTTTTCCATACAGATGAACAAACCAATGCGATTTTTCTGATGCTACGTCCATTAAAGGCTGAACATGCTCACCTAATACGTTAATCATCACTGCCTCTTTTAGTAAGGTTGGCTGCTCTAAACTCCAATTGCAAATCGCACGTATATGCTGTGTAAACTGCGTATGGTCACATGCCTCAATAGAAAAATGACCAGAGTTATGCGGACGTGGTGCAAGCTCATTAATATAAATATCTCCATCCTCAGTCAGAAACATTTCTATTGCTAAGGTGCCAACTAAATCTAACGTCTCACTAATCATTGTTGCCTTTTTTATGGCTTTTTCCTTTGTCAAAGTGCTTACTCGAGCTGGAGCAATGGTTTGGTGAAGAATATTATTTACATGAATGTTCTCTACGACAGGAAAGGTTGTTTGCTGCCCATTTGGATTTCTTGTCACAATAACTGAGATTTCTTTTTCATACGAAATCCACTTTTCAAGAACGCATACTCCATGTTCTAGTAGTGCCGCTGCTTCGTGGATGTCCTCTTCTGTACGTATGACGTATTGACCTTTACCGTCATATCCACCACGAGCCGTTTTTAGTACTGCTGGATACCCAAGCTCCACTAGACCATCAATGATTTGACTCTTCTCTTCAATGACCTTATAAGGTGCAACTTCAACTCCTGCAAGCTCTAGAGCTTCTTTTTCCTTTACTCGATCCTGAGTTACACGGATAAGCTCTGCTCCTTGAGGAATGTAGGCTTTTTCTGTTAACCATTTCAAGGCATCATAATCAATATTTTCAAACTCATACGTAATAACATCGCTTTCCTCAGCTAGACGATATAAAGCGTCATACTGGTCATAAGAAGCTGTAATGGATAAGTCTGCAACCTGACTACATGGTGAATGAGGATTCGGATCTAAAACAGCGATTCGAAAGCCTGCTTGCTTCGCAGCAATGGCCATCATTCTCCCTAATTGACCCCCACCAATAATTCCAATGGTTTGACCTGGTAAAATTGTCTTTTTAAACAAGTTCATCACTGCTTTCTAAAACTTTTTCACGCGTTACCTCTCGTCGATTATGTAGAGCATCAGCAATTCTGCTGTTGTCGATGGAAAGAATCTGAGCGGCTAGAAGACCTGCATTTGTTGCTCCTGCTTTCCCAATCGCAACGGTTGCAACAGGCACTCCTCCAGGCATTTGAACAATGGATAATAAAGAATCTAGACCATTTAAAGCTTTTGATTGTACAGGTACACCAATGACGGGTAATGTCGTTTTGGCTGCAACCATTCCTGGTAAATGTGCTGCACCACCAGCCCCAGCTATAATGACTTTAATGCCTCTTCCACGAGCTTCTTCAGCAAATTGAAACATAAGATCAGGAGTTCGATGTGCTGATACAACCTTTTTCTCGTAAGAAATCTCTAATTCATCTAGAATGTCACAAGCATGCTTCATTGTATCCCAATCTGATGTACTTCCCATAATGACAGCAACTTCTGGATTCATTGTTAGACCTCCTTTTGTATATCCCAAATTCCCTATATATAGAAAAAAGAACTCAAATTAACTCAATCTCATGAGAGAAAGCAGTTAATCTGAGTTCTTAATAAAGAGCTAAAGGAAAAAGACAATAAGCTCATTATTTTTTCTCATGTCCAGACATCCACTTTCCCTCATAGTCCGATCAATATGGTGATCAGGTAGAAACTTTTGGGCCGTATTCCCAAGATTATATGAGGGACTTATACTATTTGAATCCATCATAACAATGAAAACAGTGGACTGTCAATGCAAAAATCGAACGATATGATGTTCATAAAATCTATCGTTCGTGTTTTGCCACATTTCATTCATCAATTTTACGTCCTTCGAATACAATTGTTTGTCTGATAGGTACATATTCCTTTTGACCGTTTATCTTTTTTTCCTCAAACACCGGCTTTTCCATACGTCTAACAGGCATGTACCCTTCTTCTTTCATACGATCTAAGCATTGCGCAATCGTTTCATTTTCACCAACCTCAAAGGTTTGCTTTGATTTGCTCATACTTTAATTTTTCCTTTCCTTATATTACGAACCGTTTTTACCCAGAATCCACCGTGAATCGCTTTCGGTTCGTATGTCATAATAAAGGCTTTTGGATCTAACTCTTTAATTGTGTCGTATAATTTTAATTCGTACTTTCGTGGTGTCAGGATTTGCATGGCCATACGATTCCCATCTAGGCCATTTGCTTCCCAGTTGGTCACGCCGTAACCTTTTGCTCGTAGTTCGTTTGGTAGTGAACGGTCGTATTCGGCTGTAATGACATTGACTGTAATGTATCCTAGTGCCAATTTTTCTTCAATTTTCATTCCAATGATTACACCTGCTCCATAGCCGAGGGCATATGCGACTAGGTTTTGGATCTCGTTTAGGTTATCTAATACTAGGCCAAGGCCGACTACATAGATGACGACTTCTACCATACTTACAACGGCTGCTGAGTAACGATATCCTTTTAGTGTTAGGATCATTCGGATCGTGAAGAATGATACGTATACGATGTTAATAATAAATATGATGGCTACCATGATAAAGCTGTTTTCTAACAATGTTTTTTCCTCCTTAAGAAATGCATCCTTATGCTTTTGAATGGGGCCGTTGCTTTCCGCTCCAGGTGCTTGCTTTCCGCGGGGCGGCGGTGAGCCTCCTCGGCGCTAACGCCTGCGGGGTCTCACCATTGCCGCTATGTCCCGCAGGAGTCAAGCACCTTCCGCTCCAAGCAACTCTGTAGTTAGACATGCTAGGGTTTTAGTAAATGATATCTAGATAAAAAAAGCATTTAAAAAGCTATACAATGAGGTTTGAATTAACAATTCAATTCATGAATAACGTTCTTTTCATAGGATGCTCAAGTTAAGTATTTATTTTACTAAACACGAGTAGTTTTCGAAACCAAAAAGGGTATTGTTTTTTGAAAAAAAGTTAGGTTTTTATTGGAAGTGTTGTTGGGGTGCTGTTTTTTAGTACCATTTAACAATTATGTTTCTTATTAATCAAAGCATACTAATCATGAAGAAACTTTTAAAAAGGAAGGATTGTTTGACTATGACGCTTAATGCACAGCAATTATCTGCCTTCCGTTCCAATTTACTTCAGCTTAAAAATGAAATCAATCATCGTCAAGAAGAGAATGATTATTTTGATTTAAATAGAGGGCATTATCATGAATCAATGGGTGAGCTTTCAAGCTATGATAACCATCCAGCTGATGAGGGTTCTGCCTTATACGAACGAGAAAAGGATATTGCTTTACATCAACATATGGATTATGAATTAGAAAGCATAGAGAAGGCACTTTTAGCTATGGAAAATGGCACATATGGTACATGCCTTGTCTGCCATAAAGAGATTCCTGTTGAAAGGCTTGAAGCTATTCCTACTACGTTATATTGTAAGGAGCATAGCTTAGACCAAACGGTATCACATAATCGTCCTATAGAGGAAGGGGTTCTTATGCCTCCTTTTGGGAAATTTAATAAAGATGAAGAGGATGAATCAGAAAGCTTTGATGCCGAAGATTCTTGGCAAACTGTTGCCCAATGGGGAACCTCTGAAACACCTTCTGACTTTACGGTTCCTCCATTAGATTACAATGATACGTATATGGAGTATGACGAAAATGTCAGTTATGTTGAGGATTACGAGAATTTTATCGGGAATGATATTGAAGGTAGAAATGTAACCGTTTATCCGAATAAGCAACATGAACAATATGAGGATTCTTTAGATGAGGAAGGCCTTATGACGTCATTTGGAGATTTACCTGCATATGAACATGATCCATATGTAGAAGATTAAGGAGGGCACACCATGACAAAAAATAAGTTTGAAAGCGAAAAAATCGCGGGTCGACTGTATGAAGCAAGTGACTATACACGCAAAGATGAAACGTCTTCTGGCTTAGCTGTTACACATGAACAGGTTAGTGACAGCTTAACAGAGGGTACAATTGACGGAGTCATCGAGGATGTCGATGGACAGGATATTCCGCTACAATCTCGTAAATCTAAAAAGTAAAAAGATATAACAATCCTAATGGAGATGCCTCCATTAGGATTCTTTCTGTATAATTTCAAATAATTGCTCAACCTCTCCGCCATTCTTTTTCAATTCCTCTAGAACGCCTTTTTCAAAAAATGTCTGACCTATTCTGACACCCTTTGGACAATCTTTCCGAAACCCATCCAATAACCGTTTCACTGCATGCCCTCTTTTCAATATAAAAACGGTCATTAAAACAACTTGTACGACTTCTAAATCAATAATAGGTCCTGAAATCTTTAAATTCTTACCAGCTATGTACTCATTTCCATCTCTTAGATTCGTACTCCCTACAACTCTGTCTCGTGCCGCAAAATAAATATGCTTTAAACCACTCATAACAATTGCTCCAAAGCATAGAGGGCAAGGCTCCATTGTTGTAAAGATGTGATAAGAGCTTCTACTTGCATTGGTTTCGATATTATCTATTTGTAACAAGGCGTTCATCTCAGCATGAGCAAGCTTATTATTCGTAATTTGATTCGGCTCGATCGCCTGTTCATATACTTTATTCCTTCCTTTGGAGATAATCGTTCCTTGTTCATTTACAACAATTGCCCCTATTGGGAAAGAACCATTACAAAATGCTTCCCATGCTTGTTGAAAAGCTGCTGTCCAATATTGTTCACTAGTAACTTCCATTTGTTCATTCCTCATTTCGTAGATCTTTATTAAAAATTATAACAAAACCCGTGGCGTGTTTTACCAATTATTCAAGGCTATTGCCTTTCTAAATTTGCACACTATATATAGTAACCAATACTTTTAGGAGTGATTTTAAATTGAAAAAGTTTGTATTCATTATCTTACTATTCTTCCTACTAGGATTATCCGAACCCCACTACGAAGCTGCTTCCTCATCTCTAGATTTTCATATAAATGATTTAGAATGGCAAAAGGTTGATGAGCTACTTCCTAGAAAGTCAACATTCACTGTAATTGATGTTGAGACTGGAAAGGAATTTGAAGTTCAAAGACGAGCTGGAAACCGCCATGCTGATGTTCAACCACTTTCAAAGGAAGATACAAAAATAATGAAAGAAATTTATGGTGGTCATTGGAGCTGGAAGCGACGAGCTGTATTGGTTAAATGGGATGATTCATTAATTGCCGCATCCATGCACGGCATGCCTCATGGTGCAGGTGCTCTTCAGAATGGATTTCCTGGTCACTTTTGTATACATTTTTCAGGAAGCACTACCCATAAGACCGGAAACCCGGATCCTTCTCATCACATTATGATCCTTAAAGCAGCTGGGAAGCTTGATCAATATATTGAAACTAGAGATGCACAAGCATTATTAGACGTATTTTTAGTCTCTGTTAAAAATAGTGATAAGGGCATCACCAAAAAATTAGTCATTTCCAATTTAGAAGAATTTGATGAACAATTTCATAAAACGAATCAAATTGAAAGTATGAAATGGGAAATAGAAACTACAGAGGCTACAAAAGATGATACCGACCTTTCTAGAACATACAGAGTTAAAATGAAATTTTATTTAAAAGAAATTGGTCCAGTGAAAGAAGAACTTTCATTCCGTTTAATACGTTCATCGACACTTTCACCTTGGAAGGTTGAATGGCAACCATTACTCTTATTTCTTGATCAATCAATGACTGATACTGGTGGTGATTAATGTTGAAGGGGCTTTTGGGCTTATTCCTTTTATTTACTACCCCTGTAGTTCAAACTGACATGATGCATCTAAAAGTAAAGGATGAGAAAATAGATACGCTAAATCGTTCTGATTTTTCACTTTTACCATATCACCAACCTATTATGGATCAGCAAAAAGTAGAAGAATATGCTGATCAGCTTGAAGAACTAGTGTATAAGGAGCCTGTTGATGCAACCATTGACAAACATAATCAACTTGTAGGTGAACAGTCCGGTCAAGAACTTGCGCGAAAGAAGTTTATCGAATCATTCTACACGAATTATTACAATAATAGTCAGTCCTTTACTATTCCATTGAAAACCGTCTATCCAAAGGTAGATAGTGAACTATTAAATAGAATACGCATGAAAAAGATTGGACAATATATTACCTATTTCAATAATAGAAACAAACAAAGATCACATAATATCGTTCTTGCAGCACAATCCATAAACAATCATGTTGTATTTCCCGGTGAAACCTTTTCTTTTAACCATGTAGTTGGAAAGCGCACAATAGAAAAAGGCTACTTACCTGCACCTGTCATTGTAAGGGGGGAATTAACAGAAGGGATAGGTGGTGGGATATGCCAGGTATCCTC
>CP033051.1:1437500-1442500 GCA_003667865.1 Rossellomorea marisflavi | reverse complement strand
TCCAAATGGTTACCCCACCGACTTCGGGTGTTACAAACTCTCGTGGTGTGACGGGCGGTGTGTACAAGGCCCGGGAACGTATTCACCGCGGCATGCTGATCCGCGATTACTAGCGATTCCGGCTTCATGTAGGCGAGTTGCAGCCTACAATCCGAACTGAGAACGGTTTTATGGGATTGGCTAAACCTCGCGGTCTTGCTGCCCTTTGTACCGTCCATTGTAGCACGTGTGTAGCCCAGGTCATAAGGGGCATGATGATTTGACGTCATCCCCACCTTCCTCCGGTTTGTCACCGGCAGTCACCTTAGAGTGCCCAACTGAATGCTGGCAACTAAGATCAAGGGTTGCGCTCGTTGCGGGACTTAACCCAACATCTCACGACACGAGCTGACGACAACCATGCACCACCTGTCACTCTGTCCCCCGAAGGGGAACGCCCTATCTCTAGGGTTGGCAGAGGATGTCAAGACCTGGTAAGGTTCTTCGCGTTGCTTCGAATTAAACCACATGCTCCACCGCTTGTGCGGGCCCCCGTCAATTCCTTTGAGTTTCAGTCTTGCGACCGTACTCCCCAGGCGGAGTGCTTAATGCGTTAGCTGCAGCACTGAAGGGCGGAAACCCTCCAACACTTAGCACTCATCGTTTACGGCGTGGACTACCAGGGTATCTAATCCTGTTTGCTCCCCACGCTTTCGCGCCTCAGCGTCAGTTACAGACCAGAAAGCCGCCTTCGCCACTGGTGTTCCTCCACATCTCTACGCATTTCACCGCTACACGTGGAATTCCGCTTTCCTCTTCTGCACTCAAGTTCCCCAGTTTCCAATGACCCTCCACGGTTGAGCCGTGGGCTTTCACATCAGACTTAAGGAACCGCCTGCGCGCGCTTTACGCCCAATAATTCCGGACAACGCTTGCCACCTACGTATTACCGCGGCTGCTGGCACGTAGTTAGCCGTGGCTTTCTGGTTAGGTACCGTCAAGGTACCGCCCTATTCGAACGGTACTTGTTCTTCCCTAACAACAGAGTTTTACGATCCGAAAACCTTCTTCACTCACGCGGCGTTGCTCCGTCAGACTTTCGTCCATTGCGGAAGATTCCCTACTGCTGCCTCCCGTAGGAGTCTGGGCCGTGTCTCAGTCCCAGTGTGGCCGATCACCCTCTCAGGTCGGCTACGCATCGTCGCCTTGGTGAGCCGTTACCTCACCAACTAGCTAATGCGCCGCGGGTCCATCTGTAAGTGATAGCCGAAGCCATCTTTCCACCTTTCCTCATGCGAGGAAAGGAATTATCCGGTATTAGCCCCGGTTTCCCGGAGTTATCCCAGTCTTACAGGCAGGTTACCCACGTGTTACTCACCCGTCCGCCGCTAACGAAAGGGAGCAAGCTCCCTTTCGTCCGCTCGACTTGCATGTATTAGGCACGCCGCCAGCGTTCGTCCTGAGCCAGGATCAAACTCTCCGAAAAAAGTTTGACTTGCTCATTTGTTGAATCTAGTTCAACTTGTTTTTTGCAAGACTATGTCTTACATATAATAGAATTAACGTTGACGTTTTGTTTTGTTCAGTTTTCAAGGTTCAATATAATGTTCCGTTTTTAGGGAACTTTTATATAATATCATCTGGGTGATTAACTGTCAATAACTTTTCAAAAAAACTTTTTTTGTTCGAAATAGACAGTAGAAATATAATAACTCATTTTCCCTCTAATTACAAATGGTAAATAGTAGATTATATTATTTGCTCTCTAGTTCTTTTGACAGTGATATAATCATACCCTTTCCATGCAGCAAAAACAATGGTAATTTATTACTATAATACAGATGAAAAATAGATATAAAGAAAAAACCGTTCAGATCGTTTCTTCCGACGGTTAATAATATAAGTAATTTGACTATATATTCATTTCCTAACTTTATGTTAGCAATGATATCGGTCTATTTAAATTATGTTAATCGATCTTTTTCATCATCAGAATAAACTCGGGATCTAGTTAAAAACCTAACACCTTCCGGACCTTCAAGAGAAAACATCCCACCTCTTCCCTCTACTACATCAATGATTAATTGAGTATGCTTCCAATATTGGAATTGTGCTTTACTCATATAAAATGGGCAGTTCTCTATTGAACCAAGTAAAACATCGTTATCCCCTATTATAAAATCACCCTGCTCATAACACATAGGTGAACTACCATCACAGCAACCACCTGATTGATGAAATAATAGATCACCATATTTTTCTTGTAATCTTTTAATAAGCTTTGAAGCCTCTTCAGTAGCAATGACCCTTTTTACCTCAGACATTACATCACTCCTTACAGAAAACTTCCGCTAAATCTACTAGCGGAAGCTCTGTCATTTTTATTTAAAAGAAACCTAATTTCTGTGGGCTATAGCTTACAAGCATATTCTTCGTTTGCTGATAATGACTAAGCATCATTTTATGATTTTCTCGCCCTATACCTGACATTTTGTATCCTCCAAACGCCGCATGAGCAGGGTAGGCATGATAACAATTCGTCCAAACTCTCCCTGCTTCAATTTCTCTTCCAAATCGATAAGCTGTATTAATATCTCGAGACCACACACCAGCACCTAAGCCATAAAGTGTATCATTAGCAATCTCTAATGCTTCCTCTTTTGTGCTAAACGTTGTAACAGAAACCACTGGTCCAAAGATTTCTTCTTGGAAGATTCGCATATCATTACTTCCTTTAAAGACTGTAGGTTGAACGTAATATCCTCCTTCTAGATCATCCTCTAGATAATTGCGTTCACCACCAGTTAATACCTCTGCACCTTCTTGCTTTCCGATATCAATATAAGAAAGGATCTTTTCAAGCTGTTCCGATGATGCCTGTGCTCCAATCATTGTGTCAGTATCTAATGGATTTCCTTGCTTAATTGCTTTGACTCTCTCTAATGCTTTTTCCATAAATCTGTCGTAAATAGACTCTTGAATCAATGCACGTGAAGGACATGTACAAACCTCTCCCTGATTTAGAGCAAATAACACGAATCCCTCAACTGCTTTATCAAAAAATTCATCATCTTGATCCATTACATCTTCAAAGAAAATATTTGGTGATTTCCCTCCGAGCTCTAACGTTACAGGTATAAGATTTTGTGAAGCATACTGCATAATTAGTCTACCTGTTGTTGTTTCTCCAGTAAAAGCAACCTTTGCTACACGGCTACTTGTAGCAAGTGGCTTTCCTGCTTCTAATCCAAATCCGTTAACAACATTAATAACGCCATTAGGTAATAAATCCTGAATTAATTCAATCATAACCATGATACTTGCTGGTGTTTGCTCTGCAGGCTTTAAGACAACACAATTCCCTGCAGCAAGAGCTGGTGCTAACTTCCATGTCGCCATAAGTAATGGAAAGTTCCAAGGGATAATTTGCCCAACAACCCCTAGTGGTTCATGAAAGTGATATGCTACAGTATCTTGGTCTACTTCGCTAATACTTCCTTCTTGAGAGCGTATGCATCCAGCAAAGTAACGAAAGTGATCGATCGCTAACGGTAGGTCAGCATTCAATGTTTCTCTAATTGGTTTCCCGTTATCCCATGTTTCAGCAACAGCTAGCATTTCTAAATTCTCTTCAAGTCTATCAGCAATTTTATTTAATATAATCGCTCGTTCCGTTGCAGACGTTCTTCCCCATGCAACCTTCGCAGCATGTGCAGCATCTAATGCAAGTTCAATATCCTCAGCAGTTGACCTCGCAACTTCACAAAAAGCAGCACCAGTTACAGGAGTAATCACTTCAAAGTACTCTCCTTTTAACGGCTGCACCCACTCTCCGCCAATAAAATTTTCGTACCTTTCTTTAAAAGTAACCTTTGACCCTACTTGACCTGGTTGTGAATAAATCATTCTATTCCCTCCTAGTTACTAGTAATTTAAATTTATATGGCTACCCTTAGTTGTATTTGAAAGCGCTTACTGTTAGCTTCTATATGAATCTATTCTTGATTAGCTAGATTATGCCGACTTTTTTAAAAAAATTTATGTTAGATTGTGTACTGGCTTATTTGTTTTAAGAAATTCTCTACTGATAAAGATTTTTTTCTTACATTTAGATTCATCTTGATCATTTTGATAGAGTTCTTAACTAGCTTATGTTTCTTTTATTTGTTTATCTTTCTTGGTTACAATTTGTTAATGGACACAGTGGATCTTATTTACCAATATATGAGGTGTTTTCAGTTGCTAACGGACATAGGAGACCTTATTTCGCTAAAATAAGCTCTCTGTAAGGCTATTTTGTTTAAATAGGTCTTCTCTGTCCGATACGACCTCAATTTTAATCATTTTCACTAAAATAAGGGCTCTGATGTCCGTTTGCCCCCAGGTCTATAACATCTTGCTCCTCAAAACCATCTGCAGTATATAGGCTCATGCATTTTTACATAAAAATTTTTCTATTCTTAAACACAAAAAAAAGCAGCTCATATGAGCTACTTTTAAAATTGCCTGGAAACGTCTTACTCTCACAGGGGCTCCCTCACTACCATCTGCTCCGGCTTCCGATGAGCGGCGAATCTCTGCGTCAGTTCATTCATTCAAATCCTTATGGCTAGTACCATTCCGGTTTTCTCTCATTTCACTTCCTTGATCTTCTTGCTCCTCGAAACCCTCCGCTTTACATGGGCTTATGATATATATGTCATTCATCTATTTGAATGCAAACAAAAAAGATAGCTCGATTGAACTATCTCTTTTTTGATTGCCTGGCGACGTCCTACTCTCACAGGGGGACAGCCCCCAACTACCATTGGCGCTGAAGAGCTTAACTTCCGTGTTCGGCATGGGAACGGGTGTGACCTCTTCGCCATCATCACCAGACAGCTATTTAATTGGAGAACGTTGTTCTCTCAAAACTAGATAAAGTGAAAGTCAGAAAGTTGAGTATCGGTATTACATATGACTCTTTGGTTAAGTCCTCGATCGATTAGTATCAGTCAGCTCCACGTGTCACCACGCTTCCA
>CP033051.1:1332500-1435000 GCA_003667865.1 Rossellomorea marisflavi | reverse complement strand
TTTTTACCTTCTTTGACAAGCCTTTCCAGACTTTTTCGTCTACTTCATTCCTTTGTAACTCCGTATAGAGTGTCCTACAACCCCAAGAGGCAAGCCTCTTGGTTTGGGCTAATCCCGTTTCGCTCGCCGCTACTCAGGGAATCGCGTTTGCTTTCTCTTCCTCCAGGTACTTAGATGTTTCAGTTCCCTGGGTCTGCCTTCAACACCCTATGTATTCAGGTGAAGATATCACTCCATTACGAGTGATGTGTTCCCACATTCGGAAATCTCCGGATCAAAGCTTACTTACAGCTCCCCGAAGCATATCGGTGTTAGTCCCGTCCTTCATCGGCTCCTAGTGCCAAGGCATCCACCGTGCGCCCTTTCTAACTTAACCACTAAATGGTCTTTGTTTTAAGGTTTAAAACCTAAAATGGCGATACTCGGTATCTTTCTTGACTTTCATTTCTAACTTTATCTAGTTTTCAAAGAACAATCATTTCTATTGATAGTTTTTTATTAAACCATCAAAACTGAACAAAACTCATGCGTCAACGTCTCAATTATTTCCTTAGAAAGGAGGTGATCCAGCCGCACCTTCCGATACGGCTACCTTGTTACGACTTCACCCCAATCATCTGTCCCACCTTAGGCGGCTGGCTCCAAATGGTTACCCCACCGACTTCGGGTGTTACAAACTCTCGTGGTGTGACGGGCGGTGTGTACAAGGCCCGGGAACGTATTCACCGCGGCATGCTGATCCGCGATTACTAGCGATTCCGGCTTCATGTAGGCGAGTTGCAGCCTACAATCCGAACTGAGAACGGTTTTATGGGATTGGCTAAACCTCGCGGTCTTGCTGCCCTTTGTACCGTCCATTGTAGCACGTGTGTAGCCCAGGTCATAAGGGGCATGATGATTTGACGTCATCCCCACCTTCCTCCGGTTTGTCACCGGCAGTCACCTTAGAGTGCCCAACTGAATGCTGGCAACTAAGATCAAGGGTTGCGCTCGTTGCGGGACTTAACCCAACATCTCACGACACGAGCTGACGACAACCATGCACCACCTGTCACTCTGTCCCCCGAAGGGGAACGCCCTATCTCTAGGGTTGGCAGAGGATGTCAAGACCTGGTAAGGTTCTTCGCGTTGCTTCGAATTAAACCACATGCTCCACCGCTTGTGCGGGCCCCCGTCAATTCCTTTGAGTTTCAGTCTTGCGACCGTACTCCCCAGGCGGAGTGCTTAATGCGTTAGCTGCAGCACTGAAGGGCGGAAACCCTCCAACACTTAGCACTCATCGTTTACGGCGTGGACTACCAGGGTATCTAATCCTGTTTGCTCCCCACGCTTTCGCGCCTCAGCGTCAGTTACAGACCAGAAAGCCGCCTTCGCCACTGGTGTTCCTCCACATCTCTACGCATTTCACCGCTACACGTGGAATTCCGCTTTCCTCTTCTGCACTCAAGTTCCCCAGTTTCCAATGACCCTCCACGGTTGAGCCGTGGGCTTTCACATCAGACTTAAGGAACCGCCTGCGCGCGCTTTACGCCCAATAATTCCGGACAACGCTTGCCACCTACGTATTACCGCGGCTGCTGGCACGTAGTTAGCCGTGGCTTTCTGGTTAGGTACCGTCAAGGTACCGCCCTATTCGAACGGTACTTGTTCTTCCCTAACAACAGAGTTTTACGATCCGAAAACCTTCTTCACTCACGCGGCGTTGCTCCGTCAGACTTTCGTCCATTGCGGAAGATTCCCTACTGCTGCCTCCCGTAGGAGTCTGGGCCGTGTCTCAGTCCCAGTGTGGCCGATCACCCTCTCAGGTCGGCTACGCATCGTCGCCTTGGTGAGCCGTTACCTCACCAACTAGCTAATGCGCCGCGGGTCCATCTGTAAGTGATAGCCGAAGCCATCTTTCCACCTTTCCTCATGCGAGGAAAGGAATTATCCGGTATTAGCCCCGGTTTCCCGGAGTTATCCCAGTCTTACAGGCAGGTTACCCACGTGTTACTCACCCGTCCGCCGCTAACGAAAGGGAGCAAGCTCCCTTTCGTCCGCTCGACTTGCATGTATTAGGCACGCCGCCAGCGTTCGTCCTGAGCCAGGATCAAACTCTCCGAAAAAAGTTTGACTTGCTCATTTGTTGAATCTAGTTCAACTTGTTTTTTGCAAGACTATGTCTTACATATAATAGAATTAACGTTGACGTTTTGTTTTGTTCAGTTTTCAAGGTTCAATGTTTTGAGTCACTTGTTTGAAGCGACTTTAATATCATAACAACAATCAATTACAATGTCAATAACTATTTTAAAATAATATTTCCGTTAGCATTAACATCAATAGTGTTGCTGTGACAGTTCACTTAGTATATCAAGTTATATACATATGGTCAACAACAATAGTAAAAGAAATATTTCCCATTAACGTTTACGGTACTTTCTCAATACTCCCCTTGATTATATTCACCTAGCATCATAGAGGTTACACCCACCAAGTATTAATAGCGATATCCCTCCCTATAACTAAGAGAACACAACATTAGAAAAGAAAAGGCTACCCCAAACAAAGGAGTAGCCTTACCTTATTTCTTCCATTGCAATTATTTAGCACTTTAGTCAATAGAGATAATATTTTCTTCTTTCAAATTCACTTCACCTTGTTTTTCTATTACTACTCTTTGACCTTCTTTTAAGTTTGTAAACACGATTGGTGTAATAATAGAAGGTGCATTTTTAGAAATAAAGTCTAAATCAACTTTTAATAGAGCCTGACCTGCTTCCACTCGGTCTCCTTCTTTGATAAGCGATTCAAATCCTTTACCTTCTAATTTCACTGTGTCTATCCCGACATGAATCAGAATCTCTCTACCTGCATCAGATTCTATTCCGATTGCATGTTTTGTAGGGAATACATTTACGATTTTCCCTTTAACCGGTGAAACGATTGTTCCTTCTGTTGGTAGTATCGCAAATCCATCACCCATCATTTTTCCAGAGAACACTTGATCCGGAACTTCTGTGATGTCTTTAAGTTCACCTTTAATAGGAGAAACAAACGTTTCGTTTTGTAATGCTTCTTCATTACGTAGTACATCAGGATTTACTTCTTCAATTTGTTGTCTTACTTCCTCATCTGCATTTGTTTCGATTTTTCGAGGTGATTTCCCACGAATAATGTCCTGCATCTGAGACTTAATTGTATCTGACTTCGGTCCAAAAATCGCTTGAATGTTGTTTCCTACTTCAAGTACACCAGCAGCACCAAGCTTCTTTAATCGATTTTTATCTACAGCTTTTACATCGTTCACTGATACACGTAGACGTGTGATACACGCATCTAAGTGGTCAATATTTTCTTTTCCACCCATCGCTTCAAGAATATCATGAGGTAGGTCACCAGCTTGTGACGAGCCAGAAGTTTCGTCATCTTCCTCAGCTTCTTCACGACCAGGTGTCATTAGATTAAACTTACGAATTGCAAAACGGAATCCAAAGTAATAAATTACAGCAAAAAGTAATCCAACCGGTATTACCCACCACCAGTTTGTTTGTGGGTTAATTACTCCGAATAGAATGTAGTCAATTAAACCACCTGAGAACGTCATACCAATTTTAACATCTAAAAGATGCATCGTCATAAACGATAGACCCGCAAAGATTGTATGAATACCAAATAAAACTGGAGCTACAAATAAGAATGAGAATTCAATCGGTTCTGTAATCCCTGTTAAGAAAGATGTTAAAGCAGCAGATCCCATGATTCCGGCAACAATTTTCTTTCTTTCAGGTTTTGCTTCATGATAAATCGCAAGAGCTGCAGCTGGTAAACCAAACATCATAAATGGATATTTACCTGTCATAAATGTACCTGCCGTTAATTCTTGAACATTATCCTGAATTTGTTTCATGAAGATTGTTTGGTCACCACGTACAACCTCACCAGCTAGCGTTGTGTATTGCCCAAATTCAAACCAGAATGGTGAGTAGAAAATATGGTGTAAACCAAATGGAATTAACGCACGTTCAATAACACCAAAAATAAATGCTGCAAATGTTCGATTTTCATTCAGCATGAAGTTTGAGAAAGCATCTAAACCACTTTGAATCGGTGGCCAGATGACAATCATAATTAGTCCTAAAATAACTGCAAAGGCCGCGGTTGCGATTGGTACAAATCGCTTTCCGGCAAAGAAGCCTAAGTAAGGTGCTAGTTCAATATTATAGAAACGATTATACATACTAGCTGCAAGAATACCTGAGATAATTCCTCCAAATACTCCTGTTTGCAATGTCGGAATACCTAATACATTAGCGTACGCTAAGTTGTCTCCAACATTATCAGCACTAATCCCTAGCGCAGCTCCCATCGTTACATTCATAATTAAGAATCCAACAATTGCTGCTAGACCAGCAACTCCTTCACCACCGGCCAAACCAATAGCTACACCAACTGCAAATAGAAGCGCTAGGTTATCAAAAATAATTCCACCTGCTCGTTCTACTACGTGCGCTACATGGTCCACTCCCGGATTATCCAGAAAAGGTGCTAACTCTAATAACGTTGGATTTTGTAAAGCTGAACCCAGTGCTAACAAAATCCCTGCTGCAGGTAAAATTGCTACTGGTAGCATTAAAGCTTTACCGACTTTTTGTAGAACACCAAATGCTCTTTTAAACATGTCGAAACCTCCTATTTTTTCAGTATCAAAGTGATAAAAAACGCAAAAAAGGCATGAGTAAAAATAATGAATCGCACATAAGGATAGACTTCCCCTAAGTACGTAATTTCATTACCTTTTACTCATGCCTGATCGTATCAGTAACACGTAATAAGATAAGTACGTTATTTAACTTTATTCTGTATTCTTTGCAGATGAAGTGTTAGATACACAGCCTCAGCATTAAAGACAGGCTTGTGAAGCGTTTTCTGCATCACTTTGATTAATTTCCAAGACAGATTGTAGCATAACGGGTATTCTTCCATCAAGAGTTTTGTTATTTTTTCTGGTTCTTCTACTTTTTCACCACGATGCACCCGTTCAATGGTATAGCGCAAATGCCTTACGAGCCTCATGTAATCAACACTTTCTTTGTTTAGCGTGACCTCTAACTGTTCCTCTATCATATTCACCAGAGTACCAATCAATTGAGAGTGCTGACTAATTTCTGATAGGTTTTTATTCAACATGGCACTGTGAATATGTAAAGCGATAAAGCCAATTTCCCCTTCTGGAAGCTTTACGTCCACCTTTTTATTAATTAGATTAACGACTTCCCTTGCAATTTCGTATTCAAAAGGATAGAGAGCCTTTGTTTCTACAAGAAAAGGGTTTCGAATGGAAAGCCCCCTAAGGAGACGGTTAATGGCAAAAAGAATATGATCGGTTAAGGCTACATGAATATGCTCATTTAGGAAAGAGTTTGTTCTATTACGAATAAGCTCTAAAGCAGAAATAATAACCTCTAATAATTCCTCCTCAATAAAGGGCAGTAACTTTTGATATTGCTCTTTTTCTTTCTGGCCCTTTAAGGTGAACATCTTTTCAACATGATCACCTTCTATTGAGTCTCCTTTTTGAAGCTTAAATCCAATTCCCTTACCAATTAACACAGCTTCTTCGTAGCTTTCGTGTTCTGCAATAATAACGTTATTATTTAACACTTTTTTTACTATAAATGAGGTCATCCTATTATCTCCTCATCATTGATTTAAATTTTAAGATAACTTACTAGATAATAAGATAAAGACTATATAAAATCAATCCAACACTCTTTTGATGAAGATATAGAGGAATATCTACACTCTAACTAGTGAAAAGCACTCTCCAACATACCATAGGGGCTCTTAAAGTCAATTATTTGAAGAACTTGTGCCTTTATTTGTGAAACTTGTGCACCTTCGAGTAAAACTTGTGCTTCTTCTTAAGAAACTTGCATTTTACCAAAACATGTAAAAAGCCCCACTGCGCACTATCTGCACCAAACAGTCTACCTACCCAAAGTCAAATCACGAAAAATCCGTATAAATGAAAAACTGGGTTTAAGGATAGCCCTTAAACCCAGCGATTACTATTAAACTAAGAAAATAAAGTATAGAACAAAGATGAAAAATAGCCCATACATGATAGGGTGAATTTCTTTCACTTTCCCTTTCATGATCATTGTAATTGGATAGAAAATAAATCCGATCGCAATCCCTGTTGCAATACTATAGGAAAGTGGCATTGCAATAATCGTTAAGAAAGCCGGTACTGCTATTTCAAATCGATTCCATTCAATTTTACCTAATGTTGATACCATTAGTGCCCCAACAATGATTAATGCTGGTGCTGTTACGGCTGATGTGATAACAGCTAGTAACGGGAAGAAGAATAAGGATAATAGGAAAAATCCAGCTGTAACGACAGAAGCAAAGCCTGAACGTGCTCCCGCTGCAACCCCGGCAGAAGACTCAATATACGACGTTGTTGTTGACGTTCCTAAGACTGCTCCCACTACAGTTGCACAAGAATCCGCAAATAATGCTTTTCCAGCACGAGGAAGCTTGTTGTCTTTCATTAGACCCGCTTGATTCGCTACACCTACTAATGTTCCAGCTGTGTCAAAGAAATCAACGAATAAGAACGTTAGTACAACGACAAGCATTTGAATGGTAAAAATATCAGACGGACTATTAAAAATAGGAGAAACCGCTGCTCCAAACGTTGGCGCAAGACTTGGTACACTGTCTACAATTTTTTCTGGTAGTTGAATAAGACCAAAGATCATACCTACAATGGATGTTACAACCATCCCGAAGAAAATTCCACCTTTGACTCCTCTAACCATCAGAATAACTGTAATGATTAGACCAAAGATCGCGAGTAATGTATTACCGTTTGTTAAATCCCCTAATCCAACAAGAGTTGCATCATTATTAACGATAATTTCAGCATTTTGGAAACCAACAAATGTAATAAACAATCCAATACCTGCTCCAACAGCGTATTTCAATTCAGCAGGAATGGAGTTAATGATTTTTTCTCGTAAACCGGAAAGTGTTAATACGATAAAGATAAGTCCTGAAAAAAGTACACCCGTTAACGCAGATTGCCATGGAATACCCATTGTTAACACAACCGTGTAAGCAAAGAATGCATTTAAGCCCATACCAGGAGCTAAAGCAATTGGATACCTGGCTATGAGTCCCATTAAAAGAGATCCAAGCGCTGCTGCAAGAGCTGTTGCAACAAACACTGCTCCATAATCCATTCTCATACTTTCAGGTAAATCTGGAATTGATTCTAGCGTTAATGTTAGTGGGTTCACAACAAGGATATAGGCCATAGATAAGAAAGTTGTTAAACCACCGATGAATTCACGTGAATAGTTTGTACCTAATTCATCGAATTGAAAGAATTTTTTCATTGTGTTCCCTCCATATAGTCGTCGCATCCATTTTTCATTTAGCGAGTCCAGTCAATGGACCCTTCAAAATAAAAAAACGCTCTGAAACTACGTTCAGAGCGTGACTATAAGGTTAAAAGATGACATCCCATCATTGTTCTTTACATATTGACGGATATGATATCTAATACCTCGTAGTCAAGCTATTTACGGTAGCTTGGTAGAAACGCTCGGGCCCTATTCCCGAAATTATACGACGTAGACATTCAATATTTATTTATGATTACATACGTAATTGTAGCAACGTACTCCTCATCCGTCAATATAAAACACGAACATTTTTCAATTAATTTTTATCATCGTTCGTAAATTGCATTTATTCCCATTCAATCGTTGCAGGTGGCTTACTTGTAATATCATAAACCACTCGATTGATGTGATCGACTTCATTAACGATTCGCGTAGAGATCTTCTCTAACACATCCCATGGAATACGAGCCCAATCGGAAGTCATTCCATCGATTGACGTTACTGCACGAATTCCAATTGTGTAATCATACGTTCTCGCATCTCCCATAACACCAACACTGCGGATATCAGGTAAGACCGTGAAGTATTGCCAAATGTCTCGATCGAGTCCTGCTGTTTTAATTTCTTCACGTAAAATCGCATCAGATTCACGAACAATTTCAAGCTTCTCTTCTGTTACTTCGCCAAGAACACGAATTCCTAAGCCTGGCCCTGGGAATGGTTGACGCCATACGATATCTTCTGCAATCCCAAGCTCTGTTCCTAATGCTCGTACTTCATCTTTAAATAGTGTATTTAATGGTTCAATCAGTTTAAAGCTCATATCTTCTGGCAAACCACCTACATTATGGTGGGATTTAATCGTTTGAGCTGTTGCTGTTCCGCTTTCAATAATGTCTGTATATAACGTCCCTTGTGCTAGGAACTCAATTCCTTCTAATTTCGCAGACTCATCGTCAAACACGTAAATAAATTCATTTCCGATAATCTTACGTTTCTGCTCAGGATCTGAAACACCCTTTAACTTTTCCATAAAACGATCCTTTGCATCTACTTTTATCACGTTCATGTTAAAGCCTTCAGAGAATGTTTTCATAACACTATCTGCTTCATCTTTTCGTAATAAACCGTGATCGACAAAGATACATGTTAATTGATCTCCAATTGCTTTATGGATTAGTACAGCAACTACAGATGAATCAACACCTCCACTTAGAGCACATAGAACCTTTTTATTTCCAACCGTTTGACGAATTTTCTCCATTTCGATTTCAATGAAGTTTTCCATAGACCAATCGCCTTTACATCCGCAAACCCCAAAAACAAAGTTCTTTAGCATTTCATTACCGTACACAGAGTGTCTTACTTCAGGGTGGAATTGGACTGCATAAAGGCCTTGTTCTTCATTGCTCATAGAGGCAATTGGACATGATGGATTCGTTGCATTTACCACAAAGCCTTGTGGTGCTTCTACAACTAGATCTCCATGGCTCATCCAGACTGTTTGTTCTTCTGGTAGGTCTGCGAAAAGTTTTGATGGCTTTTCGATTGATAGCGTTGCTTTTCCGTATTCTCGGTGTTTTGCTCTTTCTACTTTTCCACCAAAATGCATGGTCATTAATTGCATGCCGTAGCAGATTCCAAAGATTGGGATGTTTAGGTCAAAGATTCTTTCATCACAGCTTAGTGCATTTTCTCCGTACACACTGTTTGGTCCACCTGAGAAGATGATTCCGGATGGATTCATTGCTTTGATTTCTTCTAGTGTGATGGTATGAGGGTGTAGTTCACTGTACACTCCAAATTCACGAATTCTTCTTGTGATTAGTTGGTTATATTGACTTCCGAAGTCTAGTACTACGATCATTTCTTGATTGTGAAGTTCTTTTTTTCCTGTCATGTTTGCACCCCGTCTTTTTAAGATTTAGTTGTAACAGAAACCCCTTCTATTTTCCTTGTTAAAAGTAATACTTTTTGATTGTGACCGTTGCTTTCCGCTCCAGGTGCTTGCTTTCCGCGGGGCGGGAGTGAGCCTCCTCGCTTCGCTGTGGGGTCTCACTTTGCCCGCTATTTCCCGCTGGAGTCAAGCACCTTCCGCTCCAAGCAACTCTGTAGATGTAACAAGCATTCCATATACAAAAATAAAGTTATCCTTACATTAGCTTTGTACAAAATGAGGAATCTACAGAATCCAATTGCAAAGTAAATAATAACAATAAAACAAAAAAACTAGAACTCGCCTAATAAAAGGCAGAATTCTAGTTTTTGAACAAGGGTATGTCAAATATAGAATACTGCCTTCATAGTCAGGTCATTTACGGTGACCCGGTAGAGACTTTCGAACCGTATTATCGAGGATATACGAAGGTGTATATGAATCTATTATTTAATTTGACATCATTTTAAACCTTGTAGGCGAGTCGGTCAACCTGTTGTTCTTTTAATTAAATTTTCCCATTTTTCTCGCATCTTTTCCCATTCATCTTGAGATAACTTTTGACCGTATAACATTTTCTCATAGTTTGAAGTTAGAGATGTCATTTCTCGGGTTCCAAAGAAGGCGTCAATGTAACGCGCAAAGCCACGTAATGTTTGACCATCCTCCATTCGCAATCCATAGCGATCAAATTGCTTTAGTAGAGCGAGGTATGCATCTGAGAAAGCTTCTTCTTTCTTAGATGAGCGATAGTATCTTACTAAGAAGAACGGAATCCATCTTCTTCGAATCATAAATAAATAGATTCCTAAAGCCACTAGTGCGATCAGCACAATAGCAACTTTAATGATGTTTTCTTCAATGAAGTTTTGAATGTCTGTAAACATTTGCTTAAATGAGAATTCAGATGAACCACTCTCTTCCGTATCCTCAGGCTGTAAATTTTTGTCTGGTTTTGGTTGTTCTTCAACCTCAGGTACAGGTGTTCCACTGCTCTCTGGAAGCTCTAAGTCATAGTCATAAATAACATTACTGTTAAACCCTACAGTTGGTTCAAATGGTACCCAGCCAACTTCAGGGAAGAACACCTCTACCCATGAGTGTGCATTGTTATTTGTTACTTCGTATAATCTAGTGACAGAGTCAAGCTGTCTTGCATAGTCACCTTCTGTATAGCCTTTTACCCAACGAGCTGGAATATCAATTGATCTTAGTAACACAACCATTGATGTTGAGAAGTTATCACAATACCCTCTTTGTGTTTCAAATAAAAATTGGTCTACATAATCTTGGTTTTCTCCTGGAATCCCAACATCCCATTGGTCATAGACAAATCCTTCTTTTTCAAAATACTCTTCAACCGCTTTTGCTTTGTCAAACCAATTGTCTTTACCTGCTGTAATTTCTAGTGCAAGGTCTTGTACTCGTTGCGGGAGCGTATCAGGTAATTGTGTATGCTGAATCATATACTCATCAGTAGACGTTCCAGTAGCCGCTTGCATCGCTTTTTGAGAATAGGTTTGACTACGGTAGGTTACAGCATACTCAGAGAGACTTACTTCCTCTTGACCTTCGTACGTATTTATTTTTCCTGTTGATTGATTATAACGATAATAACCGTCTTCATTGCCTAAAACAGTTTCAAGCCCATACGGATACACTACGTGCGGATATGGCTTTTCGACTATAATTCTCTCTTCTACTAAGTTTCTTTCACTACTAGAGAGATTCATCTCTAGTGGAACCGGTTCAGCCGATATAAAATCCACCTCAGCATCCTCTTCTTCAGAAGCTTCCCAGCCTTTTCCGGTATAAACATTTTTCGATTCTATTCTCCAATAGTGTTCATTTATCACCTCAGCACTAAATACTAATGTCGGGTCTCCAACGAACGGCCCACCTAATTGGGAATCATCTGAATCATAACCAATTTTACTTACCCCACCAGAATCACTTGCATATGATTTAATGTAAGGTACCGGATCAGGCCATATCGGTTCTGCTTTCGGTGCAGCATAGGCAACAACAGAGCTGAATCCAATCATGACAATAAGAGGCGTAATCCATCTATGCTTTTTAAGATTTGTTCCTAGTATTTTTTCTGTAATCGTTACTCGCTCTAAAGCAAGTAGTCCAAGTAAAAGAAATCCAAAAATGACAACTCGTACAATGGCATTTTCTCCCTCGTATTCCGTGAAGGTATCTAGAACGGTTACATAGATTACAGACATGGCATAGAATAATAAAAGTTTTTTACGAACAGAGATCCAATAGTGAATAAGATACGTTAGGAGCCACAGAAGCACAAAGAATAGAAAGGATCGATACAGAAATGAGAGACTCGGCCAATCTCGACTAAAGGTTAGGCCAATATTTCGGATGATATCTTCTATAAAAACTCCAATCCATGAAAATCCTAACAACGGCTCTTCAAAATAGAAGACGTGGAGTGCGAACAATATGAACAACGTTTTAAGCGTTGCTGATATTGCTGGATGTACACGAAAATAGTAAAGTGTTAAAGCCATCGCAATGAAAATAACGAAGTAATGAATACCCCCAGTATCTGTTACAATAGCTAATGGACGTAGCCACTCCCAAAGCAGTAAAAAGCCAAAGATATAAAGAATACTAGTAAAAAGAGATTGCCTCACAAATCCTTGTTTCATGCTCGTTTCACCTCCGAGAAGGCCGTAGAGAAATTCCCTTCATAACAAACCTTGACCCAAACACCACGTGAGCCAGCCAGTGCAATAAGACCATGCTCCTCACCGGATATAAGGTCGCCTCGTTCTTTTATAAGGAAAACAACAACCGATGTATTTCGTTTCGCATAATTGTTGACACTTCCTATTAAGGATTTTGAAAGCCTTGATGTCACAAACATGACTGTTGCAGATTGCTGATAATTAATTCCTTCACCTTGCAAAACCTTTCCTAAGGCAAATGGACTGTTATCACGAACCTTTGCCAAGTGATGCAATAGTTGTTGCTGCTGATCCTCACCTGAACGAATTGGATAGAATATGTGATTTTCACCAATCGACACAAGACCAACCTGTGCACCTTTTTTTATGATGGAGCGTATTGCAGATGCAGCAAAAGTGACCATCTGCTCAAAGGCAGGTGATTTTTCTCGATCTAGCACAATGAGTACATCATGTGATTGTCGTTCTTCAAATTCCTTCGTCATTAATTGGTTTGTACGAGCAAAGGATTTCCAATGGATCCATGAAAAACGATCTCCTGGTGTATATTCACGAACTCCTGTTGCCATCGTTGTATCCTTTTGGATTTTCACACTCGATGACGTCATTCCTTGGTCATAGCGGTTTTCTAACGGACGATATGGGACATCGACAAATGATGGATAAACCAGTATCGTATTTTTACACTCAACTGTGATTTCTTTTTCAAATATTCCAAAGAAATCACCTGTTTTAAATCGGACGTGGGTAAATTCATGCTCTCCACGTGGTAGTTCCTTAATATAATACGTAATGGTTACTCTTTTACGAAAACCAGGATTAATCATCGCTTTTGCCCTTTGTATAGAAGCACGATAAAAGATTGATTCTGTTACAATATCATCGACCACGAGATAGAAAAGAGGAAAAGGAATTTTCCTTGAAATCGTTAAGGTTACCTTCAGCTCATCACCAGCTTTATACTCAGATGATTTAAAGCTCCTCTCAACAAACAGGTCAGATGCAGGATATAGAGAGATCAACACAGAATACAGAGCAAATGGAAGAAAACTATAAAATAAGAACCAGCTGACAAAGCCACCTTGGAACATTGCGTATGAAAATGTTGCTGCGATTAAAATAAGAAGTAACAGGAATTTCCCGATCTGTTTTACAAGCTGCAGCTTCTTCCTCATACTATCTCACTAACCTTTGAACAGGCACTGGAATTCTTGTAATCACGCGGTCTATTACTTCTTCAGCTGTAATTCCTTCATACTTCGCCTCTGATTTGAGAATTAAACGATGCGCAAATACAAATGGTGCCAAGTATTGAACATCATCTGGAATAACAAAATCTCTACCATGCAAGAACGCATAGGATTGACAAGCTTTCATAAGTGCAATCGAACCACGCGGGCTCGCACCCAAGTATACACTGGCATGAATTCTCGTCTTATTTGCAATCTCAACAATGTATTTTTTAATCGTTTCATCTACATAGATTTCTTTAACGTCCCTTTGTAATTCACGGAGCTCTTCAAGAGTAATCACCGGTTGTAGGTCCTCAATTGGAGCATAGCGCTGTGCTCTCGTTAATACTTCCATTTCTTCTTCAGGCTCTGGGTATCCCATTCTCATTTTTAATAAGAAACGGTCTAGCTGTGCTTCTGGTAGTGGATAGGTTCCTTCATATTCAATAGGGTTTTGTGTTGCCATGACGAAGAATGGTTTCTCTAGTTGTCTTGTAATTCCGTCGATGGTTACACTACCTTCTTCTAATCCTTCTAATAGTGCAGATTGTGTTTTTGGAGATGTACGGTTAATCTCATCTGCTAATATAATATTTCCCATTATTGGACCTGGTCTAAAGTGAAACTCCATATCCTTTGGATTATAAATCGATACTCCTATAACATCAGATGGTAAAAGATCCGGTGTAAACTGAATACGTTTAAAGCTAGCACCGACAGACTTTGCAAGAGAACGTACCATCATTGTTTTCCCTACACCAGGTACGTCTTCTAAGAGCACATGTCCACCAGATAAAAGTGCTACAATACTAAGTTCAGCAACCTTTCTCTTCCCGATCATAACCTTTTCAATATTCTCAATAATTTCACCAAGCTTTGGATGCATGTCATTTCTAGACAAATAAATCCCTCCTAATTTATGCCGCCAATCAACTGTATAACTAATAATACATTCGTTCTATATAATAAATATCCTTTAAATATTCAAAAAAATAAATAGAAATTTTAGGGAAATTGTCACAAATCCCCTAAAATCCCAAAAAGAAACCAGCTCTCTATACTATGAGAGCTGGTTCATAATTATTATTTCCAGAAATCGTCAAATACCGTAATAGGAAGGTGACGCTTATGCTGTGATTTTACATAATGCGATTCAATTGCTTTTGAGGCCTGTGGTGAAACTTCTTTTCCTTCTAGATAGTCATCAATTTCATCATAGGTGACTCCAAGAGCTTCCTCATCTGGAAGTTGTGGGCGTGAATCTTCAAGGTCTGCAGTCGGCTTCTTTAAGTAGAGATGCTCCGGACAACCAAGCTCTTTCAATAGCATCTTCCCTTGCCTTTTGTTCAGGCGGAAGATTGGAACAAGGTCAGCCCCACCATCTCCGTACTTTGTATAGAAGCCTGTTACAGCTTCGGCTGAATGGTCTGTTCCTAGTACAACACATTGCTTCATTGCAGCAATACTATATTGTACTTTCATTCGTTCTCTAGCTTTTTCATTTCCTTTTACAAAGTCAGAGAGCTCGATACCGAGATCCTTTAGTGTTCCAACACTAGCATCAACAGCAGGCTTAATATTAACGGTTAAGAAGTGAGTCGGTTCAATAAACTCAACAGCTTCGATCGCATCCTGCGCATCTCCCTGTTCACCATAAGGAAGTCGAACGGCATAGAACTGATACGATTGATCTCCTGATTCTTCATTAAGCTCATTGATTGCTAATTGTGCTAGTTTTCCAGTTAATGTTGAATCCTGACCACCGGAAATCCCTAAAACAAACCCTTTAAGAAAAGGGTGTTTTTTAAGATAATTCTTTAAAAAATCAACACTCTTACGAATTTCTACTTTTGGGTCAATGGTTGGCTGCACCATCATTTCGTCAACAATTTGCTTTTGAAGTGTATCCATTCTTCCACTCCTCTTTATCACTTAGATATTTTCTCTTGAATTGAGTCCTTTACACTTTGAATATGATTCATCTTATTATTCCAGCACTCTTCACTAAGGTCTACAGGGTATTCTTCTGGATTCATGGAACGTTTATACTCATCCCACAGAAGTTCGAGGTTATCTTTTAAGAACGCTCGAATATTTGATAGGCTTGGAAGTTCATAGACAAGCTTTCCATCTTTGTAAACATCAACATGAAGCTCTCTTGCTTCAAAGTTCGTTATGAATTTACTAATGAAGATATGGATGGGATGGAACATTTTTAGTCGTTCCTCTGATTGCGGATTTTCATGCTCCAATGCAATATAATCCCCTTCAGATTTATGATTGATACTGTTAATGATTCGATATACTCGTTTAAATCCAGGAGTAGACACCTTTTCTGCATTACTTGAAATTTTTATCGTATCAACCATTTCACCATTCTCATCTTCTATGGAGACCATTTTGTAAACAGCACCTAGAGCTGGTTGATCAAAGGCTGTAATGAGCTTTGTTCCAATTCCCCAAACATCAATCATAGCTCCTTGCGATTTGAGGTTTAAGATCGTGTATTCATCAAGATCATTGGAAGCGATAATCTTCGTGTCTGTAAAGCCTGCATCATCTAGCATTTTTCTGGCTTTCTTTGACAGATAGGCCATATCTCCACTATCTAGTCGTATGCCGTTAAAGTTATTCTTATCACCTAGCTCTTTCGCTACTTTAATGGCTGTTGGCACACCGGATTTTAACGTGTCATACGTATCTACTAAAAACACACAGTCCTTATGGCTGCTTGCGTATTTATGAAATGCAGTATATTCATCTCGATAGGCTTGCACCATAGCATGAGCATGGGTTCCCGATACAGGGATCCCAAATAGTTTACCGGCACGCACATTACTCGTAGCATCAAATCCACCAATATACGCAGCACGCGTTCCCCAAATAGCCGCATCCATTTCATGTGCCCGTCTAGTACCAAACTCCATCACCACTTCATCTTGCACAACTTGTTTAATTCGATTCGCTTTCGTTGCGATTAATGTTTGGTAATTCACAATGTTTAATATAGCTGTTTCAATGATTTGCGCCTGTGCCAGTGGTGCTTCAATACGAAGTAACGGCACATTACCAAATGCAAGTTCCCCTTCTTGCATAGAACGAATAGAGCCTGTAAAACGCAGCTCTTTTAAATAGGAAAGAAACTCCTCGTCATATCCTACTTCCTCTCGTAGATAAGCAATATCACTCTCTGTAAAACGGAAGCTCTCGATAAACTGGATGACTCTCTCTAATCCAGCGAAAACAGCATAACCGTTACCGAAAGGAAGCTTTCGAAAGAAAACATCAAACACAGCCTTTCGATTATGAATCCCATCATCCCAATAGGCCTTTGCCATATTAATTTGGTATAAATCCGTATGTAAAGTTAAGCTATCATCTATATATTTCGTCACTACAAATGTCTCTCCTTTAAATTGACCCCGTTACTATAAACATCATACCTATTATTTTACCCAATTTCATCAGAAATTCCGAATAAAACTACTTCCATTGTTTTCATATCTGAGAACAAGTCAATCTTCCATTCATTTATTTCCAGAAAAAAGCATGATTTACTGCAATGTTGGTCTAATGCAAATCTCTCATAGGTCATTGCCTATTTATCTTATGGACATTCACCTACGGTTGTATAAAGCAATACCCTAATGATAGTTAGGAGGGTTTTAATCATGCACCTTTATCGTGAAGATGAACTTGAACGAAATCAGCTGTCACAATGGCAAAAAGAAGCCATCCGTGATTTTGCACATAAAATGACTAGTGATAAGAAATTCCCTTGTATACCAGCAACACAGGCATATGCCCTAAAGCATCTGCGATATGGTTTTGTAGGAAGCCCAACAGAAAAGAAATCTGCTGAAGAATTAGCTACTCTATTAAAAACGTTTAGTCAACATTGCCGTGACTTTGGAAAATATACGACTCTAATTGTTTTTTATCATACACCAACATCATTAAGAGTAAGTGAAACCGTTGAGGGTTTCGAACACTTATTTTGGGAGCAGTTAAACACTCTCCGTGAGCTAGATGAATGTGAGTGGCCATCACACATCCCTATAGATCCAGAAGAACCAACATGGGAGTTTTGCTTTCATGGAGAACAATACTTTATGTACTGCGCAACACCCGTACACAAACAAAGACAGAGTCGTCACTTCCCCCATATGATGATGGCGATTACACCCCGATGGGTTTTACAAGAGTTTAATAAAAAACCAGCATATGCTAAAAAAATTAAACATAATATTCGCAAACGATTAGAAGAGTACGATGGGATTGAACCACACCCTGAACTTAAGCAGTATGGCACGGAGGATAACTTCGAATGGAAGCAATATTTTCTACATGACACTGATACAGCTCTATCAAAGTGCCCATTTCTTCAGGCTATGAAAGCTCCTGCTAAAGAAAATAATGAATTTTAGCCAACAAAACGATCAAGGGCCAATTCGGTGTCAGAGCTAGCTATGTTAGTAGACTCCCACACCGAGTGGCCCTTTGAGGTATTAAAGATACTATTAATAATTTCAATATTATGTATGTGCCAACATTTTAACCTACTAGATTACGTTCCACTTCTCATGAGTTGAAGTGACGAATCTACTCTTGTAATAATCATTGTAAAATCTTCCCTATCAAAGTGAACGAGTGCTTCTCCTTCTTTTGGGTTCTCAATCGCCACTCGAAACTGTCCATTCAATACAATCTTTCCTTTACTCTCATCAATAGAAAGAATCGAAACACTACTTCGATCAATTGGTAGAGCAGCAATATAGTCTATGTCGATATGATTCGCTGCTTTATACTTGTTTTCTGTAATGATTTCTATATTGGCTATACTGACCCCCAGCCTATATAGTTCTTTTATTATCTGTGGAATCTGATTGTTCTTTGATGGACCATCCACAACCCCTTCTCCTTTCTATAAAGTTATACTAAAATTATTTCTCCAGTCAGGAACGCATTCCTTTAAATATTTTTCATTAAATTCTCCTAAAAATCCTCATAATTCGTCAAAAATTGCCCAGAATTCTTATTTTTTCGCAAAAAATAAAAGCCACCTTTTGCAGGAGGCTCTAATACTTGTTATTCATCTAATTTAATCGTTCCAACATTGAAATAGGGGATTTCTTCTAAGAAATCAATCTTTGGTCCTGCAGAGCTCTGGAATAATTGTTCTGTTATACCTTGAAAATACCCATTAAAGGTTGTCGGCTTTACTGTATTGGATGCTTTGACATGGACTTGCCCATTCACAATTTTCATTGTGGCTCCTTCAAGGTTTCCACCGTTGTTCAAAATGGTTTCTTTGGCAGCTACTTTCATATTTTTAATAATCTCATGTTCGATTTCACTTTCTAGTTTACTCGCCAAAAGGTGCCTTCCAATCCCACTGTTTAGCTCTTGAACCAATACTAAGTCTACAGCTTCTAGGGATCTCTCATTAGCCGAATAATCTACAAACCTCGAATCACTTTGAATATCAATTTTCTTTTGGTCTATTTTTTCTTCAATGGTTTCTGGGTAAGAATCTACTATGCCAATAATTTCATTCTCATATTCTATAATCGCCTGATCAATCTGGTCGTATAATACAGATGTAGCAGCAAGGCTCGCTTGCTGAGCCGTTGTGCTTGATTCTTCTTTTACAGAAAAGATTATGGCCAAATTAAAAACAAATACAAACAAAATTGCCATAACACTCAAGATTCCAATCACAAACAATGCAACATTCCCTTGCTCATTTTGAACATATTCTTTCAATCTAGAAACCATTTTTTATCACCTTACCACTTGCGGCCGAAGAAAAGGATAAGGAAGGCGTTCTGTGATCCGCGAACCATTTTTTTGGTAAGAAAACAAGAGCAATCCGCACATTGACTTTTGCAGTAAAATTACGTTCATTTAGTCCTGTTGTCCCTTCATACGTCAAATACGTTCCACCTGCAGAAACAATTTTCTGTGCTGCATTAGCTGCTTCCGTCCCATTCTCAGTGATTGAATAGACTTTTGCCGCTTCGTTTGCAGCTGATTGTGCAATAATAACCGAGTGCACACTTACAACCATCTGCCACACAAGAACCATGACAATTGCAACAAATGGTAGCATCCCTAAAAATTCTATCGTAGCAGAGCCTTTTTCATTCTTAATCGCTTGCTTAATATTACATACCACGAACGTCCCTCCCTTCTTCTATGCTATTTTTCTTAGTCCTTCTCTCCATTTCAACGTGCAGACCGTTAGAAGGATAAAGAAGATGGGGTAAAAAATGAGATTCGTTATGATTTGAACTCCTGCAAGGGCAGCATAGGATGTAGTAATTCTAATAATGACTGCATTTAGAAGCACTCCTATCACCATTTCAAGCAAACCCCAAATTAACAGCAGACCAATTATTTTCATAAAGTGCTTTTTGAATAGAATTCTTGATTCTCTTATTGATTTCCAAACAGACTTGTTATCAATAATTGAAATAATCGGTGCTGTAATAAAGAATGCCAAGATGATTAAACCAGGCACTACGAGTAATGAAAAACCAATGAGCGTGGCCATGCTTATAAGACTAGCAAATACAAATATCGGAAAGCCCTGCACAAGAAAAGAATATAGTGCGTCCTTTAGCGCATGCTCTTTACCTTCAAATTCGTTGTACGTATATTTCACAAACGGAATCTGTGCATACAGAAAGAATAAGATCGTAAAGAGTGCATAATAAAAATCTGCAACAGAGTATATCGTCCCTACATTCGGTGTAATGGCGTAAATATAGTTCGTGATAAAAAAGTGTAGGATGAGAAGTGGTAACTGTACAAGTAAAACTAATAAGAGTATCTTTTCAAACTTCTCAGCAACAAATGAGATTGAATACTTGAATGGCTTTTCCATACATCACCTCAAACCTTTGGGTACCTTATTTTCTTTAAGTAATCATTTTGTTTAATTTCACGGTCTTCATTGGAGTACCTTATTAAATCCTCTAATTGCCTATCAACTGACAATGAACTTGAAATGCCTCTTTCCACATAACGTATCTGTTCCATAATATTCTCTTGTTTACTTGGATCAGTAGACAGAAGTGTTTTTAGGAATGTCTCCCTATCAATTGCTAGTTTTTTCATTCCGTCAGTTTTTTTCAATTTTCTACTAAATTCTTTTAAATTCGAATACTCGTCAATTAGTAACCTAGACTGTTTGAATTGTAGAATATCGGAGACTGATGCCGTTTCTACAAGATCATCAATTTCTTTATCTGTCATTTTTAAGCTCTTTCCTACATTTGAGTCATAATATTGCTCATACTTTTTATATTCATCTACTAATTTACTCTGTAGCTCTCCAATCTCCTCGAAGACTCTTTTCCCTCTTAGAAGAATGTCATCAGTAGTGTTACTCGGAACTGCATTGGCAATATCAAAAAAATAATCTGGTGAAATTCTTGCCAACTCTCCAAGGCTCCCAAAAAGGTTACTAGATACACTTGCAAAGGTTTGAAGTTTTCTAAAAGCTTTTTCTATGTCTATTCTTCTTTCTTCTTTATCCGAAACAATAGCATAACCGGTTACATCATTTTTTCTTGTGTAAAAGGCAAAATAGTAGTCTGTACTATTTATTTCATAGCTATAGGTAGTTATATCGCATTTTTCTAACCACTTCTTGTGTTTCTTAGCCTTATCGAATATTACCTCTTTCATCCTTCAACACCTTTCTAATTGGGATGCTATTGGCGGCTATTGCAATATTGAAATTTGACAATACTCAGCAAGATGAATGACTTCCCGTACATAACTCATATTTTTGGGTACCTTATTTTCTTTAGGTATTCATTTTGTTTTGATTCACGGTCTTCTTTGGAGTACCTTATCAATTCCTCTAATTGTCTATCAAACGGCAAGGAACCCCATTTATCTACATAACGTACCTGTTCAATAATGTTATCCTTTTTAGCCGGGTCGGTAGATGTAAGTTCCTTGAGAAAAGTCACCCGATTAATTTGAAGCTTTTCTATAAATCCACTTTGTTTCAATTTCCTCTGAAATTCTTTTAGTAAGGAATATTCATTAATTAATAACTTGGATTGTTCGTATTGTAAGATATCAGAAGTCGCTAAAGTTACTAAAAGATATTCAATTTCTTCATCAGTTACTTTTAAGCTTTTTCCCACATTAGAGCCGTAATGTGTTTCATAATTTTTATATAATTCTACTAGTTTACTTTGCAGCTCTCCTTGCTCATTAAATATCTGCTTTCCTTTTAGAAGGACGTCATCGTCTGAGTTGCTTGGAACTACATTTGCAATGTCAAAGAAATATTCTGGTGAGACTGAAGCCAATTGTCTTACACTGCCAAAGATGTTACTAGATAAATTCGCAAAACTTTGAAGTTTTTTAAAAGCTATTTCTATATCTGCAGACCTTTCCTCTTTATCAGATATGATAGCGTACCCGGTTACATCTTTCCCTTTTATATAATATGCAAAATAGTAGTTTACCCCGTTTACTTCATAAGAAAAGGCAGTAACATCAAACTTTTCCAGCCATTTTTTATATTTTTTTGCTTTCTTTATTAATGCCTCTTTCATCATTTAACATCCTTTTAAGCATTTTGTATAATTATCCAAATATTCCCGTAAGCTTCTTCCATCCATTACCGATAGCAGCCTTTGTTTTACTGACAGCATTCTTCGTGAATTTTGAAATACTTTTCCAATTGTCAGCTACTACTTTTGTTAACTTGGAGGCACCCCATAAAGCTGCACCACCTGCAATCATAATAGCTCCTGCCGCTTGACCTCCTGGTATTGCAGCAGTAATCACACCTGCATTTAGAATAAGGTCACCAAGATTCCCCGTAGCCTCAGCTACAGCAGAAACCTTTTCATTACCAGCAGCGTTTGATGTCAATACATCATAGGCTTTAGTTCCATTAAAGCCCAGCTCAAAAGCTGAATAGCCTGCTCCTAGGGCAGCTGTTGCAACATTGAATTTTGATAAAACACCGAAAGAAGAACTTACAGCACCTGCTGTTTCAGTAATATTTGAAATGCTTTGTACATTTGAATATGCTTCTGCAGCTATAGTGCCTGCCTGTCGAACATCTCTATAAGTCTTCGCAGCGTTAACTCCTTCTATGCTTTTTGATATAAAATCACTGGTATCTGATAATCCATTAATAAACCAAGGTGTTTTCTCCCCAAGTCCTACTTTAACTCCATTTAACATTAAGGTTGAGAAAAATGATCCACTTGGTCTAAAATTATCCTGGTCGGCCAAGAATTCGCCTACCATACTTACTTGACCACCAATTAAATCATTGGTGATGTATTTGGCAATCTCATACCCTTTAGGTAATTTCACATCACCTGGTTGTTCTGTACCTGATCCTTCCCAGCCTGAACTATAAGCAAGGGCCAATGGTGAATATGGTGGATAGAGTTGTGTAGAATCCCCGTTAAATAGACTTCCAAGAAACGGATCGCCTGTCATGCTATTTCCTGCAAACGGATTCCCTGATGTTCCTAATCCATTAAATGGCGTTCCATTTGTTCCTGAACCATTAAAGTTGTTACCCGCAAAGGGGGATCCTGAAGTACCTGAGCCGTTAAAGGACTGTCCTGCAAAAGGGTTACCAATTGTTCCATTACCATTGAAGGCATTTCCTGAAAAGGCCTCTCCATTTGTGCCAGTACCAGTAAAACTGTCTCCTGAAAAAGGAATGCCGGTTGTCCCATAACCAGTAAAGCCATTAGGTGACCATCCATTCATAATCCAAGGATCTAAATACCAAGGAGTATGGTCCCAGTTCACTCCATCCCAACCAGACCCATCGTCTGTCGTATTCCCGTCCCATTCTTTCCCTGTGAATTTTCCTCCCTCCCAAGGTGTTCCCTGCCAAGGATCTCCCTCCCAATTCATATCCGAATGGTCAATGGGCTCTCCTTGCCAAGGATTTCCTGTCCAGGGATTCCCTGTCCAAGGCTTCACTGCAGCTAATATCGGTATGGAAAACGTCTGAAAGAATATAAAGAATAACGACAAAATAACAAATACTTTATTTGTTAATCTATTTTTCATCGTGTTATCCTTTCTTTTCATTTTGTAGTTGTTGCTCTTTAAAACTATTCTTATAGATTCATACAATCTATTGCGTATTCAAGTTATAGTTCTCCTCAATCTTCCTCTTCACTTCTTCTAAATTACTCTTACTCAATTCCTTAAATTCTTTTTCCATCTTCTTGCTATAACCATTCTCAACTTTTTCTAAGTCAAATCCCATTTGCATGAGATGATCATACTGCCACACATCAATCTTTTCATTTTCTTGTAAGAATTGAAGGAAGGTACTGATGTTGGTCGCTTGAAAGAGGCCACGACGATTCCAATCATCAGTAAAAAATAGTATTTGAATACTATTATCTACTCTTTGGAAGTCAGCATTTTTAAGCGCATCCTTCTTCCACTTCTCCCATTCCTCTAATACCTTTTGTGCTTGTTCAAACTCTTCTTTTAATTGGTCTCCATCAGATACATTTGTGTACATCCCATCAGCACTTTCTGCTACCGCTTTTAACTGCTGCTGTGCTTCTGAATCAGCATTAAACCCGATGACATTGATAATTGGGGAGATATTTGAATCTGAAAAGCTTTTCGCAACTGCAATAGGATTTCCGTCACAAGTCTCAATGCCATCACTCACAAGATAGATAAGGTTCGTATGATTTGTGCTATCATAAGGTTCAAATTCCTTCATTGATTGCTGCAGAGCTTGTGCGATCGGGGTCCAACCACTTGGTTTAAATTGATCTAGTGCTTGCTGAAAAGATTCTTCTTTGTAAGGTCCAAATCCATATACTTGGTCAATTGCTTTACATGACATTTCTTTGTCTGTATCTGAACCAGAGCCTTTATGTCCATAAACTCTTAATGAGACATTTGCCTCTTCAGGGGCACTTGCAATGAATTCCTTTATCGCATTTTTGGCTAATTCCATTCTGGTGGTACCATTCACTAATTCAGCCATACTTCCACTCGAATCGAGAATAATCTCAATATTGTAATGGTCCTTGAATTGGTAGCGAGGATCCTCTATATCTGGATTGCCAAACATAGAAAACTCTAGCTTCTTCACCAAGTCTTCTGGATTTGGGAAATCTTCCGCCACCATGGAATAGACATAGTTAAAATATTGCTGATACTGTTCATCTGTAGGCTCTTTTGGTAATGGCGGCATATTTTCTATATCCTTTTTTGCTTCTTCTCTCCAACCATCCTGCAGATATACATATTTACCTGGAGCTTGATTTATAAAGTCTTCAATAGTTTCAGGGACTTCTGGTACATCCTTGAAAAATTCATCAAAATTCACTATAGCTGGTTCAGTACTAGTCTCGGTTTCTTCAGTCTCTACTTCCCTTGAAACCTCTTGAATGTTTTCTTCTGATTTTTTCACTGCCTTTTCTGGTTCGTCACTACTACAACCAGCTACTGCAAGTGATAAGAATATTAAAACACCCAAAGTTCTTCTCTTCATAGCTTATACCTCCAAGACTCCAAAGAAAGATTGTTAAATGAGTGGAACAATGTCTTGAAATCGTAATAAAATCTTTATGCTCCTCCACCACCAATTTTGGCAATCCAATCACTAAACTTCTTTACTACTGTTTTACCGAATTCAGCATCACTAGAAAACGCTGTCGAAATAATCCCTACCACAATAACAACTACCGCAGCAATTCCAATCCACTCAAGCGTTTGTGATCCTCTTTCATTTTCAATCATGCCTCTCACCTTTAAGCTGCTCTTTACAAACAATTCATTTACTTTTTTAAACATCGTATTTCCTCCTTTTATTTACTTTAATAGATTGATAATACTGTTATCGCCATAAATTAGGTTTAGAATCATAAGCCCTGCAATCATTAGGATTGAAACGGGTGCCACCACAAACGTTGTGACGAGCGTTACCTTAGGTGAAGCTTTTGCTGCTAGTTCTTTCACCTGTTCTTCTCGGAATTGTCTCATATCCTCTGCTTGGACTTTAAAGGTAGTAGCAATAGGTACACCCAGCTTTAGCCCTTGAATTAATGCTTTTATTAAACTCTGAAACTCTTGGTTATCATTTCGGTCAAGTAAGTTTCGGTAGGCAGTTTCTCTTTGTACTCCTAGATCAATTTCTTGATTGAATCGAGAGAATTCTTCTCGAAGTGGACCATCAAAAAAGCGAATCACCTCCCTTAATGCCTGATCTAAACTAACCCCAGCTTGAAGACTAGTACTGATCGTATCAAGAAAGTCAGGTAAGTCTTGTCGCAGGTGAAGCTGTCTCTTCTTTGCTTGTTGTTTCACAATAATAATCGGTAAAAAATACCCAACAAGCGGATTTACAATAATGGCATATTGAGAGAATGGTAGTCCGATAATGAAGGCAATCCCCCCCATAAAAAACCCCACAATAAAGAGAAAAATCTTCAACCCTTGGAATCGTTCAACAGTAAGTTGAAACGGATTTCCGGACTTTTTAAGCCATGCCCTAACATCGTGATTCTCACTAAAGAAGTTTATCCTCTGACCCAATTCAGAAAATTCATCAGCATACTTCGTAAGTTTTTGAATGACTTCTGCACGACGATTCCTTTTTTTCGCCTTCTTTTCAAATGGATCAATATCAGTTAGCTCTGATATATGATCAATGAGGTGTCTTTTTTCCTTGATAAAGACTGAGTAATGCCGCAAAGCCAAAACAAATGTAAACCAAAATAATATGATTGAAAAAATGATTAATGCATCCATTTCTACACCTTTATCGTTGTAATTTTTCGTATTAATAGGAAGGACAGAATAATGCCGCATATGAAAAAGAATAGAATGACAAGACCTGGCCCAGTCCATAAATTATCAGTAAAGCCTTCCATGATGTTGTTCATCATAAGTAAAATAAAGATGGGCAGTACTGGTACAATTAAAGAGATATATCTCTGTTCAGAAGTCATCGTTTTAATGGTCTGATTTAGAATTTTTCGGTCTTCAAGTGTTTGAGACATTGTCTCCAAGGTATTAGCAAGGTTTCCTCCTGTTTTTTTCTGTATTAGGATGGTGGCTATAAACAACTGAAATTCTCTAGAGGAGTTCTGTTTCTGTACAGACCTCAAGGCGATTTCTAATGGCACTCCTAATTTCAATTCATTCGCAATTCGTTTAAATTCATCTCCTGCTGGAGAAGGAACTTCCCGAGCGACAATATCAATCCCTTGGTTAATGGTTAGCCCTGATCGTGCTGAGTTGCCAAGGAGTCTACAAATATCTGCTAACTGATTGTTAAATCGTTCTTCATATTTATTTTTCCGGATATAGAACAACAGATAGTGGACCGCTACTAGTATTACGGGTGTTAATAGAATTGAAATGTTCATCGGTACCTTAAAAAAATTGAATAACATGACAAACAACATAAGAAAGCCTAATAAATGAACTCCAATATATTCTGAGGGTAGTAGTTTGATATTGGCATTTTGCAATTTACCTTGTAGTGGCTTTGCTGTTGTTGAGTGATCAAATCGATCTCCTACAACACTAATGACGCTTTTTCTTTTCTCTTCTGGATTCCATTTCTGTACTTTCTGTTTCCACTCTCGCTTTTGAGAACGATAACCTAGCAAGTTATAAAGCCCCCATAGAAAAAACATAACAGCCAAGCTATAAAGAATAGAGATGCTCCATGTCAAAATCAATTCCCTCCTTTGTCTCAAAAAGCTTTTGATCGATTTCAACACCATACATCTTTAATCGCTCTAAACAACGTGGAATGACCCCTGTTGGAGTGAACACTCCTAGTACCTCACCTTTACTTCCAATTCCTGTTCGTTGAAACTTAAAAATGTCTTGAACCTGAATTTTATTGTCTTCGTTTACAAATACTTCAGAGATATTTAAGACTTTTCTAGTCCCATCCGTTAATCGATCTGCTTGAACAATAAAATCAAGAGCTCCAACAATGTATTCACGGATAATGTGAGTAGGAAGGTCCATTCCTGCCATGACAACCATTCCTTCTACCCTGCTTATGGCATCAGAAGGTGTATTCGCATGGACCGTTGTTAAGGAACCCTCATGACCCGTATTCATCGCCTGAAGCATATCAAATGCTTCGGCACTTCGAACCTCTCCGACAATAATTCGGTCGGGTCTCATCCGTAGCGCATTTTTTACTAATTGGCGAATGGTAATTTCCCCTTTACCTTCGACATTTGCCGGTCTTGCCTCCATGCCTACAACACTTGAACGATTGAGGCGGAGTTCAGCAGAGTCCTCAATGGTAATCACACGCTCCTTCACTGGGATACATTTTGCCAATGCATTTAGCAGAGTTGTCTTCCCGCTCCCTGTTCCACCTGAAATCAAAACATTCATCTTTGCTTTCACGATTGATTCTAGAAAATAGGACATCTCTTCATTTAACGTTTTATATTGGATTAAATCGCTCATTTCAAAAGGAGTCTTCCGAAACTTCCTTATTGAAATTAACGTTCCATTTAAACTAATTGGAGGAATAACGGCATTCACACGGCTTCCGTCTGGTAGTCTGGCATCAACCATTGGTGAACTTTCATCAATCCTTCTTCCGAGAGGTGCCACAACACGGTCAATGATATGGCGGACATGCTCTTCATCTCTGAACGAGATATCTGTCTTTAGTAGCTGGCCATTTCTTTCTACAATCACTTCGTTTGGCCCATTCACTAAAATCTCTGTAATACTGTCATTTTTTAATAAGGCTTCTATAGGCCCAAAGCCCACACTCTCATCAATTAACCTTGAGATCATCAAATCTTTCTCATGACGAGGAAGAATCACTTTCTCCTCACTCATAAACTGATTGATGAGCTTTTCAATTGATAATCTTCTGGCCTCTTCTTCTAGACTCGTAAGCTGTTCAAGGTTTGTTTCTGAAAGCAGTCTAGATTTGTAATGCTCTACAAGCTCATCGATATAGGGATTATTGGATGTCACTTGTTTACTGTATTGGTACTCAGGTACTGGCTTCTTAGATGGATTTCGATTAAACAATGACATGGATGCTTCCTCCTTTCCCGACTGTCACAAGGGATCACTTTAGCATTGAGCTCACCCATTTTTGAATATCCTTAGCAGGTCCGACCATTTTCTTTTCTTTCATCTCTTTTCTTAATGGCTCACCCTTGTTAATCATCGACTGAATTCCTTTTATATCTCTTCTTATTTCAGCAGTAATAGGAAGCTGAACAAATCGCTCTAAGTCTTTCTTTGTTAGTTCATTATCTCTTCCAACTTGATTAACAACGAGCTCCAGACGTTCATGTGTGTAAAGTCCAAGTCGTTTGAATAGCTCTTCTACATTTTTCAGCACCCTAATCGCAGGTGTATCTAACGTCATGACATAATAAATGCGATCGGATTCCTCTAATGCCGTAAAGGTTTTCACATCTACTGTAGTTGGTAAATCAATAATGATGAAATCGTAGCTACGCTTACATGCTCGCAGTAATCGTAAAATAAACTCTTCATCAATCTTTTCAGCTACTTCCGCATCCATTGGACTGGCGAGAAGCTCTAGCTTCGAGTAGTTTTCTTTCTCTGAGATGTTTCGAATATGATGTTCATTTAACTCATTAATAACGGGTTTTAAATCAATAATACTTCGATTGCTTTCAATGCCAAGGTACATCTCTGCTCCTCCAAATTGGAGGTTTAAGTCAATATGCAGTACCTGAGCGGTTGATTCCAGCTTTAACGTTTGAGCAAAAGCCGTACTAATTAAGGTTTTACCAGCCCCACCTTTTCCGCTATAGAAAGCAAAGATCTGTCCCCTTCCTCTTTTAAATCCCGTTGATGCTACTGCAGATTCTCTGACCACACTTCTTTTCTGCCATAGCTGCTCCAGCCTGGATTCCAATAATTCCTTTTCATCTGGAAGAATAATAAAGTCTTCGGTACCAATTCGAGTCAATTCTCTTAACAGTTGAAAGTCCTCTTGTGTATGTACGTACATGACTGATGCGTTAGGAAAGTCCTGATAAAAGTCCTTAATCATTTCAACTGGATTGATGGAACCCTCTGTAAAAATAACGATTTCTGGATCATATCGTCTAATCTCAGAGGACCATGATTCCAAATCAATCATCAAAACTTTATAGCTCATTTGTAACAGGTCAGCTAGGTCTTTTCTTAGCTCATTGTCTTCTCCAACGAGAAAAAGTTGCATGTCTTTCATCATGAGTACCTCCTATGAAACAATAGAAATGAGAAACAATGGTTTTATTGTAGAGTTGCTTCTGTAGTATCTTTTTTCGCTCGCTCTTCAGAAGGCTCTGATTGAGACGGTTCTTCTTTCTTCGGTTCCTCGCTCGGAGATTCTGTACTTGTTTGTGTTTCAACTTTACTTGATTCAGTTGCGGTTTCTTCCGCTTGAGCTGTTTCTTCTTTCCCTACATTGGCTTTTATAATCCGTAGACTATCAGCGTAGTTCTGCATATGTATTAATTCAGGAGCTTGCTCGAGTGGAATCTCTACCTGTATTCCCTCAAAGCTGTCATCCTTCTTCGCAACTCTTGCGACTTTAACATCCTTCAAGAAAATGCGCGTTTCCTCTTTACCAGAAAATCGATCAGACACAATGAAATCAACACGATCAAGTGCCTCTAATGGCTCGTCAAAAAAGACACGCTCACTTTTCATTAATGTAATCAAACGGTTATTCTCCTCGATGACGGAAGAAGCTTGCTTTAAAATACTTTTGGTTATAATATCCCCTTCTGATAAAGGTACAACGGATACTTTGTTCACAAGATCATCGACATTTGTAATATGATAGTCTCGTAGATACTTTTTCGGAATTTCTTCCGTTTTTATGTTGTCCGGAGTGATTAGCATACGGGAGGATACATCTTCACTCGCCACATATACCCGTACAACCGTACCTATATCCGTGTTCAACTTCTGGACCTTTTGTAAAACTAAAAAGCCAGCTGTAAGTGCAAGGATTAAGGATAAACCAATAAAAATCATGGCACGTCGTTTTGACTCTAACATCGGTAATTCGTCCCTTCTTTCAGCAGCACTACAAAACAAATTTTCTAGTAGAATGGTAGTAAAATGTAAATTTTGGTTATTCCTTATCTTATTTACTATCATTGGAAAAAATATTAGTCAATAAGTGCTACTCTCCATGTCGAATGGTGTCTGTTAATATTTTCCTAGTACTTTTTCATCCAAAGACGCCTTTTATAGGTATCTTGACAGAGGTAAAAAGCTCCATTTTCATACCCCCTTAACAATACGGTGTAATTCCCTTTACTTTTTATGGACAAATATTACAAATATTAAATTTTATGGGTTTTTGGGACTATTTTTATATTTTCACATATACAAAATGAAACATAAATTGACGAATATTTTATGGTATATCTGCTATATATCAAGCTTCTTTGAGATTTTCGTAGTATTAAAGGATGGGAACATAGAATTAAAATTTGAACAACGTATGGAAATATATGGGTATACAATGGTGATGTAAAGGCAAGATAGGGATGTTCATGGTTGTTGCAGGATGTCACCCCTGATACTTGCTTCACTCTAATTGAGTATCTTAAAGAAAAATTGGAAGCAACCAAGCAACTGACATCATACCCTAGGAAAAAATATTATGAATATGAACGGACAAAATATGTGCCTTATGTGATGCAAGCAATGCTCTTCCACTCCATTCACGAACCTGATTCTTATCATGCAAAGATGAAGCATTATGCAAAATCTGCATCTGAAAGTAGTAACTCAAGCCTTGCGGAACCTTTTGCAGCGGGATATTTGGTGGAGATTCTGGAGGATGTAGTTGTGGTGGGGGGGGAGACTGAGGTTTTCTTACTTATGAGTGTTTTAAAATATGACTGTCTATACTTTTCTACTTAGAATGAGCTAGAACAGGAAAAGGAAGCCCACTAACCCGAATCAAAAGAGCCTCCTACTGAATTCTTGTAAGAGGCTCTCTTCTTTACCCGATTCTATTAATCCATCATTTCTACAACAAACGGTTCAATTACTTCATACGTAAATGTTGGAGTGGTAGATATAATATGCACATCATGGTCTTGTTCATTAATTGGTTTTAATACCTTTTTGTATTGCTTGTTTCCGGTTGGAATAGGTTCATCCTTCGTCATATAGACTCTATTTGTCGTTAGATCCTTCAAGTGAAAGTTTGTATGTCGGCTTGGTTGAAATCCTTCCACCCTATAATGAATAATCGTGTTTTCTTTATTGGATTCAATATTTTCAATGTAGATCGTATTTTGTCCATCCTCTAGTTCAATAGGGTATTTCCCAGTAACCTTTGTTGTAATGTTTTTCATAGTGGCTGATTTGTCATGAATGATCAGTGGCTCAATTACTAATTTTTCAACACTCTTCACTGGTTCTGCTAAAACAGTGTAGTCTATTTGAATGTAAGTTGAATCATCGTAGATTATTTCTTCATTAAATGGCTGTTTTTTTCCATTTTCATCTAAGGTGTATATTTCTTGGTTTCCTGTAAAAATGCTCAATACTTTTTGACCATTTTTGATACGAAAATCATGAATATATCTCTTTTCTTTCTCATAATCCCTGATAGGCAACACCATTGAGGCATCTACTTTCAATGCAGATTCTGCAAGATGTATGTTGTTTACTGTAAACTCAGTATGATGGTCTACCTTTTTAATATTTGGTGTGATGGTTGGGACAGATAATTGATTACTGTTCACCTTGAAATCAAACGACCAGTTTTTCTCTCTTGCATCCTGAAGCCTCATTGAAAGTTGGATATCGGAATCTATACTACTTGCCGGAGAGAAAAATATATAGCCCATTTCTCTCTTATGAGAATTCCCAGAAATATCAGAGTGAAAGATTGCTTCATACGGGACCTCTTGTTTATTCACTTCTAATTGGATATCCGTAAAAGGCTCTAGACTCTTATCAGACTCTCTTTCATAGCTCATAACCAACCTTACTCCATCATAAAACACATCTTGTATGGTCATCCTTTCCCCGTCTTGTGTAATCGTCCCATATGTGTGCTCAGAAGGTGGCTTACTAGATTGGTATGTTAGGATCCCTATATCTCCTACAAATTCTCTTACCTTTCCAAATGCGACTGTTAGTTGATTGTTGAATAGAAAGCTTAGTAATACCACGACTGCGATACCTGTACTTGGTAGGAAAAAGGTTCTTCTTCTTCTTTTATGAGACACTGCTTTTTCTCTATTTAAGCCAACTAAAACACCATCAATATGTTCACTCATGGACTGAGGCATCGTTGCCTTTGACTCTTTCACAAGCTTAGAAAACTCGTTATCAAACTCCTTCATAATATACTTCTCCCTCCCTGTCTTTTTTAAGAATTTTCCCAAGAGCTTTTCGTGCTCGGAATAAGTGTTGCTTAACTGTTCCAGAGGATACTTGTAACACTTCAGCTATTTCTTCAACCCTCAATTCTTCGAAATAAAATAAAAGTACAATCATTTTTTGTTTATTAGGTAGAGATTCAAGTGCTTTATGTAACTCCTCATTCCTACAATACGTAGGAGTATATCCTTCTTCTTTCACCTTTTGAAAAAACAAAAGCTTCTTTCTTTTACGCAAAATATCATTACTCTCATTAATAAGGATTCGAATCATCCACGTTTTAAAATGAGAAGGTTCTTTTAGCTTCTCAATGGAACGGTATGCTTTTAAAATCGTTTCTTGAATTGCATCATGGCAATCATGTTCATTTTTCACTATGGCTATACTTATACGATACAAGCTATCCTGTACTGCTTTCATACACTTCAAAAAAGATTCATCATTTTTCGCTATTGCCTGTTTCACATCATTAATATCCAATTCTGTTCCTCCTTTCTCATTCATTAGATGTATCTGAGTTTTATTTAGTTGACACTGCGAAAAAAAATTTTGGCTTGTCCAATTTTTATCAATCTAGCACATTTTAGAAGAATTCGGTAAAATACCTGCTCTTCCTTCAAAACAACTGAATTAAATGTTTTCATGTATATGCCAACAAAAAAAATCCCTCATAAGCTTTTGCTTATAAGAGACTTTTTGCTTGGCGACTTTTTTTAATTCATTACCCACTTATCCTTCAAGAATAAGATTCTACCAATTACGAACACAATCACCATACAAATCAGGTTGCTTGCTAGTGTTATCAATAAATGCTCATAGTTGATGATTCCGAATAGCAATTCTTTTAAAAGGCTAAATAGGTTTAAGATTGGGATGGCAAAATGATGAAACGAAAGTTCGTTTATCCCTACGCTAGCAATAATCATAACAGGGAACATGGCTAGCATCATAATCGGTGTGCTATAGCTTTGTGATTCTTTAATCGTTTTACCTATAATACTTGTCAGCATCAGTAGAGACGCAATAAACATCGCATATATAATCGAGATTACTACAGCAATACCGATAATTAGGCCCATATCATCCCCAAATGAAACTGCATTTTTGAGGTTTTCTGTCAGAAATTGAATTTCTACTGCAACTACAATAAGTGTAATCAGTCCAGTAATAGAACCTATTGTTGAAATGGTCAGCCACTTTGAAAACAGCAATGTGTTTCGATTCACCGGTGTCATCAATAAGGCTTCCATCGTTTTCTTTTCTTTTTCTCCAGCAAACAAGTCAGATGCTGCAGGACCAGCGCCGATGCCAATAGAAAGAGCAAGCATCATTGGGATTAACATCGCAATCAATCCAATATTGGGATCCTCTTCAGATACTTCCTTTTGCTCAATCGTAAAAGGTTGAACTAATTCTGGATTCATCCCTTCTACTTGTAATCTCTCAGATATAATGGACTTTTCAAAACCAGATAATGTATTCATTACGATATTCATTAAATTTGCTGAGTTTTGACTAAAGGAATCTCCAACCACTGTAACAGAGGCACTTCCACCCGCTTCAACCGTAGAAATAAAATTTTCTTCTAAAAGCAGAGCTGCTTGCGCTTCGCCATTACGAAATGCTTCTTCAGGGTTCGTTGACTCTATTATTTCAATATTCTCCAGACTAGAAAATAAAGCCTTTTCCTCACTCGTTACCGATTCATCTAGTGCAAGTTTGTATACCTCACCTTCTCCATCTGAAACCATATTTTCATAAAAGAAAATTAAGCCGGTCATCATCACAATTGGCAGGAAAACCGTTAATAATAATGTTCTACGATCACGGAAGCAGTCTTTCATTTCTTTTAAATAGATATTACGAAGCATAGTGTTCACTCCCCCTTACAAGTTTGCTCATGAATATATAGTTCAGATCTTGACTGCCTTCTGCTTTATAGAGTGCGTCAAGGTTCCCTTGGTAAACCAGTTCTCCTTTGTGCATCATTGCTACAGAGTCACAAAGCAATGAAACTTCCTCCATAATATGACTCGAGAAGATGATCGTTTTCCCTTCACGCTTTAGCTGATGAACGAGCTGGCGGAACACATTAGAAGACGTGATATCAAGTCCTGTTGTTGGTTCATCAAATAGAATGATATCTGGATTATGAATAATTGCTCTTGCAATCGCAACCTTTTGGCGCATTCCCTTTGAGAAGCCTCCAACCTTTCTGTTCAAGTAATCTCTCATTCCAAACATCTTTGCAAGGTCTTCAATTCGCACCTTTGTCTCATGCTTACTTAATCCATAAAGTGTTGCGAAGTACTCTAGGTTCTCACGTGCAGTCAAGCGATCATACAGCCCTGTTTCTCCTCCGAATAAAACACCAATTCTCTTTTTCACTTGCTCAGGATTTTTAACCGTGTCATACCCACCCACTTTGATGCTTCCATCTGTTGGTGTTAATAATGTAGCAATTGCTCGAAGTAAGGTTGTTTTTCCTGCACCGTTTTCTCCAAGTAATCCAACCACTTGCCCTTCTTTTACCGAAAACGATACATGCTTGACGGCCGTTACAACAATCTTCTTATCTTGAAATCTTTTTGTTAGCTCATGAATTTCAATCATGTGTTTCACCTCATTTGATTTATCTTGATTTCATCATACAAACAAATTCATCGTAAATCTTCAGTTATGTCGTGAATCATCCTTTTCTTGTCGCGAAAAGGTCAAATTTTATAGTAGAGATGGTAAAATAGGAAATGGAAAATAATTAATTTTAAAGATATATTTGTAAATGAGGCGGTTGTATGAAGGTTGGTCTAGTGGATGATCGTTTTATCGACCTCGATAAATTAAATGGCATCATATCAGGCATTTCAGATATTGAGATCATATTTTCTACTCAATCAGCAGAAGAAGCATATGAGCATATCAAAAAAGAAGAGATTGATTTATTGATTGCAGATATCGAAATGCCCAATCTATCAGGCTATGAATTAGCAGATATTATTCATTCACATGCGTTAAATATTGCGGTTATTTTCGTAACAGGGAACAGTGGTTATGCTGTTCATGCTTTTGAGCTTTATGTTCATGACTATATTATGAAGCCCTATCCGAAGGAACGGTTAATCAAGTCGGTTGAACGATTTAAAGAAAAAACAAAATCTACGGAGATTGCAGGTAGACTATACTTAAAACAAAAAAATGATATCCATATTGTTCAAAAGAAGGACATTGTCTTCATTGAACGTTCAGGTAGGTCTACAACAATCTATACGAAGTCAGGTCCTATTAAAACGTACTTAACACTTAACGAGCTAGAAGGTGAGTTAAGGGAACGAGACTTTATCCGCTCCCACCGTTCGTTTATTATCAACATTCATCATGTAAAAAACTTCTCTTTGTACGCGAAGAATTCTTATGTTGTGACGTTTGAAGCAATGGACGAACAGGCGATGATTACAAAAGATAAAGTAGATTTTCTACAGCAGCATTACTTTTAAAGGTGGATGAAAATGTGAAACACTCTATACGATATTGGACGACCCTTGCCGTGCTCGGATTTATACACCTACAGGCTATAATTATCATTTTGGACTGGAAGATACCTTTCTATATCACTAGTATTCTCGTCATTACTCCAATCTATTTTGGATCCAAGAGGTACTTGTTACAGACTGCCGTTTTAGGTGTTAAAGGGAATGGATTCATCTATTTATTTCAACTCTTACTTGTACTTATCTATCTAACATTAAAACCTACATACTTTGTTATGGTACCTTTCTTTATCTTTATTGGGTTGGAGTGGATTCGACTATCTATCGGAAACAGACTCACCACCTACACGAAACAGCTGCAGCAATTTGAAGAACAGCATGAATCCTTCAATGAAACATTCCGAATTGTCCGTAGCGAACGACATGATTTCCTAAAGCATATATCTGCCCTTCATTTTCTCTTAGAGAATGAAGAAACACATGATGCCAAAGTGTATTTAGATGGGTTAGTTGAAGGATATGAAGAAACGAATCTTTCCATCAAAGGGGAAAAAGGGATTGTCGCAGGCATATTGAATCAAATGTACCGAAGAGCAAAATCTTCTGGGATTACAGTTGTGTACGATTTTGATATTCCACTCTCAACCTTACCCCTTTCCAATCAAGAACTAGTGGGTCTCTTAGGAAACTTATTATCAAATAGTATTGAGGCATGTGAAGAATGGCAAGAACATCATCAGAAATCAGGCTTTGTGACGGTACAATTTTATAAACGAGGCGGGTTGTATTTACTTACTTGCAGCAATCAAAGTCTTCCGATTGAAGCAGATATTTTGGATCATCTTTACGAGAAGTTTGGTCTAACAACAAAAGGGGACGGACATGAGGGGCTTGGCACGAAGCAAATTCTTGATATTGTGAAACGTCACCAGGGATTTTTGGATTTTGTTTATAAGGATGAGGAGTTTACTGTGAAGATTAAGGTTCCTGCTATTCGGTAAAACATATTTCTTGCACATATAACTGCAAAATTTTGTTGAAATATTTCCCACGACTAGCCTTGAAATTGGCGGAAGCATTTCGTAACGGTAAAAACTCAGACATTTTCCTAGCATTCTGAAAAAAATGGTATTCTATGATGAATAGGTTAATTCATCATCCCTCTTAGTAATATTACATTCTCTTCTCGCACTTAGTTGTGAAACTTTTCTCCTGAAATTTGGCGTTAACTGGATGTTTTTTTCATGAAGAGATTAGCAAAAAAACCGAAGCCCTTAAGCTTCGGTTTCTTTCCGCAACACCAGCTCAGTCATTCGGTTAACTGACTTTATACTATCCTCTATATTCTTCGTTTCCAATACCATAGTTACAGTCTTCTCTAGATGTCGCTCCTGCAGTTCATGCAAAATAAGAGAAAATGGAACCGTACCATCACCTACACAATTATGCTCATCCTCTTTTCCATAATTATCACTTATATGTAGCCCAATTAAGTGATCTATAATGGATATCATTTCTGTGACAACTCGTTCTCCTTCTAATAGGTTTGCATGCCCAACATCGTATACAATACCAAACTTTTCACTTGGAAATCGCGAACAAACCTCTAGCAACTCATCTATCGTACTCCCTATAAAGCCTGGCTTTGGTGGTACATTTTCAAGCGCAATTTTTGTTCCATCTGGAATAAAAGATACTAGTTGTTCTAAAAAGGAGATACTATTTTTCAATCCTAAATCTGAATGATCATGTGTACCTAAATGTAAGAGTACATAGGGACAATTAAAGTGACTCGCCAATTTTAAACAGTCCCTTATAAGTACCAAGGATTTTGTCCGTACATTTATGTCGTCACTCGCAGGGTTACATAGGAGAAAAGGGGCATGAATAGTAACTGTAACTTCTTCTTCTCTAAGCTGTTGTTGTATAGCATTCATTTCATCCCTTGACCACCCAAGACATTCTAACCCTTGGTCCTCACACATGATTTCTATTTGTTTAAAGCCAGCTTCTATAAGCTCTGCGAAGCCTTGCACTAATGGAACATCATATACAGCAAACGTTGATACACCTAGAGTTCGGGGAATATTCACAGTCACAACTCCTTATGCGATTATTTAATACCAGATTGAATAAAGCTATTAATAAACTGTTTTTGGAAAATAAAGAATGCTAGGAGTAGTGGAGTCATGACGAGTAACGTCGCTGCTGAAACCTCTGCCCACTGTGCTCCTGTTTCGTAGGATTGTGCAAATATCGCCAACCCCACTGTAAGTGGCCTATTTTCTTCTGAATTCGCTACAATTAATGGCCATAAAAAGTTATTCCAATGATAACTAACAGACACGAGCCCAAAGGCAATATATGTCGGTTTTGCAAGTGGCATATAAACATACCATAGTATTTGAAAGATATTACATCCTTCCACCCTTGCAGCCTCTTCCAACTCATATGGAATTGTTTTAAAGGTTTGGCGAAGTAGAAAAATTCCAAATGCAGAAGCAAGATAGGGCATCATAATTCCTAGTTTTGTATCTAACAGAGAAAGATCTCTTAAAACAGAGTAATTTGGGAAGATTAAAATGTCTGCAGGAACCATTAGCTGTACGAGCACAAGAACAAAAAGAAGATCTCTTCCCCAAAACTTCATGCGAGCAAAGGCATAAGCTGCTATTGTAGCCGTAAAAATTTGTATAACCAAAATTCCAAACACAATGATCAATGTGTTCAAGTAATACTGACCAAATGGTGCCGCACTCCATGCATGAACAAAATTATCAAATGTAAACTGAACATCTAAAGAATAGGATGTTGCCATATCTCTTGGTTTAAATGCTGTCCAGACACACCATACTAGTGGCACTCCCCATAATAATCCTAGACAAGCAATACTTATACGTAGAAGAATTTGCACGATTTTCCCCTCAACTATAATGGATTTTTTTATCTACAAAGAATATCTGGATGACTGCAATAACGACTAATATCGATAACATCACGACCGTTAATGTTGCAGCCATGCCCTCATTCCAAAATGTAAAGGCTGTTTCATAAATATAATAAAGTAGAAGATTACTAGCATTGTCTGGTCCACCCTTCGTCATTATCACAATATGATCAACTAGCTTAATTAAATTTGTTAATGCGATAATCGTGACAAAAAGGGTTGTTGGCATTAATAATGGGAGCGTAATGTTTCGGAAGCTGTACCACCATGATGCCCCGTCAATTGATGCTGACTCATAAAGATCCTTGGAAATCGTCTGCAAGCCTGCTAAATAAAATACCATCAAGAAGCCTGCTTCTTTCCAAATAGCTACAATAATCATCGCTGTTAAAACCGTTTCCTGGGTACCTAACCAATTGATATCACTGATACCCAACCAGCCTAGAACATGACTAAGCACGCCATAATCTGGGGTATATATAAACAACCAAATATTAGCAACCGCAATCATAGGGATTACAGTTGGATAAAAAAACATCGTACGTAGCCAGCTTGTTCCTCTGATTGCTTTATTTAATGCTAAAGCCATTACTAGCGCTAAAAGCATACTAATTGGAACCGTTGTGACTAAAAACCAAACTGTATTCTTCATAACCTTCCAAAACACATCATCTTCTTTAAGTTGCCTATAGTTTTCAAGTCCTACAAAAAAAGGGTCTGGTGTTCCCAGATCCGCTCTAAAGAAGCTCAAATAAATGGTTTGCATGACTGGATAAAACGTAAACAGAAATAAAAAGATGAGTGAAGGAAGGAGAAGTAACCATGCTTGTAAGTTAAGCGTTAGTAATGTACCAATCTTAGATTTCCTTTTACTAGAATTGGTCGTCATAATAGTATTTGCCAGGTCTACTTTCCCCATTCTTCCTACATCCTTCTCAATTTTTTTATAACAATATTACATTTTTCTATTTTGTAACTCTTCTATTCACTAAACATTATTGCTTAAATGGAGCTAATAATTTGTCTGCTTCTTCTTGTGCTTTTTTCAATGCTTCTTCTGCTGTTGCTGTGCCAGTTATAGCCGCTTGAAGCTGGTCATTAAACACTTTAGATACTTGACCATTATTATGAGTTGATAACTCAGCAGAAGCATATTGTAATTGATCTCTCGCTACTGCAGCTTGTGGGAATGATTCCACATATTCTTTCATCACATCTGTTTCATAAGCTCCAGGACTTACAGCAACATATCCTGTATCAATACTCCATTGTGCTGCATTTTCAGGTTGTGAAGCCCACTTGATGAACTTCCATGCTGCCTCTTGTTTTTCTTTCGGTGTATCCTTAAATAAGTAGAAGTTACCTCCACCCGTTGGTGTTCCAAAGTCTTTTCCACCTGCTGGTAAATAAGCTAAGCCAAAGTCAAAGGAAGCGTTATTTTTAACATTTGTTAAATTACCTGTAGTATGGTACATCATAGCTGTTTTACCTTCTAAGAAGTTGGCTGGTACAGTTGCCCAATCAATGACTCCTTCAGGCATAGATTTATGTTTTTTCGCAAGATCCAACCACAATTGAAGAGCTTCTGCGTTTTCTTTTGTATCGAAGTACACTTCACTACCATCACTTGACATTAAGTTCTTACCATTTTGTAATGCAAAAGCTTGGAATAACCAATATGGGAAGCCTGAAGAAGGAATCTCTACTCCATAGCGTGTTGTATCACCATTCTCAACCTTTGTTAATTTCTTTGAATACTCAATCAACTCATTCCAATTTTTCGGTGGTGAGTTTGGATCTAGACCCACTTCTGCAAATGCATCCTTATTGTAATAAAGAACAATAGTACTTCTTTGAAATGGAATACTCCATGTCTTGTTTTCCGTTTGGGCATTCTCCATGAAACCAGGGTAGAAGCTATTTACATACTCGTCTCCACCATCGTTTGCAATATAATCATCGAGTGGTACAATGGCATCCATATCCTTCAGAGTGAAAAGTTCTGTTGATAAAAGCACAGCTAAATCAGGTGGTGTTTTCCCTTTAACAGCTGTTTGGGTTTTCACCATCGTATCCTGGTAGCTACCTGTATACACAGGCTTCACAATAATATCGGGATTTTCTTTATTAAAGTCTGTTGCCATCTTCTCTACAATTTCTGTAAGTGGTCCACCTACTGCAATCGGATAATACATGGTTAATTCAATAGGATCCTTAGATTTTTCAGTGGTCTCTGACTTTACTTCCGTTTCAGTCGCAGTCTCTTTTTCATTACTAGAGTCTGTATCGTTTGTTGCGTTGGAAGAGCACCCAGCGATAACTGCCATCACGAATAAGAATAAAAATAAAGAAAGTTTCTTAATTTCTTTCATCTGTAACACTCCTTTTAATTTTTTTATATTTTTGATACTTCTTTCCACAATTCAGGTGAGCCTGTTGAAACAGAAATAGCACCTGCATTAAGGGCAGAAGTGAGCTCCTCTTTGAACTTAAATAATCCACCAGCAACGATGGGCAATTCAACTTTCTCTGTTAATTCTTTAATGACTCTGGGCATTAATCCTGGCATAGCCTCAACTGCATCCGGCTGACTTGTATTAACGCTTTTTATCCCGGAATGTAAGGCACCAGAATCAACCAAAAACAACCTTTGAATGGCATATAATCTTAATTTTTTTGCATGTTGAATGACTTGCCCTCTTGTACTAAGGATCCCATCGGGTCTAACATGAGTTGCTAAATATTCCATCCCTTTCTTATCTGTAGATAATCCCTGAATAAAATCTACATGAACACAAACCTTTTTACCGGCAAGATGTACTTTTTCAACCACATTTCGAATCGTTATAATATCCCCATACATAAGAAATAACATCTCAATCCCTTCAGATCGAATAGCAGTATCCAGCGCTTCATCATTATGAACAGATCCTATTAAACCTCTTGTTTCTAGCACTCGCATCTCCCCTTTCCTCAAAAAAAAAGTAACCCTTAAGACGGACACAAACAAATAACATACAAAGAAGTTAGATTCCTCTCTATGTACTGAATGTTCACGCCTCTAGGGTTACTCCTTATTCTCCACACCCGTGAGAAGTTATTATATTATTTACATTTTTTATCTTATCAGGGATATATTGAGAATGTGTTAATGCTAGTTTAATATATTGTAAACGTATTACTTATTTTCTTTTAGCATTATCTTCTCTAAAGTATCTAGTATATATGTTGGGGTAATCTCTACCTTCTTCTTATCAAATGAACGCAATCCTGTATTAAGAAGCAATGTATCCATACCCATCTCCATTCCAAGCTTGATATCTGTATAAGGTGAATCACCGATAACAATAGAAAGAGAATCTTCATGCTTGTTTATCCGTTTTATAGATTGCTGCATCCATTTAGTAGGCTTCCCCATTATCAACCCTTTTGTACCACTTGCTAACTCTAGACAAGCCAAGAGAGATCCCGTATCAGGAATCCTTCCATCCTCAGTTGGACAGTAAAAATCAGGATTTAAGCCAATAAGCACAGCACCATGATCTATTGCCTTTAACCCATGTGACAGACTTTTATAAGTAAGGTCAGGATTCATTCCTACTATTACGTGTGACACATCTGTTTGATTCCCTCCATGTTGCCCTATCGCATCCCAGCCTAATCTTCCCAACTCTTCCTTTATCTCTTCACTAGTTATAGCCATAATGTTGGAGACTTTCTTCTCAGTTAATAAGTAAGTGTGAATTGCATCAATAGGTGTAATAATTTCTGTAACGCTCTGAATTATGCCTAAATTCCATAACCTTCGATGTATTGATTCCTTTGTTTCCACTGGATTATTGGTCGCAAATATCAGTTGTTTGTTATGAGATCGTAAATAATCCAAAAAAGGAATAACACCCGGAAGCACTTGCTTTCCCCTTATCAAGGTTCCATCAATATCAAATATATAAGTCTGATAGCTTTTCATCATTCTCCTCCAAATAAAAAAGCAACCCAAAGAGTACACGTAACGTGTAAAACTCTTTGGGTTGCTCCATATTCTCCACCCGAATTATTATTATTACTATTATTTATACTCTTCTACTTTTAATAGAGGATTAACTATTTGTAAAGGTATGGTAAATACAGGGTAACTCTTTTAATGAATTCAATTTAATAGTAGCACGGTTTGCGTAATTCATAAGTCTCCAGAAATCATTAGAATTGCTACTTCTACCTACCCTTATTTTAGATATCTATTTTTAATAGTTTTTCATCGCTACACTAGTAGAAATGATAGCCAGTAAATTAATAAAAGCATTCTACAGATATAAAAAAGTCTAGTAAGGAGAAGTAAGCCCTTTTTTCCGTCAAATATTAACCCTATTGTCTACTCATTCTGACTTTCTAGCATTTCCATAATGGTTTCAACTACAATTTCAGGTTGATCTAGATGTATATAATGGCTCGCATCCTTGACAACAGTATGTTGGCTATTGCTCGATAAAGAGGTAATTTGTTGTTGGAGACTTGACCATTCAGGATAATCTTCATGTTCTACCGATAAAACACTTAGAGGCATATCCCCAAATCCAGAAGCTTGAGCTGCACGCACTTGTTCTGCAGATTCGGTCATCATATACTCCATTTCACTTATCTGATTGGCGTTGTAAAAATGCTGATGAAAGAAGTGTACGGATAACTCATCTTTAGTAAAAGGTTCATAGATAGGTAGCATGTTAATCCACCCTAGTACTCTACCTACCCCTATTTCTTTTAATCCTCTAATCAGATAGCTTTCCACTTTTGAGAAGCCACCTTCCTGATCCACATGGGAGGAGTCAATCAATACAAGCCCAGCAACATCCTCCTTATACTTATGAGCAAAAACCTGAGATGTAAATCCCCCAAATGAATGCCCTACCAATAAATAAGGACCTTCTTCTCCAGCTTCTTTAAGGAGTGCATGCAAGTCATCAGCAATCTGTTCTGCAGTGCGATCATTAGATGCAGACTCACTCCACCCATATCCAGCTCGGTCGTAGGAAATGACTCTTGTATACTTAGATAGCTCGGATTGGATCTGCTCCCAGTCCTTATATGAGGAGGGAGTTCCCAAACCAGATTCCAGGATAACAGTAGGACGTTTACCTGACTTACCTAGTGCATAGAGGTGTAACTTATAATCCCCTATATCAATAATTTCACCAACCGGAGGATATTTATCTGCAGTAACTTTAGTTTGAATTTGTTGATACGTAAAACCAATGACGATTAAAGCAGCTATTGAGATACCGAGCCATTTTAAAAATGATACGCCTCTCTGAATTATTGAGGTTTTCCGACCTATGTTGGCATTGATTTGTTTTTCCATCTACACTCCGCCTTTGTTTTTGTAAAATTATACCAACTGGTGGGTTATTCTACTACAGACTTTGTGTAAAATTTATGTGCGATTTATGTGAGTTTTGGAAGCGCCGGTGGAAGCGCCGGGACGGTTCTTGTGCTTCCTTATCTTTTTAGAAGTATAGTCATGTTTACTTTTGTTTCTATTTTAATATTTAGCACTAGTAATGTTTTTTTGCCTATTCCATAGGAGAATATAAGGAAATTACAGTCTCCCTTTCTATACCTCTTGCTTAATTAGACAAGTGAGTTTTTTGAAAGAAAGCAACGGAACCGTCCCCTTGCTTCCTTACATTACTAAAGAATTTAATAAAGTATCCGATATATACTATAAAATATTATGGAATGAGGAGAACATATGGATAATGACGCAAAAACGAAGAACTTCAAATTACAAAGTAGTTTAGTTGTTAAAGTTATGTTGGGTGTAGTCCTAGGTTTAATGATTACTTCACTAATCTCAGAGGTAATTATTAAAGTATATTTAGCCAATATTATAAGTGGTACTGTTGGGCTTATTGTGAGTAACCTTGTTTCTTTTCTTATTACTACTGTTGTTATTGTTTTACTAGTAAGGATTTTAGTAATTAAAAGAATTAATAAAATATCAGTCGCAATCCAACAAGCATCACAAGGGAACCTAACTGTTCAAGTTCATGACCATTCCAAAGATGAGATAGGACGTTTAATAACATCTTTTAATACAATGACAATGAATTTAAATTCATTAATGAAAACAGCAAATGATACAACCACACTTGTTTCGACCTATTCTGACGAGTTAAAAAGTAGTACGGAACAATCAAGTGAATCAGTTGATCAAATTTCCAACGCTATTCAAGAAATTGCCTCCAGTTCAGAGGAACAAGTAAATGAAATTTCAGACTTAGAACAATTAGCACAATTAGTTGTGAATGAAATGGAGAACGTTACCACTTCGATCCAATCAGTTTATCAGCTATCAAACGAAACCAATGATCAAGCTAATTCAGGAATTGAATTAATTGAAGAAACCATTTCTAAAATGGCATTAATACAGTCATCTGTTAAAGAATCGTCCAAAATCATTAATTCACTAGGTGATAAATCAAAGGAAATCAGTAAAATTGTCTCTCTTATTACATCAATCGCTGAACAAACCAATCTCCTTGCCCTAAATGCGTCTATTGAAGCTGCGCGTGCCGGTGAAGCCGGTAAAGGTTTTGCCGTTGTAGCTGATGAAGTTCGAAAATTGGCTGAAGAATCAAGGGAAGCGGCTGGAAGTATTAGTAAGCTGATAACCGAAATTCAAAAGGAAACCGTTAATGCTGTAAGTTCTATTAATAATGGAAATATAGAAGTTGAAGAAGGCACTACTATGATGAATAAAAGTGGTGAAGCCTTTAACCATATTGTAGACTATGTTCATCAGATCAGCGACCAGTCAAAACTGGTCACTAGTAGGTCATCAGAAGTGAATGAGAAAGCTAAAACGACTAGAGAAATCGTTAGATTTATCACTAGTGGTACAGAACAAATATCATCTAGTATACAAAATGTAGCTGCATCTGTAGAAGAACAATCAGCTTCAAATGAAGAAATTACTTCTTCTGCAGAACAGCTAAGTAAAGCAGCTTTTGCGCTAAAAAATGAAATGCATAAATTTACGTTAAGTAACTAATAGTATTACATTACAATTTTTTCAAAAATGAAAATAAGTGCAAAATAGGTACCCTATCAGCTATATTTCCTGAAATTAAAAGCCTCTCAAAAGTCTGCTAAACTTTGAGAGGCTTTTGTAAATAATTTCAAATGTATGCATTTCCACCTTACCAACAAACCCTTAAATATCAAGGGTCAGGGGGATTTCCATCATGCAGTCATTAAGCCGAGATTCCATAATTTTGTTATCTTGGTGTGGGTAGAATGTAGTAAATCAATGCATTATTTAGTTCTGACTGTAACATCTTTAATGGAATTTTAACGTTTGAATCATCTTGGGTTAGCAAAAAATTCAGCAGTTAGAACAGAACCTCTACCCTTTTTCTACACCTCTTCGTGTTCATCATTATAATCAATAACTTCTGGCATATAAACGTCCCCTTACTATTTCTCTAATCCTGCTACCCCAAAGCCCCCTGCCCCAGAATGAGTCGAAATCATACCGCCTGCTTGGATCCATCTTATATTGTGGAATCCATTCTCTTTCGCAATCTCATCCATCCTCGGCTTGATGCTTTCATCTAACCCAATTGAGTAGATAAAATAAAGCTGATTTCTATCGATGTTGAATTCATTTAAGTAATCACTGAATAGCTTTTCAGTAGCGCCACTCATTTTCCCGCGGTACTTTTTTGTAGACATTAGCTTTCCGTCCTTTAACTCAATGCAAGGCTTTATTTTCAACAGCGTTCCAATCAGAGAAGCCATATTGCTTACTCGTCCTCCCGCTTTAAGAAACTCCAGACTTCCCGGGATAAAAGCAAGTCTAGATTTAGGGACGATTGCCTCTATTTTTCCAACTAATTGTTCCGGTTCAATAGAAGGTTCCTTTTCTAATAACTCAGCAGCATTAAGTACAATCGCTGCTAATCCTCCCGTGACGTTAAGTGCATCAATGAGATAAATGTCTTCAAATTCTTCCGCAGCAATGACAGCATTTTGAAAAGAAGAAGAGGCTTTTGATGTATAACCAATATGTACAATGATGCAGTCTGGGAAATTCTCTCTTATCTTCGCAAAGAATTCTTGATACTCATGAGCATTTGTAGAAGTAGTAGTGGGTATTTTCTTTGTACGTCCGTAATAGTCATAAATATCCTGGACCGGCAAATAACCATCTAAATAATCTTTTCCATCCATAATAATGTGCATGGGAACTACTTGAATATTGTACTTTTCAGCTAAATCACCGGGTACATCCGCACCACTTTCCGTCGTTAAGATGATTCTTCGCATTCTATTTCCCCCTTGGTTATAGTAAGGTCCGTGTTTAATCTTCTTACAATCGTTTTAATTATACATGATAGGAAGCACGGGGACGTATAGAGCTTCCTTACTGTCATTCATCCAGTGCGTGGGTCATTAGAAAAAAATTCACTTTCTATAGGAGACTACTCTTTTAAAGTTCAATTGTTCCACTTCTAGTCTTTCTATGGGTTGTAGTTCCTAAACCAAATTTGAAGTAGTTATTCATCTATTGTTACATGTAACAGTGTGCTTTAAGAACGTCGCCCATACGAATTAGGTCTTTCTTCATATGTATATACCAAGCTCTTTGTAAAGCGGGGTATATGTTTATGAAGAAGTTTAGACAAAATCCAAAAGCGATATTTTTTGTATCCTTTTTAATTGCAAGTTTGTGGTTTGGTTTTAGTATCATCTTGAATACTCAGTGGATCCAAGATATTAGCAGCTATGTCCCATATCCTTTTGCCTTTATAGCAGTATTGGGTATTGCTATTTTGCCAGGGTTTATCTATGTTTTTTTGCTACTGACACTCACATTTTTCAAGACAGAATCTGCTCCCCACCACCTTACACTTCACCCTAACTTATCCATTCTAATCGCAGCCTATAATGAAGAACACTATATTAAAACCACAATTGAAAAAATCTTAGCTACCCGCTACGAAGGTACGCTAGAGATTATTGTCATCAATGACGGTTCAACAGATCGTACCCGTGAGATTCTTACAACATTAAAGCAAATTCACCCACAGATTAGGGTACTAGATCAAGAAAATAATATGGGGAAATCACCAGCGTTGAACAAAGGCTTACGTCACGCAACATATGATTATATTGTAACCGTAGATGCTGACACTTGGTTACACGAAGAAGCTTTAACTGAAATTATGAAACCTATGTTTCGTAAGGAAGATGTTGGTGCTGTTGCTGGATCCATTATTGTACAGAACGAAAATAAAAGCTGGATCACAAGACTTCAAGTATGGGATTACTTTATAAGTATTGCTGCTGTTAAACGTCAACAGTCCATATATGAAGGTACGCTAGTGGCACAGGGGGCGTTTAGTCTTTATAGAAAAAAAGCAATCTTAGAAGTTGGAGGGTGGCTAGATGTTTTAGGCGAAGATATCGTATTAACCTGGGGAATCCTTAAGAACAAGTATCGTGTCTATTATGCAGAAAAAGCGATTGGGTTTACACATGTCCCTTCACGCTTACTTGGTTTTTTAAAGCAACGAAAACGCTGGGCACGAGGACTATTTGAAGCATTTAGAGAACATCCTAACATCCTCTTTACCAATAAGGGGCTATCTAGATATCTAATGTTTTTAAATGTGTTTTTCCCACTCATTGATTTTACGGTGTTATTTATTCTATTACCTGGAATTCTATTAGCTATCTTTTTCCAATGGTATCTACTTGCAGGAGTTTACACGTTATTAGTGCTTCCTCTAACACTATTACTAACAATGTGGATTTACAACTATCAGGCAAAAGTATTTCATGAATTAAATATCCAGCCACCTAGAAAAATATCCTGGGCAATACTTTTTTTATTATCCTATTCGTTCATTCAAGCACCCGCAACATTAACAGGATATATGAAAGAGCTGTTCTCCTTTAAAAAAAGATGGTGATGGGGAAGCACCGGGACGCTTCGAGACCAGTGAAAAAGTCAGTTATCATTTATAACCTTCGGTTTTAAGTTTGTTCTGCTTGACTTAAATAATTTTAAACACAAAAAAGCCCTCCTAATGTTATAATTTTGTATCGACCAAGAAACAAAATTTTACTAGGGGGGCTTTATTATGCTTCGAATTGAGCCAAAGCAATCAAGTTTTCATTCAATATTATATGATAAAATTCCAGAAAATCATACCCTTAAGAAGATTTCTTTAGTAGTAGATTTTAGTTTTATTAATATTTTACTAGCGGACAGTTATTGCGCAGGATTTGGCCGTCCTGCAAAAGAACCAGAATTAATGTGTAAACTTCTCTTATTACAACAACTCTGTAACCTTTCAGATGAAAAGCTTATTATGGATGCAAATTTAAACCTTGCCCACTTATATTTCCTTGGGGTAAATCCTGAAACGGTCCTACCTGATAAAAGTCTATTATCCAAATTTAGAACGCAACGCCTTGGAGAAACCACGCTCGATGAGATCATTACTGAGGTCGTAAGACAATGTATAGAACAAGGTATTATTGAGAGTAAGAGTGTTAGTATTGACTCTACTCATATAGAAGCGAATACAAAAAAGAAAACCCCTGAAAGAATCATGAAACACTTAGCTAAGAGAATTATCAAGACTTACGAAGAAGAATCCGGTAATCCCTTAGAAAATTTACCAGCAATTCCAGAGTACCAGGAAATAGAGGATCACAAAGAAGCAAAAGCTGTGATGAAAACCTATTTAGAAACTGTCATTGACGAAGTCAATAAGCATACATCTGTTAAAGAATCTCAGACTCATAAGGTCATTCAAAAGTCTCGTGAGATACTAAAAGACCCAAAGTTTTTGAACCAAAAAAGTATTCGTTCCCTTATCGATGAAGACGCAAGAGTTGGCAGGAAGAGTAAAACTCAAGACTTCTATGGCTATAAAACGGAGTTTGTGATGACAACGGATGAACGAATTATTACTTCAGTGAGGACTTCAGATGGTGCTTATGTGGATGGCAGTTATGCAAAAGAAATGTTGGCGGAAACGCAAAAAGCAGGTGTGATACTCGAAGAAGTCTACGGGGACAAAGCCTATTTTAGAAAGTCGATTCTTGAAGATATTAATGCCGTAAAAGCGAAAGCTTTTATACCTGTTAGTGCCACAGTCTACAGAATAGATGAAAGTGAATTTACATACAACAAAGATTCCGATGAATGGCAGTGTAGTCAAGGGAATATCACTGTAAACAAGAAGTATCATAGTTCTAAAAGAAAAGATGGTACCAGAAGGGAAGGTTATAAATATTATTTTGAACTCAATCAATGTAAAGCGTGCCCTCTTCATGATGAGTGTGCTAAGACGAGTGCACGAAGAATACTATCTGTGGGACTAAATTCAACTGAATTTTACGAGATCTCTCAATACCAAAAAACAGATGAGTTCAAAGAAAAGTATAAAAAGAGAGCCTCCATAGAAGGAAAAAACGCGGAGCTCAAAAGATTCCACGGCCTATCTCGAGCAAAGGGGTATGGTCTTTTAAGTGTGTCCATACAATCGAAATTGGCTGCATTAGCAGTAAATTTAAAGAGGATAGCAGCAATAGCAGCTTCCTCTTTAACTGTATTTTTAGATAAATATCTAATGACCCACTTTAATTTTCAACTATTTACCATTTAGGGGAATAGAGAAAGAAAAAAACGTTAGTTTTTCACTGGTCTCGGACGCTTCTTGTGCTTCCTTCTGTATAGGTACTTCCCAACTTCTTATATAGTTTAGTTATCGCTCTTTTCTATCCATTTTCCTCTATTACATTAGTTAAACTTTTGTAAGGAAGCAGCAGATCCGTCCCCTTGCATCCTCTTAATATATTTTGTATAGTAAATGCTTACATTAGAGGTGAAGCAAATTGAAGAACATAAGATGGATTTTTTTTGACTTAGATGATACCCTGTATGACCAAGCTGCTCCTTTTGAAGCTGCAATGAATGAGATATTTCCTCATCTACCTAGTGAGATTCACATCTATGAACTGTTTAAAAGAACCAGATATTATAGTGATGTACTTTGGAAAGACTTTGTTAAAAATAACATAAGTTTAAAAGAGGTTAGGATACAACGTATTCTTCTATCTCTGCAAGACTTTGGATTCTCCTCCACCCCAACGGAATGTGAGGTATTTCAGCAAAACTATAATCTTAACTTATCGAACATACAGCTCTTACATGACCTTCCGAAGTTACTATCTGGCTTAAAACAACACTATCAATTAGGTATTATTACAAACGGTCCTACCGAGCACCAGTATCAAAAAATTAAAAGATTGCATTTACTCGATTGGTTTCAGCATGAAAATATATTCATTTCTGAACAAATAGGCATAACCAAACCGGATCCAGCAATTTTTCATTACGTAAATAATAGGATTGGATCATCTCCAGAGCAAAATGTATATGTGGGTGATACGTGGGAGAATGATGTATCTCCATCCATACAGGCTGGTTGGAATTCAATATGGTTTAACCATCGAAAAAGAAGTCCAGAATCGGATCACACCCCATTGCTAGAAATAGAAAAGATCGCTCAAATTAAGTCAATTCTTTAAGCTAGGTTCGATTTTTTCATTCATTCTAAAGGATTTATTTCAACTAAAGACCCGTTAACGATAAAACAATTTGGTGGAGGACATTTATTCCGCTATTTCACTAAATATCGCTCTTTTTAAGGTGTTGACGGACATTTATTCCGTTATAATCCAAATTCATTAGGAAAATGGACTTGATTTTGTTAAATAAAGGAACAGATGTCCGCTTACATCCAATATGCTTTGGTTTAAGCGTAATTAACGGAATAAATGTCCGCATTGCATCCTGCATCCTGCATCCCTTATCCTCCAGCATGCTACTACCCACTGCATCCACCATCCCACATCAAACAATTTAGTGGAGGACATTTATTCCGCTATTTCACTAAATATCGCTCTTTTTAAGGCGTTGACGGACATTTATTCCGTTATAATCCAAATTCATTAGAAAATGGACTTGATTTTGTTAAATAAAGGAACAGATGTCCGCTTACACCCAATATGCTTTGGTTTAAGCGTAATTAACGGGATAAATGTCCACATTGCATCCTGCATCCCTTATCCTCCAGCATGCAACTACCCACTGCATCCACCATCCCACATCAAACAATTTGGTGGAGGACATTTATTCCGCTATTTCACTAAAAATCGCTCATATTTAGGTGTTGGCGGACATTTATTCCGTTATAATCGATATTCATTAGGAAAATGGACTTGATTTTGTTAAATAGAGGAACAGATGTCCGTTTACACCCAATATTCTTTGGTTTAAGCGTAATTAACGGAATAAATGTCCGCATCGCATCCTGCATCCCTTATCCTCCAGCATGCAACTACCCACCGCATCCACCATCCCACATCAAACAATTTGGTGGAGGACATTTATTCCGCTATTTCACTAAAAATCGCTCATTTTAAGGTGTTGGCGGACATTTATTCCGTTATAATCAATATTCATTAGGAAAATGGACTTGATTTTGTTAAATAAAGGAACGGATGTCCTCTTACATCCCAAAATCCCTGTTTTAAGCTAAAATAACGGAATAAATGTCCGCATGCTACTGCCCGCAACATGCCAGCATGCCTCATCCCACACTAAACTCATCAAGCTTATGCCTCTTCCCTCTTCCTTTAGTTAAACAAGCTGGCTAAGTATATATTTATCAAATAAAATTAGCCCTCTGCAAAAATCCCGTGATGATGACCGTAACTATATCACAATCACATAATAAAATAGCAGCCCATTTAGGACTGCTATGATCAAACGTGCACCTCACAAAACTGAACTGCCTAGAATGCATCTCCTGCCGCATATCAATCTCCAAATATTTAGGTAAGATGATCTACTGCTGCTCTTTCAATGGCAAGTCCCTTGATGTAACGGCTCATGAATTGCTCATAGCCTTCTACATCCTTTTGATCCGGAGTCACCGTTACCCCTTCTTGTTCTGCAAATACTTTTTGACTTAGGAATTCCTCCAGCGTTTCATTCTCTTCACTGTTGAGCATATAGGATGCTAGAAGTGCAATTCCCCAGGCACCACCTTCTCCTGCCGTTTCCATAACAGAAACGGGAACATTGAGCGCAGCAGCCATGATGCGTTGTCCAACACCCTCAGTCTTAAATAAACCACCATGCCCTAAGATTTTATCGAGCTCTACTTCTTCTTTTTTAAGAAGAATATCCATTCCTATTTTCAATGCACCCAATGCTGAAAATAAATGGACTCTCATAAAATTAGCTAGGTTGAAATTACTATCTGATGATCGAACGAACAATGGACGACCTTCTTCAAAGTGGGTCATGTGTTCACCGGAAAGATAGCCATATGCCAATAGGCCACCACCATCTGGATCTCCTTGAAGAGCCAAGTTATATAGCGTTCCATACAGCTTATCCATGTTAACTTCCATACCCATAGCTTTTGAAAATTCGTCGAACAATCCAACCCATGCATTCAGGTCTGAAGAACAATTATTAGAATGTGCCATAGCTACCAGGTTGCCAGTAGGGGTCGTAACAAGATCAATCTCGGAATACACTTTTGATAGTTCTCTTTCCAGTACAACCATTGCAAATACAGATGTTCCTGCAGAAACATTCCCCGTACGTTTTGCTACACTATTTGTGGCAACCATCCCTGTTCCTGCATCACCTTCTGGTGGACAAAGAGGAATCCCTGGCTGTAACTCTCCGGTAACGTCCAGCAGCCTTGCTCCTTCCTCTGTCAGAACACCAGCACGTTCACCAGCTACTAAAACACGAGGAAGGATATCCTCTAGTTTCCAAGGAAGACCCTCAGAATCAACCAACTCATTAAATTGAGCAATCATTTCTTGATTATACTTTTTCGTATTCAAGTCGATTGGAAACACACCCGATGCCTCACCAACACCTAATACCTTCTCTCCTGTCAATTTCCAATGAATATATCCAGCAAGAGTTGTCTGATACGAAATGTCAGGTATATGCTCTTCTTGATTGAAGATGGCTTGATACAAATGAGCAATGCTCCACCTTTGAGGAATTTGATATTGAAAGCGTTCTGTTAAAACCTTTGATGCCTGTTCCGTTATGTTATTACGCCATGTACGGAAAGGCACGAGAAGCTCTTCATTTTGATCAAAAACCATATAGCCGTGCATCATCGCACTAAAACCGATTGCTCCCACTTTTTGTAAGGTAACACCGTATTGATGTTTGACATCGTTTGCCATCCTTTGATAGCTATTTTGTAGACCATTCCATATATCCTCGATACTATAGGTCCAGATATTGTTTACATAGCGATTCTCCCAATCATGGCTACCAGAAGCAATTTGAACATTGTCTTTTCCAATCAGAACTGCTTTGATTCGGGTGGATCCAAGTTCAATACCGAGAGTTGTTTCTCCCTTTTGAATCGCTTCTTTCACGTCAAGAATCATGTCATTCCCCTCCAAGCCTTAATAGCATTTAAACGATTAATTGAACTTCCAAGCTAATTCTGTAGTACGTAATTCATTTCTAAATGCATAAGGCTTTGTATGTTCATCAATAATTGCACATTCAATCCCTACCATCTCTGCCCAATCCTGCAGTTGTTCTAGTGAAATCTCATAGGAGAACACGGTATGGTGTGCTCCACCACCAATGATCCATGCTTCTGCAGAGTCTCTTAATGAAGGTTGTGGCTTCCATAATACTCTTGCAACAGGTAGATTTGGCATTTCCTCTTCCACTCTTACAGCCTCTACTTCATTTACAAGTAATCGGAAGCGATGGCCTAAGTCTATGACTGAGAAGTTCACCGCTCTTCCTGGACGACTATTAAATACCATTCTTGCTGGGTCTTCTTTTCCACCGATCCCTAGTGGATGGACTTCAATTACCGGCTTTGTTTCGGCAATTGTCGGGCAAATCTCTAACATATGAGAGCCTAATACCATTTCATTTCCTGGTTCCATATGATACGTGTAATCCTCCATAAAGGATGTTCCTTGATTATCAGAGATGATCTTCATAATACGTAATAGAGCTGCAGTCTTCCAATCCCCTTCACCAGCAAAACCATAACCATCTTCCATAAGGCGTTGAGCTGCAAGTCCAGGCAATTGTTTCATGCCATGCAAATCTTCAAATGTTGTTGTAAATGCCGTATAGCCACCTTCTTCTAAGAAGGCTCTCATTCCAAGTTCAATTCGAGCTTGATAACGGATGGATTCACGAACTGGTCCAGCTTCTTTCCCTTCTGCAACAATCTCATACTTTTCTTCATATTCAGCGACTAAACGATCAACATCTTCCTCAGAAAGCTCATTCATTTTCGCAACCAGGTCACCGACACCATATCCATTCACAGTCCAACCAAATTTGATTTGTGCTTCAACCTTGTCTCCTTCCGTAACAGCAACTCTACGCATGTTGTCACCAAAACGAGCGACTTTTAAATTTTTACTTTCATTAAAAGCAACAGCTGTTCTCATCCAAGTCGCTATTCTTCCTTGGGTCACACGATCCTGCCAATGACCGACAACAACCTTACGTGCAATTCCCATTCTCGCTCCAATAAAACCAAACTCTCTGTCACCATGCGCTGCTTGGTTTAAGTTCATAAAGTCCATATCAATTTTGTCCCAAGGGATATCACGGTTGTACTGTGTATGGAAATGTAATAAAGGCTTCTTTAACTGTGAAAGACCGGCAATCCACATTTTCGCTGGTGAAAATGTATGCATCCATGTAATGATCCCACCGCAATTCTCATCTGCATTTGCTTCAATCATAACGTTACGGATTTCTTCTGCTGTTTTGACAACAGGCTTATAAACAATTTTAGAACTGCTCCCTTGATTTAAACCTTTCACCATTTCTTGAGAGTGTTTTTCCACTTCCATTAATGTCTCTGGTCCATATAAATGCTGACTTCCTGTCACAAACCAAAATTCATAAGGCTTTACTTTTAACATAGTATCTTCCTCCAAATCACTAAATTGGGTTATATGTTTATATAATTACTTTTGTCCATAATAGGCATTTGCTCCGTGTTTTCTAAGAAAATGCTTATCTAGTAAATGTTGATCCATAGGTTTCGTATCTTGGTTAATCTGATACGTCCATAATGCCATCTTTGCTACTTCCTCTAGAACCACTGCATTACGAATTGCTTCATGTGCATCCTTTCCCCATGCAAAGGGAGCATGACTATGTACTAGAACTCCTGGAACTTGTGTTGGATTAAGTGATTCCTTTTCAAAGGCTTCTACTATGACAACACCAGTTTCATGCTCATAATTGCCTTGAATCTCTTCTTTCGTCATTGGACGAGTACATGGGATTTCACCATAAAAGTAATCAGCCTGTGTTGTACCGAGAGCAGGTATTCCTTTTCCCGCTTGGGCCCAGCTAGTCGCTTGAGGAGAATGAGTATGGACAACCCCTCCAATTTCCGGGAATGATTTATATAAATGCACATGTGTTGGTGTATCAGAAGAGGGCTTCAGATGTCCTTCGACAACGTTACCTTCTAAGTCAACAACGACCATATCCTCTACTTTCAATTCTTCATAGTTCACACCGCTTGGTTTAATGACAACAAGATTTGTTTCACGATCAATCCCACTGACATTCCCCCACGTTAATGTAACTAGGTTATACTTTGGTAAATCTTGATTCGCTTCTAAAACATGCTGCTTTAAATCCTCCAACATATTCGCACAGCTCCCTTCAAAGCTATTAGCAAAAAAACATCATGGATGCTTACTACCCCATGATGTTCTTTTGAATTACTTTCCAGCTTTATTTTTGTTATACACATCAAAACCAACTGCAAGTAATAGGACTAAACCTTTAATCGCTTGTTGCCAATCGATACCTACACCAATTAATGACATCCCATTATTCATGACACCCATTACTAGACCACCGACGATTGCACCTATAACAGTACCAACACCACCGGCCATTGAAGCACCACCGATAAATACGGCTGCAATTGCGTCTAATTCAAGCATGTTACCTGCTGCAGGTGTTGCAGAGTTTAAACGAGCAGCAAACATTAAACCAGCCAGTGCTGCAATAACACCATTGTTTACAAACACCCAGAAAACAACGCGCTTGGTTTTTATACCGGATAGGTCTGCTGCCTTTTTGTTCCCACCTGTTGCATAGATATGGCGCCCCATTACAGTATTGTTCATAATAAAGGTGTAAATAAGGATAAGGACAAATACGATTACCAATACAATTGGAATTCCTTTATTCAGTGCTAATTGATACGTAAACCAGTTAATAACAAAGATTAATAGTGCTAGCTTTGTTACCATAATCCAAAGTGGAAATACTTCAAAATTGTTTTGGAGTTGTGTTTTGCGTTTACTAATTTCTAAATAAATGAGTACCAGCGATAATCCCACTGATAAAATGATTGATAGAATATGAAAGTCACCTGAACCAATGTTTGGTAGGAAGCCACTACTTAACTTTCCAAATGATTCAGGGAATGGTGCTAATGACTTACCATCCAACAAATAAAGTGTCAATCCTCGGAAGATTAACATCCCTGCTAACGTTACAATAAAGGATGGTAGCCCAACATAGGCAATCCAAAACCCTTGCCATACACCAATCAATGCACCAACTAGAAGAGCTAAAATAATCGCTAACCATACAGGCACATTATTATTAATCATTAGTACGCCGGCAATAGCTCCGACAAAGGCAACGACCGAGCCGACTGAGAGGTCAATGTTCCCGGTAATTATAACGAGAACCATCCCAACAGCTAGGACTAAAATAAAGCCGTTTTGTAAGATTAAGTTGGTTAAGTTCAGTGGGTTAAACGTAATTCCATCTGTTAATACCCAAAACAGTCCCGTAATGAATACAAGTGCTATAATCATCCCGTATTCACGTATATTGTTTCGAAATAAGTTAATAACTGTTTGCAAGACTAGCACCTCCAGATCCGGTCATATAACGCATTACATTTTCTTGGTTGGCTTCCGAGCGAGCAAGCTCACCTGTTATTCGCCCTTCATTCATGACATATATACGGTCTGAGAGTCCAAGTACCTCAGGTAACTCAGATGAAATCACTAATACACCTAATCCCTCAGCCGCTAACTCATTAATTTGAGAATAGATTTCATATTTAGCACCCACGTCAATACCTCGCGTCGGTTCGTCCAAAATTAGAATATCGGGCTCTGTAAAAATCCATTTACTTAATACTATTTTTTGTTGGTTCCCACCACTTAGGTTTCCAGCAAGCTGTTGTAACGATGGTGTTTTAATGTTTAATTTTTCACGCAATAACTGTGCTTCTGAAATTTCTTCGTTTTCATTAATGACCGTATTTTTTGAGATTCTCTTAAGATTTGATAGCGTGATGTTCCGTTTAATGTCATCTATTAAGTTCAATCCATACGTTTTTCGATCCTCTGAAACATATGCAATACCGTTTTTAATGGCTTCACTTACTGTATTTGCATGAATTTCTTTTCCATCTTTATAGAGAGATCCAGAAATTTTCTTCCCATATGTCTTGCCAAAAATACTCATCGCTAACTCGGTTCTACCTGCTCCCATTAGACCAGCTATCCCGACAATTTCCCCGCGACGAATATGGAAATTCACATTATCAATAACTTTACGATCTTGCTGTTGTGGGTGATAAACACTCCAATCTTTAACTTCAAAAACAGTTTCTCCTATATTAGGAGTACGTTGTGGATAGCGGCTTGTTAACTCACGCCCTACCATCCCTTTAATGATTCTATCCTCTAGTTGTGCTTCTTCTTGTTGCGCTGCGAACGTTTCAATCGTTTGACCATCTCGTAAAATCGTAATCGAATCTGAGACACTTGAAACCTCATTTAACTTATGTGATATAAGAATGGACGTAATTCCTTGGTTTTTAAGTTCTAGTAATAGCTTCAATAGATTCTCACTGTCTGTTTCATTTAACGCTGCGGTTGGTTCATCTAAGATTAATAATTTCACATTTTTTGATAATGCTTTTGCAATTTCCACAAGTTGTTGCTTCCCAACACCTATGTCCATTACAGCTGTTTCAGGTGACTCTTTTAAGCCAACTCGTTCTAGTAATCTCTTTGACTCTTGAAATGTCTCTTGCCACTTTATAATTTTGCGGTGTTGCCTTTCATTGCCTAAGAATATATTTTCAGCTATTGATAGAAAAGGACTTAACGCAAGCTCCTGGTGAATAATAACAATTCCTACACCTTCACTTTGTTTTATATCTTTAAAATGGCATTCTTCTCCTTCAAAATAAATACCACCGTCGTATGACCCACTTGGATACACACCACTTAACACTTTCATTAGTGTCGATTTACCTGCACCATTTTCACCGACAAGTGAGTGGATCTCACCTCTTCTAACTTTTAAATTCACATTATCTAACGCTTTAACACCAGGGAATGTTTTCGTTATGTTACGCATTTCTAATATATAATCTGACATATCCCTAACCACCTTCTTATAAATAACGTTATAATGAATGAATTCAGTGGTGATTACATCACCACTGAATTGTTCTTACTATTTCAAATCGTCTTCAGAATAGTACTCACTGTCAATTAACACTTCTTCGTAATTGTTGATATCAACTGATACAGGTTCTACTAGATAAGAAGGAACAACTTTCTCACCATTGTCATATGTTTCTTCATCATTCACTTCTGCATCTTCACCATTTTGGATGGCTTTAATCATGTTTACGACAACAGCTGCTAAGTCACGAGTATCTTTGAATACTGTTTGCGTTTGTTCGCCTGCAATCATTGATTTAATTGAAGCTGTTTCTGCATCTTGACCCGTAATGACAGGAAGTGGTAAATCTCCAGAGCCATAACCTACTCCTTTTAATGCTTGAATAACACCACGACTAATTCCGTCATATGGTGATAAGACCGCATCTACCGTTTCACCATCTGAATATGCTTTACTTAAAATATTTTCCATACGTGATTTTGCTACGTTTCCGTCCCATCTCATTGTTGCACCTTGTTCAAATTTTGTTTGCTCACTTTGTACAACCAATTTCCCACTGTCAATGTATGGTTGTAACACAGACATTGCACCATCCCAGAAGAAATTCGCGTTATTATCATCTGGAGATCCAGCAAATAGTTCGATATTAAATGGTCCCGCTTCTTCTTTTAGTTTTAATGCTTCTTCAATGTAAGTTGCTTGTAGGACACCTACTTGGAAATTATCAAATGTTGCATAATAACTAACGTTTGGAGTACCCATGATTAAGCGGTCATACGAAATGACTTGAATATCTTGATCTGCAGCTTTTTCTAATACATTTGTTAATGCTGTTCCATCAATTGATGCAACAACTAGAATTTCTGCACCTTTTACAATCATGTTTTCGATCTGTTCGATTTGCTTATCAACGTCATCCTCTGCATATTGCAAATCTGTCTTGTAACCAAGTTCCTCTAGTTGCTTCACCATGTTATTTCCATCATCTACCCATCTTTGTGATGATTTTGTTGGCATCGCAACCCCGATTAATCCTCCATCTTCAGAGCCACCAGACCCTCCAGTTTCTCCAGATCCACAAGCAGCTAGAACTAACATAAAACTAATTAATAGTGCAAATAACCCCGATTTCTTCATCCTTTGTAACCCCTTTCATTTTCAGTAATCTTACTAATATTCCTTTTTTTCAGAATACTACTTTTTCCAATGTAAGGCTTTACATAAAATTAAACTGTTTTTATAAAAATTTAATCTAAATGTATAAAATGTCCATTTTAGGGAATGCTGAGTAAGTTTATTGTTACGATCACGTCCCAAATATAAAGAAAAAACACTTTCTATATGATGAAAGTGTTTTAAGTGTTTACTATTTAAATTGTTTAGGAGACACGCCGACCACTTTTTTAAAGGATGTGCTGAAGTAATGCTGAGATTCATAACCGACTTCTTCTGCAATCACTCGCATCGGCTTATCTGTTGTTTTTAATAAATCAATTGCTTTATTGATACGCAGCTGTGTTAAGAGACCAATATAAGAAATACCAAGCTCTTGTTTCATCATACGGCTTAAGTAAACGGTTGTAACGTGCAGTTCATCTGCAATTCTTTCTAATGTAAGAGATGAGTCATGATAATGCTTTTGAACATACGCTTGAGCCTGTTTTACAATGGGAGAGATTTTTGTCTTATTGTCTACTTCCCTTTCACACTGCTCATATACTTTATATAAATTTGATAACTCTTCTTTTACATCTTCACTGTGCCAAAAGACGGTAATATTTAAGAATTTCTTAATAGCTGCTTCAACCTCTTCTATCTCTTTAGTTGTCACACTTTCCCAAAGACAAACATTTATTACATGATGCTTATCCCGAAAAACAACCGCCCTTTTACTCTCCATAAACTCTGCTACTATGTTTTCAACTGCGAATAAATACACCTGCCGATCATTCTCTTGCAGCACGGTTTGATTTTGGTGGAAATCTGGCCACCTAATCACGATGTACTGAACAGGCGTCATTACAGGTAAGTGTAAGAATTGTAATTGTTCCTTTATTTCATTACTCGTCACCCTGCCTGCTATCCATTCCTGAAAAAACCGTTCCTTCAGTTGTACATGATTTTTCATCAACTGGTTTTCCACTTGTTTTAAATAAACTTTCTCATAGACTTCTCGGACAAGCTGCTGCTTAAGCTCTACAAGGAGGCTTTTTAGTTTTTCTTTATTGACCGGCTTTAACAAGTAGTCTTCTACTTGCAAGCGTATTGCTTCCTGAGCATAGCTAAATTCCTCATATCCAGAGATGATGATCATCTTACAATATGGGAGAACCTCTTTAATCCGTGTCATAGCAGTAATACCATTTATGATTGGCATATTTAAATCAATCAATAAAATATCTATCTGGTACTTTGTCGCTAATTCTATTGCCTCTTCACCATCTTCTGCTTCCCCAACCACTTCCATACCGAACTCTCCCCAGTCGATAGAAGAACGGATACCGTCTCGTATTATATATTCATCATCTGCGATTAATACCTTCCATTTATTCATTGTTATAACCCCTTTATTAATCTATCTTATTTTTTTGCATGGGTATTAAGATTTCGACTGTTGTACCAACTTTTTCTTCACTATTAATATGAATTCCATACCTTTCCCCAAAAGCTAACTGAATTCGTGCTTGAACATTTAACATACCATAGCCTTTTTTATTCATCGTTTCCCCTTTGTTCTCGGTTCTAGCAATAGCCTCACGTAATGCTTGACGCATCTCTTCAAGCTGTATCTCAGACATACCCGTTCCATCATCTTCAACAGTGATGAGTAGATCACCTTCCTTTTCTTGCGCTGTCACAACGATATTTCCTGGTCCTCGTCTTTCTTTAATTCCATGATAAATGGCATTTTCAATAATTGGCTGGAGAATAAACTTTATAACATATAACGGACGAATACTTTCTTCGACATGAATTTGATAATTGATATTTCGATACCTCGTCTTCTGTATCATTAAATAGCTTCTTATGTGATCAAGCTCGTCCTCTAATGGAATTATATCTCTTCCTTTACTTAACCCAATACGGAACAATTTTGCCAGAGACTCTACGACATCTGCTACATCATCTGCATCTCGCTTGCGTGCCATCCATTGAATCGTATCAAGCGTATTATAAAGAAAATGGGGATTAATATTTGCTTGTAGACTTCTAAACTCTGCATCTCTTTTTTCCCTTTCATGACGTTTCGTCAAGAGAATTAAGTGGTTAATTTGTTGTAACATTTTATTAAAGCTACGCCCTAACATCCCAATCTCATCATTTCGTTTTTCCTTATAGCGAACGTGAAACTCTCCAGCTTCTGCTTTACGCATAAATCTCATTAGTTGCGTAATAGGATGGGATAATGAATTAGATAACACATAGGATATATGTATTCCAAAGACCATTAATAGAAAAATAAATCCGATCAAATAGAACCGTATTTCGCGTAGTTCAAAGATGGTTTCTTCCAAAGGAAACACACCGACTGTTGTCCAATTCGTAAAAGGAGATTTTTGATAAATAAGTTGAAGTCGTTGTCCATCTACTTCTTTTGAGAGTGTTCCTGAATTTTTACCTTCTATCCAATCCCTTGGTATCGTTTTAATTAATGAGTCATCCTGCTGATAAATTTCTTTCCCTAGTTCATCTATCACCATAAGATAACCTGTTTTCCCTAGGCGAACGTCTACTAAGGTTTCGGCTATTACACGTAGTTTTAAATCAATCATAATAACACCTAGAACATCTTGCGTGTACGGATCTACCACTGCCCTGACAACCGAGACAACTTCGTCATTCTGATAATTGACTAATGAAGATAGACTTCTGCCCGTTGGCTGACCTATTATTTTAAAAATCCCTTTATTTTCAATAGCTTCTTTATACCAAGACTCCTCTGTTAAGTCTTGTGTTGAGGGTGCATAGTATTCATTACTAATATAGTCACCCTTGCTATTAATGACCATGATCCCTGCCACTTCAGGTGAAAGAGTTGTAAAATCACGTAGAAACCGTTGTATTTGATACTCATTAGATGTATTAGGTTCTCCTTCTACATCTCTTTCCAAAAAATACTGGACCTCTTCATTAAAGCCAATTAAATACGTGATACTTTGAATATTGTTAATGTAAAATTCAATACTTTTATTTACTTCTCCTATAAGTTGTAACGTATTGTCACTGACTTGGCGTTCGATTACACGTTCGACTATTCCATTGATCAGAAATCCCAGACAAATAATAGGAATAATACTAATAATTAAAAAGTGCGAGATTAATTTATACCGAATCGGCAAGTCATTTATTTGTAACCAGTGCTTCAATAGAATCAATCCCCTCCACTTCTCCTAAACTATTGCGGATAATAAGAGTCTACATTATCCTTGGTAACGATCGTTATACCGGTATCAACAAAGCGTGGCAATGGTGCCTTTTTATCTTTTTCTTCTAATAAGTCATGATTTAAGTGGAACAAAAATTGTAGTGACCAGTATCCCATCTCCCATGATCCCTGTGCCAATGTAGCAGAGATGGTCCCATCTTTAATCATATCTAATGTTCCTTTATCTGTATCAAAACTAATGATTTTCACTTGATCTTGAAGATTATTGGCTAAAGTGGCTTTTCCAACTCCAACGCCTCCTACAGCTTCTGTTACAAAAATTCCCTCGAGGTCTGGATACTCCTGCATCATTTCCTGTGCGGCTTCTTTCGAAAGCATTTGGTCTCCTCTTCCATCCTTAATCGAAACAACCTTCATGTCCGGATAGTCCATAAAAATCGTATCCTGAAAACCTTGAGTGCGTTCCATATGATTGAGGTGCTGATGTGTGATAATGCCAACTTCCCCTTTTTCATTTACTAACTCTGCCATCTTATTCGCGGCTTCTACTCCAGCATAATAATTGTCTGTTCCTAAAAAAGAATATGCTTTACTTTCAGGTGCATCCGAATCAAACAAGACGACTGGAATACCCGCATCAACTGCTTTATTAATAACAGGATTCAAAGCCTCTGGATCCATTGTTGATATCGCAATACCTGCAGGATTTCTTGCAATCACTTGTTCTAGTACAGTGATCTCTTCATTTACATCGTATTGCATAGCCCCACGGTACTCCACAGATACATTCAGGGCTTCTGCGGCATCTTCAAATCCCTTTAATGCACGCTTCCAATAGTCAATTCCAACTTGGAAGGTAACCATCACATAGGTTTCATCCATGCTACCCTTTAATTCATCTTCAGACCATTCAGGTGTTGAAGCATTTTCTGATTGAAAATTATAGACATAAAATACAAATAAACCCGTTAACAGTAAATAGATGAACAGTAGCTTTTTCATTAATGAAACCCCTTTCAAAAGATAGTAAGTGAAATAAACTTATATTTACTAATAGTAATACTTTTCTATCAATTCATCAAAAAAACTATAAAGTTCTCAAGATAACCTTTTAAAATAGCACTCTAAGATCATTTCACTTTCAATATACTGGTAAATTTGTACAATGTCGAGAAGGTATTTTTGTGTACTCCGTCATAATAGAAGGAGTAACCTCCCAGTGGATAAGTGTTCCGTATATATTTACAAGAGGAAATTATTGTAGAGTCTATCGCTAAGAATAAGTAAAAGTAGTAGCAGGAAAATTAAAAAACTAAGGTTTTCTGATAAACAAAAGAGACTTATCATAAGTTTCCATTAACAAATGATAAGTCTCTTTGTAATAAGTATGATTTGTGCAAGCAACAGTTTATACACTCATTATCTAGTAAACTTCTTTAAGATGTACCTTTTCTCAAAAACTTACTGACTAATAAACAGCTATAGGACCATAAGGACCTTGGATAATTTCTATTTTCGTTTCAAAAATATCTGTCAATAGTTTTGGTTCCATTATCTCTTCTACCGTTCCAAAAGCAGCAATTTGTCCATCCTTCATAGCGCAGATTCTATCAGAATATTTAGCTGCAAAATTTATATCATGCATAACAGTGAGAATCGTTCTTCCAAATTCATTGGCAACATGTCGTAAATACTCCATCATTTGTACAGAACGTGCAACATCAAGATTGTTCAGAGGCTCATCCAACAGCACATATTCAGTCTCTTGGCACAAAACCATTGCAACATACGCTCTTTGTCTTTGGCCGCCTGAAAGCTCATCTAAATATCGATCTTCTAAATTCGTCAAGTCTAAGAAATCAATATATTTAGAAATGATTTCCTCATCTTCTTTTGTTAATCTGCCCTTTGAATAAGGAAAACGTCCAAATCCAGCTAATTGTCTAACCGTAAGCCTCGTTACAAAATGATTCTCCTGACGTAAAATGGTTACAATTTTTGCTAAGTCATTTGATTTAGAAGATGAAACATCCATATTTGCCACCATAATTTGACCTTCGTCCATATTTAAAAGTCTTCCAATCATCAAAAGTGTCGTAGACTTTCCAGCACCATTAGGTCCAATTAATGAAGTAAAACCAGCCTTTGGTATTTCAATATTCAAAGGTCCAATTTTCACCTCATCCGTATACATCTTTCTAGCATTATCAATTTTTATCATAGCGACCTCTTCCTTAAAATTACAATTAAAAATACAATTCCACCAAACAGTTCAATAAAAACAGAAACAGCTTGAGCATTGAATACATGGTACATCAAAAAGTACGCACTTGTAAGGACAAAGAACCCTATAGCAAGAGCCATTGGAAAAATATATCTGTGATCATAAGTCGGCGCCGCTTGATAACTCAAAATGGCAACTAAAAATCCAAAGAACGTAAGAGGCCCTACTAAAGCTGTCGATACTGACATTAAAACAGCTACTAATACAAGTGTATAAATGATACTAGGTTGGTATTTGACGCCAAAGGTAGTAGAGACGTCCTTTCCAAGTGACAGGATATTTAATTTCTTTGAAAAACCAAAAAGCAACAGCCCAATAATGATGACCATTGGAATTACAATTGGGAAGTACTCTGAATCCGCATTATTGACAGAACCAATTAATCGTGTCTGCAAAAGGTCAAACTCAGATGGCGACAGAAGTTTTCTCATAAACGCCGACAACGTACTCAGCCCAGTTCCAATAATAATTCCCACCAAAAGTACAAGCTGTATATTTCCATACTTTCCGGAAAGTAGCCATCCATACAGCAGCAAACTCATTAAGACCATAAGACTCACTTGAAGAAAGAATGGTCCAATACCACTAAAACTCACCAGTGCACTCGCACCAAATAAAAACATTGTACCAGTATGAATCGTTGAGTAAAGTGATTCGAAGCCTAAAAGAGAAGGAGTAATAATCCTATTATTCGTAATCGATTGAAATGCAACGGTCGACATACTGTGACAGATTGCTGCAATAAGCATAGCAATAACAGCTACGATCCTTCTTTCAACAACTGGGATAAAAGAAGGGGAGTCTACTGGAACAGGATTGTTATAAAGTAAAAGGCCGCACGCAAATAGAAGGCCCAGAACAGTCAACGTAATAAGCAAAATCCAATAGCGTCGCTCGTCTTTCTTCGTACGAAAAGCTCTAGCTGATCTCTTTTCATTATGAAGATTAAAATCAATTTTAACCTTGTCTTCTTTTCTATAATCTAAAGCGTTCATTTTAGCCTCCTCCTTGGCTTTCTTTGCCTCAATAAGATCACAATAAATACGACGGAGCCTACTGATCCAAGGATTAAAGAGACAGGAACTTCAAAAGGCATAATAATGGTTCGAGAAATGATATCACAAATAGTAATTGTCCCCATACCAATCAAACAGACCCAAGGCAAATTACTTCTAAGATCATCCCCTCTAAACATTGAAACTATATTTGGGACAATTAATCCAAGAAAAGGCAAGTTACCAATAACCGCTGCAACAATCCCAATAGCAACCGCAATAAGACCGTTAGCCAATAGAATAAGGGTGTTATAATTTACTCCAAGACTTATTGCAACATCTTCCCCTAGACCAGCTAAAGTCAATCTATTCGCATAAATAAAAATTAATATCGTAACGATTATAATGATCCATAAATATTCATACCTACCCGCTTGAACAGACGAAAAGGATCCTACAAACCAACCTTCAATCACTTGTGACATTTGAAAAAAGAGGCTCGTAAAAGTAGAAACGGCAGAAATGACGGCACCAAGCATCAAACCAATGATTGGGACAATTAAAGAGGAACGGAGTCTAACCCTTCTTATAAATAAAAAGAAAATCATCGTTCCTATAAAAGAAAAAATGATTGCACCAGTCATTCTAAGCATTAAAGTAGGTGCAGGAAATACTAAATAAACACAAAGAAGACCTAAGCCTGCCCATTCAGTCGTACCTGTTGTGGTAGGTTCCACTAGACGATTCTGTGTAATAAGCTGCATGACGAGTCCTGTCATCGCCAAAGCAGCACCAGTAAGCATAAGTGCAACTGTCCTCGGAACACGAGTGATGAAGAACATCTCCATTCCATCTTCTTGTCCACGTATATCATAAACCCCAGTAAACAGTGAAATAATACCTAAACCTATCACAACGATACATGCTAGTATAAAAGGTATTGTCCATATTTTATTTTGGCTATAAAATCGGGATTGAGAGTTACTCTCAATCCCGTTGATGATATTTTTCTGCACTATGTTAAACTCCTTTACGCTACTTAGCTAAAGAATCAGCAATGTTATCAAATAACTCAATGAACGTTTGGATAGATTCATTTAGGTACGTATCAATTGGTGCATAAACGATCTGTCCTTCAGAAACAGCTGTTGTATTTTGAAGAGCAGGTGAATTATCAATAACATCCTGAGCAGGAACTTTTTCATCTTCCGCTACACCAGAGATTGGCGCATCACGATCTAAAACAAGGATCCAATCAGGATTGCTCTGTGCAATTGCTTCAACTGAGATTTCATCACCTTGATGATCTGTAGATGTTTTATCAACTTCTAATGCCGGAGTCCATCCAAAAATTTCATATAGCGGTCCAAATACACGTCCAGTGTGAGGAGCTGAAAAACCAATATCTCCACCAGAAACAATAACACTCATAATAGTATCTGTCCCATTATAAGCAGACTTCGCTTTTTCAATAGCTTGATCTAGTTCAGCTACTAATTGTTCAGCCTCGTCATTTTTATCGAAAATTTGACCCAATGTACGTGTCGTTTCTTTAAATCCATTCACTAAACTTTCTCCAGGTGTACTAGTTTCCTCAACATCAACATTTAAATCAATGACAGCCGCATTTGGTACTAATTTTTTGATATCTTCATAATATCCTGAGAATCTTTGACCTACAATGACAAGATCAGGGTTTGCAGCTGCAATAATTTCAAGGTTTGGTTCACGGTGATTCCCAATGTCTTGAACGTTTTCATCTGTTACATATGGTGAATCTGATAACATTACCGCCTTTGGCACAGCAGCTACTTCAATTCCCCAATCAGACAACGTTTCAAATGTTCTATTATCTAAAGCAACTACATTCTTAGGATTGACAGGAACCGTAACCGTTCCATGAGCATCAGTGATTTCGACAGTTGTAGGTTCGGTAGCTTCCTCTTTTTCCCCACTTGTTTCACTAGCTTCAGGCTCAGTAGCTTCAGGTTCATTACTTGTTTCATCTGAACTTCCGCAAGCCGCCAAAAATAAAACAAAAATTGCCATGATGATCGTTAATTTAAATTTCCTCATATCTTAAACCTCTTTCCTATGTAGTATAAATTTTAAAAACTAAAAGCTTATTGAACTGATAATCTATGTTACTAGTTATCTCTTTTTAACATAGTGCACAGTTATAAAATAAATTAGTGATAATGATTATCAATTTCAATCCCAAGTCAAATTATAACAAATATTTTTAAAATAGCAACTATAATTTTTACTTTATTATCCAAACTTTATAGAAATTCCTCATTTAGGGGAAGCGTGGGGACGGTTTTAGTGCTTCCTTAATGGGGCTCATTGATAAAGGGGGACGCGCGGGGACGGTTCTTACACTTCCTAATATGACTAATTGGTAACGTAACTACCCCCTGAACGCTCTTTTACAAACGTGAGCGACTGAGCCAAAGCTACTACATACTATTTGTCCGAACTATGCCTATAAAATAATTATTTTGATGATTTAAGAGACAAGTAAAATGAACAGTCTCCATACAGCCTTCTAATAGATACGTATATATACCTTCTTTCGAACTATTGTGTAAGACATTCATACAAATACTTCTTTAGTTAGATGTCAAACTAGTTTTTAATACTCCGTTATGATACTGTTATCCAGCTATAAATACACCTTTTCTTATACTATTTAAGTAGTGTCATATACATTCGTTTTGATAGTATTATCTATGTATAAAATTCACAAACGGTATTTTGGGAGTTGATTAAATGGATATTATTGAAACCATTCTATATTCAAAACAATCTGATGATGACAATGTTACATTGATTGATTGTGATTGGGCAGACAACTATGGATTGATCGTAGTCTTTAAAGAGGATAGGCAATTCATAGTGCAAATTGGAAAAACACAACTTATACTATCCCAATTAGGTAGTACATACTCTTATCCTTTAGTTAGATGGATCGATTATAATCATTTCTTAATTGTTAACGCACGTAATCATAGCGATACAGACAATGTTTTTATAATTAACCTTGATGGAACTTTACTCAATTCCTTTTACTGTGGTGATGCTATTGAGGACATAGTAGTTAGTAACGAAGGCATTTGGATAAGTTATTTTGATGAAGGAATATTTGGGCAAGGGATTTCAACTGAGGGTCTTGTCCTTTTCTCTTATGAAGGAACTCCTATATTTAGATACCATAGCGACTTATTAGACAGACCACCTATTGTTGATTGTTATGCTATTTGTAAAGGCACGTCCTCCTCACTTTGGCTTTTTCCTTATTCAGACTTTCCTTTACTTAATGTCAATCCAGTTAAAAAGACGATTAAATCGTACAAGGTGCCAAAAGTTTTACATGGGGCAAACGGTATCTGTGTAAGGGGAAATTTTGCATACTTTTATGATTCATATAACTCAAATAAAGAACTATATTGTTGGGAAATTGGCAAACACCGTCCACAAGTAATAGGGAGAGTCAATGGTCATACAAGAGGATTAGATACAAGGGAATCACATCACTTTCTATCAATAGATAAACGTAATGTTAAGGTATATAGAATGATAAATCATAAAGAATATTCATGATTGTTGATTGAAAATCTTTTATACATTTACTCTCTAGTAATTTCTTTTATGAACAATGACATAGGAGGGAACCTTCCCTTGCTCTTCAAAAAAACCTCCCCTCTGACTTATATGCAGAGCGGAGGAATGATAGAAAGTGATGATTATTGATAAAGCTTTCTCCTAGTTTTTAGGTTTATCAAACCTTTGTTAACTAAGACAAAATAAGATAAAAAGGCCAGGAAGCTTGCTGAAAAGATGACAATGCCCATAGGGATCGCTGTATATTCTCCCGCTATTCCGACTAAAGGTGCTGTTAATGAACCTAGCAGGAATGGTAATACACCTAACAATGCTGAAGCACTACCAGCGATATGCCCTTTTGTCTCCATTGCTAAGGAGAATGAAGATGTCCCTATAATACTAATGGACATAACAACGAAGAAAATCGGGACAGCAACAGCAAGTAACGGTGCTTTTACTATCAGAGCAAACAGTAGTAATAAAGCAGCCACATTTGAAAGAAGTAGCCCAAGCTTCAAGAAGGTTCTCTCAGAAAAAATGGATAACCTGCCTACAAGCTGTGTTCCAATGATTAACCCAATTCCATTGACACCAAATAACAAACTAAAGACTTGAGGTGAAACACCGTATATATTTTGATACACAAAGGAAATACCCGATACATAAGCAAAAATCCCTGCAACCGTAAAGCCTTGAGTAAAGGCATAGCCTGCGAATTCACGGTCTTTAAGCAACGTTCCAAAGTTTCCAACGATTTGTTTAAAATTGCTTGGGATCCGCTTCTCAGCCGGTAGTGTCTCCTCTAGTTTCAATGCAACCGACAGAACGAGCAGCACACCAACACCTCCCAATGCAACGAAAACAAATTTCCAACTCGCAAAAGTAAGAATAAGACCACCCGCGATCGGCGCAATAATGGGACCCAAATTTCCGATTAACATTAACGTTGCAAAAAACTTCGTGAGTTCTCTTCCGCTATAGAGATCTCGTACAACAGCTCTTGAAATCACAAGTCCACCCGCTGCCGCAAAACCTTGAATAAAACGAGACACAATCAATGTGTAAATATTGGGTGCCACAGCACATATTAACGAAGAAAGTAAATACAAGCTAAGAAAAATGAGAAGTGGCTTGCGACGACCCATTATATCACTTAGTGGCCCAATTACTAATTGCCCTAATCCTAACCCCAACAAGCAAGTAGTTAGACTAATCTGTACTAAAGAAGCATTCGTATCAAAATCTTTCACAATCGTTGGGAACGAAGGTAAATAGGTATCTATTGTAAAAGGGCCTATGAGTGAAAGCGTTCCTAATAAAATGGCAAGCTGTAAACGCTTTGCCTTTGATAAAGTATTCAATTCTTATTCCTCTTCTCGGTTGTTTTTATTTCACTTTAAAAACTGATTCAATCACACTAATCCTAATACTATTCATCCGTTTTACATTTTAGCGCTTTATTAGTGTATAACTTCAGATGAAAATTTTCACTAAATATGCAACTTTAGATTTTGGTAGATTTTGTGAAGCACGGGGACGGATCTTGCGCTTCCTTGTCTTATTAGGAGTTCAGTCATGTTATACTTGCTCTCCTCATTTTTCAACTTGTGTAACTTTCTTTTACAGTCAATTAGTACCTTATTTTATTCTATGCCATTGCTTCTATTGCACTCGTTGATTCTCGGTAGAAGCAGTGAAACCCCTCCAACAAACAAAAAACACTCCCCAAGTCTATTAAACTGGAGAAAAATCTCTTTAAAATTCGTAACAACTATCTGAATTTGCTTTCATAATGATTTTTTAGATGTACAATCCCTGATCCCCAGTGATTTGCGGATGAAATCTTTGCAGCTGATGACATACGTCGTGGACAAAGCCTCGATTGAAGGACAACAAGCGAGGGAGTGTAATCGTTATTTATTGATTCGACTCGATTACCATAAATAAGAGAAAAGGGTTACTTTTATAGCAATCCTTTTCCATTTCATGAAACCGGTTCTACAACCACAATAAGTAAAAATTAGTTTTATGTGTCATAATTCGTGGTATTTCCGGAAATTTATATCCATAATTTACTATTAATTTACAATAATTAACGATAGAATAACAATAGATTTATAAAACCGGTTTAATATATAAAACGAAAGGTGATGGATATGCCGACAATTAATGATGTTGCAAAAGCAGCAGGTGTATCAAAAAGTACAGTATCGAATGTATTTAGTCAAAAACGACCAATAAGTCAGGAGGTGAGAGAGCGGGTTCTAGCCGTGGCGAAGGAATTAAATTACCGCCCCAACTATTTAGCAAGAAGCTTGGCCATTAAGGAAACAAAAATTATTGGTCTAAATATGATCGGGGAAAAAATCAAATTCAACCAGTTTCATTTATCCTTTATTAATGGAGTTCTTAATGAATGTTACCAAAATGATTATCGACTGCTCATAAATACATTGTCAGATGATTATAAGCAGCAGGTCATCAATCTGTCATCAGATCCAACTGATGGTGAAATTATTTTAAATCCTTCACGGGAAGATGCCCGTATTCAAGAATTATTCGAAAACAATATTCCTTTAGTTGTTGTAGGAAGACCTCCGAAGCCGTTTGAAGATACTGTACCTTCAGTAGATAATAATAATTCCCCTGCTGCTCAACAGGCTACTGAATACTTACTATCATTAGGTCACCGTCATATTTTATTTTGTAATGCCCCGAAAAAAAGAACAGTCAGCATCGATCGAGAGAAGGGCTACGAATATGCCTTTTCACAAGCTGGTCTTTCAGAACACCCTACGTATATCACATATAGAGATGAAACGATAACATCCATTGAATTTGGATATCAAACGGCAATGACTATGTTACATAAACACCCCGAGATCTCAGCTGTTATTACAGATAATGACAAAGTAGCGCTAGGCTTTTATCGAGCATGTAACGAGCTCGGCTTGTCCATCCCAGAAGATTTATCTGTAATCGCGTTTAGTGACGGCTCGATGTATTCTAATGAACTTACTCCAACATTAACTAGCATGACATTAAATGGCGAAACATTGGGTTTAGAAGCAACGAAGCTACTACTTGAACAATTAACGAAAACAGAAAAGGTCATCAAGCGCGTGATGGTACAAATTAAACTACATGAAAGAGAATCGTGTGCCCCTCCAGGTTTAAAAGGTTTAAAAAATTGATCCATTCACTATGGATATACAAAGAGGAGAGAAACATTTAATGAAACGCGCATTTCCTTTCATTTTTTTCTTATTCATTCTATTGTTAGTTGCTTGTTCGTCGGAAACGAGTACCGAAGATGATAGTCAAGAAACAACAGATCAAAAGGATCAAGAGGAAGTTGTAAAAAATGAGGATGGTTTAAAAGAAGCGCCAATGTTAGCTGAGTTAGTTCAAGCGGGCACACTTGATCCTGTTCAGGAGCGTATGCCTGTTGCTGAAGATATTATGGTTGAGAATGTATTAGAGGAGATCGGTCAATACGGTGGGGAATGGGTCTTCCCATGGGCTGGTCCTGATGACAAATGGGGTATTGGAAAAGCGACTGAGGAAGCTCTTTTTCGCTTTACTGAAGATGGCGACAGTATCGAACCGAATGTCGCAAAAGGATACGACGTCAACGAAGATGCGACTGAGTATACTATCTATCTACGTGAAGGGATGAAGTGGTCTGATGGGACTCCGTTCACTGCGGATGATGTTATTTTCTACTGGGAGCATATGTTGATTCCAGAAACGTTCGGAAAAGCTTTATATGATTGTTACTATTCAGTAAATCCTGAAACGGGAGAGAAAGTTCGCTCTGAAGTTGTAAAAGTCGATGATTACACGTTTAAGGTTATTCATGAATTCCCTAGTGTTCTATTCCTAGAACGTTTGGCTATTGATAACAAATGGTTCTTTGCTCCAGCGCATTTTTATAAAACGATCCTTCCTGAATTCATCGGTGAAGAAGAGGCTCTGAAGGTTGCTAATGAATGGGGATTCAATGATATCGATGCACTTGGTGAATGGACAGGATACTATTATTGGCTATGGCCGGAGAGACCAACTCTTAGAGCATGGGTTGCCACGAATGACCCACAAAGTAATCGTTTCATTATGGAAAGAAACCCTTACTATTTTAAAACGGATGCAGAAGGAAACCAATTACCATACCTTGACCAAGTTCGTTTAGATAAGGTCCAAGATGAAAGTCATTATTTACTAGAAACGTTAGCTGGAAATATTAATCTACGTATGTTCCCATTCAAAGATTTTACGGTTTTAAAAGAGAATGAGAAAAAGGGAGACTATCGTGTACTTCAGTGGTATCCTCCTGCATGGTCTAGCACAGGCTTACAGCTTAATCAGACAATTGATGATCCAAAGCTTAGAGAGCTGTTCCAGGATATTCGCTTCCGCGAGGCTCTATCTGTAGCAGTTGACCGTAATGAGTTATCTGAGATTTTGACTAATGGATTAGGAGTACCTCAACAAGCATCTGTTCCTGAAAACCTTCCAAACTATCAAGAAGGTTGGAATGAGCAATGGGTTGAGTACGATGTAGATCGTGCCAATGAACTTCTCGACGAAATCGGCTTAAAGTGGGATGCAGATAAAAAGTTCCGTACCTTTGCAGATGGATCAGAATTAAATCTAGTTATCTATCAAGAATCTAAAGGTGAATCGCAAATAGGAACACTACAAGAGCTATTAAAGAAATATTATGAAGAAATTGGCGTTAAAACAGACATTAAGATTGCTGACCAAGGTTTATACTTTGATTTGAAATACGAGAACAAAATCCCTGCAACAACTGAAAATGTAAGTGTTGTTAAGGTAGCGTATCGTCCAGATACACTTGTGCCACTTCGAGTTATCACGCCATGGTTTGGACATTATGGGCTTTATAACTCTTCTAATGGCAAGGAAGGTGTGAAACCAGAGGGTGATGTAGCAAATCTTCTTGAGTATTGGAATAACCTAACGTCTTCTACCACACCAGAAGAAGTTAATCAGTGGAGTGATGAAATTATTAAGCTACACCAAAAGAATCAATGGGTTATTGGATATACGGGGCCTACCCCTACTCTAGTTGTAGTAAGTAATGATTTAAGAAATGTCCCAGACGGTATTGTTGACAGTGATGAATTCCGCGGCTTCGGTCATGCAAAGCCAGCTCAGTTCTTTATTAAGGAGTAATGGATATGAAAAGGAGGGGATACTCCCTCTCCTTTTCTTCTATTTAAGAAAGAGAGGATCGGACATGCTTCGTTATATTATTCGCAGGACCTTACTCATGATTCCTGTCGTTTTTATTATATCAATGATTGTCTTTTTCATTATCCAGCTCCCTCCAGGAGATTTCGTTAGTAACTATGCCTATCAAATGGAGCAGGAAGGCGAATCCTTAAATATGGATGAAATGGATAGAATTAGAGACTCACTTGGGCTTGATGACCCTTGGTACGTTCAGTATGGAAAATGGATGTGGGGCATTATTACAGAAGGCGATTTTGGTTACTCCTTTAGCTATAATCGTCCTGTAACGGATGTTATTGAACAACATATGGGGATGACCCTTGTCGTTTCTATCGCTTCACTTCTATTTACATATCTCGTTTCCATTCCTATTGGTATTTACAGTGCACTTAAGCAGTATTCAATTAGTGACTATGTCTTCACGAGTATAGGATTTTTAGGTATGGCCACACCTAATTTTTTATTAGCCATTATTTTAATGTACCTTTCCTTTGTCTATTTTGGAGACCCTATGCTAGGACTCCAATCTCAGGAATTTGTTGATGCTCCTTGGAGTGTTGCAAAGGTGATGGATATGCTAAAGCACTTAGTCATACCAATTGTCGTCATTGGAACAGCTAATACATGTGAGCTGATTCGTGTAATGCGCGGTCAAATGCTTGATGAGATGAATAGACCCAATGTCTTAACAGCTAGAGCCAAAGGATTATCAGAGGGGCGTATCCTTCGCAAATACCCCACTCGTGCAGCCTTGAACCCAATAATTAGTACAATTGGTTGGTCTCTCACAGCTATTTTTACAGGCTCAACGATTACAGCCATCGTATTAAACCTGCCGACACAAGGACCGGTCATGCATAAGGCTTTACTAGGACAGGACATGTATTTGGCTGGAACATGGTTATTCTTCATGGCCATCTGTACAGTAATAGGAACGCTAATTTCAGACATTCTCCTAGCGTGGCTAGATCCTAGAATCCGTATGGAAAGAAAAGGAGCGTAGTCTATGAAAACTCAAGTTTCTGTACAACCTAAGCTACTTTTTTGGAAAAAAAGAAAAACACTTGAAGACCATTACATGGCCTCTCAATGGACGTTAATGGGCCAAAAGTTGAAAAAACATAAACTGGCACGTATCAGCCTAATCATACTTTTTCTTCTATATATCGGTGCGTTGTTTGGACAATTTATTACACCGTATGGACTTCAAAGTTATAACAGTGAGTACATGAATGCTCCGCCCACAAAGATTCATTTTTATGACGAGCAGGGGAACTTTCATCTTAATCCCTTCGTTTATGGATTAACATCTTCTCGAGATCCTGAGACCCTACGGAAGATTATTGTTGAGGATACAAGTGTGATGTACCCTATTCAGCTATTTACGAAAGGAGAAACCTATTCCTTCTTAGGTTTATTTGAAACCGATCGTCATTTATTTGGTGTGGAAAGTCCTGGCCAAGTTTTTATTCTTGGAACGGATGGAACAGGACGTGATTTATTTTCAAGAATTGTTCTCGGCAGTCAAATTTCTCTTTCAATTCCACTAATAGGGGTCGCAATCAGCTTTGTTTTAGGCGTAGTCATTGGTGGAATCTCTGGATATTTTGGCGGAGTCATTGATTCAGTGATTCAAAGAATTATTGAAATCATGAGATCCTTTCCAACCTTACCACTGTGGATGGCACTATCAGCAGCTATTCCTCCAAGGGTACCTGTTGTTCAGATGTTTCTCTATATCACAATTATTATGGCATTCATCGAATGGACCGGCCTAGCACGTGTGGTCCGCAGTAAGTTTGTTTCGTTAAAAAATGAAGATTACGTCATGGCAGCACAGATTGCAGGGGTGAGCGATTGGAGAATCATCATGACACACTTAGTCCCTGGTTTTATTAGTTATTTAGTCGTTGCGGCAACTCTTGCTATTCCGGGGATGATTATTGGTGAGACAGCGTTAAGTTTTCTTGGGCTTGGTATTCAAGCACCCGCCACTAGCTGGGGAGTACTGCTGCAGGAAGCGCAGCAAATTGAAAACGTTGCGCTTTATCCTTGGAAGCTCATACCTCTAGGTTTTGTCATATTAACAGTACTAGCATTCAACTTTTTAGGTGACGGCTTACGAGATGCGGCCGATCCATACAAGTAGGGAAGGTGAAATTAAATGAAACACCCTTTTCTTCAAGTGAAAGATTTGCGAATTCAATTCAAGACAGATACTGGGTTACTTCAAGCTGTAAATGGCGTTGATTTTACTCTTGAAAAAGGAAAAACACTTGGAATCGTCGGTGAATCCGGCTGCGGAAAAAGTGTGACAAGTAAGGCCCTTATTGGCTTAAATCCAAAAGATTTTGAAACCACAGGAGAAGTTCTGTTTCAAGAGTCAGATTCATCGACTGACTATCTTGACCTTCTGAAAATTAAACGAAATGGTCCTGTCATGCGTTCAATACGGGGCAAAAGAATCTCAATGATTTTTCAAGAGCCAATGACTGCTTTTTCTCCGCTATATACCATTGGCAACCAGATCATGGAGACGATTCTTCTGCATCAAACAAAGGATAAAACTGAAGCGAAAATGAGAACCTTCTCCATGCTTGAGAAAGTAGGAATTTCAGATGCGGAGAAGCGGTTTCATCAGTATCCTCACGAGTTTTCGGGAGGGATGAGACAACGTGCCATGATCGCAATGGCACTAGCTTGTAACCCTGAAATTCTAATTGCAGATGAGCCTACAACAGCGCTTGATGTAACCATTCAAGCTCAAGTATTGGAATTGATGAAAAGCTTACAAACGGAATTAGGAATGTCGATTCTTTTTATTACTCATGATCTTGGAATTGTCGCCGAAATGTGTGATGAGGTTGCCGTGATGTATTTGGGGAAAATTGTGGAGCATTCCACGGTTCAGGAATTGTTTAAGAATCCAAAGCATCCTTATACAAAGGGGTTACTCCAATCGATTCCAAAAATTGGGCAATCCCACTCGCGCTTAGCATCAATCGAGGGAACCGTTCCTATACCTATTAATCTTCCGAAGCTGTGCGGTTTCCACGACCGTTGCCCAGAGAGAATTCCTGGTGTGTGCGATCAACAAGAAGTAGCGATGACAGAGCTTTCGTCTGACCATAAAGTTGCATGCTTTTTATATAAAGACCACATTAAGACGCGAGGTGAATCCCTTGAACCAAGTAATTCTGGAAGTAAATGAGCTATCGAAGGAGTATAAAGGAAAGAATGAATCTGTTAAAGCGGTATCTGACGTGTCTTTTACCTTAAGAAAAGGTGAAACATTTAGCTTGGTTGGAGAATCTGGATGTGGAAAGACGACTCTTGGACGTTGTATTGTTCGAGGAATCGAAAGCACATCCGGTCACATTTACTATCAAAAATCAGAAGATGAAAAGATAGATTTTCTTTCATTAAAAAGAAAGACATTAAAAGAAGTTCGCCAAGACATTCAAATGATCTTTCAGGACCCTTATTCTTCATTAAATCCACGAATGACAGTGTTTGATATTATTAGTGAGCCTTTAAGAGTCACAAAGAAAATGAAAAAGGCTGAAATTGAGGAACGTGTTAAAGAGATTGCCCTAAAAACAGGGCTGAATGTGAGCTACTTGAAGCGTTATCCCCACTCCTTCTCAGGTGGTCAACGTCAACGGATTGGAATCGCAAGAGCTTTAATTACAAATCCCAAAGTGGTCGTATGTGACGAGGCTGTTTCTGCGCTGGATGTCTCGATTCAAGCACAGATCATTAATCTATTAAAAGATTTACAAGATGAGTTTGGGATGACGTATTTGTTTATCTCTCATGATCTCTCTGTTGTCGAGCACATTTCAGATCGTGTCGCAGTGATGTACCTGGGTCGAATCATCGAAGTCGCAAAAACAGAAGAGCTATTCACTAATCCTCTTCACCCTTATACGGAGGCGTTGCTATCTGCAGTTCCAGTCGCTAATCCGGATGTTAAGATGCAGCGGAAGATCTTGAAGGGAGAGGTACCTAATCCAGCAAATCGACCAACAGGATGTCATTTTCATACAAGATGTGAGTACAGAACAAAAAGGTGTATGCAGGAATCTCCTGATCTCGTTGAAGTATCAGAAGGTCATTATTCGGCATGCCATTATGCAAAGGAACTATCGCTAAAAGGTGTAGTCAGTCATTAAAGAGGAGGCCATGTAGAATGGAAAAGCAGTTAATCGTTTTTCTTGATTGTGGTGACACAATTATTAATGAAGCGACTGAAATTCGTGATAACGCAGATGTTGTCATTCAAGCAGATGTGATCCCAGGTGCGGATCACATGGTTAAAAAGCTTGCCGAGAAAGGGTACCGCATTGCTTTAGTCGCAGATGGATTAGCACAATCATTTAAGAACATGTTGACCGATCATGGAATATACGATTGTTTTGAAACGATGATTTATTCAGAAACCATTAAGCAACGAAAACCAGATGTGAGAATGTTTAAGGCGGCAGTAGGTGCAATGAATCTATCTGAAAAAGACTATGATCGCATTGTCATGGTTGGTAATAATTTAAGTCGTGATATTAAAGGAGCTAATCAATTAGGTTTAACAAGTATATTTCTTGATTGGTCACCTCGATATACAAACGAGCCCTCAAGTGAGCTTGAGAAGCCAGATTATATTATTCATGAACCATTAGAATTGATTGAGCTTGTTGAAAAGCTGAACCAAGAGTTGACTTCGACAAGCTTAAATCATCATGGAGTTTAAGAAAGAAGTACGATTACTGGTCATCCCCTTTGTTTTACACATGTTAATTAGCAATTCCTTCTCCTTTATCGATACCTTAATGATTGCAGGACTAGGAGAAGTGGCCGTCGCCTCTGTAGCAGCTGCCGGTCAGTTTAGTTTTGTATTGGGGATGGTTCTTTCTGCAACATATGGTATGTCAGCATTTATTACACAATTCTATGGAACTAACAATCTGCCAAACGTCCATAGAACAATGGGGTTGATGCTGCTTACCAGTTTTGCTTTTTCCCTTATTGCGTCAGTGGTCGTATTCCTATTAAGAGATCGTTTGCTACAAATTTTTGTCAGTGACGAACAAGCCATGATCTATGGCTCGCAGTATTTATCGGTTATTGTTTTTGTCTATATCTTAAACGCCATTAAAGATACATATGGGCATTCGTTAGGCGCCATAGGAAAAATTAAAGTGAATGTCATTATTGGCTGTATCGGTATGGCAATTAACACATTATTTAACTATTTACTTATCTACGGAAATGCTGGGTTTCCTCGACTTGAGGTGAAAGGCGCAGCTATAGCCACGTTGCTTTCCACAGTGATAAGTACCGTTGTACTGCTTCTTTTTATCTATGTTCGGAAATTTCATGTTCATGCTACTTTTAAAGAAATGTTTTCTTTTAACATGACATTTGTAAAAAGAATCTATAAAACAATTTTTCCACTTGTACTTCATGAAGGAATATGGTCTGTAGGCAACCTATTATATGCTGTTGCTTTTGGCTATATGGGGGTCATGGCGCTTGCCATTTTTCAATTAGCCAGAACCTTTAATAATTATTTTATGATGGGGATCTTCGGCTTTTCTTATGCTGCAAAGGTCGTAATTGGAAAGAAACTTAGCTCGGAGGATCCATCTGAGGCGATTGCAGACGCAAGGAGATTTACAAGATTAGCGATGTATTCTGCGGTCATAGTCAGCGTTCTAATTATCTTACTTAATCCACTCATCGTTAACTTATTTACAAATGTTAGTGAAGAAGCACAAACCACGTTTCGTCATGTGTTATACATTCAAGGAATTGTCTTATCCATGTATTTCTTAAATAATATATGGATTGTCGGGGTGTTTCGTTCAGGAGGGGACAATGTCTATTCGATGAAGCTCGTTTTATACACTACTTGGTTTATCGCTCTACCATTAGTCTTTCTGGGCGCGTACGTCTTCCATTGGTCAATAGAAACGGTCTACTTGATGTTTGCTCTTGAAGAAGTGACGAAAGCGTTCTTTGGATATTTCCGCTATCGGTCAAATAAATGGGCCAAAAATTTAGTTCGCGGTTTGTAAAAGTAGGAGGAGAAACTATGGATTTTACGAAGGCCTTAACCTATGCTCCCGTTCTATATTTTGATGAGAACGAACCTTTTTATCCCTGCATGGTCGGTGTTACAGAAATTTTCGAAGAACAAGCATCACCATCATTTAAGCGAACCTTCCCTTCCTTCCACGAAGAACTAGATGTCATTTTGGAATACGCCATCTATTGGGATTTTGATATCCAACATTTATATGAATTGGAGCATGTATGGGTGTACGTTGATAAAGATGGAGCTGTTATTGATTGTGAGGCAAGCTTTCATGGACGCTACTTCAAAGGATTACTCCTTGACAAGAGTAACCTGGTTGATGGCACACATGTGAAACTATACTCTCAACCTGGGAAACACGCATTTTTACCTAAACCGGAGATGTTTGAGCTTATACCTAATTTGCTCACGTGTACGAATCAAGATGCTGGAAAGGATGGACTACTCATACCTGATTTTTTACACCATATCCTTACGACGAATGAAGAAACCCAAGAACTCGTATCACACTACTTAAAGAAGTTTGCCTTTACACCATCCATGAAATTTCTCCCATATCGTTTCCCAAAAGAAATCTTTTATGAATGGGATGAAGTATATCATGAGATTCCAATACGAATTGAAAGAAAGCTTCTGCAGATTAAAACATTATCGGTTTATTGAAAAACTCAGGAAGCATGGGGAAGCATGGGGACGGTTCTTGTGCTTCCTTGTCCTTTTAGAAGTTCTGACATATTTATATCTGTTCTACTCTTTCTTCATTTTGAGTAATTGTCTTTTAAAGTCAATAACACTGAAAAATATAAGAAAGATACCTTCTCCTTTTGTTTCTATTGCACTAGTTGATTCATGAGAAATCAGCAAAACCAGTCCTTATAAACGAAAAAGGCTTCCCTCAAGTGTATTCAACGACACAAGATTAACCTATTTATCTTTTTAAACAAAATGTGAGTACTTTCATTTACATTACATAGAACATTTTTTCTTCTTTCCCGATTTACACTACCTTACATCTTTTAACCTTTATCGTTATAACTAAAAATCCACTCTCGAACGAATTAACCACTAGATTCATAGGTTTTATGGGTGAGACGATGTCCACTCGTCCCACACTAACCAAAACAAGGCACTTATCATCGGATAAGTGCCAACTTGCTCACATTAAACTAAGAATCCTCTATTTTTTCAAATTAGTCATTCCCTCTATATCTGATTGCTAATCCCTTCAGGAAGTTCCGGGCATATTTATCCCCGCACACGCGGTAATTACTATGTCCTTCTTTTCGTAAAAAAGCACTTAGCTCTCCCTTTGCAATTCCGATTCCGGCTGAAGCCAGGATGTCCATCATATCCTCACTTGTTAGGGATAATGCAATTTTAGCCTTTTTCAACAAAAGGTTATTCGCATGCTCATGAGTGAGAGCTGGGATTTCAGGTTGCCCAGGTTTTGAATCCTGCTTCCCACGTTTAAAGATAATCAACCCATTTAAAAACGACTCAAGCATACTATTGCTACAGACTGCATCCTCCGGAATTTCAATTTCATCCTCGTATTTCCTCAGAAGCTTCAGCACTTCCTCTTGAGTGACTTCCACATGAGCTAGCTTAAAAATGTCCACCATTTCCGCATTTCGTAAATCCAGTGCATAGCGTAATCGAATTAAAATATCATTGTTCGTCATTAGTAGTGATTCTCCTTTAAATTGTCTATTACAAGTATAACCTTTCTTCCCACGCAGTATAGAGGAATACTACTATAGCCTGCAAGTTCTCCAATAGATTGAATGTCTCCGCCTTGCTGCGCTATTCGAGTGGTTTTTATCGCTAAAAACTTTCTGTCTTTACCTTCTATATACTATAGTTTAAATTATGGTGGTCACAAGTAGCGCTACAGAACTTTAACCACTCAAAGTAAAAAAGGTCTTCCGAAAGTATACTAAACTAATGGAAAACCTTTTTTATCAAAACATTATTTCCTCTTTATCCCCTAAAGATATTACAAAGTCCCGTAATATCAAAAAACAAATTCACTAAGAAAAAAGTGTCTGATCCCCAGTACGCTAAAGCATTAACACACTGGGGGTCAGGCACTTAATTTAGTAAAATGATAGCACTTAAGTCAAAAAAGATGTAGGGATTCCACTTTCCAGTTACTAAGTATTTATTGCACTTAAATAAAGGTTTAATGAATCTTCTACTTCGCCTGCCACTAACATGGTAAAGTCATCATACTCTTTTTGTGTATGCGCTTTATCTAATGCTCCATAATAAGCTAACCGATTTTCCACTTTAATTACAATTGGAGGAAAACCTTCTTTCATGAGTTCTAAATTTAATAACAATCGTGATGTCCGACCATTTCCAGCTATAAATGGTTGAATCCCAACAAATATAGCATGTAGCATAGCTCCACGAGCAACCGGATGCAGTATTTTTGTTTCTGCTTGTTCGTACCAATGAATCAACTTCTCCATTTCTTCTTTTATCAGAAAGGGAGCTGGAAGTATATGTTTAGCACCAGAAATAAAAACTTGTTGGTCACGATATAAGCCTGCATATTCATCATCAATACCCTTAAGTACTAGTCGATGTAGATTCTTTATTTGCCACTCTGACAAAGGTTCATCCTTTTGTACAATCTCCTCCACAAATTGAATTGCATCCCGGTGATTAAGAACCTCCAAGTGTTCACGTAGCGTTTTGCCACCAACGGTAATTCCTTCCAGAACTACCTTCGTTTCGTTAATCGTTAACGTGTTTCCTTCAATCGCATTAGTATTATATGTCCATTCAAGTAATAATTTTTCACGTAAACTTTTTACTGTATATTTAGGTAACGGTCGATTGGCATCTAGATGTTCCTTCTTTCGATCAATATGTTCGAACATTTGCTTCACCTCTCTCACTAAACAAACTGGGGTCAGGCACATTAATTTATTCAAAAACTTGATTTAAGTCCAATTCTAATCCGGTTAAGATATTCACGGAAATTTTATCAGCTTTTGTAAAGACTCCTTGAAATTTATATTGCTCATTGATTAAAAGATAGATTTCTACAGATTCGTTCACCGGGTCAACAAGCCAGTACTCTTTCACCCCTGCTTTTTCATAAAGCTGAAATTTGTTCCATCGATCTAACTTAACAGATGAAGGTGAAAGGATTTCAATGATCATATCCGGGGCTCCATTGCACCCCTTGTCATCAAGCTTTTTCTGGTCACATACAATCGATAAATCGGGCTGAACTACATTATTTATATCATCATCTTGTTTATTTTCAACTAATAGCCGTACATCAAAAGGCGCAAAAAAAACTTCACATTCTTCTTCTCGCAAGAAAATCGAAAAAGCTGTAGATAGCTCTCGGAGAACCTGTTGATGCCTGCGCGATGGAGCAGGAGACAAATTAAAAACTTCACCATCAATTAATTCGAATCTTCCACCTTCGTCCCATATTAGATAATCGGCATACGAATACTTCTCTTTTTTATCCGGAACGGTCATGAAATCATCCCTTTCAATTCACACTTACTCATATTTTAGCATAGTCGAAAGCATTACACAGATTCCCTTCAAGACCTCATAATATAACAAGTCTTACCCCCATTGGTCCGTTTAATAAAGAAAGATGCTTCTCAATAAGTTTCACCAACTCATGAAGAAGCATCTTTTATAAACCGAATGTTAGAATTTTTTTAGTACAATTTTCAATGAAGTCCAAAGATATTCAATTAATAATTTATTTTTGTGAATTTCCTACTGAACAGAATATTTGAGCTCCGCTGTATGAAAGAATTAAATTAATCCAGCTTTTCACTTTTTATTAATATTTTTATTCTATTTCCTGAGGGATCATCAACGATAATTGTTTGATTGTCCTCCATGTAATTGTATTTTAAATGATCAAGATTTGCTTTAGCACTATTATACTCTTCTTTAGTAAAATGAAGGGTAAAATACTTTAATCCTAATGCATTTTCCGGAGGTGTAGGCAATCCTTTTCCTGCCCAAATGTTCATGCCAATATGATGGTGGTATGCATCTTTGGATACAAAAAGCATATGAGTATCTTTAGCAACTATATCCAGCCCGAGTGCTTCCACATAGAATCTCTCTGATTCTTCTATGTCTGATATTTGTAAATGTATATGACCTATTCTTGTATCACTAGCTAAACCAGTCCAAGTACTTCCCTTTATTTCAGCGAATAAACTCTCACCATCTAACGGTTCAGTGGCTCCGACATAACCACCATTTTTATCCCTTATCCACTGATTTGGTTCTCTGTCTACATATATTTCAATTCCGTTATTATCTGGATCTGCTAGATATACCGCTTCACTATATTGATGATCTGATGCCCCTTGTACAGGATAACCACTATCCACTAAATGTTTTGTAGATAGAGCTAAATCCTGTCTAGTAGGAACAACAATCGCAAAGTGATATAGACCCGTAGTTCCTATCGGTCTTTCAACATATATTTCTTCTTCTTTTAATACGAGGTGCGGAACCAGTCCATCTGTTGAAAGTTTTGCTGTTTCTTCATCTCGCTCTAACACTTGAAACCCTATTAATTCCTTATAAAAAGCTAAAGACTGCTCTAGGTTAGAAACTTGCAACTCTACATAACCAATTCGAGGTTCCATAGTCCTTGTATAAGTTTCCATACTCATATCTTCGTCGCGTCCTTTCTTAGTTAGAAATAAAAATAGTGTCACTACAATAGTTAAAATAATAATTACCGAAATGATCCATGTTTTTTTCATTTTTTACACCGTAAAGGTCTCTCCCCTTCTTTCAAAATTATCATTTGTTTCTTGCTTTTGATATATAATAATCTACAGAATAAAGCTTACTTCCATTTAGTAAAAAATAAGACGCTATCGCTAGTAATGCAAGATCGTAAGCGTATCCTCCAATAAAACCTGCATCAAATTGTACTGTTACAATTGCACCTAAAAGTACGAAGACAAAAAGTCCTCCTATAATACGAGTGGCAAAACCAAGTAGCATTGCTATACCACCAACTAACTCTATAATCGCTACTATATAAGCCAAGAATCCAGGAAGCCCAATGCTATCGAACCATCCAACCGTGTTATCTATTCCTCCTTGGAATTTTTGAGCTCCATGTCCTATAAAAATAACTCCTAAAGCCATTCGTAGTATCAGTGCACCAATTTCTTGTTTATTTATCATTATAGTTCCTCCTAAAGACTTTATTTATTTTCCTTCAAATCCTTTTTTATAGACCTTAGCAATACCCGCTAAAATTAATAGTTTGCTTGATTTGTTATTACTTCACTTTTCCGATGTTTATTTAGCTGTCCTTTCATCACAAAATAAATAAGATAAATGACTAGAACCACACCATAAACAATAGATGCGACAAGATATACCGCTTGATAGGATGAAACTGTGGCAACTAGACCAAGAATAAAGGAACCTCCTCCAATACCTAAATCAAAGAAATTGAAGAATGTGGCCATCGCATCCTCATGTTCATGTTCCCCTACTAAGTTCATGCACCATGTCTGAATCGCTGGAAATATCGCACCAAATCCGAATCCGTAAAAGGTAGCTGCGATTAAAAACATGCTATTACTTACTGCTACATACAGGATTATTAGTCCGATGATAGACAGAATAGAGCCTGGTATTAGAATAATGGATGGACCGTACACATCAAATAATTTTCCTGATAGTAAACGAATGATAAAACTTGCTGCGGCAATTAATAAGAAAAACAGACCGACTTGAGTGAAGCCCCTCTCTATCGCATATAGAGAAAAGAAAGACATAATCCCTCCTGCCGCAATTCCAATTAAAAAGATAAGCAGTGCAGGAAACAAAACGCGTTTCTCCAATAGTTTAAATTTCCCACTTACTTGTTGATCTCTCTCTTTTCCTTGAGGTGCTCTTTTTATAAAAATAGCCATGATAACAGCTAAGAAAATAACAGCCATTCCTCCAAAGAACAAACGTTGAAAGTCATATAATTCTAAAGTCATAATTCCAATCATTGGACCTACAGAGATCGCTACTGTTTCTCCAACACCAAAGTAGCCAATCCCCTCCCCCCGGCGATCTTTAGGAATAATCTCAGCAGCAAGGGTAGCAAAGTAAGTTGTGACTAAACCGAACCCAGCCCCATGGATCAAACGAATAAGTAATAATGTTGATATGCTACTTGAGAGGTAATAGGCACCTGTAGAGAGGCCAATAGTCAAAATACCTAAAATTAAAAGTAGCTTTTTATCAAATTTAGTTGCAAGAATCCCAGCAAATGGTCGGATTATAATAGCTGATAACATAAAAATTCCTGTTACTAAACCGACCTGGCTTGCTCCTCCACCTATAGACGTAACAAATAAGGGAAGGGTAGGTAATAGCATTTCAAATATCATAAAAACTAAGGCATTGGAGACCAATACGAAAATAAACGAAAATGACCAAATTTTATTATTTATAGTAGTCATTTTTAACCCACCTTTGTTGAAATTACTGATTAATAAAATTCCATATAAAAAGTCCTTTTTAAACAGCATACAAATAATAAACCTTCCCCTTAGGGGAAGGTCAATAGGTAACTTGTATTTGTATTTCTGTAAAATAATCTTCTTTATTTTTTGAAATGTAATGGTCAATAATCGTCCTTTCGATGAAGTCACCTGTTACGTTAAGAGCATTTGTCTTGATATAATCTAGCAGGATATTATAATACTGAAACGAATCTCGATGATCCCCCCTGTAGTAAATGCTGGCATACGTACCTTTGTCAAAGGTTGCGACTAATGGGCTTTGGATATCTTCTTCCTCAATTAAGATGAAAATGGAGTTATATTTGTCAAACATGTTATCTTTAGTATCATTTAATTCTACGGTAAGTCCGACACCACCAATGAAAATGGAGGAATTCATGTTCGCCAAATTCTCCAGTTGTCTTAACGAAACCTCCAATTCTGGTTCTGACCCTATTTTGCCCATCAACCTTACTACTTTTCTTTCTTTCATCTCTACTATTTTTACTACTCCTAATTCCGTTCTTTCTCGTGCTAATTTGATATCATTGATACGATTCTGAAATCTACGGTTAACACGTTCTAATTCGTTTATTTTTTGCTCGGTTAGTTTCTTTTGCTTCTCTAATAAATCCAAGAAGCCATCGATATCCCTATGGTCAAAGTGAGCCTTGATCTCCTTCAAAGAAAACCCTAATTTCTTTAAATACTGAATCGTATTTAATTGTTCAAACTGTTCCGTTGAATAGTATCTATAGCCATTACTTGTAGTTTGAATCGGCTTTAATAATCCAATCTCATCATAGTAACGCAGTGATTTCATCGTTATATTATGTAGTTTTGCCATTTCTCCTATTGTGAACAGATTTTGCATTTAAAAATTCCTCTCTAATTCTTTTACTAACACTATCATACCCTCTTTAGGCTAGAAATTTGTACTATCTAAATCAAAAGAAAAGAGATTAACATCAATCTTAGCGTTAACAAGGCCAGATAGAAGAATTAACAATTTCGATTCTGCTATCCATGAAGAGTTTTAATCCTATCGCAGAGAAGCATTTTCTCCAACACAAAAAGAGCTTCTCACTAGTTGTTTTAACTAAGAGAAGCCCTTTTTTTCTTTACCTATGTTAGCATTTTGTTAGCAAATGACTTGCAAAATCAGTCAAGCCAAGGGTTGAGACGGCTTATTACATCATGCCGCCCATTCCACCCATGCCACCCATACCGCTCATGTCTGGCATGCCGCCGCCTTCTTCAGGAATGTCTGCTACTACTGCTTCAGTAGTTAAGAACATTGCTGCTACAGATGCTGCGTTTTGTAGTGCTGAACGAGTAACTTTTGTTGGGTCTACGATACCTTGTTCGATCATGTTTACCCATTCGCCAGTTGCTGCGTTGAAACCAACACCAACTTCTTCTTTTTTCAGGCGCTCTACAATGATAGAACCTTCAAGTCCTGCATTGTGTGCGATTTGACGGATTGGCTCTTCAAGCGCACGTAGTACAATGTTGATACCTGTTGCTACATCGCCTTCTGCTTCGATTGCTGCTACTTTTGTATATACGTTTACTAGTGCAGTACCACCACCAGAAACTAGACCTTCTTCAACTGCTGCACGAGTTGAGTTCAATGCGTCTTCGATACGTAGCTTACGCTCTTTAAGCTCAGTTTCAGTAGCTGCTCCAACTTTCACTACTGCTACACCACCAGCAAGCTTCGCTAGGCGCTCTTGTAATTTTTCACGGTCAAATTCAGAAGTTGTTTCTTCCATTTGAGCACGGATTTGGTTTACACGTGATGCGATTTGATCGCTTTGACCTGCACCCTCAACAACCGTAGTGTTTTCTTTTGTTACTACTACTTTTGCTGCACGACCAAGTTGAGTAATGTTAGCAGATTTAAGATCTAAACCAAGATCCTCTGTAATCACTTCTCCACCTGTTAGGATCGCTAAGTCTTCTAGCATTGCTTTACGACGGTCACCGAATCCAGGAGCTTTAACAGCTACTGCATTGAATGTTCCACGAAGCTTGTTCACTACTAGAGTTGCTAGTGCTTCACCTTCTACGTCTTCTGCAACGATTAATAATGGCTTACCTTGTTGAACCACTTGCTCAAGCACTGGTAAGATTTCTTGGATGTTTCCAATTTTCTTGTCAGTGATTAAGATGTAAGGGTCATCAAGGATTGCTTCCATTTTATCTGAATCTGTAACCATGTATGGAGAAGCGTATCCACGGTCAAATTGCATACCTTCTACTACATCTAGTTCAGTAGTGAATCCTTTAGATTCTTCGATTGTGATAACACCATCGTTACCAACACGTTCCATTGCTTCAGCAATTAATTGACCTACTTCTTCATCAGCAGCTGAGATAGAAGCAACTTGAGCGATAGATTCTTTACCTTCGATCGGTTTAGAAATTGCTTTTAGTTCTTCAATAGCTGTTTGAGTTGCAAGTTCGATCCCTTTACGCACTCCAACAGGGTTTGCTCCAGCTGTTACGTTCTTTAATCCTTCACGGATCATTGCTTGAGCTAGAACTGTAGCAGTTGTTGTACCGTCACCAGCGATTTCGTTTGTTTTGCTTGCAACTTCAGCAACAAGCTTCGCACCCATGTTTTCGAATGCATCTTCAAGTTCGATTTCTTTTGCGATTGTTACACCATCATTTGTAATAAGTGGTGAACCGTATTTTTTCTCAAGTACTACGTTACGACCTTTTGGTCCTAATGTTACTTTTACCGCATTTGCTAATTGATCTACACCGCGAAGCATCGCACGACGTGCTTCTTCACTAAATTTAATCTCTTTAGCCATGATAAATCCTCCCTCAGAGTTTCATATTTTCGATTCGTTTATGTGAAAAATCCAATTACTCGACGATTGCTAAAATATCAGTGTCACCTAAGATTAAGTATTCTTTGCCATCGTATTTCACTTCTGTACCAGCATACTTTTTGAAGATGATTTTATCGCCTACTGTTACGTCAAACGCAGAACGCTCACCGTTATCAAGAACGCGACCTGTACCAACAGCAACAACTCTACCTTCTTGTGGTTTCTCCTTTGCTGAATCAGGTAGTACGATACCGCTTGCAGTTTTTTCTTCTGACTCAACTAGTTCAATTACGACGCGATCACCTAGTGGTTTTAACAAGTGAAACAACCTCCTCAAAATTATGTAAGAATTTTATTTTATTAGCACTCAAACTCAGTGAGTGCTAACACAACTATTATATTAATTAATTCGATTCCATTTTGCAAGAGTCCTGCTTAAAATTTTTATAAAAATTAACACATTTGTTTCTTTACCTATTATGTATACTTATTGGCTAGCCAAGCACCGTACTATAATACGTCTATTCCTTGAAATTTATACCTCTTCATATAATTGTAGTCTATATATTTGAACCCGAATTCATTTACTAGTAGAATTGAGTAAGTGATTTACGCATATATATGTACGACTACAAAGCTTGTTTAAAGGAGACATCATTTTGAAAAAGCATTTTGGATATATTTTAATTGCTTATGTTGTGATGCAATTATCCAGTATTGTGGGGATTCCACTTTTTTCAGTAATCGGTGTGAAGTTACTTGGAATTGATCCAGAACGGATGGAAGCCATTGTTCCTGGATATTGGTTAGTCTTTAGCTTTACAGTAACACTTCTAGTTGTATGGGCAATCATTCGAAAGAGTGAGACAACGACGAAAATAGAACGTGCAACTCCTTTAGATCCGATCAGCTCAACGTTTTGGGCAGTTGCTGGGGTATTTCTTGCTTTTACCGCTCAAAGCATTGCGATTAATATTGAACGGTTGATTGGAATCGAGATGGGGTCTGAAAACACGCAAGTGATTATTAGTATTATTGAAAGCGTTCCACTCTCCATGATTATTGCAGCCATCATTGGACCGATATTAGAGGAAATTGTCTTTCGAAAAATCATTTTTGGGGTACTCTATGATCGAATGAATTTTTTCTTTGCAGCCCTTTTAAGCTCCGTTGTTTTCGCTCTTGCTCATTTCGAGCTTACTCATATCTTAATTTATAGTGCGATGGGATTCACATTTGCGTTTCTATATAAAGTTACAAAACGAATTATTGTTCCAATATTTGCTCATGTGGCAATGAATACGTCGGTTGTTCTCATTCAGTCTATTTTCAGAGAAGACATTGAACGATGGCTAAAAGAATATGAGCAGATTCAAGGATTTATAGGAGGCTTGTTTTAATGAGACGTTCTCCCCTGTTTTCAGGGATCATTTATATCATACTTGGGGTATTGTTTACATACCTTGCCATTCAGAACGTACAAGAGTCTGGTTGGGGCTTTTTCACTTACATGCTTGTGTTTCTCGCAACCATTGACTTTGGTTCTGGATTACGTATGGTCATGATTCATTTTAAAATAAAGAAGCAATTAAATCAGAAGAAGTAGAGTTGGGTTGTAGCCTAGCTCTTTTTTTATTGGGTAGTGTAGTGCCGATTTCGAAATGGACACCAGGGACCTTATTTCAATCATTTTCCTACTATTATTGTTGCTAATGGACATGAGAGACCTTATTCTCTATTTGAGACAGTATTTTCCCCTGATATCTTGTAAATAAGATATGCTGTGTCCAATAGCTCGCCAGTATACCTCATTTTTTCACAAACAAGGACTTCTATGTCCTGTAGCATCCCCCTCGCTAAAATCACAAGCAACTCCATAAGAAAAACCGGGCAAAAACCGCCCGGTCCTTTTTTGTCTAGAGAATATCCGATAGTTTGTACTCTATTCCATGTACTCCTTTATAGTATTCAGGGTACATTTCGCTCCCACATTTCTCACATGCAAACATGGGAGGTGTTGTAGGATCTCCACCATCCATTAAGTCAAAATCTCTTACTACATTGAAAGGTATTTCTTCCTTTTCATGACACTCTAAACAAACAAAGCTGACGCTCTGTTTTTTGGTTTGGTTTGGATTCTTTTTCTTTTTTCCCTTTTTGCGGGTTTTTGATACTGGTGAGATTGTTAATCACCCTTTCTAAATAGGCTCTAGTCGTTGGGCATAAAGCTACCTTTATCTCTAATCTACCATCTTCTAGGCAGACTTCTCCCTTGTATTCATAGTAGCACTCACACTTCGGACAAACCAGAGGGTCCTTTTTACCACTGGCTATTATTCTTTCACGCCACGTCTGACGACGTAAGGTCTTCTTCACCTTCACTACCCAACGTCTCGCTGTTTGTTGCCAATTGCTTAACAGCTTTTTACACAGTTTCTTTGACCTTCTAGAATACATTCCATAATGGCGAATGGTTTTAAATTGCTCATCTGGAATATGACGAATTAAACGTGAAATAAATTCTTCCACGCTTACGGTTTCTGTTTTATCTTTTCCATCTGTTTTGTCCTTGTATTTAAACGTAACATTTTGACCATCATATGCCTCAATCCGATTAATTCCAATTGCGGGTCGACGAATATAACGTCCAATATAACGAAGTTGTTCTTTAATTTTGCCTCTCTGTTTCGGAGCATACACATAGAAGCCTTCCCCATTATTGGTGAACGCCTTTTGGAGTCTTGGTTGAATTCTTTTTTTCTCTTTCTGAGAAACTCCGTTTCTAATTAATTTTAATACAACTGTCTGCCATTGCTTTCGAAGCATCGCAAATGGCAAAAAATCATACTGCTTCCATTCCCCTTTTTCAGTTAATCCCCCCATCGTCACTAACATATGAACATGAGGATTAAAATTGACTCTCGAACCAAAAGTGTGTAGTCCTGAAATAATCCCAGGAGTTACTTTCGCCTTCTTCTGAAAGAAGTCTATTAATAATTTGGATGCCGCATCCATTAGATCTTTCAGAAGATGTCTGTGAAGTAGGAAAATATCTCGCAACCCTTCATCAATTGTAAAAATCACATGTCGGTGATTGACCTGTAATACATCTTCCGTCAGTAATCTACTCCATTCCTCGCTTTCTCCAACAGAACATGTTGTACAAAAACGACCCTTACATCTATAAGGAACATGTCGGACATCATGACAACCTTCACAAACAAATAACTTGAACCCATTTTTCGGATTTCCACAGTCCCGAAATTTTTCTACTTCTTTAATAACAATAGAACGGATTTTTTTCCCATTTTTAATTTTAAATTGTTCCCAATGTTGATTTTCATCAAAGAAAATACGTCTAAGAATATTTGTCTCCATACATGAAAAATACCACAGCATCAAGGTCTGTGGTAGTCCAAAATTTTATACTTTCTTATCTTTCAAAAAAAGAGACTGATCAAATGATCAATCTCCCTTCTCTTTCTCATATAACTCATATTGTAACTTCTGTTCTGCCTCTAGGAATTTTTTATATCCTACCTTTGAAATTAAGATACTAATTTCATACAGTATGAAAAGTGGTACAGTCACCATCAGATGCGACACAATATCTGGTGGCGTAATGAACGCAGCAATGACTAATAAGATAAAATACGCAAAGCGTCTAAATTTACTCATCAGCATTGGTGTGATAATTCCTAGTCTTGTTAAGAATAACATCACCACTGGTAACTGAAATAGGAACCCAAAAGGTATCGTTAATTGAAATAAGAAATGAAAGTATTCATTAATTCCAATTACTTGTTCAATATTTAAGCTGTTGGACAGTGATGTCATAAACTCCACTACATATGGAAAAAGAATAAAGTAAGCAAACGAGATTCCACTTAGAAACAATATCAATGAAATCGGGATATAGCTTAGTGTAACGGTTCTTTCTCGATCATGTAACCCCGGGCTAATAAATGCCCACAGTTGAAACAGAATCAATGGCGAAGTGATGAGAAGCGCAATAAACACCATCATTTCCATATAGATCTTTAAAGGATCTGTAATTCGGAAGGCATTCATGGTTAGCTCTTTCGCCTCATCTGCATGCTGCAAATAACGTATCAGTGGTTCTGCTAGAAAGAAACTTCCTATAACCGCTAACACAAAGAAAACGACCACAAACATGAGTCGTTTCCGTAATTCACCTATATGCTCATATACCGTCATGTCTTTCTGACTCATGGCGTTCATCCTAATCTACTTAGCATCTTTCTCTTTTTTCGGATTGTCATCTTCATCTGCTAAGCCTTTAGTTGCATTCTTAAATTCACGTAATGTATTACCCATAGCTTTCCCTAACTCTGGAAGCTTTTTTGGACCAAAGATTAATATAGCAACGATTGCTATTAAAACGAGGCTACCTGGACCTACTGGCATTTTACAACACCTCCTCAACAATATGATAACGTATCCGAGCCTAATTGGCTATTCTGGAATTTCGGTATCCTGTGACAGTTCCGTGTCATCTCCAGAATAATTTTTCAGGAAATAAACCAATGATTGCAATTCTACTGCTAGGTCAATATGATGAATCCGGATATGATCCGGAACATTTAACCGTGCAGGTGTAAAGTTTAAAATCCCCTTTACTTCTGAAGAAACGAGACGGTCCGTAATATTTTGTGCCGCTCCAGCAGGGACTGTCATAATTGCGACCTCAATATTTTCATCCTTTAGCTTTTCCTCTAGCTGATCTAAATGATAAACCGGAACATCACCAATTGACGTTCCAATCTTATCCTCAGAAACATCAAAAGCCATTTCTATTTTAGTATTATTATTTTTTATAAAATTATAATGAAGAAATGCTGTTCCTAGATTCCCTACACCGATCAGAACGACCTTTGTTAATTCATCTTGATCCAATGTTTTACTAAAGAAGGATAACAGATAACTAACATTATACCCATATCCCTTTTTTCCTAAAGCACCAAAGTATGAAAAATCTCTTCGAATTGTGGCAGAATCTACCTTTACAGCATCACTCAATTCTTTAGAAGAGACTCGCTGTTTTCCAGAAGAGGATAAGTTTTTTAAAAATCTATAATAAAGTGGTAATCGTTTTGCTGTTGCGTGTGGAATCTTTGTTGTTTCTTGTGTCATAACCTTTCCCCCACATTTCCTTCGCATTTCTATACATCTTATGGAACCCTATGAGAGCCCTTTCATGCTTGTCCATTTTAAACGGATTTTATTTAAAATACTAGCTTTTTCTTCTCTCATCATACACTATTTTTTCTTCTCTGTCTTTGTATAACCAATTTGTTTATATTGCTGGTTTGACTCAAAGTACGATACACTAGCTTTATGAGATTGAGGTGAATGACAGATGATACTATTACAAGTAAACCAGCTAACAAAGCGTTATGCAGCTGATTTAATTTTATCGAATATAAAACTAGAGATACAAACTCGTGACCGTGTTGCTCTTGTTGGACGAAACGGTACCGGAAAGTCGACTCTATTAAAAATTATCGCAGGCCAGCTTTCCTACGATTCTGGAGATATTATAAAACCTAAAGATGTCACCATTGGATATTTAGCACAGCATACTGGGTTAGAGTCTAGTCTTTCTATATGGGAGGAAATGCTTACGGTTTTTGATACAGTCCGAAAGCAAGAAGTGCAACTACGATCATTAGAGCAGCAAATGTCTGACCCTTCCATTTATGAAAACCAGACAGCTTATGACCGAATTCTGAGGGAATATGATGAACTACAGATTCTTTTCAAAGATTCTGGTGGGTATCAATATGAAGCAGACATTCGTTCTGTCCTTCACGGCCTACATTTTGAGCAATTTGATTATGATACAAAAATTTCCACTTTAAGTGGAGGTCAAAAAACAAGACTGGCTCTTGCAAAGCTTCTATTATCAAAGCCCAATATCCTTATTCTAGATGAGCCTACCAACCACTTAGATATCGAAACGTTATCATGGCTTGAGTCCTACCTACAATCCTATGAAGGTGCTATCCTTATTGTCTCACATGACCGTTATTTCCTTGATCGCGTTGTGAATCAAGTGTATGAGCTTTCACGAAATTATATTAAAAAATTCGTTGGCAATTATAGCAAGTACTTAGAACAAAAGGCCGATGAATATGAACGAGACATTAAGGCTTATGAACGTCAACAACAAGAGGTTGCCAAACTAGAAGATTTCATTCAGCGAAATATTGCTAGAGCTTCTACAACAAAAATGGCGCAAAGTCGTCGTAAGAAGCTAGAGCGTATGGAGCTCATGGACCGCCCACTTGGAGATGAGAAATCAGCTACTTTTGGTTTTTCTATTGAAAAGCAAAGTGGGAACGATGTATTAAAGGTTTCAGACTTAGCCATTGGCTATGATGGGGAAATTCTTTCTGAGGACCTTACCTTCTCACTAAATAGAGGAGAGAGTATTGCGTTAGTCGGACCAAACGGAGTAGGGAAGTCTACTCTTTTAAAAACACTCATTAAAAACCTAGATCCGATAAGCGGTTCGTTTCAATTTGGTACAAATGTTTCAATTAGCTACTATGACCAAGAGCAAGCACGTCTTACGTCAAATAAGACGGTTCTAAATGAGCTATGGGACGAGTATCCAATGAAAAATGAAAAAGAGATTCGTACTGTCTTAGGGAATTTCTTATTTTCAGGTGAGGATGTTTTAAAGACTGTATCTTCTCTGAGCGGTGGAGAAAAAGCAAGACTCGCTTTATCAAAAATTATGATGGAGCATTCCAATGTCCTTATTCTAGACGAGCCTACCAACCACTTAGATCTTGATAGTAAGGAAGTTTTAGAATCTGCTTTAATTGATTATCCTGGTACCCTTCTCTTTGTTTCGCATGATCGATACTTTATTAATAGAATTGCGACAAAAGTAATCGAGCTATCAAAAACAGGTGTTGCCGTTTATTTAGGTGACTATGATTATTACCAGGAAAAACTTCAAGAACAAGAGGAGTTAGAGCTTCTGGAAAAACAGGAACAAGAATCCAAAACTTCGGTTGTTAGTACTTCGGACAAAACAAGCTTCCAGATTGATAAAGAAGCAAAGAAAGTAGAACGACAAAAGCGACGAAGAATTGCAGAACTTGAGGATCAAATGGAAGTACTTGAAACAAACATTCAAGAACTTGAGGAACTGCTGTGTCTGCCTGAAATTTTTCAGGATCACGAGAAGGTTCAAGATATTCAAATCAAGCTGGAAGATAACAAACACAAGCTAGACAGCATGCTTGAGGAATGGACAGAGCTCGAAGATGAGCTAAAACAGGTATAAAGTATATGACTGGACAGTGAGTTACACACACTCTTGTCCAGTTTTTTATCGTTTTCCCACATTTTCATCCACATAAAAAAGGTTTATTTTACGTTATTCACAGCACTTTTCCACATTATCCACAATAAAACCTTTACTTATCCACATTATCTACAGAATGCGACACACTTCTACGAATTCTTTTTACACAATCTCTTAACAATTTATTTAAAGTTATGCACAATTTGTCCACAAGCTGTGTATAAAACGTATGTTCGCTAAAATTCAACAGTGTTCTACAGTTTTTATCCAGAGTATATCCCCATGTTGTGAATAATACTTCCTTTCCATGAAAAAAAGACTTAGCTTTTTACGCTAAGTCTCTGCAAAATACCTCGAATTCTGGATGTTTTGTGGACAACTTGAACTACTGCATTTCTAAGTCTAATCCAGGATTAGCATTCATACTGAGGTCACTTCGTTTTCCTTTCTCATACAACACCGTACCTGCAGCTGCAATCATAGCAGCATTATCTGTACAGAGAGCAAGTGGAGGAATAATGAGCTCGATATCTAAAATGCCTTCAAATTCCTGCTCTAACCGTGCTCGTAAGCCTTTGTTTGCAGCCACTCCACCTGCTACTAACACTTGTTTCACCTTATATTGCTTCGCAGCTTTGACTGTTTTTGTAACAAGTACATCAATAACACTCTCTTGAAAGCTAGCTGCTAGGTTTTCAGGCTCTATTTGTTTTCCCTTTTGCTCAGCATTATGAAGTGTATTAATCACAGCAGATTTCAGACCACTAAAACTAAAATCATATGAGCCCTCTTCCAACCAAGCTCTTGGTAAATCAATAGTAGGCTGTCCCTCATGAGCTAACCGATCAATATGTGGCCCTCCTGGATACGGCAAGTTCAGTGTACGTGCCACTTTATCATATGCCTCACCAGCAGCATCATCACGTGTTTCACCAATGACCTTGAAGCTTCCGTGCTCCTCCATTAGAACAAGCTCCGTATGTCCGCCAGAGACCACTAGGGATAATAAAGGAAATTCCATTTCTTTAATCAAGCGGTTCGCATAAATATGTCCAGCGATATGATGTACTCCGACTAATGGCTTTCCACTTGCAAAGGCTAATGCTTTTGCTGCATTTACCCCTACTAATAAGGCTCCAACTAAGCCTGGTCCTTCTGTTACAGTAATCGCATCTATATCATCAAGTGTTACTTTAGATTGTGATAGAGCCTCTTCTAACGTAATGGTCATTTGTTCAACATGATGGCGGGATGCAATCTCAGGGACAACACCACCAAATCGCTTATGACTCTCTATTTGCGAAGCGACAACATTTGCTACAATTTCAGTACCATTTTTGATGATTGCCACTGCCGTCTCATCACAGCTCGTTTCAATTCCTAATATGTATAAATCCTTCTTCATAATGTCACCCACATCACTAACGCATCTTCACCATTATCTGAATAATAATTTTTACGGACTCCACCGTCTTCAAAGCCAAACTTTCGATAAAGACTTTGTGCCACTTCATTACTTAATCGAACTTCTAGTGTCATGGATTTTGCCCCCGCTTCCTTTGATAGTTCCATAATCTTTTTGAGCAGTAGTTCCCCATAACCTTTGCCTCGATTACCAGGAGCAATGGCGATATTTGTGATATGTGCTTCATCTAGAACATTCCACACTCCACAATAACCAATAATGCTACCGTCGTCATCTTCTAAAACAATATAGGTGGCATACAGATTTTGGTCAATCTCATTAACAAATGACTGCCGGCTCCATGGTACAGAAAAAGACTGCTGATCAATTTTTACAACATCATCAATATCCTTCTTCTCCATAAATCGTATAAACATTTCTTTTATCCCTCTAGTCTATTTTTTTTGGGATTCTAACCACTTCACTTCAGCCTCAACCATACGAACATAATTCGGTACCACTTCATGGACGGATGTTCCTTCTGCTGATACACCTAAAAATGCTAACTCTGATGGACGAGGATTATGACTTGTTATCGCTGCAATATATGCCTGACCTCCAAGAACTGTTTGAAGTGTTTCCTGATGGATGGATACATCATTACCGATAAATAATATATCTTCATTGTAAGATTTTAGTTTCTCAGCCCATTCACTTGCTAAAAGATTACTGTCTTCTATTACGGTTTGTAGTATTCCATCCTTAAATGAATACAGACCTGTGTATACTTGTCCTCTTCTTGCATCAAATATAGGTGAAATAAGTCCAGAAAAATAACGTCCTGAAGCTGCAACCGTTGCTAGACTAGATACTGGAACAATCGGGATATTTAAAGACCATGCTAACGTTTTTGCGATTGTCACACCGATCCTCACACCCGTATAAGAACCTGGTCCATTTGCCACAACAATCTTTGTTAGCTCGTTTTGTTTTACCTCACACTCATCTAATAGTTGTTGAATAGCAGGCATTGCACGTAATGAGTGGTTCTTTTTTAAGTTTGTTATGTATTCTCCTAATACTTTCTCCTCATCAATAAGAGCAATACCAAGAGGATAGTTCGATGTATCAATAGCTAATACTTTCATTTAAAAATCTCCTCACATAACGTCTCGTATCGTTCACCTAGTGGCTTCAAAACAATCTTCCGACTCGTATCACCTATTCGTTGAATCGAGATCGTTAATAGTGAAGCGGGAAGTTGCTCCTCTATAAGATGTGCCCATTCTACAACCGTAACACCACTACCTTCAAAATACTCATCAAACCCTAAATCTTCGTACGAATCATCTAAACGATACACATCCATATGATATAAAGGCAATCTTCCTTGATATTCTTTAATAATCGTGAATGTCGGACTGTTAACCGTCTTACTTATTTTCAGACCTTTTGCTAAGCCTTTTGTAAAAGTAGTCTTGCCAGCGCCCAGATCTCCCTCTAATGTGATTACATCACGGGGCTGTAGAAGTTGAGCCAACTTTATAGCAAAGGATTCTGTTTCTTCTGAGGAGTGTGTCTCATACTCATATGACTTCATATATCAATCACCTTCAATAAGTTAAGTACTCATACTATATTTCAATTTCATTCATTGTGATGACACGTTCTACTGATATGTAAAAAAACCTTAGGATCATAACCCTAAGGTGTAGTATATATGTAGTTTACACAATTTAATCCAAACGAGCAAAGCATCTTTATAATGTATATGTAAATAAAGTTAATGAAAATAAAAAAAACGAACATCGTTCGTTTTACTAGTGTAATAGATGGCGGTCCGGACGGGACTCGAACCCGCGACCTCCTGCGTGACAGGCAGGCATTCTAACCAACTGAACTACCGGACCAAAGTTTTTTTGAGCTTCGCTCAAAAATAACTTTCCTTATTATCACTTTCAAGCGAAGCTTGAAAATAATGTAGAAAGGTTATTTTGGTTGCGGGGGCAGGATTTGAACCTACGACCTTCGGGTTATGAGCCCGACGAGCTAC